>JAGVOQ010000027.1 GCA_020052645.1 Candidatus Omnitrophota bacterium
AACATAATCCTGAAGTCGCACTCAACAAGGAAAATAGTCAGTCAGCCGCTAAACTTGGATGGGAGTATTTAGATAGGGGAGATTTAAATACTGCGATGAAAAGGTTTAATCAGGCCTGGATGTTTGATCGTGATAACGTTGAAGCGTTATGGGGTTTCGGAATCATAATGGGTCAAAGAGCTTCTAGCGAAGATACTGAACAGAACTTGCAAGCATCTATAAAATATTTGGATTTAGCTAATTCAAAGGCAAACAATAATTATCGCATTAGGGTCGATCTGGCATATTCTTACACAATTTTTGGAGACTATTTAAAGAGTAACGGAAAATTTCCTGAAGCCAGTAAAAATTTTCAACAAGCTAGAAAGCTATTTGAACAGGCTGAAAGTATTGAATCAAGGTATCCTTTGTTGCATTCTAATTGGTCTATTCTAGAGTTTTATGAAGGCAATTACCTAATGGCTAAAACACGCTTAGATAAAGCTAAGAGTCTTGGATTTAAACCGGATCCAGGATATGAGAAAGAATTACAAAGCAAGCTTTAATTTATTCTTACCACTCTAGTAATTCAATGAGGAATTACTCCTCTAAAGTTGCAGTATTAGGCATGTATTAAGGTAATTCCTATATATAAGCGTTATTTTGGAAAAGAGAGGTTTCCCCTTTAGCTCATACGGGTGGGCCCTGAGATAGTCCTGAAGCGTGATGAAAAAGAACGCTTCAGGCGACGTGAAGGACCTTTTGTAGAATATTACAATAGAGAATAATCATTCATTAACCGAGTGCCTTGAGAGAGGCACCAAAAACAGAGGAGTTGATATGAGTTTTCAAAGTGGATCAGGTGGATACGATAGGCGTCCAAGGGAGATGCACAAAGCGGTCTGCGCGGAATGCAAAAAAGAGTGTGAAGTCCCTTTTAAGCCTAGCGGCGACCGTCCCATTTTCTGCAAAGAGTGCTACTCAAAGAAAAAAGATAGCGGCCGATAAACAGAGAAAAAATGTAACCAAATGGGAAGAGCGATAATTATGAAAAATAATTATTTATTGATTATTTTAGCTTTTATTTTTGCGGTCTCGGTTTTAGGCTGTAATACTCTTAAAGGCGCAGGGAAAGATGTTGAGGACGCAGGTAAAAGTATTCAAAAAATCGCTGATATGAATAATTAGGAGGGGAAGCTACGATACAAATTTGTTTCAAAAATTAAAATATTGGTTTAGCAGAGGTTTTCCTTCACCTCATGAGAGAGACCTTAGTAATATCCTTCTTGTTAAATAAAGTTAGAGGTTAAAGGCCATGACTGATTAATCCAATCATGGCCTTTTTTGCCGTAGTGGCTTGCCTAAATAGGTGGACATCTATGCTGTTTTCTGCGGCAAAAGTGGCATACACCTCACCCAGCTAGGATGGGTGAGTGTACGCTTTCTGCGCTACACCTCTCCTAGTTAGGATGGGTGAGTGTACGCTTTCTGCGCTACACCTCTCCTAGTTAGGATGGGCGAGTGTATGTCTTTCAGCGTCAAAGAGTTAGTCCACAAGGGACAGACCTCCGCATTCCATATAGCGGAAGGTCTAGTCCAGGAAGGACAGACCTCCGCATTCCATATAGCGGAGGGTCTTGGGCGATATTTTTTTGAATTTTTTATATTTTATTTTTGATTTTTCTAGGAGTATAATGAAAACAGTTATTTTAAAACTAGCTTTATCACAATGTCTTGAAGCCGAAAATATCCAGTTTTGCACCCTCGACCCCCTAAGTAAAATAAAGGAATTTAAAAGATGATCAGTTTTTTAAAGTATAAAAAATATTTGTTGATTGTTATGTTTATGATATTTTTTATTCTTCGATTGCACGATTTAGGTAAAAGAGATTATTGGCATGATGAGATTATGACAATAAAATATTCTATTCCTAATTATTCGCAAAATTTTATACTTACGCCCTTCTCGGATAGACATCCCCCGCTTTATTATTTATTGATGAGAGGATGGGGGAGAATTGCCGGATATTCCGAAGCGTCTTTTAGGTTCGTATCAGTTTTTTTCAGTATTTTAGCAATAATCTATCTTTGGAGATTAGGCATTATTTTGATCGGCCTTGAAGGCGCCCTTTGCGCTTGTTTGTTTATGGGGTTCTCAGCATTCCAGATATGGTACGCGCAGGAAGCACGCATGTTCGCTTTGGCCTTGTTTATCTCTGTTTTTCATACGTATTATTTTATAAAGGCATTAAAATTTGGCCGTAGGCTTGATTGGGTCCTCTATGGCCTTGGGTTAGGTTGTGGGCTCGGTATCAGTTATTACACGTTGATTTTACTGTTAATGCAGTGGCTTTTGGTTGCTTTTGTTTTTAAGAACAAGTTCCGCGTGTACTTGATAAATCTTTTTATTGTCTGTGGGCTGGCGAGTATTTTTTTTGGGCCATTGTTTGTTGCTCAGATAAAAGATTTTCTCGATTTTTTCTGGCTGCGTGAACCAAGGAACGTGGGCGTTATTTTACGGACAATAGAGATTTTTTTCTTAGGTTATTCCGGAGATAAAAGGCTGTATTTTGCCCTGGATGTTATGCTCGTTGTCATAGCAGCCGGGAGTTTTTTCTTGAAAAAGGATATAAAAATAAAATTTTGTGCTTTTTTTTATGCGCTGTTTCCGCTCATTTTTATTTATTTGTTATCTATCCTGGTTATTCCGTTTTACTTAGACCGGAACTTGATCATTTTTAGTTTTTTAACATATTTATATGCGGCTTATCTGATCTCAAGCTTCAATAGGAAGTTCGTAAAAATAGCCGCGTGCGCCGGGATATGTCTTTTTCAGTTGATGTCAGTGGGTCATTATTTCAATTATAAATTAGATGACGCGCATATGTATCCTGGCGTTCATGGGAAGATGCCGGTTAAGAATGTCGCTCTATTTTTAATAGAGAAAATGCCGGAAAATGCCATCCTGGGAGTCGCGAATCAGGGGTTTCGCGAAACACTGCGTTTTTATTTAAAATCTAGCCTGACTGATGAAGAATATCAAAAAATTCGTTTTAACTATTTTTATGTTCCAGGTAAGGATCGCCTTGCAGATAGGTATATTCCGGGAATCAATCTTAAGAGTGATGAAATTAAGAAGTATCGCGGGTCTGAGCTGTGGTTTGTTTTTACATCCTGGCATCGAAAGGGTAATTTTGATCCGAATGATTACGCCGTTAAGAAGTATATGGATAAAAATGCCGAAATTATCTTTAGAAAATGGATAGACGGGGTTTTAATTGTTCGCTATGTTAATTTGAAAGATTCGAAAGATGTTGTTTCAGACATGGGTCAACAAAGGGTTCTCTTGGAATCAACCAAGCTTAAAAATCGAATAAAATCGCCGGTTATGATAAAACCTTATAGAGAAAAACAACGACCATGGCTAAGAAGACAAAAATAGTGCTAGTGGTTCATACGGCGTATCCCAACAG
The DNA here is from genome assembly GCA_020052645.1 of Candidatus Omnitrophota bacterium. Lineage (GTDB taxonomy): Bacteria > Omnitrophota > Gorgyraeia > Velamenicoccales > Velamenicoccaceae > JAGVOQ01. Next base: position 3,453 of record JAGVOQ010000027.1, read on the forward strand.
TATCGGCGGGAGAGAGAAGCACGTTCATAACTTCGCTACTTGTTTATCCAGAAGTGATCGCGTTGAAGTTGTTGTTGTCGCTGGCGGGAAAGTCAACAAAGAAGCCTGCAGCTTTATTAATGGTTATAAATTAATTCTATTGCCAATGTTGTCGATTAAAGTTTCGCGCAATCCGCTTCAAATTTATCGAATAATACCGAGACTTTATGCGGTCTTAAAAAGAGAAGAAGCGGACATATGCCATGCTTTCGAATATGGCTCTTTTACGACTGATATCACGGCATTGTACGCCAAGCGGATGAAGAAGCTTTTTTATCTGACCGTTTATGGATATCAGTTTAGGAGCCAGGCATTGAAACTATGCAAATGCTTTTATGATCTTATGGTTGGCAGGAGTTTATTGAATTATGCAGTAAATGTATTTTGCTGTTCACAGGCTCAGAAAGATGAGTTAAGGAAGCTTGTAAAAAATCATCAAAAAATAATTATTCAACCCAATTGTATTTTAATAGATGAGAATGATCCTGTTTTTGAGAAAGTTGAAAATATTCGCCAGACATATAATCTTGAAAATAAAATGGTTATTTTATCGATTGTGCGTATTTTGCCGCGCAAAGGATTGTGTTATTTAATAGAGGCGGTGAGGATCGTTGTGTATGAGAAAAAGTTTTTGAATTGCTTGCTCTTAATTGTTGGGCCGGATTGTGGTGAACGACAAAGATTGGTGTCCTTAGTAAAAAAATATAAATTAGAGCAAAATGTCCGTTTTGTCGGTACTGTTCCCTACGAAGAAGTCAAAAATTATATTGAGGCTTGCGATATTTTTGTTCTTCCGTCCCTTTATGAAGGGTTGCCACTTGCTTTGCTGGAAGCAATGTTGATGAAAAAAGCAGTTATTTTTTCAAGAATCTCATGCGCGGAGCAAGTGGTCAGGGATGATTATAACGGTTATTTGGTTGAACCCAGGGATAGTATTGGATTAGCAAATAAATTGCTCGATTTATTCAGGGATGAAAGTAAGCGCCATGTTTTTGGCTTAAGAGCCTCTGAAACTGCAAAAACATTTGATGTTAGAATTGAAGTCGAGAAAATGTTAGGTCATTATAATTAAATACATAGAAGTTGGTGGTGGTGTTCTTTGAAAAAATTGTTTAGGCTCTGGCTCCGATCAAAGGAGTGCTTCGCAACGCACAAAATTCAGCTAAAAATGCACAATGGTTCGACATCGCTCACCATCCTGAGCAAAGTCGAAGGACGCGCCCTGGAATGATCATTAGCGGAAATGGCTTGAAACAGTGCATTTTTGCGCTCTATGCGCCGCCGAATTTTATGCTCTCCTTTGAAGTCGCCTCGCCTCAATCAATTTTTTCTTTTAAGAAGCCACCGACAAAGTCAATGGTGATTCACTAAAGTTTATGAGAAAAACAAATTTTTCTTGGGATTTAATATCAAGGTGCAATGTTTTGGAAGAACACATCAATGAAGTATTGGGGGCATATAAATCGAAAGAATTTATTTCTCTATTGGGGGAATGGGGTATAGAGCTAAATCAGGATTTTAAAATTCTAAAAACAGATTTACGCGAAGAGGCTTACGGTCAAGATCAGATTCTTTATGCTATCGATACTCCCAAAAATAATTTATTGCATATTTTCGGCATTGATATATCTAAAGTAACTGTGCAGCATGCTGATTTTCGACAGCGCGACCTAGGATATTCTCATGTGTATATAACAGCTGATGTCAGAGTCCTGCCGTTTAAAGAGAACTCCTTCGATTTGATTCTTTCCAGCTCAACTCTTGATCATTTTGAGAATAAGGAAGATTTTTTAGCTGCCATTAAAGAAATGGCTCGCGTATTACGCCCTAATGGAAATATCGTAATGACACTAAACAATCGCTTAAATTTGAATATCACTTTACTATTTTTGTTAGAAAGGGCGCTGAATCTAAAGAAATATCCAGTTCAGTTTTATTTAAAAAATGAGATAAAATATGCATGCGGGCAAGCGGATCTTTATGTTTTAGAAGAGGAGTATATTGTCCATATTGTTTCGCCGATTAATTCAGTTTTATTGATTGTTGAGAAAATATTTGGTAGAAGAACAGCGGATTATTGTGCTAATTTTTTTGTAAAAATCGCAGATTGGCTTTCGAAAATAAAATTAACCCGTAAATACACGGCTTGGTTTATTGCCGTGAAATGTAGTAAAAAAAACGTTCAAAATGTTTAAATTTTTAAAGACAAAAAAATACAGCTTTAGATTATTTTTGCATTCTTTTACATTAAAGGCAAAAATAATAATTCTGTTTAATAAATATATTCGCACTTTTTTTTGTAGAAATAATGTTCAATCTTTAGAAATCGGATTAACTTATGATTGTCAATTAGAGTGCGCGCATTGTGGTGTTTATGGCCAAAAAAAATGTGATAAAGATGAGTTGAGTGATGAGAAGCTCGTTGAATTTATTAATTGCGTCCATTCGATGGGGGCATACTTCATTGTTTTTGGAGGTGGTGAACCGCTTATGCGGAAAAGCTTGGTAAAATTGGTAGCGCATTGCACGCAGAATAATATTATTACGGCGATAAGCACAAATGGTTTGCTGCTTCATGATGAAATGATAGGCCTTCTTAAGAAGGCGGGTGTTTCTTTTCTTAATGTTAGCCTGGACAGTTCGTTTGCAGAAAGACATGATGAATCGAGAAAGATGGAGGGGTGCTTTAATGATGTTACTCAGAATATTAAAAAATGTATAAAAAAAGGCGTTTTAGTCGTTATATCAACAGTTGCGACTAAAGAAAATATTAAAAATGGCGATTTGGAGAATTTGATTAAGTATTCAAAATCAATAGGAGCCAATGGTGTTAGGATTTTAATTGCAGTGCAAAGCGGTAGGTGGCTTGGATGTCAGAAATTAATGCTTACAGAAGAAGAAAAGGAAAAGGTAAGAAAATTGTTAGATCCTGTCTTTGTCTATGTTGAAGGAATGAGGAATTCATTTACGGAATGCCCCGCAGTTACAAAAAAGCTGATTTATTTGTCTCCTTATGGTGATGTTCAGCCATGTAGTTTTGTTCCTGTCAGTTTTGGAAATATTTGCGAAACAAGCTTTATGGATATTCGTGAGTATATGGATAGGCACCCATTCTATAAACTTTATAGCGGCAATGATTGTATTGTGCGAGAAAAAGAATTTCATGATAAGTATTCAGAAAGGATTAATAACAGTTCAGCGGCATTGCCGGTTAAGATATGAATATTGTCTTCGCTATAAAAAATTTACATGTTGATCGGTTGGGCGTAATGCTCTTGTCCAGCATTCTTAAAAAAGCTGGGCATAGCGTTATTGCTATCGAAGCCAACAGAAAAAGTATATCGTGGCATTTTAAAAAAAAATGTTTTGATATTATTGCTTACAGCGTCCCTACGATCGAAAGTCGGTATTATATGGATTTAAATGAATTCGTTAAATCCCGATATGATGTTTTTTCTGTTTTTGGAGGCGCGCACCCTACCTTTGCCCCTGAGATAATAAATGATGATTATATTGACTGTGTTTGTAGGGGAGAAGCTGAGGGAGCATTTTTGGAGCTGGTGAATGCTTTAGAAAAAAAAAGAGATATTACAAAAATAAAAAATTTATGGGTTAAAAAAGATAATGTGATTTATGGAAATGATGTCCGCCCTTTGCTTGAGAATCTGGATTGTTTGCCTTTTCCTGACAGAGAATTATTTGCAAACAGCGAGAGTTATGCGAGCGGTAAGTTGCATGTTTTGACAGGCCGCGGTTGCCCTTATGAATGTTCTTACTGTTGTCATGCGGCATTGTTAAAGATATATGGTCATTCGGCAAAAAGAATCCTCCGGCGATCCGTTGATAATGTTTTAAGGGAAATTTTAGAAATCAGGAATAAAACAAAAATTAATTTTGTAATGTTTGAAGATGATCTGTTTTTAACTTCGGATGCCTGGTTGAATGAATTTTGCGATAAGTATAAGACGCAAATTTCACTACCATTTTTTTGTTATGTCAGGGCTGACTTGATCAATAAGAGAGTCGTCGACCAATTAAAAGAAGCTGGATGCGTGACTGTTTCTTTAGGGCTTGAAATTGAAAACGAGGAATTAAGAAAAACGATCCTTAACCGTGAAATGTCAAATAAGGCTATTATGGATGCATGTAAAATGATAAAAGAAGCAGGCATTCGCCTTGAAATAATGAATATTGTTGGAATTCCTGAGACGGCGGTTCAGGATGATTTTAAAACTCTGAAATTTAATATTGAATGCAGGCCGGATTATGCGGCTGTTAAATTACTCGCGCCTTATCCGGGCACAAAGATACATGAACAAGCTTTACGAAAAGGTCAGATTTCAGCGCAAAATCTTGATTACAGTAATTGGAGGACGTTGAATCACTATAAGGATAAAAGAGATAAGCGTGCTGTTGAAAACTTCCGATTGCTTTTTCCGGTTTGTGTCGAATGGCCATGGCTTTTTTTATTGGTTAAGAAAATTATCAGTTTGCCTTTAGGCTTGTTTTTCAAGATTGTCTATCTTGTTTGGGAAGGGCATGCAGCTTATTTTAGGCTTTATCCAACAGGACTAAAAGGTGCATGGCGAGGTTTCATGAAATATGGTATTAGTTTTAAAAATTTACAAAGATCTTAAAAACGAAAATCCGTTTATGAAAAAAAGTTTCTAACACATTTAGAAATTTTTCTTTCCAATGCCTAAAAAAAATATCAAAGAGATAAGAGCTATTTTGGTAAAAGCGCTTAAGGCGCATCATACGCCGCATGAGATTGCGCTAGGAATCGCTATAGGTTCTTTTATTGCGGTTCTTCCTTTGTATGGCCTTCACACAGTTCTTTGCGTGCTCGCCATAATCTTAATCCCTAAGGCCAATAAAATAGCGATATTTTTAGGAACAAACATTTCTTTGCCACCGACGATCCCAGTGATCACCTGGACGGCGTACGATATCGGCCGTTTCTTGCTCGCGGATAAACGCTATCCGCCGCTTTCATGGGAATATATCAGGAATTTTAAAATCGAGCGGCTAAGCGAATTCTACTACCCTTTATTTATAGGGAGTTTGGTGTTGGGATTGATATGTGCGGTGGTTTTTTATTTTATTACTTTAGCTGTAGTTAATTATTGCAGAAAGAAACACCTGCTTGAAAAATGATTTTGTCGATTGCTTCGCAAGGCGAAAATTTATTGCTTAATGTGTGGGAAAATCAGCAGATTTCCTTTTTTTAAAGAGAGGCTAAGGGCAGGGATTGGTTTTTAGGGACAGGCCTTTTTATTTTTTTTCTAAAACAGAGCGTGCCAGATCCCTGAGCTTGGCGAAGTCCGATGCCTGATAATGGGCTGTTTCTAAGGCCGGCATGATTTTTAGCTTAGCTGTGGTTTTTGCCGAAAAAATCCAGCTGCCCTTAGGTATGGCGGTGCCAGTGTCTTCAAACACAATGGGTAATATCGGGACGTGTTCTTTTATGGCGAGTTTGAACGCGCCGTTACGAAAGTCACCGATTTCTTTTGTTTCGCTTCGCGTTCCTTCCGGAAAAAAGAGGACGGACATTCCACCGCGTAACCATTGAGCGGCTTCTCTGTAAACTTTCTTTATGCTACCGAAATTGCCTCTTTCAAGTTTTATATGTTTAGTAAGAGACAATGACCAGCCGATGAAGGGAATTTTAAATAAGCTTTTTTTGGCGACCCACTTGAATTGCATTTTTATTTGATAAGCGAGCACGATATCGCCCAGGCTTTGGTGATTGGCGATAATAACATAAGTGCGTTTTTTGTCGATATTGTTTAAACCGCTTATGTCTATTTTCCAAAAGGGATTGAGCGCGATGACCGCATCTGACCACCAGAAGCACTGCCGGTGAGCGAGGGTGCGTTTTTTATCAAAGGGATAGGAAAGGGCCGCGCATAACAACACCGCAAAGTAAAGAATAATGGTGAGTACGCAGATGTAAAACCAGATAAGTATTGATAGAAGGATTTTTTTCATAATGGGAATATCATAGTTGACCGTACGGATATTGTCAAGAATCGGTTATTAAGGTGGGGAGCTCTATATCTTTCCGATTATTAATGCCGCATTTTTTCCGCCAAAACCAAAAGAGTTCTTTAGGATTATTTTCGGATTGGCTTTGATGGCTTTGTTGGGAACATAATTTAAATCGCATTCAGGGTCAGAAACCTCTTGGTTAATCGTCGGATGAATAATACCTTTTTCTAGCGCAAGTAGCGCTGCGCAAATTTCTAATGCTCCCGCAGCAGCAATAGAATGTCCAATCATCGATTTTGTAGAAGAGACTGGAATTTCTTTTGCCCTGTCGCCGAAGATTCTTTTGATGACCATAGTTTCGATTCTATCGTTGAGCGGGGTTGAAGTACCATGGGCATTGATATAATTAACATCTTTCGGTTCGATTTTTGCGTCCTGAATAGCTAAGCGCATAGCCCTTTCTGCCTGTTGTCCTTGCGGGTCAGGGCTGGTAATGTGGTAGGCATCGCAGGTAGAACTTACGCCAAGTATTTCTCCGTAAATGTGCGCCCCTCTTTTTTTAGCGTATTCTAATTCTTCTAAAAGCAATACACCGGCGCCCTCGCTTAAAACGAAACCGTCTCTTAACTGATCAAAAGGGCGTGAAGCTGTTTCAGGTGTATCATTTCTTTTGGATAGAGCCCTTAAAACGCAAAAACCACTGAATATCGGAGCAAAAAGCGGCGCATCGCTGCCACCAACAATAACTGAATCTACGGTGTTCTTTTGTATTAAATCTCGTGCAAGACTAAGTGCATCTGAAGACGATGAACATGCGGTAGATAAGGAGAGGCTTGGCCCTTGCAAACCAAATTCAAGGGAGATGCAGCTTGCCGCAGCATCAGGAAAAGTAGCGATGGCCGTAAAGGTATTGATTTTCATTGGGCCTTTAGCGAGGTAAGAATTTTTATATTCATTTAAGATGAAACCCTTGCCAGCCATAGTCGTTGCAAGAATCACGCCGATTCTTTCTAAGTTACAAGCAGCAAGGTCTAGTCGGGAATCTGTAAAGGCAAGCTTGGCTGCTGCTATAGCCAGATGCGTGGTGCGGTCCATTCTTCGGGCTTTTTTAGAGTCAATAAATTGAGAAATATCTAAATCAATTTCTCCGGCAATTTTTGTAGGAAATGGGGTAGGGTCAAAGCGGGTGATTGTTCTGATTCCGGATTTACCGTCGATCAATGCAGCCCAAAAATTATCTTTTCCTATAGTATTGGGTGCTACTGTTCCTAAGCCAGTAATTACTACGCGGCGTTTCTGCATTTTTATAATCCTTTTTTAGGAATAAATTTAACGAATGGATTATATCATAGCTATCATGTGTTTCAAAGATTTAAAAAAAGCCTTATTATGCCTCGGTACAATAAGTTAACTCTATTACCTCTAAAGCATTAATTTCTGAAAGACTTAAACAAGATAAGGCGTTTTCGCAGTTCTTTAGTTTTTTAACGCTCTGTGATAGAATATCTATCTAATGGTTGATAGGTATTGTGAAAGATTTTTTGTTTGAAGTAAAATCATGTTGAGATAAAACTATCGATACTCCAAAAAGAAGATTTACCCCGTTAGAGAACGAAGTTCTCTAACGGGGTTTACAAAAGTAGAACATAATGGAGGGGTTATGAAGAAAGCGATACCTTTGAGTTTTGCGATGATTGCATTGACCGCTGTTAATGTTTTTTGTATGGATCTTGATGTTATGATGCCGGCCCTTGAAAAAGCTAAGGCTGGCATAGCGGCCACGTTTGTCTCGATAGATAAGAGCCTCTCTGGTGCAGCCAAGGAGTTGTCAAAAGTTGATTTAAAAGGGGAAGATGCGCGAAATATATTAAACGTTTTGTGTAAGGATCGGCCCTATGTGGTGGATTGTTCTATCATCGATACGACGGGTACGATGATTGTGGTTGAGCCGGCGGAATATAAAAAGCATGAAGGCTCGGATATAAGCACACAAGCGCATATTGTGAGTTTTCTCAAGACACAAAAGCCTGTTCTCAGCGGGGTTTTTCATTCAGTTGAAGGTATAGAAGTCATAGATTTTAATTATCCAATATTTTCCGATAAAGGTGAGTTTCTCGGGGCGGTTAGCATGTTGGTAAAACAGGATGCACTCGCTGATGATGTTCTTATGCCGCTTGTTAAAAACCTGGCGTGTAAAGCATGGATGATGCAGAAAGACGGCTTAATCATCTATGACCCGGATCCGAATCAAGTAGGAAAGAACATTTTTACGGATGAGCTTTTTCTTCCTTTTAGAGATTTAGTTTCATTTTCAAAGACGGTGGCCGGTTCAAGGGATGGAGCCGGTTCTTATGATTTTTACTCAAAAGGGTTGGAAAATAAAACAGTCGTTAAAAAATCTGCCGTGTGGGATACTGTTTCTTTATATGGCACGGAATGGCGCATTATTATCATGGAAGCTGATAAGGTGCTGGCTGTTACAAATGATATGGGTAATCTTTGACAATAAAGTGAGGAGGAGCGCAATGAAAAAACTTTCCGTTTTTTTTCTTTTGTTTTTAACAGTAGCTGTTTTTAACGTCTATGCGCATCCGCCATCGGATATTAAAATTACTTATGACCCCGCGACAAAGATGCTTGAGGCTGTCATTTTTCATGATGTTAATAATCCTGCTTCGCACTATATCAAGAAAGTTGATGTAGGGTTAAATGGACAAGAGGTTGTTGGCCAGGTCCTATCGCGCCAGGATAATAATGAGAGCCAGACGGTTAAGTTTTTGATTCCTCAAGTTAAAACCGGCGATGTGCTTTCTGTTGAAGGATATTGCAATATCAGCGGGAAATTAGAAAAAAAACTTAAAATATCTTAACGTTTAAGTAAGCCCTGTTAGAGAGCTTCGTTCTCTAACAGAGTAAGCAGCTTAAATTTTTAAAATCGAAGAATTGTGATGTGAGGGGGATGAGATGGCTATGTATCATGTCGATATTACCAATCAAGGCGATTATTCGTTTAATGTTAAATCTAAAGAGTCTGAATTTGTCGTAGATATAAAAGGAAAAGGCATAACTCCTCCGGATACGCTCTTAGCCAGCCTGGGCACATGCATAGGTGTTTATCTGCGCAAGTACGCCGAAGGCGTCAAGCTTGAGATCCCGGAATTCAGCATAAAGGTAGACGCGGAATTCAGCCTTGAGCCGCCGGTTTGTTTTAGGAAAATAAACGTAAAGATAGATTTAAAAGGGATTACGTTTGACGAACGAAGGCTTAAGTCTCTCCATGAATTTATAAAAAACTGTCCTGTGCACAGGACGCTGGAGAGTAATCCCGAAGTTGAAATAAAAATAGAATAAAAATTACATTGTCGGTTTAAAAACCTGTATTTTTAGGTTTTCTTTAGTATTGTATCATTGTGTAATTTGGAATATAATTGCTGCATGTTTTTTCTACGCACAACAATCCAATCGCTTGGCATCCTGATCATAAGTGTTTTTACGGCAGGGTGTGTTCATACCTATGTTCCTCATCGCGATGTTATGCCGACTCGTGAGGCGCGAGTCCCTATCCTTTTGTATCACCATATAGCCCAATTGCCTGATAATGCCAGCCCTGCGCAGAAGCGCTGGACGCTTACGCCGGAACAATTTGACGATCAAATACGATGGATCGTCAAGCACGGATTTCATCCCGTTACTATGGCAGAGTTAAGTGGTCATTTGAAAGACGGCCTGCCTTTGCCTCTTAAGCCAATTGTTATTTCTTTTGATGACGGCTGGAAAGATCAATATAATAATGCGTTTCCTATACTAAAGAAATATAATTTTAAAGCGACATTTTTTATTATTACGGATTCTGTCGGCCATTCAGCCTATATGAATTGGGATGAAGTTTTGAAAATTTCTGATTCCGCCATGGATATTGAGTTGCATTCGCACACACACGCAAGACTTCCAGCCTTATCCGTTAAAGAAGCCTGGCAGGAGATTGATGATTCAAAGAAGATTTTAGAAAACCATTTAAAAAAGCCGGTTTCTGTTTTTGCCTATCCATACGGCCATTATGATGATGAGATTATCTCTCTCGTAAAAGATGCTGGGTTTGATGCGGCTGTTACGTTGAGCGGTTTAAACAATGGATATTTATTTCGAGCGGATCAATCTTACACAATGTCGCGCTATGCTGTTGAAGGCTCGGATAAATTGGAGTATGTCTCTCAATTAAAAGACGTCCCAACATCTATTTGCCCGGCCTTATTTGTTTCTCTGGTGCAATATCCTTCCATATTCTCAAATAAGGAAGGGATTGACGCGTTGATTGAATTTGCGGCTCAAGCGAACATCAACACGCTTTTTATTCAGGTTTACCGGGAAAATAAAGCCTGGTTTCCGTCGCAGATTGCTGATGATTCTCCCTACGAAAAAAGCCGCCTTGATCTTGCTGAAGATGCTCTTGCGCGGATCATTAGATTGGCTCACAGTAAAGGCATCCAGGTCCATGCCTGGCTTAATTTATTGAGCTTGTCCCAAAATAAAAATGCGGAGTTTCTTAAAAAATATGGGCCCGATGTTTTGACCAGGAATTTAAAACATAAGAAGAGGTTTAGTGATTATTTGATCGATGCCCAGTATTTTTTAGAGCCTGGCGATCTGCGGGTGCGAAGAGATCTTTCAAAAATAGTCTCAGAGCTTTTGAGCGCATATCCAGAGCTGGATGGTATTCAGTTTGATTATATTCGTTATCCGGATTTGGAACCTCACTACGGATACGCGAAAAGCAACGTTGAACGTTTTAAGAAAACGACAGGCTTGAGCGTTATTGATGAGCAAAGCCTTGTGTGGAAACAGTGGAAGCGCGCCCAGGTCACGGAATTATTGACCATTCTTGTTAAAACAGCGCGTTCTTTAAGGCCCAATATTCAAGTTTCAGCTACGGGGTGTATGCCTTTGATTCGTGCTACGCATGAAGCTTATCAGGATTGGCCGTCTTGGATTAACCATGGGCTGATAGATTTTGTGACCCTTATGGATTATTCTCCTGATCCGCAAGAGTTTAGGCGGTGGTTGGTTGTTGCACAAGAAAAGGTGTCTGATCTATCCAGGGTGAGGGTAGGTATCGGTGCTTACAAGCTTGTGAATGCTTCGGAATCATTCGATTCTGAATTCCATACGCTGAAAGAACTTGGAATGAAAGGTGCCATTTTTCATTACGGAAGTCTTTTGGAAAGCCAACAGCTAAAATCAATTGTCATTAAAAAAAATAGCCCCGAAGACCGCTGATCATGAGGCCGTTTTAAATTTTCTTGCTTGCCTCAATAGATAGGCTATAATAGGACAAACATTGGCTCTTAAAAGGCGCTGGAAACGGGAATGCCTTTAAGTCAGGAATCAGGATTTTGAAGTTCATGTTAGAAAAAAAGAAGAGAGGATTCTATGAGTGAACAAATCGGGAATGAAAATTTGGAAGGACTTCCGTCATCTGAAACGGATGTGGTGGTCTTAATCAAGCAAATGCAACAACGGCTGACGGCTTTGGAGAAGAAGATTGATATTTTGATCAGTCAATCCCAGGAAAAGTCTTTTAGGCCTAAGCCTTTTTCAAAACCATTCCGGTCTTTTGATCGTCATGATCGTTTTGACAGAGGAAAAGAACATTCTTTCGGTGATAGAAAATTTTCTCACAATCGTCCTGATGAAAGACGTCCTCGTGAAGAAGGCAGAAGTTTCGGCTATAAAAAGAAATCTTATGATCATGAGAGGCCGAGTGATTTTAACCCAGAGCGCCGTTTTGATAAGCGCCCTGTCGGCGAGCATCGTGGTTTTAGTGCGAAAAAGAAGCCTTTTGTTCATAAACATAGAGATCGGGAATGATTAGATAGGTTGACAAAAGGAGAATTATCATGTCGAAATCAATTAAGGGGACTAAAACAGAGAAGAATTTGCTGGCGTCTTTTGCAGGGGAATCACAGGCAAGGAACCGTTATACGTATTTTGCTTCTGCCGCGCGCAAAGAGGGCCATGAACAGATAGCCAATATTTTTATTGAAACTGCCGAAAATGAAAAAGAACACGCCAAGGTATTTTTCAAATACCTCGAAGGAGGAGATGTCCAGATTACAGCATCGTACCCTGCCGGGGTTATAAAAGATGCGAAATCTAACCTCGAAGAGGCTGCTGCTGGAGAAAATCTTGAGTGGACAACCTTGTACGCGGATTTCGCAAAGACCGCCAAAGACGAAGGGTTTGATGAAATAGCGAAATCTTTTGAACAGATCGCAAAGGTTGAAAAATTCCATGAGGCCAGATATAGGAAGCTTGTTAATAACATTGCTCAAAAAGAGGTGTTTAAGAAAAAAGAATCGGTTCAGTGGCATTGCATTAACTGTGGGTATGTTTTCGAAGGACCGGAGGCACCTATGCAGTGTCCGGCTTGCAAACATCCTCAAGGCTATTATGAGGTGCTCGCGCAGAACTATTAATTTATCAATGATCAGGTATCGCCTGGAATTAAAAATGGAGCCCACCTAAGGCTTTAAATCCCTAAGGTTCCCTTAGGGCGGAATGCCCAAGCGGCCATCTTTAATGTAATTTCAGGAAGTCCTGCCATAGGCAGGGCGGCCAACCTTAATGTGATTATAGAAAGTTCTGTCATAAGCAAGGCGGCCACAAGCGTCCTTGCCTGTTTGTCTTGCGGCGAAGCCGATGGGGCCGGCAGGCGTGTCTTTTTTAAAAGGCGCAGTTTAGGGGCCGCGGGGTATAAAGATTTATGCATAGTTTTCATGCCGTCATCTTAGGGATCGTTGAAGGAGTGTCTGAGTTTCTTCCTATCTCATCAACAGGCCACTTGATCCTTTCCGCCCGGATCTTAAATATCCCCCAGACTGATTTTGTAAAAAGTTTTGAGATCATCATTCAGCTGGGTGCTATTCTTTCCGTTATTGTCCTTTATTTTAAAACATTAGTAAAAGACCTGAGGATTATCAAACGATTGTGTGCCGCTTTTGTTCCGACAGGGATCATTGGCTATCTTTTGTATAAGTTGGTTAAGAAATTTCTGATAGGCAATGTCTCGGTTGTTTTCTGGTCTTTGTTGCTGGGAGGGGTTTTTATCATCCTATTTGAATTAATACATCGAGAAAAATCGGACGCGACCGATGACATGAGCTGTATCACATATCCACAGGCGATTTTGATAGGATTGTTTCAAGTCCTGGCTATTATCCCTGGCGTCTCTCGCTCAGCGGCAACGATCATCGGAGGCCTGATTTGTGGTTTAAAACGAAAGACAATCGTTGAGTTTTCTTTTTTATTGGCCATACCGACGATGTTGGCCGCAACGATCCTTGATTTATCAAAAAATGCCGCTTCATTTTCTTCGCAGGAGTTTGTCGTTTTAGCCATCGGTTTTATAACGTCATTTGTCGTTGCACTTCTTGCCATTAAATTTCTTCTCGCCTTCATTCAAAAACACAGTTTTATCGCCTTTGGAGTCTATCGCGTTTTGATCGCTTTGTTGTTTTTGTTAACCATGGGGCTTTCTTAGTTGTATTTATTGGTTGTAAATGTGGATATTAAAAAGCAGCAAATCGTGGTAGAATCATATCGATTGGGTTTTAGGTACGATCATTTGATGGTGTTTTTTAAATAGGGGACTAAGAACGCGAAAAAAGGAGGGAATATGCCGGAACAGGATTTAGGTAAAACTTCAACTGGGATTAAGCCTAATGTTTCAGCGCTTTTTTGTTATCTGCTTGGGTTTATCACTGGGATTGTGTTTCTCTTAATCGAAAAAGAAAACAAATTCGTTCGTTTCCATGCTATGCAGTCTATTGTTACTTTTGGTGCTTTGTTTGTGATTGGCTGGATTGTTCCGTTTTTGCCGTATGTTCGCGTGGTTCTTCTTCCAATGCTCTTTATCCTTGATTTGGCCGTGTGGATTATTCTTATGATTAAGGGTTATCAGGGAGAGAAATTCAAATTGCCTATTTTGGGTGATTTCGCAGAAAAAAATATTTAAGAGACTTTTTGAAAAATTGGTAGAAAAAAGGATTTTCTTATAAGGCCATGATTAAAAAGTGTTGATCATGGCCTTATCATTTTGTTAAGAAACTCTAGGGAATTAAAATGAAGAATATATTGACACGTTTGTAATCTGTGTTACGATATTAAAAATCGTATTACAGGAGACCGTAGATGGCGCTAGTCCGTTTTGGCATATCGCTTGAAAAAAAATTGCTGGAAAAGTTTGACCAGCTTATTAAAAATAAGAATTACACGAATCGTTCGGAGGCGTTCCGCGATTTGATCCGCGAAGAATTAGTCAAAAAACAATGGCAGGAGGCGGGTGCAATTGCCGGTGCCATCACGCTTATCTATGACCACCATAAAAGAGAATTGGTAAATATGCTTATGGATATTCAGCATGATTTTGGCGATATCATTATTTCATCTCAGCATGTTCATTTAGACCATAGCAATTGCCTTGAGATCATCGCGGTTAAAGGCTCTTCTCAAGAGGCGCAAAAATTAGCCGATAGGTTGAAATCAGTCAAGGGAGTGAAACACGGGACCTTAAGCATGTCTACGACGGGTGAGGATATTTAAAGACGGGTATTATTTTTTTAATTAAAAGTAGCACGAAAAATATTTTAGTAGCACAGAAAGGAGTGAAAATGTTACGTAGGATTTTAGCCTTTTTGTTATTAACAAATTTTTACAGCGGTTTTATTTATGCTGAAGGCGAGGCGTGGGATCCTTCCTCGGCAGGGCCTGTGACGTCATGGACGGCGCCGTTATGTGGCAAAGGTAAATTTGTTGTGCAGCCGTTTTTTTTCTACAACAGAGCTAGGGGTTCTTTTGATTCGAAGGGAAAATATTCGTTTTTGGCTCAAGGGGACAAAAAATACCAATATCAGGAACAATTATTTGCGCAATACGGCATTACTGATCGGTTAGAAATTGATGGACAGATGGTTTATCAAGAGAATTATACAAAGCTGAATGGTGTTAGTGCTCATGCTAGTGGTTTGGGTGATAGTTATGCTTTTTTAAGATATTGTTTTTTGGAAGAAGAGGGTTGGAAGCCGCTTATTGCGGGGTTATTTCAGTTGAAGATACCAACCGGAAAATATCAGCATGAAGATTCTTCTCGTTTGGGGACAGACCTTATGGGTGCGACGTCAGGGGGCGGTTCGTGGGATCACGGATTAGGAGTGATTTTGACCAAGCATCTGAAACCTTTCATTTTACATGCGGATGTTCTTTACAGTATTCCTCAGTCTGTTAAGGTTAATGGTACGTCTACGCGCTATGCTGATTATGTTAATGTAGACGTCGGAGTTGAATATTTTCTGGCTAAAGGATTTAATCTTATGTTTGAAGTGAATGGATTTTTTCAAGGGGATAGGAAAGAAGCCGGTCTCAAGACAACGGATACTGATATTCATACTGTAACTCTTTCTCCCGGCATAGGCTGGTCGGATGATAAAATTCAGTTTTTGCTCGCTTATCAGCGAGTTGTTTCCGGCGTTAATGCGGATGCGAATGATTCTGCGGTATTAACTTGCGTTTACACATTCTAAGAAGGTTGAATTATGCATATTCCTGATGGTTATTTGGGTCCGACGACATGCGGTTTTTTTTATGTTGCGATGCTACCGATATGGACCTTAGCGTCAAGAATAGTCAAAAAAAATTTAAAGGCTAAACAAGTCCCGTTATTAGCTATCGGCGCGGCATTCAGTTTTGTGATTATGATGTTTAATGTGCCTATTCCAGGTGGCACGACTGGTCATGCAGTTGGAGGTGTTCTTGTAGCCATTCTTCTGGGGCCTTGGGCTTCCTGTATCGCGATCACCGTTGCTCTTGTGATCCAGGCATTATTATTTGGCGATGGAGGGATTACAGCTGTTGGCGCTAACTGTTTTAATATGGCTTTTGTCCTGCCTTTTGCAGGCTATTATCTTTATAAAGGATTAAGTTATCGTGCTGCTGTAGACTCTAGCAGAAGGTTTATTGCCGCGGGGGTGGCAGGATATTTTGGTCTCAATATCGCGGCTCTGTTGGCCGGGGTGGAATTTGGATTGCAACCGATGTTGCATCATACAACCAGCGGCCAGGCATTGTATTGTCCGTATGGCCTTAATGTTGCTGTTTTAACGATGGTCGGGGAACATGTGTTGGTTTTTGGTTGGGTTGAAGCGGTTGTAACAGCTCTTGTGGTTAAGTATTTACAAAAGCATTTTTCCGAGATATTTGAAGAGGGAGAGATGTAATATGAGGATTACGACGAAATTCTGGATAGGCATTATTGTTTTGATCGTTCTTTCTCCATTGGGCTTGATGCTGCCGGATCATTTTAAAGCTGGTAGTGCCTGGGGCGAATGGAGTGTGGATGAAATACAGAAGTTTGTTGGATACGTACCTCAAGGGATGGCAAAGCTATCGTCTTTGTGGAATGCGCCTTTTCCGGATTACGCTTTTAAAGGCTGGGAGGATAAAGGTTTGTCGTATGTTAGTTTTGCCACAATAATATCTGCGGCTGTAGGGGTCATCGCTGTAATTTTTGTCTTGTTTTTATTAGGTAAGATGTTGGCGAAAAAAGGCGATTGATTTATGTTTAAAAAAAATAATTTCATAGAGCATTCTATCCAGGGCGTTCTATCTTTTTTAAAAGATTCTATTTTTTCCGAAGAGGTCGCATTGAAAAAAGGGCTTCTTCAGTCACTTGACCCTCGAATCAAGGTGTTGACATTTTTGGTGCTGCTCTTACAGGTCTTGTGGCTGAAAGATGTCCGTATTCTAATGGTTTTTTACGGTTTTTGTTTGGCGTTATCTTGTTTATCTGGGGTCCGTTTATGGTTTTTTTTAAAAAGGACATGGATATTTATTCCGCTATTTTCTCTTTTTGTCGCTATTCCGGCTATTTTTAGTTTTTTTACCCCGGGAGATGCCTATGCGACTTTTCATGTTGGTGGAATAAAATTTGTTATAACATCTCAAGGGCTGGCTGTGGCTTTGTTGTTTGTCGGACGCGTTTTGACTTGTGTGTCATTTGCTGTTCTTTTAAGTTTGACCACAAGGCATTTTGAATTGTTAAAAGTGTTACGAATTTTCAAAGTGCCTCAAATTTTTGTTATGACACTGGGGATGTGCTACAGGTATATTTATTTATTTGTTGAAATTATTGAGCATACGTACCTGGCTATCAAAAGCCGTGTCGGGGTCTCGGTTCACACCCAAAAAGGACAGAGGATCGTCGCATGGAATATCGCAAATCTTTGGACGAGATCCTATCAGTTGAATGAGGATATTTATCGTGCCATGTTGTCTCGCGGGTTCACGGGTGAGCCGTTTGTATTGAATGAATTTAAAATTAAGACAAAAGATTGGCTCTGGGTTTCTTGGGTGGTCATGGTTACATTTTTATTTATCTTTTTGAACGCGCATATAAAAATATAACGCTATAACATGAATAATTCCATTTTTGAATTAACAGACGTATCATTTTCTTATCTTAATAAATTTCCTGCTTTATGTGCTATTAATGCTCATGTTAAGCCTGGAGAAAAAATAGCCATTATCGGTGCCAACGGATGCGGCAAGTCGACACTGCTACATTTGTTGGATGGTCTTATTTTTCCGGACAAAGGAAGCTTAAAAGTTTTTGGCAGGGAGCTCACAGAGGATGCTTTTGATGATGAAAAATTTTCCAGGGAGTTTAGAAAAAAAGTCGGATTGGTTTTTCAAAACCCGGATATTCAGCTTTTTTGTCCGACTGTTAAGGAAGATATTGTTTTTGGGCCTTTGCAGTTAGGCATTGATTTCAAGGATATTGAAAAGCGCCTGGAGGAACTCATAAATGTTTTAGGGATCAAGGATTTGTTGCAGCGGTCTCCGCATCAGTTGAGCCTTGGTGAAAAGCGCAAAGTGGCGCTGGCTTCGACTTTGATCATGGATCCCGAAGTCCTGCTCTTGGATGAACCAACGGCAGGGCTTGATCCGTTAACAACGAGACATATCATTGATCTATTGCTTTCAGCTCACGCTAAAGGAAAAACTATTATCACCTCAACGCATGATCTGCATATTGTTGAAGAAATATCTGATACTGTTTTTGTTTTTAGCCATGAGAAAAAAATAGTGAAGTCCGGGTCCTCTGCGGAAATTTTAAAAGACGACCAATTGTTGCGCGACCACAATCTTATCCACGTCCATAGCCATCATCACAAAGGCGCGGTGCATGTTCATTCGCACCAGCATCTTGACCATCATCATTAAAGTAAGTAAAATTTGCATACTATGGTCATTCCTTTATATCCGAAGTTTAAGCCGCTTGAGATAGAAGATTTTAAGTCTTTTGATAAGGTTTTTAGGAATGATCCTCCGGTTATATCCGAGCTTACCTTCACGAATCTTTTTTCCTGGCGCGATGCTTATCATTTTCGTGTTTCCATGCTGGATGATTTCATTCTTTTAAAATCAGAGGCTAATAAAAAAAATAACTTTCTTCCGCCCTTAGGAATTGGAGATGTAAAGAGGCTTATGGAAAATATTTTAAGCGAGGCGAACAATGTGTTTATGCGCATTCCGGAATCTGTTAAATCGTTGTTTGAAGCAGACGCGCGCTATAAGGTTTTTTTAGACCGGGATAATTCCGACTATCTGTTTAAGACTTTAGAGCTCATTAATTTAAAAGGGGAGAAATACGATGGTAAAAGAAATTTAATAAAGAAATTTAAATCAACCACCACCTATGAATATTTAAAACTCAAACATGATAATATTAATGAGTGCTTGGATTTTCAAGAAGAATGGTGTCTTTTAAAAGATTGTGAAAGCATTGAGAGCCTTAAAAATGAACGCAGGGCTGTTAGGGAAATGGTTGCGCATTGTTCTCTTTTTGGCCTTGTGGCCGGTGCTATTCAGGTTAATGGAAAAATTCGTGCTCTTGCGATAGGACAACCGCTTAATGACGACACTTTTGTTGTTCATGTCCTGAAAGCAGATTCCCGCATTCCAGGACTTTATCAGACGATTCTTAACGAGTTTCTTGTACATGAGGCCAGGGATTTTGATTTTACGAATCTGGAGCAGGACTTAGGGATTGAGGGTTTGCGAAAATTCAAACTTTCATACCATCCTTTGCATATGATTAATAAGTATACCATTACCCATAAAGGCTAGAGGATGATTCTAAAGAAGATTTGGCAGGACAAAACATTGATCAAGGAGATATGGGCTTTGAGTTGGCCCATGGCTCTGATCATGCTTTTTGAGTTTTTTATAGGGCTTTCGGACGTTTATGTCGCAGGGAAGTTCGGTAAGGAGATTCAGGCGGCTTATGGCTTGGCTTTTCAGCTGTATTTTGTTTTTATTATTATAGGCATGGCTTTAAGCGTCGGTATCGTCTCAGTTGCCTCGCGTCTTTACACTTCAAAAAATTCAGTCCTTTTTAATACCGCTGTGAGTTCTTCTCTTGTTGTGGTTACAGCCTCAGGGATTATTTTTGGAATATTAGGGGTGCTTTTTTCAAAAAATCTTATTCAGATATTAAATATTCCGCCCCCAATAAAAATCCATGCTATTCCGTTTTTAACCATATACTCACTAGGGTTTGTTTTTGATTATATCCTAATGAGTTTTAACGGCGTCCTACGTGCCTGCGCCATGATCAAGAAATCTTTGTGGGTGATGAGCGTGGTTTGCGCTATGAACGTAGGCTTGAATTTCTTTTTAGCCTTTGGAACTCCCTTGGGGTATCAGGGCATTGCGGTCGCAACAGTGATCAGCCTTTTCGCGGGATGCGTTTTAAGCATTCCTTATATAAGAGTGTTGATCACAAAATTTAAATTTTCCCTAGAACCCATTAAAGAAGTTTTAAATATCAGTTGGCCTTCAGGATTATTACAAGTGTTTTGGCAATTGGCATCTGTTGTTCTTTTTTTAATCTTGAGTCTTCTGCCCTATCGCAATATTGAAATTTTGGCGGCATTGACCAACGGTTTAAAAATAGAATCCGTGATTTTTTTGCCAGCTTTTGCGTTTAATATGGTCAATGCTGTTGTGGTCGGTAATTGGCTGGGCAAACGTGATAAGGAAAATGCTTTCCGGGGCGGCCTGGGCACGGCGGTCATGGGGGTGCTTGTTGTAACTGTCCTGACAGTCATGGTGATTTTTAATGCCAGACGTGTGGCAGGATTTTTATCGAGCAATCCCGTTGTTATAGATGAGTGTGTGCGTTATGTCTACATATCATTGATTTCCGAGCCTATCATGGCATGGGGCGTAATCTTAGGTGGCGGGCTAAACGGGGCTGGGGATACGAAAAGCGTTATGCTGGCTTCGGCATTTTCTGTCTGGTTCATACGTATCCCTTTGAGCTATGTCTTGGCCATTACCTTTGGTTTTGGCGCGGTGGCGGTCTGGTGGTCTATGAATATTTCAAATGTAATTCAGGCCATTATTATTTCAAAGAGATACTTTGGAAAGAGGTGGATGAAGGCTTAATCCGGAAATATTCTTAAAATAATTGTAAATAATTGAGTTACGATAAATAAGTTTTTTGATTAAGGGCTATGATGAAGATAATTTGTCGTAGCCTTTTTTCTGGCTGGAAAATTTTAAAATCTCTTTACAGTCGGATGAATGTCTCTTATAATTTTCTCATATTAAAGGAGAAGCCATGCTAAGGCAGGACAATGTTTTGATCGGTCAATTGCTTGTGGATGAAGGGATCATCACGCCTGAGCAGTTGGAAACTGGACTTATAGAACAAAAAAAGACGAATAACCTGGTTTGTACGACGATCATTAAATTAGGTTATGCCTCAGAAGAGAAAGTTTTTTCTCTTCTTTCCCGCCAATTGAACATCCCTTACATAAAAATAAAAAACAGAGAAATTCTACCCATTGTTATTGAAAAGGTTTCAGCTAAATTTGCCAGTCATTATAAAATTATTCCGTTGGAATTATTCGACAATCTTTTGACTGTAGCTATTGCTGACCCTTTGGATGTGCGTACTTTGGATGATTTGAGGCTTTTATTAGGATATGAAATAAAAGCTGTTTTGGCTTCAGAGTCGGAGATTCGCGAAGCCATCCAAAAATACTACGGCGTGGGCGCCGAAACTTTAGAGCGCATTGTTTCTGAAGGCGGCGGGTTTTCCCGGGAAATAATCGAAGTTTCTGAAAAAGCACAGGATTTAGAAGCATTGGCTGAAGACGCTTCGATCATTAAGTTTGTGAATCAGATCTTTACGGAAGCTGTCCGTGATAGGGCGACGGATATTCATATGGAGCCGTTTGAAAACGAACTCAGGATTCGTTTCAGGATCGACGGCATGTTGTACAATATTCATGTTCCGGAAACCATCAAGTTTTTTCATGCCGCAATTGTCTCGCGTATTAAGATTATGGCTCAGCTTAATATTGCCGAACGCAGACTGCCTCAGGATGGGCGTATTAAGATTAAAATTAATGATGAAGAATTAGATCTGCGTGTGTCCACGTTGCCGACAGCTTTTGGGGAAGCAGTCCACATCAGGATTTTGAACACAAGGACATTTTTGGACTTAGAAAAGCTGGGCCTTTATTCTGAAGATCTGTCGATCATAGAGCGTGTTATTAAAAAACCACACGGAATTGTTCTGGTCACAGGCCCTACGGGATCCGGAAAGTCAACGACGCTCTACGCGTGTTTGGCCCGTTTGAATACGGATGCTGTTAAGGTTATTACTATCGAAGATCCTATTGAATATCAGCTTAAAGGCATCAACCAGATGCAGGTGAATCCGAAAATAGGTTTTGATTTTGCCATGGGCTTACGTCATATTTTAAGACATGATCCGAATATCATTATGATTGGAGAAATCAGAGATCTTGAGACTGCTGAGATTGCCATTCGATCTGCATTGACAGGGCATCTTGTTTTTTCAACTCTGCACACGAACGACGCGGCCGGCGGTATCGCGAGATTGATGGATATGGGGATTGAACCTTTTTTGATTTCATCTTCTGTCGAGTGCTTGATCGCTCAAAGATTGGTGAGAACGATTTGTCCGGCTTGCAAGACCGCTGTCCAACCTAAGCAGGAGCTTTTAGATCAGATTAAGGATCCTGGCATTGAAAATCGCAAGGTCCAGATATACGAAGGCAAAGGATGTAAAGCTTGCCGTTTTACCGGATATCAGGGCCGTACAGCCATTTATGAAATTTTGGTTATTACCGAATTAATACGGGATATGATTTTAACGCGCGTCTCCAGCCAGCAGATTAAGCAGAAAGTCGTTCTCCAGGGGATGCGGACTTTAAGACAGGACGGCATTCGTAAAGTTTTACAGGGTTTGACGACCTTGAATGAAGTGATCCGTGTCACTCAGCAAGAGGCCATTTAAAAAGTATGCCGCGTTTTATTTATACCGCAAAATCCGGACCCCAAAAAATCCTTCAGGGCGCTATCGATGCCGAATCCAAAAAAGACGCAATAGGTAAACTCACTGCGTTAGGATATTTTCCTATTTCTATCACGCTTGAAAATCTCGCGGCTTCTGCCCAAAAACATGAAGCTGGGGGACGCATGAGAATTGCACGACGGGAAATAATTCTTTTAACAGGAGAATTGGCATCGCTCCTTGAGTCCGGGGTTAACCTTTTAAAGAGCTTGATGATTTTAGCTGCACAGACGCCGAACAAGTATCTGAAAGCAGTTTTAGAGGATGTTATCGCCAGGATAAAAGATGGCGGCACGCTTTCGGACAGCCTGCGCGTTTATCCGAAGTTTTTTCCAAGTCTTTATACGTCTATTCTTCATTCAGGAGAAGCCGGCGGTCATCTTGATCAATCTCTGCGTCAATTGGCGAACTTTTTGGAGAAAGAAGATGAACTCTTGAATTCTGTGCGTACCGCATTGATATATCCTTTTTTTATACTTGTTTTAAGTTTCTTAACGATCATTATTCTTCTTGGGTTTGTTGTCCCTAAGCTTTCCGGCATGTTTGAAGATATGGGCCAGATTCTGCCGATGTCAACAAAGATTCTTTTAAGCACCTCTGTTTTTATTTATCATTATGGTTGGCTGTTTATTATTATCTTTGTTTTTTTGATTTTTCTTCTGCAGCGTTTTTTTAGCCAGCCTCAGGGCAGGATCGCCCTGGACCGTTTCAAGCTTAAGATTCCACTTATAGGTGAGATTATTCATAAGACTGAGGTCAGTCGTCTTACGCGTGCCTTATCCTTGCTTCTTTCCAGCGGCACCCCAGTCATCTATGCCCTTGAACTTTCTAGCTCTATCGTCGGAAATCAGATTTTAAGAGACGAGGTACGTGGACTGAAAGATCAAATCGTCCAAGGTTCTAGTTTGTCCAGCGCACTTAAAACCACAAAGATTTTTTCCGCCTTTGTCATCGATATCATTACCGTTGGCGAAGAAGCTGGGACGTTAGAAAAATCATTGCTGCGCATCGCTGATGATTACGAGAAAGACGTGGATCGTTCTTTAAAAACCCTGATCCATTTGTTGGAGCCGACGATAATCCTGGCTATGGGTATTGTGGTCGGATTCATTGTCATTTCGATGTTGTTGCCGATCTTCCAGATCAGTCTTATGGCGAAATAAATTCTTTCAAAGAAATACCCCGTTAGAGCCAACGCCAGGTTTTTTTAGTAAACAAAATTGAAAAAAATGAGCCAAGTTTTTAACAAGGCGTTTGCGGATAATAGACGGTCACCACAAGGCGACCTGTCTCAAGCGGGGTTTACCCCGTTAGAGAAAAACCACTCTGGTTTGGCGTGTGAGAAGGTATTGTTTTTAAAAGGTGGCTATGGGATAAAGGCTCTGTTTTTAAAGAATGCTGGTGGTCGTCGTTCTCTAACGGGGTTTACTTTCATAGAGACTTTATTCGTAGTTATCGTTATCGGTATTTTGTTGGGATTCGCTTTCCCTTTTTTGCAGAAAAACATCCGCGGCTTTGAATTTGAATCTTTTTCTCGTAAGATGCAGGCATCTATGAATTATTTTTCTCAACGTTCTATCATGGAACGAGAGATCATTCTTTTGACCATTGATCAGGAACGGCGTTTATTTTGGGCGCAAGGAATAATTTCAAGCATTGTATTAAAGAATGTGACGATTCCTAAAGGTATTGAGGTACAAAGCGACAAGAAAAGCATCTATTTTTATCCTGACGGAAGCATTGATAAGGTCAATATCATGATTTCTAACGCCGAGCATCAGTCACTTAATTTAACAACCCAGGGAGTGTACGGCCATGTTAAAGTTCAAGCCCCGTGATTCAGGCTTTTCTCTTTTGGAGCTTGTTATTACGATCTCTGTCCTTTCCATAGGTTTAACCGTTGTTCTTCAGGCACTCTCGGCTTCATCAAAAGCAACGCGTTTTTCCAATGAACTTGTCGCGGCTGTATTGTTAGGTACAGATCTGATTCAGGAACTAGAATTTAAAGAAGAAAGCCATACGCTCACACAGTCGGATTTAAACGTCGTCGGTGAAAAGGGTTCGATCTTCTGGTCTGTTCAATCATCGCAATTGCCTGATTCTGATTCTTTGTTTCTTTTAGACATAGGGCTTAAGTGGAAGAGTTTTTTAAAGGAAAGAAATTTTAGTTTTAAAACACTAGCGATATATGAAAAAATTTAACGGGGTTTACCCCGTTAGAGACAACGCAGAGCTTGGCAATAAATAAAAACGAAAGAATATGAAGAAAAGAATCAGTGTCATATTTAAGTTTTATAGACGGTCGCCTAAAGGCGACCTGCCTCTAACGGGGTTTACTCTGGTCGAATTATTGATGGGTGCTTCTATTTTTATGGCGCTCATGATAGGAATTTATTCAGCTTTTCGGACGGGGATTTTTAGTTATGCAAGGATCGATGAATCTCTTTCGTTGACGCAAGAGGCCGCCCAGATCTTCCATCGAATAGATCTGGACTTAAGAAACTCATTTTTCTTTTCTTCGGATTCTTCAGAGTTTATGGGCAGTGCCGCAAACATGAGTTTTTTGACTCAGGCACAGTGGTCTGAAAATGCAAGCATTGAAAGCAGGCTCACGCGAGTGTCCTATGTTTGGCAGGATCGAACGCTTACGCGTCTGATACGTCGCGATAAAGACAGTTTGAATGAAAAATCTGAAAGCACTCTAGAAGAAATGGCCTCTAATATAGAAAGCTGCGTTTTTTCTTATAGCGCCTTAAGTAGCGGCGGTAGCTCTACGCTTATCTGGAAGAATTTGTGGGAGAATTCAACTACGATGCCGCAGGCTGTAAAGATAAAACTAAAAGTTAAAGAAAAAGAAGCGGTTGAGTTCGAAAGGATTGTTTATCTGTCGGCCGCGACCGTTGTAAAATAAATGTAAATCAAGAGGTTTTGTGGGAAAAAAAGGTCAGGCATTTATTATTGGTATATGGGTGCTTTCTCTTCTTTCTGTTTTAGCTGTGGGTATTGGCTATCGCGCCCAAATCGCCTTAAAGCTTAGCCAGTATCATCGCGATCGCCTCAAAAGTCGTTCACTTGCTTTAGCTGGCTTAAAGATAGCGCTTTATGAGCTTAATAATGATGAGGATAAAAATTGTGACACAATCAACGATCGTTGGTTTAACAACGAGGCTGTTTTTCAGAAAGTTTCTCTGGAGGAAAAACCAAATGAATTTGCTAGTATTGGTTTTGTTGATGAGATTGACGGCAAGAAGCAGATGATCTATGGCATTCGCGATGAAGAGGGCAAAATCAACCTTAACACAGCATCAGAAGCTCTTTTAGCGGTTCTTTTTCAGTGGTCCGGCATTGCTAATCCTGATGATGTTGCCCGCAATGTTTTGATATGGAGGGGTGAGATTGCTGATGCAGGTAGGGTTTACGAAGAACTGGGTTATGCGGCTAAAAAGAATAAGTTTGTAAATAACGCGGAACTTGTCTTGGTTAAGGGATTAGATTTTAAAGATTGTCAAAATCTTAAAAAAATTGTTACTGTCGTTGGAGATGGAAAGGTTAATATTAACACGGCTTCTGATACCGTCTTAGGTTTATTGCTTGACGGTCTTGCTCGGCAATTAAACCCTCAAGGGGCTTGGGCTGTTTTCGCTAAAAATTTATCGGCTAAAATTGTTGAAGGCAGACGGCTAAAGGGATATTTTTCAAATGAAGACGATCTGCGTGCCTTGATCGCTGTGACGGGGGACGAGGAGACCAATTTGATGAGCGCCTTGTGTCTGGCGATTTCTTTTAAATCGGACGACTTTCTGATTGAAGTTAGCGGTAATGTTGGTAAAATAAAAAGTGGGATCGAGATGATTTATTGCCGCTCAAAAGACCAGATTTTATTTTGGTATGAAACCTAAAAAAAATAAAACGATATTTGTCTGCCAACTGACGAACAGTCTTTTAAAAGTCTTTAAATGTTTGCCCGGTCCAAAATATAATTCCTTCCAGGCAGTCGCTGAATCAATTCTTTTAGAAGAAGACCCTCTTGTGTTGTCCAAAAAAGCCCAGGAAATTTTTAGAAAACTGAAATTTCGACAAGAGCCCGTTATCGTTTCGTTGCCGCATGTCCATATCGCGTGTCGGTATCTCAAGGTCCCGACACAGGTGCCTGAGCAGATTGAGAGCATTGTTTCTCTTCAGGCAGCCCGTTATTTGCCGTATCCGGAAGAAGAGTTAGTCACGGGGTACGAGCTTATTGCAACCGACGCGCAAGGATATGCTTATATTAATCTTGTGATCGTCCATCGCGATATTATCGAGCGCATGTGCAAGATATTTGGAGTCTTAAAAATAAAGGATTTGAAAATTATTTTAAGTTCATACGGCCTGACTTCGTTGTATCTTGAAAATAAATCCACAGTTCCTTTGCCTGTCATGCTGATTGATATCGATGTAGATCAGGTGGAGTTGGCCATTATCGCGCGCCAAAAACTTCTTTTTAGCCGACATCTTAAATGGAGTAGCACAGGCGTCGACCGCAACGAAATACTTTTGAATGAGATCCGTAAGACAGAGCGGGCTTACCTGGATGAGGTTTCAAAAGAAAGGGTTTCTAGGGTCGTTGTCATGGGCAACGAAGCGGATGGGGTGGACCTGGTCAATTTTCTTAATCAAAAAGCTATAGCGTCGGAAACCAGGTCAGAATTTTATTCTTACTCAAAAGATTTTGATTTTAAAACTAGCCCTGAGGTGCGCCCTGATTGTTCTTTTGCCAGCTTATTGGGTTTAAGCCTTGGGTCTTTTAATGAGTCCTTGAATCTTTTACCCAAGGCCCTTAAGGAGGAAGTTAAAAAAGCATCCCAAACAAAAAAAATGACGTCTTTATTTTTCTTTGTTTTTGGCATATTGATTCTGGTAAGTGTCGGTATCCATAAAAGCCTGGATAACAAGTCCCGTTATCTGGGCTATCTAAAACTTCAATTAAACGCTATTGCCAAAGAAGCTAAGCCTTTGGAAGAGATAGATAAAAGGCTTGAGTTGTTGCGCGAGAGGTTTCAGAGAAAAGAGTCAGGACTCGAGCTTTATTACGGGCTTCATCAGATTGTTAAAACAGGGATAACCTTGACGAGTTTCAGCTATAGAAAAGATAGTGAACTTGTATTAAGAGGGCAGGCCAAGGAGTTGAATGCAATTTTGGAATTTGTTTCAATGCTTAAAAAATTCCCGGCGTTTGGGTCATTTGATGTTAAGCTTCGTTACGCGTCCAATAAGAAAACAAAAGCAGGAGATTTTATCGATTTTGAGATTTACGCGGTAAAAGGAAAAAGAAAAAATGAATAAATTATTTTCAAGCAGGGAGCGGATTATTTTTATTGTGACGGCGAGCGTTGTGGTTTTCTTCGTTTTTTTCCACTTTTTCTTTCTTCCTGTTTTTGAAAAAAACAGTGCCTTGGATAAAGAAATACGCTTGACGCTTTCGAAATACAAAAAATATCAACGGCTGATTTCACAAAAAGATCGGATTCGTTCCCAGGCTGAATTGTTTCCATTTTTGTTTAAAAAAACGTCTAAAGGCACAGGGGTTCAGGAATCGGCTTTGTTTGGATTGCAGAATCTTGCGAAGAATGCCAATCTCGAGCTGTTGGATATCAGGCCTCAAAGCGCCAAGGGGGCTTCTTCATCTAACGAGACTACTGTGGATCTAAAAACAGAAGGGTCTCCATTGGCGTTTCTTAAATTTTTCTATGATATTGAGACTTCCGCATCTCTTTTTGAAATAAAGAGTTTCCTGTTGAAATCCAAGTTCAATTCTCCTTTCCTTGAAGGAACTTTCTCTGTTTCTGAGCTGCAACTCTGAATTCTCTTCTTTTCCTTCTTAGATTTTTTAAAAGAAAACGCTTTCTTAAAAGCGCTCTTTTTACCTTATCTTTTGATGGGTGAATGTTATACTTAACTACCAGGAATGTATTTTGTTCTTTTTGCACTTTAGCCGTTTGATAAAGGCAAACCAAGGGTAATCTTGGGACGCAAAGCTACCTATCCATAAAAGTTTTTAAGCTTTTGGGACAGAGGGGCTGCCAAAGAGGCGTTGCATTTTAACCCTAAAGTTTGCCTTAGGGTTTTTTTATTAAAGGAGAGCCATGGATAAGGATAAAAAACTATATAAAGTCGTCTCTTTTCTTGATCGGGAAGAGCTGGATTTTTTGGATGATGTTGTCAAAGACATTTATTTTAATCATGGTATTAAGATCCCGCGTGCCAAATTGATTGAAGAGATTATTGAGGCTTTAAAAGATAAAAAAGACGGTGATGCGCTCAAAGCTTTAGAAGAAGGATTTATTAAGATGTTTAAAGAAGAGAAAAACATTGAAAAGAAGAACAGAGAGGTCCCAAATGAAAAATAATGATTTTTTAGTAAACCCCGTTAGAGAACGGAGTTCTCTAACGGTTTGCGCTGATGGTGGCTTTAAACCACCGTCGACTTTATCACTGGATAACCGCCGACTAAAGTCGGCGGCTTTCTCTAACGGGGTAAAGGCCGGGATTTATGTTTTTATGATCGGCTTGAGTCTAACAATGGCTTTTGGCGTAGGCACAACCTTGTGCTTTGGCGTACCGAGCGATGTCACTATTGATCAGGGGAAAAATCTCCTTATGGTAAAAAAACCAAATGATATAGCGGCACGGCCCTTTGTTATCAGGGGCGTTGATTGGTCTCCAGCGACAAAAGCGCCTAAGACCGGGCCAAATCCTTTAAACCTAAGCCTAACGGTGGATTATGGTTTCTTTTTTGATTGGGATGGTCGTAATCCACAAGGTCATGAGGTATTTAATTATTGGCTTAAAAATCAGCTCTCGGAGAATTATTTAAAAGATATCCCTCTTATGAGACAAATAAAAACAAATGCTGTGCGTATATATCATAGCTTAGGAAGCAGTGTGGAAGATTACAATGCGATCGCCCAAGCTATCAAGCCTATTCTCGATGCATTTTATAATAATGGACAGGATAGCATTATGGTAATCCTGACCGTGGCGATGTCTAAAAGCGACCTCGATTCTCAAAAATACATGCAGGTCGTTAATGCCTTTAAGGATCATCCTGCGATTTTGATGTGGGCGATAGGCAATGAATGGAATTTGAATAAACTTTATGGCTATGTGACGTTAGATGAAGCATCGGCTGCCGTGAACCAAGCGGCCCAAAACATCAAAGCCATTGATGCGCATCATCCCGTTTCATCAATTTTAGGTGATGTATTTGATAATAAAGGGGATTCTTCTTTATGGATCATCAAGGATGTTATTTTGCGGTGTCCTAATATTGATGTTTGGGGCCTTAATGTTTACCGGGGAAGCAGCTTTGGAACTTTGTTTCAGGATTGGCAGAATGCCTGGAAACAACAATCGCTGCTTGTAAAACCATTTTATATAAGTGAATACGGCATAGATAGTTTTAATACGACGAACTATACGCCACAAGGTCATTACGCCACGAGCGTCGTTGGGTGCGAAGACCAACAGAAACAAGCGGATATCAATGTGGCTTTGTGGAGAGAGATCAAGAGCCAGTTGCATTTGCCGGCGCAACTTTTTACAGACGCTTGTGTCGGTGGTCTGATATTTGAATTAAACGATGAACTATGGAAAGTCGGGAATTATAATGCTAGGCTTGGTGGTCTGGTTGATTACGCTGTGGATAAAAGTTATGACGCCTATAACAAAGAAGGTTTTATATTAGTTGGCAGTTCTCCTGACAATGTATTGAATGAAGAATATTTCGGATTATTAACGGCAGATCGGCAGCCGAAGTCAGTTTATAACAGTCTCAAGACAGAGTGGCAGGATTTAACAGCGCCGACAAAGCCCATTGTTACAGATAAAGATGTCTATACAACCATAAACAATCAACTCGATGCTTCTTGGGTATCATCTGATCCTGAATCAGGCATTTTCGAGTATCAATATAAAATAACCCAAGATTCACCCACAGGGACTGTTGTTAGAGATTGGACATCAACGGGGCTATCTAATAAAGTCGCGGCTGGCGCATTAAGCTTAACTAATGGTAAAACCTATTATTTCAGTGTCAAAGCCATCAATGGTGTTGAGTTATGGAGCGCTATCGGTTGTTCTGATGGTATCAAGGTTGATACTATGATGCCGACCAGCTTGAAAGCCACGACTGTTTCGAGTTCGCAGATAAACTTAAGCTGGAGTGGTCCAAGCAATGTTACGTTTTATATCGAGAGAAGCACCAG
>JAGVOQ010000022.1 GCA_020052645.1 Candidatus Omnitrophota bacterium
CACGATAGCCAATGCCGCTCCCAACCGCTTAGCGTACGCCCGGGCTGTTTTAATGCCGCCAACATCGGGTGAAACAATGACGAGATCCGGAATTTTAAGCGTCTTGATATATTCAACAAAAACATTAACGGCAAATAAATGATCCAGCGGAATATCAAAAAATCCCTGAATCTGACCAGCGTGTAAATCCATCGTTAAAATCCTATCCGCACCAGCCACCGTCAAAAGATTGGCCACAAGTTTGGCTGAAATAGGCACGCGCGGCTGATCTTTGCGATCCTGACGGGCATACCCGTAATACGGTATAACCGCCGTGATACGACCCGCTGAAGCCCGCCTAAAGGCATCCATCATGATCAATAGCTCCATCAGACTCTCGTTGACCGGAGGACATGTCGGCTGCACAAGAAAAATGTCTTTACCACGGATGTTGTCTTCAATTTTAACACGGACTTCTCCTTCGCTGAACTTCGTCACCATGATATTACCAGGCTTTTTCCCAAGTTCGCGACAGATATCATTGGCCAACTGTGGATTGGCGTTACCGGAAAAAACTTCCATTTTATTCATGAGTCACCTTTAATGAGTCCACCACTGTTTTAATGGCGGACGAATTAAACCCAGCGCTAATGATTTGCTTAACTGGGTTATAGGTTAAAATGCTTACGAATCACCCTTAAAACGTATTAATAATATTTTTTAAAATTAGTGCTTAAGTCAAATTCGGAAGGATTTCGCGTTTCGAGTGGAATCCCCCGGGCTAACCCAGAAAGGGTAGTCCTTCCTAATCATCATAAAGGAAGGGACTAAAGCCTGGGGCTCCTTTTTTCTTTCAAACAATCTCGAGAATAATTCTAACAACACCTTCCCGGGGGTTCCCTCCCAAAGGCAACCTGCATTCATCCCCGGCCTTTAGGCCTTAGGAATCCTGCCGTGGGATTAAAAACTACCTTTCGCTTTACTCCTTAAGCTTTACCCTTATTTGACTTTTTTTTCGATTCCGTGATCAAACGCGCAGGCATACCGACAACCGTCGCTCCATCGCAAACATTATGATTTCTTGTCACAACGCTACCAGCGCCCACGACGGCCTTTTTACCGATAACCACCGGAGCAATCAGGACAGAATTACATCCTATAAAAGCGCCATCTTTAATGACCGTCTTATTTTTCTTCACTCCATCAAAATTAGCCACAATCATGCCGGCGCCGATATTGACATTCTTGCCCACACGGGCATCCCCCAGATAACTGACATGGCGCATGAAAGTACCTTCATTAATTTCTGAATTTTTTATTTCCGTAAAATTTCCTATCGACACCTTATTGCCCAAACGAGCCCCCGGCCTCAAATGACAGAACGGCCCGATAGAACAATTCTCGCCGACAACGACATCATTCTCGATAAATGTTAGAGGAAAAATTATTGTGCCCGCACCGATACGCGCGGATTCATCGATAAAAACGGTTGAGACATCCATAATAGAGACGCCATTCTCCATATGTTTTTCTAAAATCCTTCTGCGAATGATCTCTGCGGCTTCTATAAATTCCTTCTGGGAATTAACCCCTAAGACTTCAGAAGATTCCTCTACAACGCACGCTTCGATTCTTTTATTTTTTTTGAGCAACCACCCAAACGCATCGGTGAGATAAAATTCGCCGCTTACGTTCAAGGGTTTGACATGACACAGCGCTTCCAGGAGATCGTCTTTTTTAAAACAATACATGCCTGTATTAACTTCTTTAATATTTTTTTGCTGATAACTGGCATCTTTATCTTCAACGATCCCAACGAATTGTCCGGCTTCATTCCTTAATACTCTGCCATAGCCGCGCGGATGATCCAAAAATGTAGTCAAAACCGTACAAGAAACAGATTTTTCTTTGTGAAAATCAATAAGAAACCGAATGGTTTGTTCTTTAATAAGAGGCGTGTCTCCGTAAAGAACAACAACATGTTCAACATTAGAGGGGATCTCTTTCTGAGCCGCTTTCACCGCATCAGCTGTGCCTAAAGGCTTCTCCTGGTAGACCACGCGGACATCTTTGGACAAAACTTCCTTCACCTGAGGTCTCTTGCGTCCTATAACCACTATAATTTTTTTTGGGGAAAGCATCCTTGAGGCATCCACCACATAATTGACCAATGGTTTTGCGCATATTTCATGCATCACCTTAGGCAATTCAGACTTCATCCTCTTGCCTTCTCCAGCCGCCAGTATCACAACGCAAAAGCTTGACATAGGTTTTTAATATGTTACGGAAAGTTGCTTTAGTTCCTTAAAGTTTCTTGAGGTTACATTAAAAAACAACTTAAAGAAACCTTAAGAAACTTTTCTCTCTATCCTTTAAAATATCAAATAAATTTCGCCCTAAGAAGCCTCATCCTCGCTATTCGCTCGGCGCTCACGAGCTTCGAGTCCTCGAGTAAATTAAGCTGCCCGGTGAGGACTCGAACCTCAAAAGCCAGATCCAAATTCTGGAGTGTTACCGATTACACTACCGGGCAAAATGCCTTCTATCTAGGGTACATCCTTGCATTTTGCTCCGTGCCGAGACCCGATAACATCATGGGGCGAGGCCGGGCAAAAAAGATCTTTTCTTCAAAA
>JAGVOQ010000012.1 GCA_020052645.1 Candidatus Omnitrophota bacterium
AACTAAACAGGCCACTCTCTTAAAATTCCTACAAAATAAAATTACAGGAGACGGGCGCCCGCCAACTTTGCGCGAGATTGGACAACGCTTTGGATTTAAATCCACGGGAACAACCCGAGATTATTTGGAAAGCCTGGCTAAAAAGGGTTATCTGAAACGCACCTCGCACTGCTCCAGGGGTATCGAGCTCTCACGACCACTCATTTTTCGCATTCCCGTCCTTGGACGGATTACTGCAGGAAAACCCGATATCGCTTTGGAAGAAATCGATGAATTTGTTTATCTTGACGATCTTCTACCCAGTCAAAACAAACAGATGTTTGCTTTAAAGATCAAAGGGGACAGCATGATTGGACGTGGCATCTTTGACAATGATATAGCCATCGTCAAGAAGCAGCTCTTGGCTCAAGAGGGAGATATAGTTGCAGCACTTATTGAGCACGAAGCAACAATTAAAATTTTAAAAAAACAAAAAGATGAGTTTTTCCTTGCTGCGGCCAATAACGCATATCCTGACATTCACAAACCCTTTACTATCATGGGAAGGGTTATTGCAGTATTAAAAAAATTCTAAAAATTTCAAGCCTCTTTAGTCCGTTTAGCTAAGATTCTTTTACTATGATCTTTCAGACAATATAGCAACAACAGCCCCAAAGGACCCAGAAAACCCAGCATCCCCACAATCCAGGAATAGCCTTTTCCTCTTGAATACATAAAACATCCCAAAACAAACAAAACATAGCCACCAGTCAAAATAAGATAACCAAAGTTAACATAGAGGACCGAAGACGTAGACGTCAACAGGTAACCCAGGCCGGAAAAAAAAATACCTCCCCATATTCCGGCGAGTGCTTGATTCTTATAATCTTTTAGCACCATTACTCCTTTACCCCGTTAGAGAAAGCCGCCGACTTTAGTCGGCGGTTATCCAGCTATAAAGCTGACGGTGGTCTAAAACATCAGTTAAGCGCAAACCGTTAGAGAACATAGTTCTCTAACGGGGTTTATTATGTGTTACGTGTTTAGTGATTTATTTTAACACGAAGTCACATATTTGATATAAAAATTTGTAAAAGAAGGGATTTTACAGTAAAATAATTGCTATGGAATTTTCAATTGTATTCGCTAGCATGATTTTTATAGGGATCGTGGGCGCGCTGATCTATTTTGTTTTCTTAGAGCCCGCAGGTAAGGCCAATCCTAAAATTCAAAACCAACAATCAATCAAGCCAATTGATGATGCGATCCAGCTCAAGAAAAAAATCTCAAATCTTGAGGAAAAGTTCAAGACACTCGAACTTGAAAAAGAAGCTCTCAACCAAGAATTATCATTAATAAAAGAAAAAGAAAAAACACTTCTTAAAGAAAAATCAGCAATTACATTCGATACGGAACAATACGATAAGTTTAAAAAAGACTTTAATCAGTTTAAAGATGAGCTTACAAAAAAAGAAGAAATGCTTGAAATAGAAATAACGGAAAAACGAAAGCATGCCTCTGATCTCATTCAATCAAAACAAGAAAATGAAATTTTAAAAAAAAGGATCATTGAAGCGGAAGACGCTGAACGCAAAGCACAGACAAAGATAGAAATCCTGACTAAAGACATAGAAGCAACGAGTAAAATAATTCGTGCTCAGAAACGAATTGTTGAAGAACACGCAGAAAATAAAACAGAAGGGGAATGGGTTTCTCGAACCGAGTTTGAAACCATCGAACGCGAGCTAAAAGAAAAAGAAATCATGATCCAAAAATTATTAACTCTAAAAAAAGGAACTTGAAACTCTATGCGTATTTTTATTTCTGCAGTTCTTATATTTTTTTTATTTGGCGTTCTGTCAGCCAGCCCCGAGAACATACCGAATAAAGCAATCCCTCCGAATCAAATAGAATATGATAACGTTCTACTAGAATACAACAAGGCGTGGAAAGACAAAGAAATCTACCTCGAAATCAATCTTGACAATGATAATGAAAAAGAAATCTTGATAAGTTTTGTGAGCACCTATTATCCTTATACCAGCAACGAACTCAAAAGCGATGGAGAAGCAGAATCAGTAAAAAAACAAAATGAACAATTACAGCCTATCGAAAATCACGCTTTTTATCAAATTTACGATAAAGGATCACAAGGCGATTACAAACTTGTCAAAACCTTCTCCGGCATGGATCAACTGGGGAGAATCGAAATCTTTAGCTTGGCGCAAGGAAAACCGCCAGCCATAGCCATCCTTAATCCTTGCGGCGCAAATTCAACGGATCTATCCATCTATCAATACCAAGAAGGCGGTTACCGGATGCTATTCAATGAAACAAGTTCGTCTGAAATCCGCGTAGAGACACAAGAAAATCCGATCGCTATTTATATCGGAACCCCCGAGTCATCAGGCAGCGTATTTGTCTGGAATGCGACAAAGGAAAGTTTTGAACAAAAAACGCCCGCTTAAAAATTGGTAAACCCCACTAGAGAAGGATTTTTTTACGTTTTACGTTGATTGTGTTTTATAACACTTTCAGTTTCATTCGGGGTTAAAAGCCATTTAAAAAGGCGAATTTCTCTAACGCGGTAAAAAATACTTGTTTTAGATTAAAATTATTATAGAATAAAGGCAGGACGATTTAATCAATAAAATAAATAGTCCCTATCTAGATAAGATATGGACACACAAAAAGAGGGCATATGGATAAACCATTAAACATTCTTCTGGTCGACAATGAAGCGGAATTCTTAGAAGCTATCACGTATTGGCTGGAGACAAAAGATCACCATGTTCAGGTTTGTTATTCTGGCCCTGAAGCTATCGAAACGATAAAAAAATCGACGCCTGACATTGTTTTTCTTGATATTTTTATGCCTGATATGGGCGGGATGGAAGTTTTAAAAGAGATAAGAAGCTTCAACGCAACGCTTCCCGTGATTATGGTGACAGGCTATCCAAAAGAAGAAAAAATGAACGAAGCGGTAAAATTAGGCGTTTCCGGATTCTTTCCGAAATCAGGAAGTTTTGAAGACCTCGGACGTATTATAAAAGCCGCCATCAGGACTCACAAAGATCTTCAATAACAAAATTCACTTTTGTTTTTTTAAAAATCTTGCGCACGGAGGAGACAAAGC
The DNA here is from genome assembly GCA_020052645.1 of Candidatus Omnitrophota bacterium. Lineage (GTDB taxonomy): Bacteria > Omnitrophota > Gorgyraeia > Velamenicoccales > Velamenicoccaceae > JAGVOQ01. The sequence continues at coordinate 3,116 of JAGVOQ010000012.1, forward strand.
GTTTCCATGGAAATTAAAGCGCGAATGAAAAAGAATATCGTCATTCTTGATTTAACTGGCCGCATAGACGTTGATGCGGCCAATTTTATTGAGATAGTCGGTCAATGCGTACATGACGGTTACAACGACATCCTTTGCAATTTTGAATCTATCGAAGGTATCGATTATATGGGCATTTCTGTTCTCGTCATTGCCTACAAAGAAGTCCTGAACAATAAAGGACGCATGAAATTTGTACATATTCCTGTCCATTTAAAAGGCGTTTTTTCTGTTGCAGGCCTAGACCGAATCATTGACACCTATGCTACGGAAGACCAGGCGATTGACTCTTTTAAAGAAGACAAGATCATTGAAAAAATAAAAAAAATGCAGTTACGACGACGTTTTAAACGTCTCCCGATAGAAATGAGGATTGAATTAAAACCAAAGACTTCAAAAAAACCTATCTGCCTCAAAGGAGAGCTTTTAAACCTGAGCGGGATCGGAGCCTATATTTATGGCTGTGACCAATTTCAGCTTGGTGATGAAGTTGTCTTAAGATTAAAGTTGCCGCCTAAACAAGATGAACTCGAGCTCGATGCCCGTGTCGTTTGGCTTTCTGACAAACAAATCCAACATCCTTTCCATCCTGGTATGGGAATAGAATTCTACAATATCGTTGCACCTGTCCAACAAAAACTCTTGGATTTTATTGAGAGAAACCTTGCAAAACTTTCTTCCGATAAATAAAAAAGTGATAAGGTCAGCCGTCTCCAAAAATCCCTCTTAAAAAATTTCTTTCACAAAACTAACCACTCCAATTCGTGCTTGACATCATATACGCGTTTGATATAATTATTCTCTATTCAACCTAAATCAATAGCTGAACTCATCTAACATTTTTAACGTTTTGAAAAGGAGGAAGAGTATATGAATAAAAGACTTCTATTGTTATTGCCTTTTTGTTTGTTACTGGCTGGTTGCGCAACGACAAAACGCGTAACTGATCTTGAAACACGCATTGGGGCATTGGAAAACAGTGTGTCTCCGGACATGAAATCAGAATCAGCGGTTGTAACCACCGGAATGCAACAAGAAAGATACGTCCCTGAAACACCTGGCAAAAAAGATATTCAAAATGCTTTAAAGAATGCCGGTTATTACGACGGTGCTGTTGATGGCAAAATCGGCTCAAAAACAAGAAGTGCCATAGAAGAATTTCAAAGAGCCAATGATTTAAAAGCAGATGGAAAAGTTGGAAAAAAAACCTGGAACAAACTTAAGGAATATTTACGTTAATATTTTAACTAGAGGAGATTGAAAGGGATGAGAACAAAATTCTTAACACGTCTGGTTTGTTCATTACTGTTCATCTTTACCGTTCAATCATCTGCTTGGGCAATTGATAAAGATGTCAAACATAAGGCGGAGATTGACGCTCTGCAGCAAAAATTCAATTGGTGGCCAACAGATGCAAAACCATCTCCCGTTAAAGACGAAGTTAGAAACGGATACTGGTGGTGGCCAACACAGCCCGGAAACGAAGGACCCTTATGGGGCAACCGTGGCTACATTTATGTAAATAAGATTATTTTTGATTACAAATCTGACGAATTACCTCCAGCTAAACCACAGGAGCTAAGGCCATCGCTTGTCATTAAAAATATTATAAAAAATGTTAAAGTGTATTTTGATTACAACAAAGCGTTAATCCGTGAGGATGCCGCAGTTATCTTAAATGACGCTGTTAAAACACTAGACCGCAATAAGCAGGCAGATATCCTTATCACCGGCAACTGTGATACGCGAGGCTCCGAAGTCTACAATGAAAAATTAGGGCGCAAACGTGCTGAAGCGGTCAGGGCATTTATGATTGATCACGAAATCGCCGAAGACCGAATCAAGATAATCAGCCGTGGAAAACTTGATGCCGTAGGACACGTAACTGACCTAGAGGGAATGCAAAAAGACCGTAACGCGCAATTCATGATCGCAGAAGTGGAAGAAGTCATGATGCCTTATCAGGGAACATCGCAAGAAACGGTTGTTGCAGCTTCTGCGTCGAGTGCGCCTCAAAGCTCTGAAGAAAAAATCGTTCAAGAGCAAAAAGAAACAATAGAATCTCAGGTTAAAGTTTCGACAAAAAATTATATTGTCAAACCCAATGATTCATTGTGGAAAATAGCTGAAAAAGAGATGGGCGGTGGTCATCGCTGGAAATATCTCTATGAATTTAACAAAGACAAAATAAAGAATCCAAAAAAACTAAAAGTTGGCACAAAAATAGTGATTCCCATTGAATAGAATAAAAAAAATAGAATAAAAAAACACCGCTCGAAAATCGATCGGTGTTTTTTTTAAATCCTATTAAAGAAACTCATGCCTAAACAATCGCTGGGACAATCAATTTTTAAAAAAACTTTAGAAAATTTTCTAAAAACTGCCAAAGAAAATAAAAATTTGAACGAAATATCTCTACCTCAGCGACTTGTTTTTATTGTTACTTCCCGATGCAACTTTACCTGTAAACATTGCCTGAGGGATTTAAAAAATACTGAAGATTTGCCACTTGAAATCGCTCAAAAAGTACTTGAAGAAGCAAAGAAATTTAATTTCAAAAACATTGCGCTCACTGGCGGAGAACCGCTGCTTTACCCTCACTTAAAAGAATTGATTCATGCTGCAACCAAGCTTAACTATGGTTTTTCCGTTATAACCAACGGTTTTATCTTTTCGGATTTCGCCGATTTTTTTATTGAAAAAAAAGATAATTTAAGATCAATCGGATTCAGCCTGGAAAGTTCGCATGAGGAAAGCAATGATTTTATGCGCAAGGACGGCTCATTCAAAAAATTAAATGATGATTTTTCTTTTTGCCACCGCCACAAAATCCCTTTCCATATTTTAACCGTCATAACCCCACAGAATTATACTGAGCTTTTTGATATCGCTCTTTTTGCGAAAAAGAAAGGTGCCCAGCTGCTTCAAGTTGCCACCACGCTGCCGTGCCCAAGATCTAAAGAAAACAACCTGACTTTAACCCCTGAATTAAGACAAGAACTATTCTTATCATTAAAAGTATTACCACAAATGATTAAATTTCCGGTTATTTTTTCAGGGGCCATACGCGTCAACAGCAATATACAGCTCTGCGACAATCTAGGCATGAGGGAAGTTACCATAAACACAAAAGGCGACCTAATCCAATGCTGTGACTTTGCCAACTACCAGAGCGCATCTTTAGCGACAATACCACCCATTGCTTCATTAAAAAGCATAAGCTTTAGTGAGGCCTTAAAAAAATTATCTGAATCCATCCACCGTTTTAATTGTATGCGAATCGATGACTATGGCTCAAGGGACAAAATCAACGACATTGATTTCAATAGCTGTTTTTATTGCTTTGACAAACTAAAACGCGTTCCCTAAGCTTCTTCCTTGATCTCACCCACAACAACACCTTTCAACAAAAAATGTCTATTTATTAAGACACTTCTAAAAAATCATGTTGCAAATTAAATATTTTAAAAAATTCTTTATTTTCTATAAGATGAAATTTTGCAATGAGTTACAATAAACATCTGTCAATTTAAACCATTTAATTATAAACTGGCATAAAAAATGCTTGTTATCTTATGTGGGAAGATATTTTTTTGGAGCTTAAACAATGACTAATTCTATAAATACACCTGAACGAAGACAATCTGAGCGCCTGAGAGTCAATCTCCCGGTCTCTTTTGAGCAATTCTATGGGTTAAAAACCAAGCAAGCAAGCCTAACCAGGGATATAAGCACTTCAGGGTTAAGGATGAACGTTGACGGATATTTTCCTCTGAACACTCAATTTTCATTTAACCTTGATCTACCTGAAATCCAAAAAAAAATAAACGGAATTATTCAAATTACGTGGGCTCAAAGGATTTCCTATTCAGATAGATATCAAATGGGATTAAAGTTTTGCGGCATGCTCCCAGAAGAAAAAAATGTTTTAAAAGACTACCTCTGCAAAATCAAATCAAGAATCTCAAGCTAAGACCAACTTCCTTAAAAATTACCAGATCAACACCTTTACCCCGTTAGAGAAGGAAGTTCTCTAACGGGGTTTACTACAGACTCTTGTAAAAACCACATAAAAAAACAGACTTTTACTCTTTATCCACACAAATGTGTGGTATAATAAACTTATGTTTACTCCTCACGCACGCTGGGATAGGGCCCTGCCTCAAGATAAAGAAGTGGACTTGAATCAATCCGTCAGAGTATCGAGCATTATTCACAATGGCCGCATAGAACCAAAATCTTTTCAATGGAAAAATAGAACTTTTGACATCGAAAAAATAAATTTTTTCTGGAAAGACTCATGCGGAAAAGAAACATTCCATATTTTTAGTATTCAGACAAAAATAGGAACCTACGAAATTGCCTTTTCTCATCAAGCCCTTAAATGGCATATCCGCAGGCTTATTTCACCTTAAAAAAAATGGTATTGGTTTTCGCCTCTTGCTTTGCTATAATTAAAAAAATAGTTATTCATGCTTAAAAAATACATGCAGTAAACCCCGTTAGAGAAGGAAGTTCTCTCACGGGGTAAAAGTAGTGAAGTTCCTTACGACTTTAAGTCCTAAGGCTTCCTCCTTTAGCAGAAAATGCACAACACCATTCATCTTAAGGGCTTTAGCCCTAAAGGATTTCGGCGAAGGATTAGAAGGAAGGAAGTATGAAAATTAAAATTTTTAAAATCACCAATAGAAAAGGTTATGCGGCAATATGTTTGAATAATCTGACAGAAGGCAAAACAGCTCAGCAAGCAAAAGAAAGAATGATAAAGGCTTTGCGAAGAAAGAAAAAACACAAGGATTACTGAAGAAGCAGTATTATTTAGGTTTGATTTTAGCGCCTTAATGATATAGTATATACTAAACCCTCTAAAATAGCCTTTTTCATTTAAAAGCCATCATAAAAAAGTATGAATAAAAATAACGAACCCGTCGAACTTCCTGCTTGGCTTATGGCGCTATCTTATGTTGTACCACTTACCTTTTTTGTTCTTCTGTTAATCTATTTTACCTACACAAAAGCCAACGAATACCGTGCCCCAAACACTTCCTACGACTGGAGTCACGCCACTTATGACGCCTATTCGCAAGACTTGCAAAAAGCTCAATTACAAGAAAAAGAATATCAGGAAAGCCTTACTTCTAACTACGATCAATCTAAACAAATTTCCAGCGATCAATACCGCCAGTTCCAAAAAGATCAAGAAATAGGAAAAAAACAAAGAGAACTTTTTAAATTCAGTCGCTGATCAGTGTACAAATGAATCTTTTTTGCCTATGTGTATCTTTAAGATATTGAAACTTTCAAATTATGCCGAAATCACATTTTAGGCGAACATTGAATTTACATTTCATTGACAAGTTGTTAACAATAGGGATAAACTACATAAACAGATTTAAAAATCTTATTCCGCAAAAAAAACGAGGGGCGGTTGAAATATTTTAATCCTTTAGCAGAAATCCTTTAGGGCTAAAGCCCTTAAGATGAATGGTGTTGTGCATTTTCTGCTAAAGAGGAAGCCTTAGGACTTAAAGTCCTAAGGAACTTCACTCGGGCAAAAAGAAAAAAAGAAATTTTTTGATTTATATAGGGGAATTGCTTTTTTTAAAAAAGGAGGTTCAAAATGGCGATACGAATCTGTGGGCTTTACACGCTTATACCGATAAGCTTGCTGTTGACCATCTGCTTTTTTGTTTTATCCACTGTCGGAAAAATTGAATGTAAAAAGCTTAAAAATTTCGGCCTTATCGTTGCCACCTTGCTCATGCTTTCTGCTTTCCTTATTTTATTAATTGGAATAAGCGCGACTATTTTTGGGAAAGACACCGTTATATTTCCGACAATGCGCTACATGATGCAAATCAAAGCAGAGCTTATAAAAGGAATGTTTATCCCAAACATGTGAACGGCTGTAACTTAAAAAAACTTTAGCTCAACTTTACATTTTTTTAAAGACCCCATGAAAATTTTGATTTTGTATTATTCCAGGTCAGGCAATACAAAAAAACTTGCTGAAGAAATTGAAAAAGGCGTTAACGAGGTTAAAGGCGTAACGTGTTACCTTAAAGACACCGCAAGTGTGACGAAAGATGATTTTCTGTCTTCTGAGGCCATTATTGCCGGTTCTCCAGTATACTTTGGCTCCATGTCCGCAGAACTAAAACAAGTTTTTGACAAATTCGTTACCTTGCGCAGCAAAATGGGTGATAAGATCGGAGCCGCTTTCACATCCTCAGGAGATGCATCCGGTGGAAAAGAAACAACGTTATTGTCAATCTTGCAGGCCATGCTGATTAACGGCATGATTATTGTCGGAGATCCCTTAGACGCAACAGGTCATTATGGTGTTTCTTGCTGCGGCGCACCTGACACAAAAGCCTCTTTAAATGCATTTAAACTTGGCAAACGAGTCGCAGAACTTGTAAAAAAAATAAAAAATTAAGAGCGATATTCCAATAAAGCCCATGAACAAAACCACTCTCTTGACGATTTTCGTATTTTTAACAAGTTTCTGCTTTACGTTAAATACTCTTGAAGCTCAGTCGACATTGGAATACGGCGCATTGGTCAGTGGAGTTGCATCAGCAACTACAACGCAAGAAGCAAATCAGAACGCTACCACAAATAAGCTTTACAGCGCTACCCCAAGCGTTCTTTCTAAATCCGGAGATCTCTTAAGCCAGGAGGACGGCGCAACACCAAACGGACAACAATCGCCGACTCTTACTGAAACCATAACAAAAAAAGATACCATAATAATAAATCAAGAAGCCTCTGAAAAGAAAAACCAAGGTATAGGCAAAAATGTATCAACTAAAGTTTTTTTTAAAGACGGGACAATCGTTGAAGGAAAACTTATAGGTTATATCAACAATTCTATTCAAATAGACGTCGCTGGCGCTCCCATTACTTATTTCAATGATGATATCCGCCGGATCGAAGAGTATTCTTAATTTTTCTTGAACTACCTTTTAAAAAACTGGAGATATCATGAAAAAAATTTTTATAGTTCTGCTGATTATTGCTTGTATCCTGGCAAGTCTTCTAATTGCAAAGGACTCAATTATTAAATCCACCATAACTTTGGCGACAGGCCAAGTAACCGGCGCCCAACCATCAATCGGAAAATTTCACTTAAGGCTTTTAAGTCAATCCGTAACGATTGAGAATTTCAAAATGTTCAATCCTAAAGGATTTTCTAAAAATACATTAATCGATCTCCCAAAGATCAGAGTCTTTTACAATCTAGCGGCGTTGCTAAAGAAAAAATTGTATCTGCCTTCTGTCGAAATCGAATTAAAAGAGCTGCTTCTTGAAAAGAACAGGGAGGGTCAACTCAACGTAGACGCATTGAAAATGGCTCAAAAAAAAGATAATAAAGAAAAGGATGAAAAAAAACAGACCCCTCAGATACCCATTCAAATCGATAATTTAAAACTAAATCTTGGAAGAATAGTTTCATTTGATTATTCCACTAAAAAAGAACAACCCATCGTCCTTGTCTATGATATCGGCTTACATAAAGAATACAAAAATATCACAAGCGCTCAGCAGTTAGCAGCCCTCATTATCTCGGAACCCATGAAAGCAGCTGGCATAAAAGGCGCACAGATATATGGCGTGGCCATGCTGGCAGGAACAGCTATTCTACCGGCTGCCTTAGCCGCAACCTTTATATCCAAAGACCACGCAACCGCCGACTTTTCCTCTAGTCCAAATCATACATACGAAGCTAGCCTTGAAGCATTGAGATTTTTAGGCAAAGTTATCAAGGAATATAAAGATAAAAAAACAATCGAAGGCGATGTTGACGGAACGCAGATCAACATAAAGATCAAAGAAAATAAAGATAAAAAAACAAATATTTCCGTGACTGCCAGAAAACACCTTTTGCCAAAACCCGAAGTAGCAGGAGGCGTGCTGTATATCATCGATCAAAAAATATAAGAAATCGCTTTCTGCTTTCATCACCGCTTTTTCTAACTTTTTTAAAAAGAGGAGAGAAGTGAACATAAATATAATTCATAAGATCATTAATCCCATTTTGTTAATTTCTTTTATCACACAAGCCTTAACCAGCCTTTACTTCCTTTTTGAATTAAAGGTTCCCTACATGGGGGTTATTGCCAAGATTCACGCGATCAATGGAATCTTTATGATTCTTTTGGCGATAGCGCATGTCATGCTCAATTGGAATTGGATTAAAATAAATTTCATCAGGAAAAAAAATCATTGAGCTATCCTCTCATTCTTAGCATCAAGCAATACTGAAAACACAATTTTCAATATACAGACGAAGACGCATTTTGCGAAAACCAAAAATTGGAGTTAATTGAAAAAATCATGAAGAACAGAATTCTTTTCAGTGAAAAGTATTATGGGATATTTTGGCATAGATTGTCAATGGTTTTAGCTTCTTTGACAAGAAAACAAATTGTCTACACGTCTGCTTTTGCGCGGCACACTGAAACTCATCTAAAAAGTAAACCCCGTTAGAGAACTTCGTTCTCTAACGGTTTGCGCCGAAGGTGGCTTTAAACCACCGTCGGCTTTATCACTAGATAACCGCCGACTAAAGTCGGCGGTTATCTCTAACAGGATAAATCTTAAATAAACATTTTTTGATCCGATTTTTGTTTTAATTTATTTCTACCTTTTTTTAAAATATCAAGGTATAATTACACCATGACAAGCAAATCAATCACTGGACTAATCCTTTTGTTTTTGGTCACCTTATGCGCTGCTCCTGTTTTCGCTGCAAGCTTAAAACTTAAGACAGGGGAGACCATTGAAGGGAAATTGGTTGAAAAAACAAACTCCCACGTGAAAATTGACGTTTCAGGTGTCATTCTGACCTATTTCTATGATGATATAGAAACAACTAGCTGGGAGAAACCTGATGCGCTAAAATCCAACGAAACAACAGCATCCCAAACAAGGACAGAAGAGAATCTGCCAGTAATAGAATACTATGTCAACGAAAAAGCGGGAGTCCTTGCCTGGCACCCTAAAGATTGGATTGTCTACGACAAGACTACAAATTCCTCGATCTTCAGAGATCTTACGCCTTTGGAATCAAAAGATAAGTCTTTCAATTACGTCTGCGCGTTCAGCCCAAGCACAGATAAAAACAACATAGACCCGCTTGTTATGATCATCATTCAGCATATTCCAAAAAACCTTAAAGATGCTTCAGCAGAAGAATTGGCCGAACTATTAAAAGACGGCCTCAAAAAGCCGCGCCAAACCATTAAAATAATCGAACTTCCTTATGTCATAGAAATTGATGGCAAAAAAATCGTAAAACAAATTTTCCTAAGAACCTCTGCAAAAGAAAAACAAAAAATTATTAAATACAGCTTCATAAAAGGTTATAAAATGTATACCCTCTCATGTTCCGCCGATGCAAAAATATTTGAGGCAAACAAAAAAATCTTTGAAAAAATTGCAGCTAACTTGAAAGCCAACTAATCAACCCATGCCAAATAAATCAAACTTTGAAAATAGCGTTACGGTCCCAAAACAAGATCAACCGAGTTTTTATGGAATGGGCATTGCGCCGAAAATTCTATCCATTTTAGAAGAAATAAAGTTTAAAACTCCAACGCCTATTCAATCGAAAACTATTCCCTTGGCCATTGAAGGAAAAGATATTATTGGCATCGCTCAGACTGGCACCGGCAAGACACATTCTTTTGCCATACCGATGGTGCAGCGCCTCATGCAGGTCAAAGGCATAGGCTTGGTTTTGGCCCCGACGCGAGAATTAGCTATTCAGATAAACGAAGCATTCTCGAATTTGTCGCGAGCCTTCAATATCAAAACGGCCTGTCTTATCGGCGGAGCCTCCATGCAGGATCAAGTCACGGCCCTTCGGAAAAATCCGCGCATTATCATAGCAACACCAGGCCGCCTCTTAGACCACATGAAACGTTGGAACGTCGTCCTTGATGATACAGCAATGTTGGTCCTTGACGAAGCCGATCGCATGTTGGACATGGGCTTTGCGCCTCAAATACAGCAGATATTGCGCTTCGTACCCAAAGACCGCCAGACGATGCTTTTTTCAGCCACCATCCCCAAAGAAATCATACAAATGGCTGCTCAACATATGAAACTTCCCTTAAGTGTCGAGATTGCTCCTTCAGGAACGATCGCCGAACGCGTTACCCAAGAATTATTTATTGTTAAACGAGATAATAAACTTCAACTCTTAAGTAAAATTTTATCGCAATACCATGGATCGATTTTATTATTTTCGCGTACAAAACATAATGCCCGAAAAATTGCAAAATCCATTAGAGACATGGGACACCGAGCCATAGAAATGCATTCCGACCGTTCACTCAATCAACGTCGTGAAGCACTCGAAGGTTTTAAATCAGGAAAATACAAAGTCCTGGTGGCAACAGATATTGCAGCCCGTGGCATTGATGTCATTGGCATCGAACTGGTTCTCAACTACGATCTTCCTGAAGACGCTCAAAATTATGTTCATCGCATCGGGCGCACGGGAAGAGCAGGACATAAAGGTCACGCCATTTCATTTGCGACACCTGACCAAAAAAGAGATGTGAACGACATAGAAAAACTTATTCGCGTAACACTGCCTATTTCAAAACATCCTCAGGTTCCTTCGGAACAATTTTCAAATTTTGCTTCTCATCACCAATCCAATCCGCACAAAAATTTTAAATCTTTTAAACGCCCTCATTCCGATCGCCCTCATCCCGGAGGAAAACACCACAAATACCATCGTTAATCTAATAAAGCCGCATCCATCAATAACCTTATTTAAAAGGAGAAAAAATGAAAATTAAACCTTTAATTTTATGTGGTTTGATTTTGGCCTTATGCTTATTTCTGCCTTCGTTTGTGAACGCCCGCGGATTTGGCGCTGACATGGGCCCTTTAAGAGAACCGCCGCCGCCTGTGCTTATGTATCCAATCTATGAAACCGCTGATATCACAGGCAAAGACTCCCTTGAATTCAAATGGATGCCAGAATGCGGTGTTATCGGCCATTACGAATTAAAATTATACAAAGGATATGACAGGATCGCTGACAATCTTATGATAAAACAAACATTGGCATCAAATGAATCATCTTTTAAAGTTGCCGGCAACCAATTCAATAATGGAGAAATATACACCTGGACCCTGATTTCAATCTCTTACAGCGGAGTAAAAAGCGATAAAAGTTTTAACTCATTCAGAATTATTAAAAACTGATTATTTTATTTTTAAAAAAAATACCGATCCTTCCAGCAAGCCTTAAAAAAAGGAAACATTTGAGCACTTGTAGGTAGTTTTTCCAGCTTGAGTCTGTTTAAAGAGAGCTAGCATTAAGGATCATCCAAACCGCTTTTTTATAAGGTTGATCATTTCACAAAAACCCCATTTTCGTTTCTTTTTAAGTTGACTAAAGACTGCCTTAAGTGTAATATTTCCGTATATCCTTCATACAAAAATATCATTATGCGCTTGCTATAAACGTTTAAATAATAAAATGAAAAAAATAAAAATTCCTATATGCTTAAATTTAAGCATCGAGCATGAATCGCTTTTACGTAAATTCACCATTATCTTCTTCAGTCTGTATTTATTGCCCCTGGCAATCCTCTTTTTAGTAATTCACAATTCCGAGATTTCTTCTAAAATACTACTCAAAGACTATGAAATCCTTATTGACAAAAACTTTTTTGACATATTCTTTACTGTATTCTCCACGTCATCTCTTGTGTGTTTTTTATGGGGCCACAAAACCTTTACTTCTCTTATGGACATCTCTCAAAAAGCCGAAGAAATTTCAAAAGGAAATCTAGGCGCAAGGATTAAAGACAGCGGAGATAAGGAAATAGTCGAATTGGCCCGTTCTTTTAATGAGATCACCAGAAAATTAGAACAAAATATTGAACGCTTAAAAACATCCAAAAGAACTCTTCAGGAAGTTTTGTACCGAATAGGCACAGGCCTGTCGGATATCACGAAAAACAACATGGAAATATTTTTAAAACTGATTTTAGATACCACGATTGGTGCGATTGATGCCCGCCGAGGTGCTATCGTCATGGTCAACGAAGAAAATTCCTCTCTTTTTGTCCAGTGCTCGCAAGGATACAGCAATGAATCCGCTCAAAGGGTCACGCGATCCAATTCAGAAGAAGCCCTTGTCATCAAAAACAAAACACCGATTATTATTCAACGCCTGGATTTAAACGGTGACCCTTTTATCTGCGTACCTTTGAAATACATGGATAAAGCGATTGGCGCGCTAACGTTTTCCGGCAGGGTGGGAGATGACGACTTTTCTCAGGAGGACATATATCTGCTTACGAATATCGCTTCACAAACAGCCATCGCCATCATCAACGAACGCCTGCATTTAGACGCTGAATTAACATACAAACAAACCGTCGCGGCATTGGCTCTTGCGGTCGAAGCCCGCGACTCCTACAGCCGAGGTCATTCCGACCGAGTATCTAAATATTCTGTGCTTCTTGCCAAACACTTAGGTTTAGATGAAAAAACTATTGCAACAATCGCCGATGCCGCTGAATTGCACGATGTAGGAAAAATCGGCATTGAAGATGATATCCTACGCAAACCGGAAAAGCTGAATAATGAAGAAATCAGCGTCATGCGCAAACATCCGGTTATTGGGGAGAGCATTGTAAAACCTATCCGTTCATTGACCAACTTATGCGACCTGATCCGTCATCATCATGAATTCTTAGACGGATCCGGCTATCCTGACGGCTTACGAGGCGACGAGGTCGCTATCGGGGCACGTATTTTAGCGATTGCGGATGCCTACGATGCCATGACAACGGATAGATCCTATAGAAAAGCCAGGTCAAAAGAAGATGCACTCGCTGAATTAAGGAAATTTTCAAACATTCATTATGACAAAAACCTCGTTGAAGCTTTTGTCGAAGCCCTCTTGAAAGAAAACTTATAAGAACGCCTCAAATGTTTTAAACTAAAACTATCGCATGAAAAAAAATCAAACTCGAACCATAATCTTATTTATTTTTTTTATAAGCTTGAATACTTTATGTTTTGCCGATGAAATCATCTTGAAATCTGGCGGAAAAGTCGAAGGAACAATCGTTGAAAAAACTGAATCATACCTTAAGATAAAGACAGGAGAGTCAGAAGTCACTTTTTTCAATGATGAAATAACTCAAGTCTTAAACGACTCTTTCAGTCCATCAAAACCCGCTGATGATTCTCTTCAAAAAATTCCTTTCTACCATATTACTTCTTTTTCAAACGCTCAAGCCGAAAAAAATAAAAGTCATAAAACGGCAAGATCACCGATAGATGCTAAAAAAAATAAAAAGCCAAAAAAGATAGAAGTTCTTAACGATCAGACATTTAATACGGCTATTATTACTTACTCTATCACCGGATATAAATTGGGCCTCCAAATCGGTATAGGCCAAGTGATCGTATATATTGATAAAAAACAGAACAAGGTCTCATCTGTATATATCTACACTATAAGCATTTTAGACAAAGATGTCGTTGTGAAAACTAAGGAACTCTATGACGGAAAAACCGTTCTTATGGTCAACCTTTCAACACTTCAGGGCTTAAAACTAAACGTTACAGGCGATATCCTGACTGAATTTTTTCACCACAAACTCTTTGAAAATAGTCAGACAGGTTCAGGAAAAATACTGGGACGCGACTGCAAAGTCTTTTTCAACGATAAGTCAGCAGCCTACTTTTGGAACGGCATCATGATGAAAGAAACTCCCCTAGATGCTTCCAAGATTAAATTTACAATAGCCAAAGAAGCCATAAGCATCAAGATAAATCCAATGCTCCCAGCAGATGCCTTCAAATTGCCAAATAATATTAAATACAAAACTGTCACTGATACGTCAGGAATAGGCACTGAAAACATCATTATGAGACAAGATTATCTTTCAACTGAAGAAGGAAAAAACTTACAGCGTGGAGAAAAAGAATTAAATGTGGGACAAATAAATAAAACCAGTGAAATTCTACCCAATGGATTTAACCTGCCTCCAAAAATAGAAACAAACTTACAGTCACCAGGAAAAACAAAGAAAGGTGAAACAATGACCCCCGCGCCTTTGCTGGAGAAAAAGGCAACCTATTCTTCAATCAATAATCTGTTCAAGCTTAGCATACCTTTAAACTGGACTTGGAATGAACAGGAGGGCGACATCGCCATCACCAATCCTAACAAAACAAGCACAATTATAATCAACCATGACCAGATAATTTTAACCTCAAAACTAGAAGCTGATGCTTATTTCAAAACAATGAATCAAAAGATCTTAAAAGAACTTGGATCATCTTCTAATAACCCTGCTTCAGAAAATAAAGATATTGATTTCAACGGGATCTCTTCCCAGAAACAAGACTTTAATTCTTCAAAAGGAAAGATCTCATTAATCAATTTTTATACCAACGAATATGCTTTCGCTGTTCTTTTTGGTACCAGTGATGAAAAAGAAGAAGAGAAATTGAAAACAATAATGACGACATTCCGGTTAAAGGCGCAACCTCAAAAACCGTCTTCAAGAATGGAGCCCACCTTAAGGCTTTAGCCTAAGGATTCCTTTAGGGCTAAAATACCCAAGCGGCCACAACTATCTGCGCCTTTAAAAGGCGCAGGTTTATAGGCTGTGGGGTATAAATCTTAAAACTACCTAAAAATCATAATCTCGATAGCCAACAATGTTAAAGAACGTTTTTAAAAATTTTGACAAATATACTTTTGGCTCTGCAGGCTTGGCCACGCTAGTTTTAGCTCTTGCGGCCCTCTCCTACGGTTTTACCGCTATTATAAAATTCCTGTTTCCGCTTTTTGCAGCTCTATCGATTATCTCATGTGGTATTTTTCTGTGTCTCATTCTACCGCTTTCCCTTATCCATCGCTTGCGTCCGCAGTTAAGTCGGACAGCTTTAATCCTTTCATTGATCTCTGGAATCAGCGTTTGGATGTATTCATTCCTGGTCATTATCGGATATCTTGGATGGCTGGCATTATTCTTGTTTTTTCTTTTTTATTCTATCGTCCCTTTCGCAGCCCTTGGTTTATTTTTAAACGGACAGGTAATTCAAGGCCTAGCCCTCTGCGCAGGCCTCGCCATGACATATTTAATGCGCTTCTACAGCTTTAGACTTGAGAGCAAAATTTCTAAAAACACATCCAATGACAATGACTTCATCGATATAGAAGCCAAAGTACTCTAACCTAAACTTACTGGCCATGATCTTCAACCCTTTCTTTAAAAAGGGGCACCCAGGCCAAAAAAAGAAGAGATCATGGACATACTCACCCAATTCGAAAAAAAGCCGCTCTGTTTCTATAATCCAAAAAAAGTCATAACCTGCCATACAGGCGCAAAAGTCAGAGAGTGCTTTGACAAAATAGAAGAGGCTGTTAAAAAAGGCTACTACGCAGCCGGATTTTTCTCCTACGAAGCCGGATATTGTTTTGAAGAAAATCTCGCATCCGATAAATCCTATGATTTTCCGCTTATACACTTCGGAATTTACGAGCCCCCCAAACATAAACCATCATTTAAAAAATCAAAGGCATCATACGAATTAAAAAATCTGCAACTGAATGTCTCACCGAGTGCCTATCGAACGAATATACAGGCCATCCTTGATCAAATCGCCTTGGGCAATGTTTATCAAATCACCTACTGCATCAAATTACTCATGAATTTTAGCGGCGACCCACAATCACTTTTTTGGGATCTTCTGCGATCGCATCCCATGCCATTCCCGAGCTTCATAAAAACCGATGCATTTAACATTCTTTCTTTATCTCCTGAGTTATTTATAAAAAAAATAGGAACCCATGTGACAACCAAGCCCATGAAAGGCACTTGGCCGCGAGGGCGGAACATTCTTTTCGATTTAATGGAATTCTTTTATTTCCGAAACGATAAAAAAAATAGGGCTGAAAATCTGATGATAACAGATCTATTAAGAAATGACTTAGGTAGGATCGGAAAAAATATCTGCGCACCTAAGCTCTTTGAAATTGCTAAATATCGCACACTCTACCAGATGACCTCAACCGTAACGTCTCATGTGGATCGCGATATCCCTCTCTTTGATCTTTTTGCGTCAATTTTCCCATCAGGGTCAGTGACCGGAGCGCCTAAAATCAGCGCTATGGAAATTATCCGAGGACTCGAAAATGAAGAACGCAAGATCTACACTGGTGCCATAGGATACATCACTCCCGAAAAAGACCTTTTTTTTAACGTCCCGATAAGGACGCTTTTAATACAAAAAGACTCCGCGGAAATGGGCATTGGTGGAGGCATCGTTTGGGACTCAACCCCAAAGGGAGAGTGGGAAGAAGGAATGCTCAAGGCGCAATTCATTGCCAATATCGCAAATGAAAAAAGCCCTTTTAAATCCCCAATCTTTTAGTTTTTAAATTGACTAAACTCTGCCTCAAGAGTAGAATTTTACTAATATCATAATGATTTAAGAACTTTTATACGGTAAGCAGGAGGCATCAATGGAAAAAGGTCTCGACTGGGATAAACCAACTCAAGAAAAATTCGAGCGTTTAATCGAAAAAATGCCTTTTGTTTTACGCGGCATGGCCAAACAAAAAGTTGGTGCAAAAGCGCATGCAATAGCTCAGGCTTCAAACCATCTTCAAATTTCCGAGAAAGATATGGTCGATGCCTTTTTCGCGGAAACACCTTTTGGCTTTCAAGGGCTCATGAAAAATGACCTCATTGAAATGAATATCGATTACACCAAATACGGCTACCCTAAATAAAAATGTTTGCTTCATATGAAAAACTGCCCATTCTGCGCATATTTGATATTCTCCTGAACCTGGCAGGCCTTACCGCATCTATTGTTTATTATTACAACCACCAGGGTTCTCCAATAGCATTCTTAGGTTTAGGACTAATGGCAGGTTTTCTCATACTTTCTTTTATCTTCAAGATCATCGGATACCTGTTCCGTTTTGGCCTGATCCTGGTTCTTCTAGCGTTAGGATATTTCATTTTTATCAAGCATGAAAAACCCAAAGACTTACACAAACACATGAGCCTGGCCACAACACGCGTGTTCTTAAACGACAAAAACCATTCCTAAGAACCTTTTAGTAAATGCACAGACTCGAAGCGCTGCTTTTAGCCTTACTTAAAAACGCCCTTGAATATTTCTTAAGTTATATTATTATTGCTTTTATCCTATGCTATCTAAAGTTCGACAATAAAGTAGTGAACGGCGAACTACGTATTTTGCCAAGCCGTGAAACAGTCCGCATGACAAGCATTCTGGCCTTTTGGGGATTTTTCGTTTTATTGGTCTTGGCTGCTTTTATCATCGGATAAATAAATTATAATCTTATCACTAAAATGATCTGACTTTACAAGGAAGAAAAACCATTGTATAGGGGCAAAAGTTGGACGACTCCTTGTTTAAACGCTTGAAAATATCTTTGCCAGGATGAATCGGCAAGATATTTTCTACGCAAACTGCGGAGTTAATTTTGTAACACAGAAAGTGTAGCCCTTCCTAATTCCTCATAGAGGAAGGGGCTAAGGTAAAGATGCCATTATATGGACAAAATTAAGGAGATAAAATGAAAAAATGGGCATGGATCGTAGTACTTTTATACATGGCAATCCTCATTGCTTTCACCTTACCCACTCTCATTATTCTCTTCGGTTTGAATATCACTGACATAGCCCTAGATGTCTTTACAAAATGGCCTTACTGGACCGGAATTTTTATACTTCTGCTTTCACAAATCGCGCTTCTTAAAGTCCCGGTGCTCTCCCAGGAAAAAAGGCCGATCACCAAGCGAATTCTGCTATCACCCATCATCGCCGCAGCACTCATGATGGGTTTATTATCAGGAAGCTTTCTTTTATGTTTGGCTGAAACAATCAAACAAAACGATTACATAAAAAATTCCGGCCAATGGTGGTGGATCACGCTTTTCGTTTTAATTATCACCTGGGTATTCTGGGCTTATATTTTCTATCGAAAAAGCAAGAATCTTGAACCCTTAAACCTTATCGAAAAACTCTGTCGAGTTATATTCCGCGCAAGTATCCTCGAGCTCCTGGTAGCCATCCCCACGCACATACTCGCTCGTCATAGGAATTATTGCTGCGCCGGATTCGGAACTTTTTGGGGCATCGCGTTCGGAATGGCCTTGATCGTTTTTTCCTTTGGACCAGGTGTTTATTTCTTATTTGTTGAAAGATGGAAAAAACTCCATCCTCAAAAAATATAATAATTTTTTCGTCTATTGACAAAAAAAAGAAATCTGATAAAGTTAAATAGTTCAATATGAAACGGGGAGGTCGTACATCGGCCTGAGAGTTCTCCGCCATCATAACGTTGGCGGACCCGCCATACATCATCAGTGGCGGGCGCGTATTAAGCGGATGACCCTAGGACGATTCGCAGAATGCGAATCGTCCATAACCTGATCTGGATAATGCCAGCGGAGGGAAAGGAGGTTAAGCTATTTCGCCCTTATGCCATCGGCATAAGGGCTTTTTTTTCGCAGAAGGCGAAACACCGGCCACTCCTTATAGGCCGGGTGTAAAGCAGAAAGCAACACACCGGCCACTCCTTATAGGCCGGGTGTAAAGCAGAAAGCAACACACGAAGTAGAAAACGAAGTACTTGCCTCTCCATTAAGGCAAGGTACCGGCACACGCCGCAGAAAGCGGCGTAATTGTCTACCAATACAATACTAAGGAGTAGAGATATTTGACTTTTAACATAGGAGGAAAAAATGTTCAGTAAAATTTCAGAAGCTCAGATAAGCAGGGCCATTGTCAAAGAGTTCAGCCAATGGTTCGATGACTACATCACATCAGACGTTGTCATCGTTGGGGGCGGCCCAAGCGGATTAATGGCCGCGCGGGATCTGGCAAGCTCAGGGTTTAAAACGCTAATTATTGAAAGCAACAATTATATCGGAGGCGGATTCTGGGTAGGTGGATATTTCATGAATACCCTAACTTTTCGCGCACCAGCGCAAGAGATCTTAAATGAGCTGAAAATCCCGCATAAAGAAGTTGAACCGGGTCTTTTTGTCACCGATGGCCCTACGGCGTGCTCAAAACTGATTGCAGCTACCTGCGATTCCGGAGCTAAAATCCTTAACCTGACAAAATTTGATGATGTTGTCTATCGCCATAATAAAGTAGAAGGCGTTGTCATCAATTGGTCGCCTGTTTCTGGATTACCGCGACAAATAACTTGTGTAGACCCCATAGCCATAGAATCAAAAGTCGTTATTGATGCTACAGGACACGATGCCTGGGTTGCTAAAAGCCTCGAAAAAAGAGGGCTGCTAAAACTACAAAGCTATGGCCCTATGGATGTCAACACATCTGAAGAACAAGTGGTTGAAAAAACAGGAGAGATATTCCCTGGGCTTTTTGCCGTTGGAATGGCTGTCTCGAGTGTTTATGGCATTCAGCGCATGGGACCGACGTTTGCCGGTATGCTTTTTTCTGGAAGAAAAGTTGTAGAACAAATCAAAAAAAAATATCCAGCAGTAAATCCCGTTAGAGAACTTCGTTCTCTAACGGTTTGCGCTCAACCAATGTCTTAAAACCACCGTCGGCTTTATCACTAGATAACCGCCGACTAAAATCAGCGGCTTTCTCTAGCGGGGTAAATCTACAAAAGAAATGACTCAAGTAGGATAGTATTATAAAAATAGCCCCAACAAAAAAACACCTCCAGATAAAATATCAGGGAGGTGCTTTTTTTAAACAAATACTTGACAATTATATTTTGTCCTGTATACTCTACTATGTTGATAGGATTAATAGTAATACAAAGGAGATCTATGCGGATAACATACAAAGGAGATTATGCACTAAAAGCCGTTTTAGCTTTATCACTTAATTACAATAAAGAAGTTGTTAATATCCAGGCGATCGCAAAGTACATAGATGCACCTATAAAATTTTTGGAACAAGTCCTCCTGGAGCTAAAAAAGGGCGGCTTTGTCAAAAGCAAGCGTGGAAAAATAGGTGGCTACTTTCTTTCGAAACCTCCTGACAGCATAACTGTAGGAGAAGTGATACGTTTTATTGATGGCCCAATAGACCCTATCGCTTGCGTAAAACATGGATATTCCGGATGCCGCGATGTTTACAAATGTGTTTTTAGAAAAATATGGCAAGAAGTTTTTTTAGCAACCTCAAACATTATTGACAAGATCACCTTTGAAGATTTAGTCGCAGAAATAGGCATCGCTGAACAAATACCAGCTTATTGCATATAGGAGAAGCTGCTACAATGAATATCAATTATTTTTTTAATCTAAACATCATGCGCATCTACTGTTGTTGCGGCATGTGGGAGCCTCCCATGTGATCATCTCGATAGCATGATCAATAATCCATGGGATGGGACAACCCACTACCTTAAAAATAAAAAACGGTAATGGGTTTATTATTACCGCCTCTAACGGGGCAAAAGAGAGGATAAAAATGACTACAATAGATAAGAAATTAAAAATTGAAACACTGGCCTTACACGCAGGACAAGAGCCGGATCCAACAACGGGCTCACGCGCAGTTCCTATCTATCAAACAACATCGTACCAATTCAAAAACACGGAACATGCGGCCAATCTTTTTGGTTTAAAAGAATTCGGAAATATTTATACACGTCTTATGAATCCAACAACAGATGTTTTTGAAAAACGAGTTGCAGCCTTAGATGGCGGTGTCGGTGCACTGGCCGTTGCCAGCGGACAATCGGCAATAACACTTAGTTTGCTTAATATCGCACAAGCGGGAGATGAAATTGTTTCCTCTGATAACCTTTATGGCGGAACATATAATCTTTTTCATTACACGTTCCCACGCTTAGGTATTAAGGTAAAATTTGTGCCTTCAAATAACTTACGCGCCCTTCAAGAAGCTATCACACCAAGAACAAAAGCGGTTTACGCTGAATCCATTGGCAATCCTAAGCTTGATATCGCAGACCTCGAAGGAATTTCGGCAGTGGCGCATAAAAATGAAATTCCGTTTGTCCTTGATAATACGGTTTCTCCATATCTTCTTCGTCCCATAGACCATGGCGTTGATATCGTTGTTTATTCAGCCACTAAGTTTATCGGTGGACATGGGACCTCTTTGGGCGGGATTATTGTTGATTCAGGTAAATTTGACTGGGCATGCGGAAAATTCCCCTTAATCTCAGAACCAGACCCAAGTTATCACGGAATCAATTTTATTGAGGCCTTAAAATCCTTAGGAAATATCGCCTATATTATTAAAGCGCGAGTGACTCTTTTAAGAGATTTCGGTCCCGCACTTTCTCCGTTTAATTCGTTTCTTTTCCTACAGGGTTTAGAAACGATACACTTAAGATTGCCGCGTCATTCAGAGAATGCTTTGGCAGTAGCCAAATATTTGAAAAAACACTCTAAGGTAAGCTGGGTTAATTATCCCGGATTAGACGACAGCCCTGAAAAAGATAGGGCAAAAAAATATCTCCCTCATGGGGCCGGAGCCATCCTGGGTTTCGGAATAAAAGGCGGCTTAGAAGCAGGAAAGAAATTCATCAATACACTCGAATTAATATCCCATGTCGCTAATGTCGGTGATGCAAAAAGTCTAGCTATACATCCTGCGACAACCACACATCAACAGCTATCAGCTGAAGAACAATTGGCAACCGGAGTAACGCCTGACTTTATAAGACTGTCTATCGGAATAGAGCATATCGATGATATTATCGCGGATATTGAACAAGCATTGGAAAAAATATAAAATAGACCGCGCGCTTAATAAACGCCTAACCCTTATCGGAATTAAACCATTATTCGTCTCGTGACGAAGAATGGCGCAGGTATTGCCCTTTTGGGCAAGGAGGAAAAAATGGGTAAGATATATTCAGATATCACAAAAACAATAGGCCATACACCATTGGTTAAATTAAACAAGATTGCTTTAGGCCTAAGCGCAAACGTTGTCGCAAAGCTTGAGTTTTTCAATCCACTCTCCAGCGTCAAAGATCGATTGGGCGTCGCACTCATTGAAGACGCTGAACGAAGGGGTATACTAAACAAAGATTCCGTGATCATTGAACCTACGAGCGGTAACACGGGAATCGCTCTTGCGTTTGTGGCAGCAGCGAAAGGTTACAAATTAATTTTAACAATGCCTGAAACCATGAGTCTTGAACGCAGGCAATTGCTGAAAATTTTTGGCGCTGAACTGATATTAACAGAAGGTGTCAAAGGTATGAAAGGAGCCATAGAAAAGGCAGAAGAGTTAGCAAGATCAACGCCCAATAGTTTTGTGCCTCAACAGTTTAAAAATCCTGCTAACCCTGAAATTCATCGCAAAACCACTGCAGAAGAAATATGGAATGACACAGATGGGAAAATAGATATTTTAGTTTCCGGTGTCGGAACAGGAGGAACAATCACCGGTATTTCTGAAGTAATTAAAAAACGTAAGCCTTCATTCAAGACCATTGCTGTAGAGCCTGATGCATCTGCAGTTTTATCCGGCGACAAGCCTGGATTGCATAAAATTCAAGGAATAGGCGCTGGATTTATTCCACCTGTTCTTAACAAAGAAATTATAGATGAAATAATACGCGTCACAAATGATGACGCCGGAGACACCGCAAGACGCCTGGCTAAATCAGAAGGTATTCTTGCAGGAATTTCAAGCGGGGCAGCCGTATGGGCCGCTTGTGAGGTAGCGAAGCGAAAAGAAAACAAAGACAAACTCATTGTGGTTATTATTCCTGATACTGGTGAACGATATTTGACGACGTGGCTCTTCCAAGACGCCAGAACATAACATGGAAAAGGGAAATTTTTGATTATATTTTGTATTTTTTAGTAGTATAATAGTAAAAAGTCATCGCGAAAGTCGCTATGCCGCAAAGAGTTAGCTATCGGTCATATTCATGGAGGCCGAATGAATTTAAGCATAAGAATGTGCGTCAGGAAATTAGTTTTTTTATTTATATTTACTGCCTTAACTTCTTCTACAGCTCAAGCTGAAAACAACCAGCCTTTGACTCTGGACTCTCTAATAAAAGAAGCTCTTGTTTCAAACCCAGAAATTCTTTCGACAAAAAATGCCTTTGAATCCGCAAGCGCCCGAATCCCTCAAGCCGCCAGTCTTCGTGACCCTATGATTGAATACGAATATGACAAGATAACGGCGGATCGCATGCTGACCGGCGATCCAATGAAAACATTCTCCATATCGCAAGATATTCCTTTTCCTACGAAACTCTATCTTCGTGCAAAGATCGCCTCAAAACTTGCCAAAATGGCATACGAAAACTACAAAGCCAAAGAACGAGATATTATCGCTCGAGTGAAGAGTTCCTATGCCGAGCTTGCCCTTATTTACAAATCCATTGAAATCAATAAAGAAAATAAAGATATTTTAGGTCAGCTTTCTAAGTCAGCGACAACGCGATACGGAGCCGATCAAGGTACGCAGGCAGACGCACTTAAAGCTCAAGTAGAATTAGCAAGGGTTGATAACGAGTTGATCATGCTTGAGCAAAAGAGACTTACCGCGCAAGCAAAACTTAATGTGTTGCTCAACAGAGACCCCAAAGACAACCTAGGTGTTCCATCAGCTGAACCCGCCATTAAATTTAACCGTCCGCTGGATGATTTTTATAACTTGGCTCTTAACAACAATCCGGAACTTAAAGCATATCGATATGCTATTGATCGCGGTAAAGCGGCTTACGATCTTTCGCTCAACGAGTTCGCGCCGGACTTTACCGTTAAGTTTAAACAGATGGTTGTCAAGGGTCATGCCGAAGACGCCTCATGGGCGGGCACGGTAGGAGTAACTATTCCTTTATGGTTTTTTCAAAAACAATCCTTCGGTGTTAAAGAAATGAAATCAGATCTTGCCATGGTAAAAACCGAATATAAAGCTAAGGAAAATTCTGTTTTATTTGACTTGAACGATGCCTATGCGAGAGCTACGGCCAACAAGAAACTTGTTGAATTGTACGAAACAGCTTTTATGCCGCAAGCGAAAGAAGCTGTTAATGTCGCGGTAAAAGGTTACGAGAGCGGAAAATCGGATTTCTTAACCGTTCTTGACAGCCAACGGATGTTCATAGACTTTAAATTAGATCATTACAAAGCAATACTGGAATTACGCATTGCTTTAGCTGATCTCGAAAAAACTGTTGGAACAGACATAGATTTTTGAGCACCTTATTATTTATTTTAGCGAAATCCCACATTAGCGGGATCTGAGGGCATGATGAAAACATATAAAAATGGATTATTACTTATCGCGACAATCATATTTGTTGGAGCTGTTTTTATATTCACAGGTTGCGGACGATCGCAAAGTTCTAGCACTGTTTCACAGAGCAAAGTTATCTATCATTGCCCTATGCATCCATCATTTACGTCTAATAAACCAGGAGATTGTTCCGTATGCGGGATGAAACTGATCAAATCAAAAAGCAACACGCCCAACAAGGCATTTAGTCATAGAATGAATGCTGCAATTTTTTCTAAAGAAAAAACATTAGAAGAAGTTTGTATTACACATAAATGTACTACGGAAAATTGTCCAATGTCTATTAAGGCTCACCTTAAACCAGGTGAAAGACTTATTTGTCCTGTTTGTGGCGAAGTTATCATGACCTCAACCGGAAAAGTCGTGGAAATACCTAGCGACAAAACAGTACAAGAGTCTGCAACAGCAGTGGCTAAAAAAGAACGAAAGTTCCTTTATTACCGAAACCCAATGAATCCACAAGCCACATCACCCGTACCTACGAAAGATTCCATGGGAATGGACTATGTTCCTGTCTACGAAGATGTAGTTTCGACCACAACTTACGGAGGCCCTGCGATAACAATAAGCCCACAGCGACAACAGATGATCGGCGTCACAACAGAGCCGGTTAAAATAAGGAATTTGACAAAAGTTATGCGTGTTTCCGGAAAAATCGCTTACGATCCGGAACTAGCCGTAACACAAGAAGAATTTATCCAAGCGTTAAACGCACAGGATAATGTAAAAGATTCTCCTCTTGCCGATGTTATTGATAGAGCCAGGAGCCTTATGGAGGCGGCACGTAATAAATTAAAACTTTTGGGAATGAGCGAAAACCAAATCGTGGCCCTTGAAAAATCACGAAAAACAGAAACGAATCTGTATCTGCCCGGTAAAGGTGAAAACGTTTGGGCTTATATCAATGTATATGAATATGAAATTGGATTTATTAAAGTTGGTGATTCTGTAGACATCGAAGCCGTTGCTTACCCCGGAGAGAAATTCACGGGAAAAGTTGTATCCATCAACCCAATACTGGATTCGACCACAAGGACAAATCAGGTGCGTGTTGAAGTACCGAACTCGGAAGATAAGCTAAAGCCGGAGATGTTTATTAATGCGTTGATTAAAGAAAGCTTGGAATCCAAATTAGCAGTTCCCGAAACAGCTGTTTTAGATACGGGCCTAAGAAGAATTGTATATCTTTCCGAAGAAAATAATGTGCTTGAATCCCGCGAAGTAAAACTCGGGCAAAAAGCAGAAGGATATTACGAAGTTTTAGGTGGCTTAAAAGTTGGGGATGTTGTAGTGACAAGCGGTAACTTTCTTGTTGATTCTGAGTCAAAATTAAAATCTCCTTCTCAAGAAAATTGATGCCCTTTGCAGTAAACCCCGTTAGAGAACTTCGTTCTCTAACGGTTCGCGCTGATGGTGGCCTTAAACCACCGTTAGCTTTATCGCTGGATAACCGCCGACTAAAGTCGGCGGCTTTCTCTAGCGGAGTAAAGCACTTCACAGATTTCTTCGAAATCTCCTTGTAACTGTAGAAATTTCGTATTGTAGGTGTGTATTTGCCAATCCTCGCAAGGCAAGATACGCTAAATAAAAGCGGAAGGTGCGTAATGATCGAAAAAATCATCGAATTTTCAGCAAAAAACAAATACATCGTTATTATCTTTGTCGTAGTGGCAATGATAGGCGCACTGTATTGCATAAAAAATATTCCTTTAGACGCCATCCCTGACCTTTCCGATACACAAGTTATCATCTATTCTCGCTGGGACAGATCGCCTGATATTATCGAAGATCAAGTAACTTATCCAATCGTAAGCGCGATGTTAGGGGCGCCCAACGTCAAGGCGATCAGAGGATTTTCTGATTTTGGGTTTTCTTACGTCTATGTGATTTTTAAAGATGGAACGGATATTTATTGGGCGCGAAGCCGTACGCTTGAATATTTAAGCAAGATTATTCCAAGACTTCCCGAAGGGGTCAAAACCGAGATGGGGCCTGACGCAAGTTCCGTAGGCTGGGTTTATCAATATGCGCTTATTGACAAAACAGGAAAAAATGATTTAGCAAAACTTCGTTCCTTTCAGGACTGGTACCTGCGTTATTGGATTCAGGCTGTGCCTGGAGTCGCTGAAGTTGCTTCTGTTGGTGGATTCCAAAAACAATATCAGGTTAATGTCAATCCCAATGCGCTCCTTTCTTACAAAATACCGCTCAACAAAATTGTTGATGCCATCCGCGATAGCAATAACGACGTAGGTGGCCGGCTGGTGGAGTTTTCCGGCGCTGAGTATATGATCCGAGGCAGAGGTTATGCGAAGTCGCTTGAAGATATTGAGAATATTGCCGTTGGTTCAGATACATCCGGAAC
This sequence comes from Candidatus Omnitrophota bacterium, assembly GCA_020052645.1. GTDB lineage: Bacteria > Omnitrophota > Gorgyraeia > Velamenicoccales > Velamenicoccaceae > JAGVOQ01. The sequence goes on from JAGVOQ010000012.1 coordinate 29,849, forward strand.
ACCCGTAATCGTCAAAAATATAGCCAAGGTTGAATTGGGTCCGGATATACGCCGAGGAATCGCAGACCTTGATGGTGAAGGCGATACTGTCGGCGGTATTGTTATTATGCGTTATGGTGAAAACGCCCTCAATGTAATCAACCGCGTCAAGGAAAAGATCGAAGAGATCAAGCCATCGTTGCCTCAAGGCATTGAGATCGTCACCACCTATGACAGGTCAAAACTTATTAAACGCTCCATAGAAACACTGAAACATCAGTTGATTGAGGAAATGATCATCGTCAGCTTTGTCATTCTTATTTTCTTATGGCATTTTCCTTCTGCAGTTATCCCGATTGTCACAATCCCCATAGCTGTACTTCTTTCTTTTATTCCCATGTTTGGGTTAAAGCTCACGTCAAATATCATGAGTCTTTCAGGTATCGCAATCTCAATTGGTGTACTTGTCGATGGAGCTATCGTTGAGGTTGAAAATGCTTATAAAAAATTGCAGCTTTGGGAAGCTGGAGGGCGTAAAGGCGATTTTCATATCGTAAGGCTCAATGCATTAAAAGAAGTCGGTCCTTCGGTATTCTTTTCACTTCTTGTGATCGCAGTTGCTTTCTTACCCGTGTTTACACTTCTAGACCAAGAGGGGCGGCTTTTTAAACCTTTGGCTTTTAGCAAAAACTTTGCTATGGCGATTGCGGCACTTCTTGCCATAACACTTGATCCTGCCATGAGAATGCTCTTTACGCGGATGGACTACAAGCATTTCAAACCGCGCTGGTTTTCAAATCTGTTCAATGCGGTAACCGTCGGCAAATATTACCCTGAAGAAAAACACCCGATCAGCAAAATACTTTTTCGTATCTATGAGCCCGCCTGTAAATTTGTCCTAAAACATCGCAAGACCACCCTTACAGCTGCAGGAATATTAATGCTTTCAGCGGTTCCAGTTTATTTTCAATTGGGGTCAGAGTTTATGCCTCCTTTGAATGAGGGCACTATCCTTTATATGCCTACGACTTTACCAGGCATCTCGGTAACAGAAACGCAGAAACTGCTCCAATCGATGGATAAAATTCTAAAAGATACTCCTGAGGTTGAAAGAGTTTTTGGCAAGGCAGGCCGCGCTGAGACATCCACTGACCCTGCGCCATTTTCCATGATGGAGACAACTATTGTGTTAAAGCCTGAACATCAATGGCGCAAAGTTCAGCGTTGGTATTCATGGCTACCGGGTTTTATGCAAACGCCTTTTAGGCCTATGTGGCGCGATCGCATGACCTATGATGATTTAATCAATGACCTAGATCAAAAGATGCAATTCCCCGGCGTGTCGAATGCATGGACCATGCCCATTAAAGCACGGATTGATATGTTGTCAACCGGGATACGCACACCGATAGGGATAAAGATATACGGCGCTGATTTAAAAGAAATTGAAAAAATCGGACTGAACCTTGAATCAACACTGAAAAACCTTCGGGGTACACGTTCTGTTTTTGCTGAACGAGTAACTGGAGGATATTTCATAGATTTTGATTTGAAGCGTGAACAACTCGCCCGTTACGGCCTAACAATCAAAGATGCGGAAATGATTATCATGTCAGCGATTGGCGGTGAACCCGTTACTACAACGATTGAAGGCCGAGAACGATATTCTATCAATGTGCGCTATGCGAGAGAATTTCGCGATGATCTGGATAAATTAAAGAGGGTGCTCGTGCCGACGATGTCATGGGCCCAGATACCTCTTGAGCAATTAGCAGACATCCACTTGTCTTTGGGGCCTGCCATGATCCGGGATGAAAACGGAATGCTTTCAGGATATGTATATATTGATATCGCCGGCCGCGATGTGGGAAGTTATATCACGGAGGCGCGAAAAATTGTTCGCCAGAATATTCAACTACCTACAGGCTACTCACTTGCATGGAGCGGGCAATACGAAAACATGCTACGAGTGAGAGAAAGACTGAAAATTGTTATACCTATTACTATTTTTTTAATTTTTATTTTACTATACATGAACACCAAATCTGCTGTTAAAGCTTCTATCGTTATGCTTGCAGTGCCATTTTCTTTAGTAGGCGCCATTTGGTTTTTGTATCTCTTACATTACAACATGTCTATTGCAGTTTGGGTAGGAATGATCGCACTTATGGGGCTGGATGCCGAAACAGGCGTATTTATGCTTCTTTTTTTAGATATGTCTTACAATGACATGGCGCAACAGGAAAGGATGAAGACAAGACAAGATCTCGACGAAGCGATCATCCATGGCGCCGTTAAAAGAATACGTCCAAAAATGATGACTGTCATGGCCATGTTTATGGGCTTGCTTCCTATTATGTGGTCGATGGGCGCAGGAGCTGACATGATGAAACGGATTGCCGCGCCTATGATCGGTGGTATATTCACCAGCTTTATTATGGAGCTTTTGGTATATCCACCTATTTATTCTATCTGGAAATGGCACTTTGAAATGAAACAAGGAACAATTGATATTTCTAAGCCACGGATACCTAAAACGTAAACTTAGTGAAGTTCCTTAGGACTTTTTAGTCCTAAGGCTTCCTCCTTTAGCAGAAAATGCACAACACCATTCATCTTAACGGGCTAGAGCCCTAAAGGATTTCTGCGGAGGATTAAAATTCGGCTTTGAATCATGGCAAATAAGGCAACAGAAAGCTTCATTTCTATAAACGAGCAAATCGAACATGCTATTAACGATTATGCACTCATCGAAGAGGGCGATCGCATTCTAGCAGCTGTGTCAGGAGGAAAAGACAGCCTAACAATGCTTAATTTTCTCTGTGAGAATCAAAAAAGATCCCATCTAAAATATAACGTTGTTGCTATTCACATAAAAACAGATTTTCATTGCGGTGCCTGTGTTCACAGAGAAATACTTACAGAAATTTTCGATAAACTTAAAGTTAAGTATGCTTTCAAAGACATAAAAGTATTAGACAGCAAGGGCAAGACAAATTGTTTTTGGTGTTCATGGAACAGGAGAAAAATTCTTTTTCAAACAGCGAAAGAAATGTCCTGTAATAAAATAGCCTTTGGCCACCATAAAGATGATATCGTCGAAACAACCTTGCTTAATTTATTTTATAATGGCGAGATTTCAGGCATGAAAGCGCGACAGGAACTATTTAAAGGAGAAATTATTATCATCCGGCCCTTAAGTTATGTTTCAGAAGATTTAATCAAGCGAGTTGCCAAAGAAAGAGGATTCCCAGAGCAACTCTGTCAATGCCCTTTTGGCGCGACGTCAAAACGGAAGCTGGTCAAAAACATCCTCAAACAGCTTGAATCTGAGTTTACGCAAATAGATTTTAAAACAAATATTTTCAATGGCTTGGCAGGATTAAAAGAAAATCTTTGCACTACTTAACAATACAAAAATATTCAAAAACATTAAACAACAGTTTCAGATGTGTTTATAGAATAAAAATGGAGGCTAACGACTAGCCTCCATTTTTACTTAAAGGAGAGCCTTCTGACCGTAAAATAGGTGATGGTAAAAATTCCGGTTTCAATAACAACGGTCGCAAGAGCGGCCCCGGCGTATGAAAACGCGTAGGTAAGAAGAAAAATCAAAGGCAAGCCTATCATCGCCATCAACACGTGAATCCTGGAATAGATATACGTCTTACCACAGACAAGGAGAAACTGAACGCGAAAAGCGTTCGCAGCAACACAAAACACAGAGATCAACAAAAGCCTTAAAGACAAAACCGTTTCACCATAATCACCGCCGCATACAATACGAATGATCAGATGCGCAAAAATAAAGATTAAAGGCAGGCATATCAAAGAAATGTTGATGGTGATATGCTGGATCCTTTGCATCATTTCGAATGCCTTTTTTTTGTTTTTATGAAATATTTTGCTCAAACGCGGAAAAATAGCCTGAGAAAAAGAACTTAAGGGAAATGTTTGGCATACACCGGCTATTCTTTCAGCGATAGAATAAAACCCCGTCACGGTATTGTTAGTCAGAAGTCCCACGATAAAAACACGGGTCGTTGTATAGGCATTGATCGCCGCAATAGAAATAAAAATATCCCAGCCGGCCTTCATTTGACGCCTTAAATTTTCATATCCAGGAAATTTAAATGTAACGCGGAATCTACGAAAAACGACATACTGCCCCAAAACACCCGTTATTAAAAATACGAATGAATTAACAAGAGGAACCATTAAATAATCTTGAGGCCCCCGTACAAAAAGAAAGATAAAAATCGCGTAAATAAAACCTCCCAAGATATTTAAATCGGCGATGTGCTTCATCTTTTCCGTACCCTGGAAAAACCAAACAGGAAATAACGTATTGCCGATGACAGCGCCAAAACTAAATACATACACAAGCCAATCATTTTTAAATTTAGGGATTGTATAAACGATCAAGCTTAAGATCAAGAGGCTGATAAAAGCAAGAACCAATTTAACCGTCATAACAGAAGAAAAAGCCGTACAAACTCTTGAATGTTCATGCCGGCATAAAGATATCTCCTTGGTAGCTGAGATACTAAATCCATAATCTGTCAGGATCATAAAATACTGCACGAAGGCCTGCGCAAATGCAATCAAACCGAATTTTTCCACACCTAAAACCCTAAAGAGATAGGGCAAGATAATCGCCGGCAAAAAATAGGTAATGGCCTGCAGCAACGAAAGAGAGGCTACGTTGCTCATAACCACTTTGCGCTCTAAAGGGCCGGCCATCTTATAAGTTTTCTTGATTTGCTTTATTATGGAAGGCATATATACTTAATTTACATAAAGTTATGACTTAAGTCAAGCGAAGCAGAATAAAATATTATATTTTTTATTTAGCCTCGACAATGATATAATTTATGAGGACAAATAACTTATGTTAAAATTTCCTCAAAATTTTCTCTGGGGTGCCGCGACATCAGCTTATCAGGTTGAAGGAGACAACGTCCATTCTGATTGGTGGTCTTGGGAAAAAAAAGTCGGAAAAGAATGTTCAGGTGAAGCCTGCAACCATTACAAATTTTACGAACAGGACTTCAATCTTGCCAAAAACCTGAATCATAACGCCCACCGCTTTTCGATTGAATGGAGCCGCATAGAACCCAAACAGGGAGAATTCTCAAAGAAAGAACTCCAGCACTACGAAGATGTCCTCCTTTCTTTAAAAAAACTCGGCATTGAACCTCTCGTAACCTTACACCATTTCACGAATCCCCTCTGGTTAAGCAAACTCGGAGGATGGGAAAACAAAAAATCCATAGAATACTTTCTACGTTATTGCGATTTTGTTGTTCAGGCCCTAGCGCCACACGTGCGCTATTGGATCACCATCAACGAACCAACGGTATTCTTATCGCACGCCTATATTTTCGGAGTATGGCCTCCTCAAGCCAAATCATTCTTTAGAGCTAAAACCGTCCAAAACAATCTCGTTAAAGCGCACGTAAAAACCTATGCGCTTATTCACAATATTTACAAAAAATCAAACGCACCCAGGCCCTCCGTTGGTTTTTCTCAGTTCACTCAGGCTTTTGTCCCTTGCGTTAACACATTAAAAAACACATTAGCAACAAAACTTAGAAACAACTGGTTCAATTTAGGTTTCATCAAAACATGTGCTCAACACCACGCGCTAGACTTCATCGGACTTAACTATTACTCTCGGCAGCTGGTCGAATTAAAACAATGGGGGATAGGGAATTTTATCTGGGATACGTGTCAAAACAATCATCATAGTGTGAAAAAAAATTCTTTAGGCTGGGATATCTATCCTGAAGGATTATTAGACATTCTTTTAAAACTTAAAAAATACAACCTGCCTATTATCGTTACAGAAAATGGGATCTGCACGCCAGATGATGTTTTAAGATGGGAATATATACATGCTCATTTAAAAAATATCCACGCAGCCATCCAAAAGGGCGTACCTATATCAGGATACCTCTATTGGTCTTTGTTGGATAATTTTGAATGGGATAAAGGATTTGCTCCCAGATTCGGCCTGATCGATGTTAATTACAATACCACTCAAAGGACTGTGCGTGCAAGCGCCCTGAAATTTGGCCAAGTCTGCAAAACCGGTATTTTAGAATAGAAAAATAATCGCTTTCTCTAGCCGTGGCATACAGAAAAATATTAGCAAAAAAACTTGTTTTTGTAATAGAATAGCCTGTAACACCCTACGTGAGAAATTACTTTATGAATATTCCTAAAAGAATAAAAATATTTTTAAGCGCTATTGTCCTCCTTTCATTGATTGCTGGAGTGGTCATTGGATGCCTGATCCTCGAAAAAGAAATTCATACAAATCCATGTTTAAAAAAGGCGAAATCCATTAAACGCGGTATGACGCGGGCCCAAGTCATTAAAATATTTGAATCCGAGGGATGTGATAGTAATATCGTTTATCCTTCCGCAACTCAGCAAAACGGTTGCACAGAAGTTTTTGCGTATCTCGATTGCCCGTGTGCAAAAGGGAGCGTGTATAAAATAAGCATTGATTTTAAACCCACACATAAATTTTCCAGCTGGATGGATCTTAAAGCTAATTATAAAATGAGAGGACAAGATAAAATCGTAAAGATCTCTAAACCTATTTGCGAACCTTTAAAAACATATCACTAGAATTAACAAAAAGGAGAGCCATGACTAAACTGATTATTCTGCTGGTGTTAACTCTTGCGATAAGCGGATGCGCGTCGCCTTCTCCAAGCACTTGCCAACTTAACTTAGGCGCCACCAAAGCAAGTATCGTTGCAAAATGCGGAAGGCCAACCCGAACATGTGCCATCATCGATCAGGATGGAAAACTTTTAGAGACATATATATACAAACAGGTTCCAACACCTCAAAATATCTCCTATGTCTATTTTTTAGAAGGAAGGGTGATCCGTTACGGAGTTAAATCCGAGAAAGAAGAAACGATACCATCCCCATCAAAAAAGTAAGCCCCGTTAGAGAACTATGTTCTCTAACGGTCTGCGCTCAACTGATGCCTTAGACCACCGTCAGCTTTATAGCTGAATAACCGCCGACTAAAGTCGGCGGCTTTCTCTAATGGGGTAAATTTTTCTAAAATGAGAATAATTTTTATTTACTTGCGAAATACACAAGAGATTTTTTAAAAGCGACCGGAGACAAATCAAACGGAGCTTACTTCAGGCTTTAACCCTAAGGTTCCTTTTTAGGCACAATACCCAAGCGACCGCACTTAATGTAATCACAGAAAGTCCTGCCATAGGCAGGACGGCGTACCTTTTAAAGGCACGGTTTTAGGCCGCAGGGTATAAAAAAATCAACGATAAATACACGACCTACGATGGTATTGGTTTTTTTGTAAGAAATTGTTGAATTGCACAGAGGAAAAATTTGGATTGAAAATCAAATCCAAAAAGGATAAAAATCACCTTTGAAACACCTAAGAATATGAACAGTTTTAAAATTTCAGAAACAACCGCATCTCAAACAACTTGATTTAAGGAAAAGGTCCAATGAAAAATATCATCGTTCTTATCGCAGCTATCATCATATTACTTTTAGGTCTTTCTCAATTTTTTATTCCACAAATGACTACGGCCAAGAAAGAGACCAATGAATACCAAGCATCCATCGGTTGCCGGACAATTCAAGAAGCCTGTGAAATGTATAAAAAAGTATACGGGGATTATCCCAAAGACCTTCTGATCTTAGGAACAGATTCCCATGGCTTCCTATCAAAAGATCTCTCAAAAGGAAAAACAATAGGATATAACTATTATTATGAGCGCACTCAAAAAGGATTTTCCCTAACGGCCCTGCCTTTAAGAATGCAGGAAACAGGGCGCTTTATTTTCTATGTCGATGAAACAGGCCACATGACAGCCTGCGACAAAAATAGCTCCTGCGCGGCCATCGGTGGGGATTAGCGGCCGCCACAGCATTTTTTCGCATAATTTATTAGTGTTAGATTATCGAACAAAACGTAAGGGAAGGATAATAGAAAAAAGTAAGTCCCGTTAGAGAACTTTGTTCTCTAACGAGGTAAACTATAATTCTCTCCAGCTTAAAACCTGAAGTGCCCCTGAAGCTCCGTAGGTATCCACAAGACTTTTAATCGACATCATATAATTTGTATCATAGGCTATCTTCACATTACCATTTAAATTAACATCAGTTCCCGCCCAAATGCCTCCCGTAACATTCATAGCATTTCCGCCGCCTTTGGCCGTAAATTGACCGGTTGTGTAGATACAACCATTAACCGTGATATTTCCTTTAAGAGAAGTATCCACGATCACCTCGGGATTTGTTAAAATATTGCCAACCACTAAGAAGAACCCCCCTACGACATCATTGCCTGTTAATGTCATGGCTCCTTCCACATAAACCACATTGGGGATCCCTGTTGTCGGATCGCTGGGATTAGTAGGAGGCGAAAACCAAAAGTCTGTCGGAAAAGGATCGCCTTGACCCAAACGAGTCGCTGTAAAAAGGTTCCCTTGAGAAACAGCAATAGCGCGCAAAATAGCAAAATCAAAACGCGCCAACGGAGAAACAGTCGGATCCTGTGTCGAACCACCGCTGATTCGGCCTCCGTTTAACAATGCGTCCGCATAAATGGCCTTCCCTGTTACATCATAACTATTGCCTGTACAAATGATATCATTGGCTGAATAAATCGCGTAATCATAAAAATCAGCTGGCGTAAGTTTTTTAGTAATAACTTCAATGTTGCGCTGTGCCCTCTTTTGAGCCTTATTAGGAACATAACTGTAACTAAGAATTTTTTTTGAAGACCCACTCAAAACAACGACAGATATTTCATACTGTCCCTGGCCTAAAGTTGTAAGCCCTGTCCCTGAATACCCTGCATAGTTGCTTCTCAATTCTGTCATAGCTCGATCCACGCCGGCCTCGGCTATGTAAAAAGCCTCCAACCGCTCGCGATCAAAATCATAAACACGTTTTTCATTTAAAGTACGATTAAAAAAAACGCTCACAAAAAGAGAAAGAACTAAAATAAGCATATATCCAAGGATCAACGCCGCCCCTTTGCGGTTCCTGACACTTTTTAGCTTAAACATAAATACCTCATTATTGATTTCTTAAATTAACAGCAGTATCAAGCGATGAATTAAAAATATTCCCAAAAGGAGTCGATTTTTGAACACTCAAGTTGATCTTAACAATACTTGACGCACTCGCCAAACGCGTAAAAGTCAACGTCGTCACATTATTGGCCACGATCCGTGTTTCCGTACCATCATCCCTGACAATCTGGCCATTCAGGAGAGTGTAATTGACAGGAGCGGCGCTCCAATTAATGACCAATCCCGATACCCCAGTAGAAACATTGAATGAGATGTTTGAGTAAGCAATTCCGTCAGCCGGTAAAGATATCTTGTTTGGAGATGACTGCCTTAAATCAAACGTGATCTGTCTCATTGCTTTTTGCAATTCATCCTGTATGGAGATCTGCGCGTCTGCAACATAGAAAGCCTTCCTTCCTGAAGACATAGATGACGATAGCCCCATAACGACCGTAGAGAGCAAAAGCAAAACAATCATTAATTCTATTAAAGTAAACCCCGTTAGAGAACTTCGTTCTCTAACGGTTTGCGCTGACTGATGTCTTAAACCACCGTCGGCTTTATCGCTGGATAACCGCCGACTAAAATCGGCGGCTTTCTCTAACGGGGTAAACCCGAGTCTATTCTTCATCGTTGTGACATAAGGGTTGTAAATTGAACGGGGGAATCCAATTTACCATTAACATTGGCATCATTAAACACAAGGGTACCGCCAACGCCAGTGGAACACTCTCCCAAAATCCTGGAACCTTTCTGAGACCAGCAAACACCCACATCAACCTGCAGTAAATTTGGATTGGTGTTATCAACAACGACACGTCCCAAATTTTTGTTAACGGGCATCCCTGAAACCTGAAATTGATAACCGTTATAATTAGCATAAACAGAAAGAAAGGGAGTGCTTCTAATTTCTTCCAGGACTTTCTGAGCCGCGCTGATCGCTAAATTACTGTTACGCATAGTTTCATTTAACTCATAACAAGCGACATAAGCGCTCAACAAGCCTGTTAAGGCTATAATCGTCACCGCGCAACAAACCATCAGCTCAAGAAGCGTAAAACCTTCTTTTGAAATACTCTTTTCCATGCATATATATTATCACAATATTTAAATTCAGTATTGCAAAAATCTAAAAAAGATCAAAACTTTTCATTGATAAATCAACCGCAAGAGAGTATTATTTTTTTGGATTTTAAAAATGGAACATAGCAGAGGAGGGCACGATCAGAATAGTTGTTATTATTCTTGGGATCCCCCCAAAAAAAATTACGACGCGACATTAAAAATGCTCAAAAGCCAGATTTAAAATCACAAAGCACGTTTAAACCTTAAAACAATCTAGGAATCTTTTTATGGCTTTAGACCCCATTTGTGGAATGAAGGTTGACGAACAAACAGCCCTCTTCCTTGAAACTAACGGCATTACGCATTATTTCTGCAGTATACACTGCCGCGAAAAATTCTTTAAAATACATCGAAATTTAGAACCCGTACGCGGATCGGAACAAACCCAAGCGCTCTACACATGCCCCATGCACCCTGAAATCAAACACGCTGGACCTGTTGACTGCCCGAAATGCGGAATGCATCTAGAACCCTTAAATCCTGGGATGTCTGAGACAGAAGAAGACTCTCACCTGATAAAACTTTTATCCTTAAAATTTTGGATCGGCTTAAGCCTAACGCTCATACTTATGCTCTTCATGCTGGCTGAAATGCTAGGCATACAATCTCTTCAATCATTCTCTGCTTCTAAGCTTTTTGTTTTGATCCAATTCATCTTAGCCACTCCCGTTGTTCTGTGGTGTGGTAACACTTTCTTTATCAAAGCCTGGAAATCTTTTTTAAATAAAAATTTAAACATGTTCTCGTTGATCGCTCTTGGCATCGGCGCTTCTTATGGATACAGTTCTGTTGCTGTTTTTTTTCCAAACATATTTCCTGACACTCTTAAAAAAATGGGGAAGATCGACCTCTACTTTGAAGCAGCGGCAGCCATCACGGTTCTTGTCTTATTAGGTCAACTCATGGAAGCCAAAGCACGCCACCTGACTTCTCAAGCCATCACGGCCCTGTTCAAATATGCCGCTAAAAATGCCCATAGGATAGTAAATAACGAAGAGGAAGATGTCTTGATAGAAGCGCTCGCAAAAGGAGACCTCTTGCGCGTTCGACCAGGAGAAAAAGTGCCCTTAGACGGAATTATCATAGAAGGAAAAAGCAACATTGATGAATCCATGATCTCCGGCGAACCTATGCCCTTATCCAAAAAAACTGGGGACAGAGTGATCGGGGCCACGATCAACCAAACAGGCACATTTTTAATGCGAGTGGAAAAAATTGGAGCACAAACCCTTTTAGCACAGATAATCGACCTTGTTTTAAAATCTCAACGAAGCCGTGCGCCAATTCAAAAAACAGCCGATAGAGTATCCAGCTACTTTGTTCCTACAGTCGTCTTGATTTCAACATTAACGTTTGTCATATGGGCGGTTTGGGGACCAGAGCCTCGATTATCTCATGCGCTTATTAATGCGATTGCCGTCTTAATCATCGCCTGTCCTTGCGCCCTGGGACTGGCAACACCCATGTCCATCATGGTAGGAGTAGGAATAGGGGCCCAATCCGGGATTTTAATCAAAAATGCAGAAATAATCGAGCAAGCAGAAAAAATCACGCATCTTTTTACAGACAAAACAGGAACCTTGACAGAAGGAAGCCCAAAAGTAACAGCATGTATTACAGACACGGGATCAACAGAAACCGAACTCATAAGCCTGGCTGCCTCTCTTGAACAAAACAGCGAGCACCCTCTAGCACGCGCCATCGTAGAATTCTGCCAAAACCAACACGCAGTTTTTCAACCTGTACAAAATTTTGAATCCATAACAGGCGAAGGAATACAAGGAAACATAGCCGATAAAATTGTCTTGATCGGAAAAAGAAGATTCATAGAAAAACAAGGCATTGAAATCCCAACATCAATCGAACAAAAGTCCGCACAGTGGCAAAACAAACAAGAAACAAGTGTTTGGGTCTCATCTAATCGCAAAGTGATCGGCGCGTTTGCTATTTCTGATCCGATAAAAGAAACAACACCTGAAGCTATTAAAGCATTGCATACTATGGGTCTAAAAATAATTATGCTTACCGGAGATAACCATAAAACAGCAGAAGCCCTTGGCCGACGGCTAAAAATTGACGAGATCCATGCGGAATTGAACCCTAAAGACAAACAAGATTTCATTAAAAAATACAAAGAAAAGGGAGCGATCATCATGATGGCAGGGGACGGTATCAATGATGCCCCAGCCCTTGCACAAGCGGACATAGGCATCGCCATGGGCACAGGTACAGATGTTGCCATTGAAAGCGCTGGCATCACACTTGTCCATGGGGATTTAAGAGGCATCGTCAAAGCCTTAAGATTAAGCCGTTCTGTTATGAAAAACATCCGACAGAACTTATTTTTTGCTTTCATTTACAATACTTGTGGAATTCCTATCGCGGCCGGTATTTTATATCCGTTTTTCGGAATACTCTTAAGCCCTGCCATAGCCGCGGCGGCTATGAGCCTTAGCTCGGTTTCTGTTATTTGGAATTCCCTAAACTTGAGAAAAATAAGATTATAGCTTCTTTAGTTAACTTTCAATTGAAAATACCTACCTAAGGGTGTAAGCTTAGTTCAAACCTAATGTATTCTTAAAACAATTCAACAGGGGGCTGCATGCAACATCGAAAAAAATTTCATTTAACGAAATGTTGGCTTTGGCTTAAAAAAAGTTTAATCCCTAGTCAGAAATCCCCGGCTTTTAAGCCGGGGGATGAATGCATGGTTGTCTCAGGAGGGAATCCCCGGATAGGTAATAGTATTGCCGAGGAGATTATTCTGACGAGAAAGGAGCCCCGGACTTTAGTCCGGGGAGTTCCACTGATTTTCTTAATGATTTTACTCGTCGCTGGCTGCGCCCATGCTCAGAATCGAAGACAGGCTTTTATTAACAGCCATCCTGAAATTTCCAAAGATCACAAAACAGCTATTTCGAACGGTGAAGTAAGACTAGGAATGAATAGAAAAGAAGTCTTGGCCAGCCTTGGGACCCCTTGGGAAAAAATAACATCTGACTCTGCTCTTTTTGAAAAAATTGAAACATGGTCTTACGGTGAATGTCTCTACCAGTGCGATGAAATTATTTTTAACAAAGACGGTGAGGTTATCGATTACGATATCTACAAAGATGAAGAATAAATAATCACAAGATAACTAACATTTTAATAAAAATAACTATTTGCAATGAGAAATCTTTTTAAGGATCTTTACGGGGCCCACCTAAGGCTAAAATCCCTAAGGTTCCTTTTGTAAGCAGAATACCTCTAGCAACCACCCTTAAGGTGATTACAAGGAAGTCCTGTCACAAACAGGACTTCCACAACCATTGCTATCGGCAGGCGCGTCCTTTAAAAAGGTACAGTTTAGAGGCCGCAGGGTATAAAAAAACACTCTTAACTCACCACGGTGAGGTTTGCAAACATAGCTCAAAAACAATGTTATATTTATGACAGATGACACAAAAGAAAAGATACTGAACTGGATCACAAAAATAATAGCGAATCTAATCTTCTGGGCTGTCGCTCTAGCTGTATGTTTCGGGATTTTTTATTGCATTCACAAAACCGTTGTTCTCACCGGAGAACTCACGAATCAACCAGAGATGAATTGCTCCAGCACTGTCAAGAAAACTGTTAAAACTACTGAAAAAAAACAAAGCATACTTGAGACATTGAAAATTCGCTCTAACCGCCTAAAATCTATAGATATCATTGTCCAGAAATTAAAATCACGCGGAGATTCTTCTGATGTCGAGTGTTTGTAAACCTTTTTGCTTTAGAAAAATTCATTGATAATTATTAATTCTTAGAGTAGAATTTTGTAAAAGAATTATTTTCTAATCGAGGCATACTTAAGAAAGGAAATAATGAACATACAGGATTTTTTAAACAAAGAAATTGAACTCAAAATAAGCGACCCCATGGATTTTCATGTAGAAAACGGCTATGGCCCTTACAGGGGCAGGATCGTTGATATCAAACCAACCTCGGCCACAATATTTTTGACATCGCGACTTTATTATCGTGGAGAACCAATAATTCAGCTTAAAGCACGCACGACTTTGTCTAATGACACATTCGTACAACTGTGCTCTTCCAAGTTTCTCTCAACCAGCCTTTCTTCCACCGCCGCGTCGGTATCTCAATTAAACGGAGGGATAAAATTAATAAGTTAAAACTTTTTTAATTTTCCGGCGGCACCCCCTTCGCAAAAGTGCATTATTTTCTTAAAATACGTCAGAAACACGATGCCTTATGATATTTAAATACTTCCAAGCGCTTTTTAATCCAGACTTCTACTTCGTAAAGCCTTATATCTTACCGAATTTCGTTGTTTCTATAGCAATCTTCGTCTTAGGCATCTTTATCTTTATAAAAAATCGAAAATCTACTTCCAATGTCTATTTCACGTTTTGCTGCTATAGCGCGGCCATATGGATCTTTTTTCATTCTCTCTGCCAAATCAGCAACAGTAAGGTGCTTGCAATCTTTTGGGCCAAAATCGCCTACATCGGCGTAACTTTCATCGCGACAAATATCTACGCGTTTTCCGTATCCTATCTCAATTTCTGGCGCCAGAAAAAAATTGTTTTTTTAGCCTTTTGCACTAGTGCTGTTTTTTGTGTTTTAAGCCAGACAGACTTGGTCATTCGCACTGCCAAAAAATTTGACTGGGGCTATTATCCTCTGGCAGGAGATCTCCACCCAGCGTTTCTATTTTTCTTCGTAACCATGATGTTGGCGAGTCTTTATAATTTTTATGCTGGCTACAAACAAGAAGCCCTTCACATCGAAAAAGAACGACGCAGGCTTCTGTTTTTGGCTTTTTTTATCGCTTACTTCGGTTCCATTGACTATCTACCCAATTATCAAATATCTGTTTATCCATTCGGCTATATACCGGTCTTTTTGTTATTCTTCCTCATTACGTACAGCATCGTCAAATACCGCCTCATGGATGTTGAAACCCTCATCCACAAAATCATCCTCTACGCGCTCTTGTCTTCTATGGTTTTTGTTCTTTATGCAGGAATGCTTCTTTTGGTCCGATTTTTCATTGCCGACAAAATAGTCAGCTTACATGAAATTATCACGACGAGCGTTTTCATCACTATTGTTTTATTTTTCATGTCTCATTTAAAAGATAAAACTCAAACCCTCATAGATAAGATTTTTTACAGAGACAAATACAACTATCGCAAAACCCTGGAAATATTCGCAAAGAAATTAAATCTCTTGTTAGATTCACCAGACCTTTTGCGAACCATCACAACAACAATTGCAGACATCATCCATATCAATAAAATCGCCCTGATCCTTTTTGACGAAAAAACAAGTATTTACGCAATCCGGGAAAGCAAAGGCCTAAGAGAAAACTCAATAAACTTCGAAAAAAACGATCCCTTTTTATTGTTTTTGCAATATTACGGCAATATCGTTGAAAAAGAGCTGTTGATCTTAGATCTCGACTTTAAATTTAAAGAAATGCGAGCAGACGGACTCCTCCTCATGAAAACGCTTGAAGCAGAAATCGTCATCCCGCTCATTGTGCAAAGAAAATTAATAGGCATCTTAACCCTAGGGAAAAAACTCTCTGGGGAAGGTTATAAAATAGAAGATATCGAACTCCTACGCGGTGCAGGCCACGAGATCAGTATCGCTGTCAATAACTACCTCTTATATGAAGGCTTGGAAAAAACGAACCTTGAGCTCCAGGAGGCCCAGGCCCAACTCATCCAATCCGCCAAGATGGCGGCTGTAGGCCAGCTGGGAGCAGGCGTTGCCCATGAACTAAACAATCCTTTAGGCGGTATCCTCGGCTATGCTCAATTCATGCTGGAAAAAATCAACCGCCAGGATTTCGGACCCAATGAATTTCAAGCCTGTAAAGGATACATCGAATCAATTGAAAGAGAATCCATCCGCTGCAAAAAAATAGTCAGCAATTTGCTGAAATTCTCCAGAAAATCACCGACAGATAAATACGAGCTCATAGAAATCGGCCCAGCGATCGAAGAGACGCTTTCATTTCTGACGCATCAATTGAGGTTGCGCAATGTCAACGTCACTGTTAAAATACAACCGGATTTGAGCAAGGCGATGGGAGTAGCCAATCCCTTACAACAAGTATTTACCAACCTTATTTTAAACGCCCAACAAGCGATGCCTAACGGAGGAGAGCTTATTATCTCAGCCGAAAACATTTTGGATGAAATTACAAACAGGCCATCCTTGGTTAAAATAGAATTTAGCGATACAGGATGCGGCATCCCTGAAGAGAATTTAAGCCGCATTTTTGTCCCGTTTTTTACAACAAAAACGGAAAAAGGCACAGGACTGGGGCTATCCATTAGTTATCAGATTATTCATGATCACAAAGGGAAGATTGAAGTCTCAAGCCAAATCGGCAAAGGTACGACGTTTACCATCACTCTGCCGACGAAATAAAACGAGCCTTATGGATAAAAACATACGAATTTTAATTGTGGATGACGAACCGATCATGCGCAGCCTTTTTACCGATATACTCTCAGATCAGGGATTTCCGGTAACCACTGTTTGCAATGGAAAAGAAGCTGAGGAAAAAGTAAAAGACAACTGCTTTGATATCGCCTTTGTGGACGTTCACATGCCGGTGATGGATGGTTTAAGCACTTTGCGCATGCTCTTAAAAAATTGCCCAAAAACCGCTGTTGTCATGACAGATAGTTTCCCAGAATATTTTTTAGATGAACTTCAGATAAAAGGAGCTGTCAGCTGCATTCATAAGCCGTTTCACATTGAAGAAATACGCTCCATCGTTAATCAAATTCTCGAGAAAAAAAGAAATCAAGGGACCTATGCTGAATAATATCTTGGTTATTGACGATGAAATGGTTATCTGCGAACTCTTGGAAACCTTGCTAAAAGACCAGGGATTCTCGGTCACAACAGCTTTATCCGGCGAAGAAGGTATAAAGAAATTCAAAGAAGGCACCTATGGCCTCGTGATGACGGATTTAAAACTCCCCGATCTGGATGGCATCAAAGTCTTAGAACAAATAAAAAAACATAATCCTGATACCGTCGTCATTGTCATGACAGGCTACCCGTCTTTTGAAACCGTTCATTCAGCACTCAGGCAAGGGGCGTTTGATTATGTCCCAAAACCCTTCACCATCGATGAAATATCCTTTGCGGTCAGAAGGGCTCTGGCATTCAGGAATTTAAAAGAAACAAACAATCAATTAATGCGTGAATTAGCAGAACAAAATTCAAGACTTGAAGAAAAAGCCAAGGAACGGACTCAGGAATTAAGACTCCTGTATAAAATCGGCAGCGATATTTCTTCGACGCTTAATCTTAGCGAAGTTCTATCCATCATCCTTGACCGCATCTCAGGCATCTTAAACGTAGAAATTTGTTCTATCCTTTTATTGGATGAAACAAATAAAGATTACATAATGAAATGCGCTAAAGGGCTGGACAATGCTGTCGTTTGCAAAACACGTGTCAGGGTGGGAGAGTCCATCTCAGGCTGGGTCATTGAGCACAAAGAAGGCCTTCTTGTTGAAAATATTGAGACTGATCCAAGATTTCAGCACCGAAATGATGAAAAATATTACACACGTTCGTTTATCAGTGTTCCTCTTTTATCAAAAGACAGAGTGATCGGCGTTATTAACGTCAATAATAAAAAATCAAAAGATATTTTCACAAAGGATGACTACAGGTTCATAAAAGGAGTAGCCGCTGAAGCGACCATAGGCATTGAAAATGCCCGCCTTTATCAAAGTCTTGAAGACAGCTATATGCGCACTGTTCTGGTCCTGACATCCGCCATCGATGCCAAAGACCACTACACCAACAAACACTCCCAGCATGTCTGTGAATACGCTTCTGCCGTTGCCAAAGAATTAAACCTCTCTGAAGAAGAAATTAAGAATCTGGAACGTGCCTGTAAACTGCATGACATCGGAAAAATCGGCATCGAAGACACCATTCTGACCAAGCCCGATAAGCTTACTCCTGAAGAATGGAATAAAATGAAGACACACCCCTCTAAAAGCGCTGAAATATTGCGGCCATTGGCCTTTTTGAATGAAGTCATCAAGCTCGTCGAACAACATCACGAACGATATGATGGGACCGGATACCCTTCCTCGAAAAAAGCTGAAGAGATTACCCTCGGGGCACGCATCATCACCGTAGTGGACAGCTTCGATGCCATGTTTACGGACCGACCGTACCGCAAAGCCCTCACAAAAGAAGCCGCTATTGAAGAATTAAAAAAAGGCAGCGGTACTCAATTCGACCCTAAAGTAGTCGAGGTTTTTCTTCGTGTTTTAGAACAATCCCTATCCAGTCAATCGGGCATTTAACCAACTTAACCATTAAAAAAACATGTCTCGTCACATAAAACCTGATTTGAAATCGTGCAAGACCTGTTCTCAGGGTAGTTGCTGCCGACACGGGGTCAGCGCCTGTCTTTTTGAAGTCGCAACAATCCTTAAAAAAAACAAACATTTAAAAATCAAAAAACCCTGGTTTAAATACATAGGCATAGACTTTGAAGAAACAGAATCAGGATATGACTTTGAGACAAATATCATCAACGGTAAATGCATCTTCCAAGATAAAAACATGCGCTGCCGTATTTATAAAACAAGGCCCAGCGCCTGCAGGGCATTTCCTTATTGGAAAAACAAGGTATCCCACGACTATCGCGAACTCTGCCACATCCCGTCGAAATCAAACACTAAAAAATTGAAGAGCCATTCTTAACTCTTAAATTTTAACTCCTTTAAACTCGTAAAACTAACAAAACTTGCTGACCTCGTTAAGCTGTTTTTCTCCTTGACTTTTTTCCTAACTGCTACTAAAATAGTATCAGTTAGGAAAGAGAGAATCATGAAGCTGCTGACTAAAAAAACTGATTATGCCATAAGAATACTTGCGGTTTTGACAAAAAACAAAAACCGTTTTTTATCCGCTAGGGAAATCTCCAGTCTTCAAAATATTCCTTATCAATTTATAAGACAAATTTTGCGGATCCTACTGCAACATAACTTTGTTGTTTCAAAAGAAGGAGGGAAAGGGGGCTTTAAGCTGAATGTTGACCCTAAGAATATTTCAGTCTCAGATGTAATTCAATATTTTCAAGGGAACATCATGCTGTCAAAATGCATGTTTAGAAAACAACTATGTCACAATCGTTCAACTTGTATCTTAAAGAAAGAGATCAATCGGATCGAAGAATTGGTAGAGAAAGAGTTCGCACGTATTTCAATCGCTAAACTAACGAAAACTTAAAAAGGAGGGTTCTTATGTTTTGTTATCAATGTGAACAGACCGCGGGAGGTTCAGGTTGCACACAAAGTGGGGTTTGCGGAAAATCCCAAAACATCCAAAGCTTACAGGATATTTTGCTTTTTGGATTAAAAGGAATGGCCGCCTATGCTTATCATGCCAGAGAGCTAGGTGCTATAAATCCCGAAGTCGATGGTTTTGTCCATGAAGCCTTATTTAAAACCGTGACCAATGTAAGCTTTGACCTCAAACAATACATAGATTTAGCCTTGAAATGCGGAGAGATGAATTTAAAAACTATGGAGCTTTTAGATAAAGCACATACCGAACGATTTGGCAATCCTGTCCCAACAGAAGTAGAAACAGGGACTAAGGCCGGCCACGGCATTCTGATCACAGGCCATGACTTACTCGATCTCTATGAATTACTAAAGCAAACTGAAGGCACTGGCATCAATATCTACACCCATAGCGAGATGCTTCCAGCCCATGGTTATCCAAAACTAAAACAGTTCAAACACCTGGTTGGCAATTACGGCGGCGCCTGGCAGGAACAAAAAAAAGAATTTAATGAATTCTCCGGCGCCTTACTTGCCACAACAAACTGTGTTTTAACACCTTTACCCAATACCTACCTAGACAGGCTGTTCACCATTGGAATTACCGGGATAGAGGGAGCAACTCACTTAAAAACAAGAGATTTCAGTCCATTGATCAAAAAAGCAAAAAGCCTTCCGCCCTTACCCGAAGCTTTAGGTAAAAAAATCATGACAGGCTTTCACCACACGGCCATTTTAGGCCTTGCGGATAAAATAATTGACGCGGTCAAAAAGGGAAAAATACGCCGTTTCTTCTTAATAGGTGGATGTGATGGCGCGAAACCGGGACGCAACTACTATACTGAATTCGCAGAGAGCGTTCCTAAAGACTGTGTCATACTAACCCTGGCATGTGGAAAATACCGATTCAATAAAATTGATTTTGGTAATATCGATGGCATCCCAAGACTGCTCGATATCGGACAATGCAACAATGCATATTCAGCTATCCAGGTTGCCTCTAGCCTTTCTAAGGCATTTAATTGTTCAGTCAATGACTTGCCTTTATCGTTTGTTCTATCCTGGTTTGAACAAAAAGCCGTAGCGATTCTCTTAACTCTTCTCACCCTTGGCATCAAAGACATCCGTCTGGGGCCATCTTTGCCGGCGTTCATTTCACCCGATGTTTTCAAAATACTTCAGGACAACTTTGGCATCAAGGCAATCACAACACCTGCAAATGACCTAAAGTCTATTTTAAGCAAGTCGTAAACAGAGTTTTAATAAATATAAAAAGGGGGGCAGTTTCTCAACTCCCCTTTTTTTATTTAGTTTTCATGTTTTTACCCTTGATTGTTCATTTTTCATTGCTTAAAATCCTTTTCTTTCCGCAACCAAGAGTGTTATAATAAAATATAATACCTATCAAAAAACCACAGTGATAAGCAACGAAGGAAAATAAATGATCAAAAGACATAATGGATTGAGCTGGCTCTTTGTAATTATCGGATTAATATTAGCGCCATTTTTGTTCGATCTTGGCGGTTATTCATACATCGGTTACATAGGATCAATCCTGATTATCATAGGGCTTTCGCTTTATGCAAATGCAAAAGGACGACATCCTGCATGGGGTTTATTCGGCTTATTGAGTGTGTTTGGCGCCATAATAGGATGGATAGTCATCTGGCTCCTTAAGGATTATTCAACAACTACTCTAGAAAAAAAAGAAGACGAGAAAAAGATATGAAAAAATTCATAGTTTTTGCTTTATTGATAAGTATTTCAGGTTGTGCTTTCGTCTTTCAAAATTACAATGAAGGTGAGTATAAAAACTTGGCCTATGGCATGTCCAGAGACGAAGTAACCCAGGCCCTTGGCACGACTCAAAAAATAAGTAAAGTGATATTGGGTGAGAAAACTTATGAAGTCTGGGAATACACTGGTGCCAATCCAGAAAACATGAAGATAAAAGGAATGGGAACTTCTCTATTTAAAATATTTTTTCTAGACGATAAAGTCGTACGATGGGACAAAGATAAGATTTATGCCCAACCGGCTTTTGAATTCCATGAAACACTATCTCCTGAGCAAAAAGCTCAATCATCAAAAGCTCTACAAGCGGAACAGAAAATTGAATAGTAATATCGAAAGAGATCTAGGGGAACAGCCGATTGCAAAGATCATGGCAATAGAAAACTTAAAACCCCATGATTTAGTCAGTAATTCAATAGAGCAGATCTCGCATAAAATGGTTGCACGGGCCGTAAATGGAAGGCGCCTAACCCAACGCATACAATACAAAATCCTCAATGCCTTAAACGCTGCGACCAAGAAAAATTATTCTATAAAAAACCTCTTTAATTATTAAATATATCCCTACCTCTTTAATTGCTTTTATTCCTTGACATCCTTAAGAAAAGTGGTATGCTAATAGCAGTAAAAGTTTAGAAGTCTTTGCCGCAAGGACAGGATATCTGATCTTGCGGTTTTTTGTCATTGTTTGCTCCGTAGTGGATCTTAAGGATGTTGGGCAGCACCCAACCCTAAAGGATAAGTGGGTGCGTCCCAGCCGGACAGATGAAGATAAAGTCTGATTTCTTTGGGTTTACTAATCTTATGAAAAGGAGGTAACAAACAATGGCAAAAGGAACAGTAAAGTGGTTCAATGATCAGAAAGGTTATGGTTTTGTCACACCTGAGAACGGAAAGGATGTATTCGTACATCATTCTTCGATCCAGGGAGATGGTTTCAAAACTTTAGCTGAAGGCCAGCAGGTTGAGTTCGAAATCGAACAAGGCCCTAAAGGCGAGCAGGCTACTCACGTAGTCAAGCTATAAATCTTGAATTCAAAAAAGAGCCCGGACTTATTCTTAAATCCGGGCTCTTTTTTGAGCTCCTTAATATAACATTGCAGCGAAACTCCGCGAAGCAGAGCTAAATTTCAATTTTGTCTTATTTTAACGGAATCCCTGCCTACCAGGTAGACAAACCGCGCTAACGGGATAATCCCTCAAAAGGAAAATACACATCATGATCTCAGTCAGTAATGTTTCTTTGCAATACGGCCAGCGCAAGCTCTTTTCCGGCGTGAATATCGATTTTCAGATCGGGAATTGCTATGGATTGATCGGCGCCAACGGCTCCGGTAAATCCACATTTTTAAAAATACTTTCCGGTGAAGTAGAAACGACCACCGGCGAAGTCAGCGTTGTTCCTGGTAAGCGCATTTCGGTTTTAAAACAAGATCAATTCGCTTACGATGAATGCACTGTCTTAACCACAGTAATCATGGGCCATAAACGGCTTTACGACATCATGGCCGAAAAAGAGGCGCTTTACGCCAAACCGAATTTTTCAAATGAAGACGGCATGCGCATCGCTGACCTTGACCATGAATTTCTGGAAATGAACGGCTGGGATGCTGAATCCGATGCTGCAAAACTCTTAAGCTATTTGGGGATCTCCGAAGAACTCTCATCAGTACAGATGAAACAGCTTGAGGCCGGTCAAAAGGTTCGCGTACTTCTGGCTCAGGCCTTATTCGGAAATCCGGATATCCTGCTTTTAGACGAGCCCACCAACCATTTAGACGTTGAAACCAGCATGTGGCTGGAAGAATTTTTATGTGACTTTGAAAATTTAGCGATTGTAGTTTCGCATGACCGCCATTTCCTGGATAAAGTCTGCACGCACATCGCCGATATTGATTATGGAAAAATTCAGCTTTACCCCGGTAATTTCACTTATTGGCTTGAATCAAGCCAGCTGGCGCTCAAACAACGTAGTGAAGCTAATAAAAAAATAGAAGAGAAGCGTAAAGAAATGCAGGAATTTATCGCGCGTTTCAGCGCGAATGCCTCCAAATCAAGGCAAGCCACCAGCCGTAAAAAGATATTAGAAAAACTTACTATTGAAAATATCAAACCTTCTTCGCGAAAATATCCCTACGCGGGGTTTGAACAAGAACGCGAGCTCGGCAACGACTGTCTTATCATCAACAACCTGTCTAAATCCGTGGACGGAAAGATCATGTTTGAAAATTTAAATATAACGATCGAAAAAGGTGACAAAGTCGCTTTTTTAGGGCCTAATGACCTAACCAAAACGTTGCTTTTTCAGATATTGATGGGCGAAGCTCCGGTAGACAGTGGAAATTTCAAGTGGGGTTATTCCGCCAATCGCGCCTACTATCCGCGCGACAACACCAAATATTTCGAAACAGACCTTAATATCATTGACTGGCTTCGTCAATATACGACAAATACCGATGAAAATTTTGTGCGAGGATTCTTAGGCCGTATGCTCTTTACCGGAGATGAGTCCTTGAAACCAGTCAAAGTCTTATCCGGTGGCGAAAAAGTGCGATGCATGCTGGCGCGCATGATGCTTCAACAGGCGAATGTGCTCATTTTTGATGAACCGACAAATCACTTAGACCTAGAATCGATCACATCACTCAACAGAGGATTAGAAAAATTCAAAGGAACTATTCTTTTTTCATCACATGACCACGAGTTGATACAAACAGTAGCAACTCGTATCATCGAGATAACGCCCAAAGGATATATTGATCGCATCCATACGACTTTTGATGAATATTTAGCGAATCAAGAAATCAGAGAAAAACTTCATCTCTTATATGCTTAAAAGGTGATATCCATGGAAAAAAGACTCGTTGAAAGTGGAATCCCCCGGGCTAAAGCCCGGGGCTCCTTTTTTCTTTCAAACAATCTCGAGAATAATTCTAACAACACCTTCCCGGGGGTTCCCTCCCAAAG
>JAGVOQ010000016.1 GCA_020052645.1 Candidatus Omnitrophota bacterium
ACATACTCCTTCAATAACTTGCCTGTTGCATCGCCGGAGAAGATATGCTTGAGGGCGGATTCCTGGGTGGTAGCGGGGGAAGAAGAATTAGATGAACCTGGCTCTCCTCCATAGAGTGGTCTTAACAAAAGCAATGGATTAAGACTTCCGTATCTACTGATATATGCGCCGCCGCATGATTTAAGAAGGCTCTCTCGTCCCTCAGGAAGATACATTACCTCTAAATGTAAATGATCGATGTTCCTGTAGGTTCCATCGGCTTTCAAAACACGATAGCTAACTTTTCCAATAACATCATCCTGATCAACTGATACTTTGCTATATGAATTCCATCTCATATTCAAAATATCCTTGCGAAGCACAGATTCCGTAAATATGTGCGCATATACGAACAAGAGATTACCGGATAACACCACAATATCAACAATCTCAGAAAAAGGCGCAGTACGATCGTCATAGTGATGACAATGTACAACCACGCCCGACTCAACATGACGCACTTCAGTAAACCTTGGCACCTCAATATCGATGCCTTTGTGTAATATTGTTCTTCCCGCCGAATAGGGCACAGAATCCCCAAGAAAAGTCACAATTCTCATATTTGAAGCATTAAATTCAACTGGCCATGGTAAATTATATTTTTCTATGCTACCTGGCAAATTCCCTTTTTGCGCTTCAACCAAATAAATACGCGTTTCCTCAACTAAATCTCTTTGTCTTAAACTCTCTCTATTAAACCATCTTTCTGCTGAAGTATCTGAAGACGAACCATTAATGGAACTGGACACAAGACTTTTCTTTTCTGCCCTGAAGAAATAATTATCATTAAGTAAATCCTCTATAGGAAGAGGGGATGAAGACGTTTGCGCACAAATAAACTCTTCCGCCTTTTTGTAAAACTCATCCATGTCTATTTTAGAATTTTTGCCGAAAGGTAACTCTTGAGAATAAACAAAAGATTTAATGCTTCTATGCGTATAAAGCACCAGCTTCAAAGAAGAAACCACTAATTCAGGGAAATCACTTACGTCTATCTTTTCAATTTGCTCCATCAATTCTTCTGAAACAGGCGCTGTGAGACGGCCAAGGTTAATACGCTTTGGCTCTCCTTTTTTATAAGTATATTTTCCTTCGCCAAAAAGCTGAATAATACCAGAACGAATTTCACCGTACCTAACCTCGTTTTCGTCAGTCGCTGCAACGATTAAATATATTTCATAAGATTTTCTTTCAATCGAAATATTCTTACTCTCCAATGCATAAGCTGCGAAAGATGTATTTCCGATAAGAGCAGCTATTTTATCCATCCTATTCTGATCAACTTCGCTCTTAACCTTATCCAATGCTTCGCGCATTGATAATGCTGTTGCACTACTATCAGCTGAAATCTCATAGTTCGCTGTTCGAGCAATACTCTGAATTGTATTATGAGCTATCTTTAAAAATTCTTTTGGTTTTGCGTTAAATTCTACCTGTCCTTTAGTCAATTCATAAATAGCCTGCTGGATCCTTACGACAGCCTTCTCAAAATTCTTCTGTTCAACAGAACCTTCCCCAAAGAAAGGAAAACCACTAGCAAGCGGCAAACCAAAACCGTTTTTCTTATTCTTTTTCAAGTTATCTTGAATTATTTTTTCCTGCTCTTCAAACGTTTCCATAGCCAATGAGCTTAAAACATTTCCTTTTGAAATATTTTGCTGTATGAAATGAATCGTCCGCAAGAACTTCTGTTCATGAATTCCGCCGCGTGTCAAAATAAACGCGTGGTTCTTCCCATTTTCTTCATCTCGTCTTTGCTCTTCGG
This sequence comes from Candidatus Omnitrophota bacterium, assembly GCA_020052645.1. Classification (GTDB taxonomy): domain Bacteria; phylum Omnitrophota; class Gorgyraeia; order Velamenicoccales; family Velamenicoccaceae; genus JAGVOQ01. The sequence goes on from JAGVOQ010000016.1 coordinate 1,805, forward strand.
TAATAGGGAATGCCGCAAAACCATTGTATTGGTGGACACTGCCTCCGGCTAACTGCGCGACTAATCCGATTCCGGCGTAATCCCAGATATGCGCAGAAGGAAAAGATATGCCCGCATAACCATAACCTTCTAAAAGAATCTTCATCGCACCAGTCAAACTATTCTCGTCTGTCGAAACCTCTACATTGCTTCCATATTCTTTCCTTAAACTGGGTTCGTGAATATCTGCCATTTTTTGTTTTACATTATGTCGCGATATGATTTTCCAATCATGTTTTTCGTCTTGCAATCTATTCATCATCAATGAGCGCCCATTCACCTGAGCCCCAGACCAACGACTGGCTGTCATAAATACGCCAATCTCTTTACTACCAGGATACAAAGGCAATTCAGGCGCAATGTTTGCCGTAACCACAGGCCAGCCATTAATTGTAAAAGCTAATTCAAATCCGTAATTATTCCTGCCTTGTGTTGCGTAAGCCCTTGTGCCATCCAAAGGATCAACAATCCAAACAAATCTTGAACCATTATTCTGTTTATTCGTACGCGCCAAAATCTGATCATCTATTTTCTCTTCGCCAAAAACATGATGCTGCGGAAATGCTTCAAAAACTTTTTGCATCACATGAGCCTGCACAAGAACATCCGCCTGCGTTAAAACCGTCTTATCTTTTTCCTTTATCTGCGCGCCGACCATTGTGCCGTTTTTCCAAACTGCATTTTTTCTTATATCAAGCAACATATTCCTTGCTTCTAAAGCAATTGCATTGGCCAATTTTTCAGCTTTTAACAACATCTGTGGCGACACGCCAAAACGTACGCTTGTATACAATAATCTAGGCCAGTAATTTATCTTGCTCGACCCAAGCGGACTCGACGCACTCTTCTTCTCCACAATCCTCTTAAATCCTGATAAGGAGAGATTCTTGAAGTAATCCACATATTCTCCCTCAGGCAATTGTCTTATAAAGT
>JAGVOQ010000008.1 GCA_020052645.1 Candidatus Omnitrophota bacterium
GCTTATGCAGAATATCATCGAAAAAGGTCGCCCCAGCTCGGATATCATCGACGGAATGATCCATGATGATTTGGTAGTAGCCACGCCGATCGATCCTACGTCGGTTAAAAATATTCATCTAGCCTTGGGTGTTTTTTCTTATAGGGTTGCTCACTTTTTTTCCAAAAATATTCCGCTCTCGGAGACCCTATTTTACGTCCCTATTTTTCTTTCTCTTATTGTGGCGATTTTTAGTTTTACAACGGCGAAGAGCCTGGGGGCTGATGATCTCGGTGCTTTTTTTGCCTCGGTTGTCATCAATCTTTCTCCATTTTTTTTAGAGAGATGCATCGGAGAGTGGTTCGATACGGATATGTACAATATTTTGTTTCCTCTTTTGATCTTTGGCATATTCTTGAAGGCTTTTGGGAGTAGTAAAAAGATATTCCGTTTTTTGCTGGCGGCCTTGGCCGGATTGTTTTTGGCTTTTTACGCATCTACCTGGAAAGGGTGGTGGTTTATTTTTGATTTTATACTTTTTGCCTCAGGCCTTTTTATCCTTAATGAAAAATTGTGTCAGGAGGAATCAGGGGTAACGAATGACGTTTTTAAGGATCAAGGGATGACATTGGGCCTGTTTTTTATTTTGGGGAGTTTATTCGTTATTCTTATAAATGGGTTTTCGACATGGAAAGATTTTATTGCAGAACCTATGCATTTGGCGACCATCTTAAAAGTAACTGCGCAGACCGTTTGGCCTAACGTTTACCTGACAGTCGCTGAATTGAATGCTGTCAGCCCTGCGGGGCTCGTGGCTATGCTGGGCGGACCGTTTTTCTTTTACCTTTCCATGCTAGGGACTATTTACGTATTGTTTGTTCAAAAGGGAGGCCGGGATGTGCGCTTTGGGTGCGGGATTTTAGTCCTGGTGTTTTGGATCTTAGGCTCTTTTTATGCCGCGACAATCGCTTTGCGCTTTGTTCTTCTTTTAGTCGTTCCCTTAGGACTTGCTTTTGGATTGACTGTTACCAAAATTTACGAGTTGATTAATAAACAAAAAAATCCCCGTGTTGTGTCTTGCGTTCGTTTAGCTGTGACCGGGTTTTTCTCGTTATTTCTTTTTTTTCAGACGATGCAGATTTATCCCAGGGTTAAAGATATACTGCCAAGCATGGATGACCCATGGTATAGCACCTTGACAACGATTAAGAATAAAACGTCTCCTGATGCCATGATTAATTCTTGGTGGGATTATGGTCATTGGTTTAAAGCAATCGCTCAAAGACGCGTTCTTTTTGATGGCATGACACAAAACACGCCCACCGCGTATTGGATGGCCAATATTCTTCTTACTTCGGATGAAGCAGAAGCGGCTGGGATTTTAAGAATGATCAATACAAGCGGCAATAAGAGTATTGAATTTTTGGAAAAAAATGGATACTCAACGGGCGGTGCGGTAAAGGTTATCCGGAAAGCTGTCGCTTTAGATAAGAAAGCATCTTTAAGCTATTTGAAGCAATGCGTGCCAGAAGAGAAGGCTCTTGAGCTCTTAAATATCCTTTTTCCTGATAAGGTGCCGCCTATCTATTTTATTATGTCCCCGGATATGATAATCAAGATCGGCCCTATTTCTTTTATTGGTAACTGGGATTTCGATAGGGTGGAAATGTGGTTTCGTAAAAAAGAGATGAACAAGACGGATCTTGTTACTTATTTAATCAAAAAATACAATCAGACCCTAGCGCAGGCTGAGACCAATTATCTGGAAATGTCTTTTTTGAATGACAGGGATTACAAGAAGTGGCTTTCAAAGCCTCGAGCATTCTTTTCTAATGTGAGTCGTGGCAAAAAAGATGGAAATCTTATTTTCTTTGATTCCAATGGCTTGGTTGTAAATATGGATAATTTTCACGCACGTCTTATGAGTGAATATTCCGATAGGCGCGGGGTCCCTTCGAACCTTTTCCTTTTTGAAAACGGAAAGTATAAAGAGGAAGATTCTCAAAAGGATGGGCTTTTTGTGAGCGCCCTTGTTTTTAAGTCAGACGAAGAGTATAACAGTCTTCTTTTAGATAAGGCGCTGGCGAAAAGCATGATGGTGCGATTGTATTTCTTGAAAGGCGAGGGACTGAAATACTTTAAGCTTTGGCATAAAGAAACCGTCCCAGGGGGGAGCACTATTTATGTTTATGAGCTCCAGGGATTTTCATCTGTTGGCCAAGAGAAGCTCGAGGAAAAAGGCTCCCAGGATCCTGATAGCGCGAAAAATATTAAAAGAAAAAAATCATCTAAGGATACAACAAAAAATAAATAATTTATGGGCTTTGATTTTAAAATCATGCATGAGGATTCAGCCACAAAAGCCCGTTGCGGCCTCCTGACGCTTGATCGAGGCGTTATTGAAACGCCTATCTTTATGCCTGTGGGGACTCAAGGGACTGTTAAGGCACTTTCTCCTTTGGATTTAGAAGAGTGTTCGGCACAGATCATCTTAGGCAATGCGTATCATCTGTATCTGCGCCCAGGGCTTGATATTATTAAAGAGGCCGGTGGTTTGCATCAGTTTATGCATTGGGAAAAACCTATCCTGACGGATAGCGGCGGATACCAGATTTTCAGTCTGGCGGTTTTGAGAAAAATTCTCGATGAGGGCGTTGAGTTTCAATCGCATTTAGACGGTTCCAGGCATTTTTTAAAACCCGAAGACGTTGTAGAGATCCAAAATGTTTTAGGGAGCGATATCATGATGCCTTTGGACGAATGCGTTCCTTATCCAACTTCTTATGATCAGGCTGAATTGGCTGTTCGGCGCACAACTTCTTGGGCCCGGCGTTCCAAGGCAGAGGCCTTAAAGAGCGATAAAGGTGTTTTGTTCGGTATCGCTCAGGGCTCGACCTATGAAGATTTAAGAAAGAGGTCTATTGAAGAACTCAAAGAGATAGGGTTTAAGGGGTATGCCATGGGCGGATTAAGTGTTGGCGAACCGCAGGATTTACGGTATAATATCCTACGTTCTTCCATAGAATACTTTCCTCTTGTTTCTCCGCGATATCTGATGGGCGTTGGCTTGCCTGAGGACATTCTTGAGGCTGTTTCAGCGGGTGTTGATATGTTTGATTGTGTGGTGCCTACCCGCTATGGACGTAACGGGACTGCTTTTACGAGCGAAGGGAAAGTAACGGTAAGAAATGGTGGGTTTTCCCGCGCGTTCAAACCGCTTGATGAAAACTGCGATTGTTATTGTTGTCGGAATTTTACGCGCGCTTACCTGAGGCATCTTTTTAATACGGGTGAGATTTTAGGGCTTAGGCTCGTTTCTTATCATAATATTTATTTCTTTATTCATTTGATGAGTGAGGCGCGTCGCGCTATCAAAGAGAACCGATTTAGAGCTTTTAAGGATGATTTTTTAAAAAAATGCGCATCGACGTGTTAACTATTTTTCCGTCCATGTTCGAACCCGTCTTGGGTGAGTCCATTGTCAAACGGGCTCAAGCGGCAGGAAAAGTAAAAATCGCAGTCTACGATATCCGCGATTACACTTTAGATAAACATAGAAAAGTTGACGATCGGCCGTATGGCGGCGGTTCGGGTATGGTGATGACGCCGCAGCCCATATTTTCAGCTGTTGAGTCGATTTTAAAAAAAGGAAGAAAGCGTAGCGTCAAACCGTACATCGTTCTGCTTTCTGCCAGAGGGCGGCGGTTGACGCAGAAAGATCTCAAAAGTCTTTCTCGAAAAAAACATGTTATTTTGATCTGCGGCCATTACGAAGGTGTTGATGAGCGGGTGGCGCAATATCTGGCGGATGAAGAGATTTCTATCGGTGATTATATTTTAACGGGCGGTGAGCTGCCGGCGATGGTTATGATCGATGCCACCGTGCGCTTGATCCCGGGTGTTTTGGGCAACGAGGATTCATCTAAGTACGAAAGTTTCTATGAAAATCTTCTGGAATATCCTCAATATACGCGGCCGTCTGTATTTAAAGGAAAAAAAGTGCCTTCTGTCCTTTTGTCCGGTGACCACGGGGATATTGCCACATGGCGCAAGAAAGAATCTCTGAAGGTCACAAGAAAAAGAAGGCCGGATTTGGTAACACAGAAGGTGTAGTCCTTCCTGGTTCCAAATAGAGGAAGGGACTAAAAGAGAAGCAGAAAGGGCTGTAGGGAAAAAGTTGCTCCTTGTGTGAGCACTGGTGAATTTTAAGCCAGCATGATTGGGCATAAAATTCACTGAGTACACTGCGGAGTTGATTTTGTAAGGAAGAAAACCTCGAATATGCAAAATCAATATAGGCAAAATTAAAAAATAGCGGAATAACTCCTGGCCTAACCCAAAAAGGGTAGTCCTACCTAATTCCACATAAGGGTAGGGGCTTAACGCTTGTAAATTTTCTCGCCAGCATATTTGGGCAGAAAATTTACTAAGCAGGCTGCGGAGTTAACTTTGTAAGGTAGAAGAACCATTATATAGGCAAAGTTAAAATCAACTTTAACTCCTAGCATAGACATCTTGAAAATTTTTGTTTACACCCAGCTTGCGCAGAGCTTAAGCGGGCAAACAAATATTTTTCAAGATATGCTTTAGGAGTTAATCCCGCCAGGGGCGGGATTAAGGAGGGGTGCGTTATGGATAAGATAAAACTGGTTGAGGGGTTATTTGAAAGAAAAGAATTACAGGCTTTTAATGTCGGAGATACTATTAAGGTTTTGGTGAAAATCCTCGAGGGCGATAAGGTCAGGATCCATCCTTTTGAAGGAACGGTTCTTGAGAAGAGAGGTTCAGGGGCTTCTGCGACATTTACGGTCCGTAAGATCTCTTATGGCGAGGGTGTTGAAAGGACGTTTCCTATGTATTCTGCAAGCATAGAGAGTGTCGAAGTCGTTCGAAGAGGAAAAGTTCATCGCGCCCGTCTCTTTTATTTGCGTGGAAAAATGGGGAAAGCCGCTAAAGTGGCAGAGCAGAAGAGCGAAGTTTTGGCGCCGACTCAGGCATAAGGTAATATTATTTAATCCTCCGCAGAAATCCTTAGGGCTTTAGCCCGTCAAGATGAATGGAGTTGTGCATTTTCTGCTAAAGGAGGAAGCCCTGGACCTTAGTCCGGGGAACTTAACTGACGATAGTGATCTTTATGTGTCTGTTAATAAGAAGCCAAATGCATAAGCAAAATTTGTCTCTTTACCGATGAAGGGTATCTCTAACGGATGTCTACCCCGTTAGAGATAGGTCGTCCTAAGACGACCGTAGAACGTTTAAAGCGTCTGTTAGCAAGATACAAATTTATAACTAAATTCGTTTACATACCGATGAGAGGCATCTCTAACGGGGTATATCACGAACGTCTCGCGAAGAGAAACGGATTTAAGATCGTTATCGGCGTTGATGAGGTCGGTCGTGGACCTCTGGCGGGCCCTGTGGTGGTTGCGGCGAGCTGGCTTCACACGTGGGCTTTCAAAGAACGCATAACGGATTCAAAAAAATTATCGGCGCTCGAGCGCCAAAGGGCCTTTGACGAGATTAAGAAAAAGGGCGCTTATGGCATCGGCGTTGTCTACGAAGACGCGGTCGATGCGATCAACATTACTCAAGCCGCCAAGCGCGCCGCGGATGTTGCGGTTTCAACGCTTATCAGTCAGTTAAAAACATTGCATCCTTCGTTTCAAAATACCTTTCTTCTTTTCGACGGTTCTTTGAGTTCAAGCTTGGGATATTTTTCGAAGGAAATCATTGGCGGCGACGGCAAGAGTCTATCGATCGCCTCGGCCTCAATCATCGCGAAAGTTTTCCGCGATCAAATGATGGAATTCTATGATGCGCTTTATCCTCGCTATGGTTTTAAGGACCACAAGGGATATGGGACGCGCATGCATTTGAAGAATATTTCGCGCTTTGGTCTTTGTTCTATCCATCGCAAAACGTTTTGTCGTTTTTTAAAGACTTAAATTTTTAAAGATGTTAAAAGGTTTTTTAGGAAAGCAAGGAGAAGACGAGGCTGCGCTTTTTTTGAGAAAGCAGGGGTATCGTATTGTGGCGCGAAATGTCCGCACGGCTTTGGGCGAACTTGATATCGTGGCTCACCAGCACGGTGTCGTTTGTTTTGTCGAAGTTCGTACGCGTCGCGGCAAAGATAGCGAAGTGCAAGCGCTTGAATCGGTTGATGAAAGAAAACAGCGCCGGTTGTCTAGATTGGCACTTGCCTATTTAAAAGAAAATCACTTGCTGGGTCGTAAGGCCAGATTTGACGTTGTTTCTGTTTCTTACGTCCCAACGGGCAGGCATATCTTTTTAATAAAAAATGCATTTGATGTGTGTGAGAAATATAATTAATCTTTCTTAAAGTGCAAAAGAATAAATCTTCATAGAGATGAAATCAACTGTCAAAGATATCAGCTTGATCGCAAAAAAATTAAAAATTCGCGAGAATGAGCTTGAAAAAACAGGGCGTTTTAAGGCCAAGGTTAATCTTTCTATTCTGGAGAGATTGCCAAAAGAACACCGCAACAAATATATCCTGGTAAGCGCCATAACGCCGACTCCTTTTGGCGAAGGCAAGACCGTAACCACTATCGCTCTTTCGATGGCGCTTAATAAATTAAATTTAAGATCTGCTTGTACATTGCGTCAGTCTTCATTGGGTCCTCTTTTTGGAGCTAAGGGTGGTGCTACGGGCGGCGGGGCGTCCAGCGTTTTGCCGTCAGAGGATATTAATCTTCATTTTACAGGCGATATGCACGCTGTGGCAGCCGCCAATAATCTTTTAGTCTCGTTTTTGGAAAACTCTATTTTTCATGGCAATAAGCTGGGCATACAGCCTGAATCCATTACGTTCAAGCGCTGCCTGGATGTAAGCGACAGGTCTTTGAGGCATCTCGAATATATTTTAAAATCAGGTGAAAAAAAATACGAGATGCGCACGGGATTTGAGATTACCGCTGCTTCCGAGGTCATGTCTTTATTGACTTTAAGTTGGGATTTTAAGGATTTACGAAAGCGCCTGCGAACAATTACCGTGGCACGCACGGATGCCGCGAATCTCGTCAAGGCCGGCGATTTAATGGCGGATGGCGTTATGGTCGCTCTTTTGAAAGACGCGATTAAGCCTAATCTTGTTCAGACGAGCGAACACACGCCGTGTTTTATTCACAGCGGTCCTTTTGCGAATATATCCATTGGATCGAGCTCGATCATTTCTGATCGAATGGCTTTAGGATTGAGCGATTACGTGGTTACTGAAAGCGGTTTTGGCGCAGATTGCGGAGCGGAAAAATTTTTTGATATCAAATGCCGCACGAGCGGTTTTAAGCCGGATGCGTGTGTATTGGTTTGTTCTGTGCGGGGCTTAAAGGCCCAGAGCGAGAAACTCCCTATCACGGCGTCAGAGAAACTCGACGAGTCTTTTACAAAAGAAGACCTTTTTGCGTTGGAAGAGGGAAGCGTTAATCTAAAGAAACAAATTGAGAATGTCCTTCTTTTTAAGATCCCGGTCTTTGTGTGCATCAATAGTTTTTCTACCGATACAAAGAAGGAAATTGATTTTATCAGGAAGAAGGCGTTTGAATTTGGGGCTTGTGATTGCCAGGTGAGCACTGCTTTCAAAGATGGTTCTCGCGGCATTTTAGGGTTGGCCAAAAGCGTGGTTAAGGCGACGCGGACAAAAACTTCAGCTTTTCGTTTTCTCTATGAGGATGAGCGCTCCCCTTATGAAAAGATAGAGATGATCGCCAGAAATATTTATGGAGCCAAAGACGTTGTTTACACGCCCAAGGCTAGGCGCGACCTGGATTTTTATATTCAAAAAGGTTTTAAAGAATTTCCTGTTTGTATTGCAAAGACTCAATTTTCTCTTTCGCATGATGAGGCTTTGAAAGGGGCTCCAAAAAATTTTGATCTACCTATTAAAGATGTTCAACTGTGTAGCGGCGCGGGTTTTATTTTAGCGCATGCTTCGACAATGCAGACCATGCCGGGGTTGCCCTTGCATCCACGTGGTGCCAATGTCGACGTGGATTCTTTCGGTGCGGTGAGCGGGTTGGTTTAATCGAAGCTTAGAAATCCTTTAAGGCTTTTTTAAGCTCTTAAGGAAGAAGTCTAGAATGATATCTTGCTTTAAGTGTCGCCAAAAATATGTTAAGAGATTTTTAGATATCTCACAAAGCTTAGATCATCTTAAGGAATAAAACCGCGGGTTTTTAACCTGTTTGAGATTCATTAAGGAGAACTTGAAAATGAATTATGCGAAGCGAAGCATAGAGGATTATTTGAAAGACTTGTCGGCTAGAACGCCGGCGCCAGGCGGCGGTTCTTCGGCAGCGCTTAGTGCAGCGATGTCCGCCGGATTGATTGCGATGGTCTGTCAATTCACTTGTGGAAAAGAAAAGTATAAGAGATTTACGCCGCGCCTTCAGATAATGCTTTGCCAGGTTTCGTTGCAACAGAAGAGATGTTTAGAGCTTCTTGATGAAGATGTTCGGGCTTACGCATCGGGAGATATTGAAGAATCCATCCGTGTTCCGTTAGAAATTTGTTTTTTGTCATATGATTTGATAAAATCATCCCATGAGCTTTTGAAAAAAGGGAACACGCGCCTGGCTTCGGATACGGCCCTGGCTGCTGGTTTGGCCGAAGCCGCTTTTACGGGTGCCTTTTATTACGTACTCGTAAACGTGAAAGCATCAAAAGAAAAATCTAAGAAATACAAAAAAGAGATCGCGCGTTTAAAAGTTCTTAAAAAAACATTAACAGGTCTGCAAAAAAAGATCGAGGTGTCCTTTGGCCGCTCTCTTGGATGGTAGAAAAGTCGCTTCAATAATAAAAGACTGCTTAAAAAAAGAGACCGCTCTTTTTAAAGAGAAGGGGTTGGGAGTACCGACGTTGGTTTCCTTGTGCGTGGGAGAGGATTGCGGATCGACGTTGTATGCTAAAGCTCAGGCACAAGCGGCGCTCGAGATGGGCATTGATTATCGACTGATCGGTTTTGAAAAAGGGATTTCCAAAGATTCCCTGATTGCGGAGATAAAAAAAATAAACAATGATCCTTCTGTCCATGGCGTTATTATTCAAACGCCATTGCCTCTTGGCTTGAAATTAAGAGATGTTATCAGTTTTTGTTCTCCTTTAAAAGATGCCGAAGGCATGCATCCTGAGAACTTGGGGCGGCTTGTATTGGAAAATGATTTTGTGGTTCCTTGCACGGCGCAGGCCTGCATAGAGCTTCTTAAAAGCTACAAAGTAAAACTTTATGGCCGTGATGTTGTGATCGTTGGACATTCGGAGATCATCGGAAAGCCTTTAAGCTTACTTGCGCTTAAAAATCTGGCCACGAGCACGGTTTGCCATATCGCGACATCTCAAGCCAAGAAATTACGCGATCATGTTAAGCGCGCGGAGGTTCTTATTGTGGCGGTCGGTAAGCCGCATTTGATCAAAGGGGCCTGGATTAAAAAAGGGGCGGTCGTCGTTGATGTAGGGATCAATCGGCTCAAAGGTAAGATTGTCGGAGATGTTGAATTTAAAACAGCCGAAAAAAGGGCTTCGCTCATTACGCCTGTTCCCGGAGGCGTTGGTCCTTTGACCGTTGTTTTATTGATGAAAAATACTCTAGAATTATTTAAACGCGCCAAAGGCCTTTCTTAAAATAATTTAAATTTCATGACATTCAAGGAAAAACTAAAAGAGAAGAAATTTATCACCACGTTTGAAGTCGGCCCACCTAAAGGTATTTCTTTAGAAAAAATTTTAGAAGAAATAGCCCCGTTAAAAGGCAGGGTGGATGCTGTCAACGTGACAGATTTGCAAAGTTCTGTCATGCGCATGAGTTCTTTAGGGGCCAGCATTATTTTAAAAAATAAAGGTTTCAATCCTTTGGTGCAGGTAACGTGCCGGGATAGGAATAGGCTTGCTCTTCAATCGGATATTTTAACAGCTGCGGCTTTTGGTTTGGAGAATATCTTGGCTTTGACAGGTGACCATCCCGCTTTAGGGGACCATCCTGAGGCGAAACCAGTTTTTGACATGGATTCTGTTCAATTGATTGAGGTTGTCAGAAAGCTTGAGACGGGTGTTGATATGAACGGGCATAAGCTAAAAAACGATGCTCCGCATTATTGCGTGGGGGCAGTAGTGAATCCCGGAGCGGATCCATTGGAACCGGAACTCATTAAGATGGAAAAGAAGATTAAGGCCGGTGCTGAATTTTTTCAGACACAGGCGATTTACGACCTGCCTCTTTTTGAAAAATTCCTGAAACTCACAAAGCCTTTTAAAACAAAAATTTTTGCAAGCCTTGTATTTTTAAAATCAGAACGAATGGCTCATTATCTTAATGATCACGTCCCAGGGGTATTTGTTCCAGAGTATCTTATCGATGAGTTGGCTCATGTTGAGGACAAGAAGGCCAAAAGCTTAGAAATCAGCGTGCGATTGGCCTTGCAATTAAAGTCAATGTGCGATGGGATTCATCTGATCTCGCTGGGTTGGTACGGGTTGTTGCCTTCTGTGTTAGACGCGATGGGTGTGGATTAAGTTAAGTAATTTTTAATTTCAAGACGATTTTGAACGCTCATAAGTTCTTTCGTATTTTTGGTGCCCAAAAATACTCAAGCTGCTTATGAGCACAATCGTCATTCATTTCAAAATTACTTAACTCAATTCTTAGTGTAAGGGAAAGGCCTATGAAAAGAATAGTTGTTATCGGCAATTCAGCTGCAGGCATCGCCGCAGTTGAAGCGATCCGGGAGAAAGATAAGACGAGCCCCATTTTGGTTATTTCTCGCGAACCGTATATGCCGTATCGCCGCAATCAATTACTGGATTTTGTCGAAGGTAAGATCAAAGAAAAAGATCTGTATTTTCGCAGCCAGGATTTTTATAAAAATAACGCAATTGAGCTAATGCTTGAGAAAGAAGTTGTGGAGCTTAACTTAAATAAAAAAAAGGTTATCTTTAAAGAAAGGGATTTTGTTGAATTCGATGAGCTCCTACTTACGACCGGAAGCAGCGTGAAGCTGCCTCTTATGAAAGGTGTCCAAAAAGACGGCGTGGTGGCTTTCCATGGTTTAAGAGACGCGAAGTTTTTAATAGAGAATCTTCCTTTGGCCCACACAGTTGTTATCGTTGGTTCAGATGCTGTTTCTCTTGAGCTGGCACGTATCATTGCAGTCAAGAAAATAGAAACTAAATTTTTTGGGATTTTGAATGAGCCGCTGGAAGGGGTTGATGTTGTTAGCGACAACTCTGTAATGGAGATTTTAGGGGATAGCGATGCGAAAGCGGTGAGGCTTTCTAATGGAAAAGTGATCGGCGCTTCTTTGGTTATTTTTTCATCTCCCTCTGCGCCGAATATAGGTTTTTTAAAAGATACGGATGTTAAAACAAATCACGGCATTGTTGTTGACGAGCATTTTTGTACCAACATCCCTTTTGTTTATGCCGCAGGCGACGTTTGCGAATTTAGCGGCAGAGTAAGAAATGTTGATTGGCAGAGTGCTGTTCAGGAAGGTCAAATGGTCGGAGGTTTTCTATGTCAGATATAGCCGGGATTGTTTCGGCAACAACGCAGAAACTCATCGGTATGGCTGAGAGCGCTCTCGCTTCGGCTATCAAAACGAAGGGAGAAAAAGAATTCTTAGGTTTTGAGGGTACAGCGTTTTATCTTCCTTTGGCTTATAGTTTATTGGGTTTAGAGGTTAAGGATCTTAAGGGCGCTCAAGATATTATTAAGAATGCTTTGCTTTTAAGCGAAGGCAAGCCTTTGGCGAATGGTTTAAAGGTGCCTCATCTGGATGGTCTTTTGAGTAAAGGCTTGGCAACGCTTTTGATCGAAGAACTTTTAGCTGCGGTGTTGAAACTTAACGCAGATGGTTATTTAGGATTTGTTCCGGATACGGTCTTGCGCTCTTTAGGCGTTCAGCTGGTGGATGGACGTATCGCCGGTATCGCGGTCGTTATAGGCCGGGCCAAAGATAATCCTTTAGCGGTTAAGATTATCCGTGGCTTTCAGGAAAAAAATATTGTTTCGCTTCTTGTGGGCAATAAGGGTGAAAAGAATATTAAAGACCAGTTAGTTGAGGAGAACGTAGAGTTGGGATTGGATAATTATATCGTTCCGTTGGGGAATGAGGAGCTAGCGAGTATTTTCGCGGTGAATTTTGCCATTCGTGCTGCTTTGTCGTTTGGCGGCTGTAAAGCCGGCCAGTGGCAGGAGGCTTTAAAATATGCGCAGGAGCGTGTGCCGGCCTTTGTTGTCGTCTTGGGTAAGCTTAGCGAAGTGATCGTGACGACCGGCCTGGGTGTTTTGAATTTAGGATTTCCCATTATCACAGATCAGGATGCACCGCCCGTTGGGAAAATTGAAACGACGAAATATGAAGCGTTGGTGGTGGAGAACAATTATGAAAAAATTGTGGCTCGCAGCATCGAGACACGCGGCATTAAGATTAAGGTTGCGCATGTGCCTATACCGGTTTTGTACGGTCCGGCTTTTGAGGGGGAGCGTGTTCGTAAGGAAAATTTAAAAGTCGAATTTGGTTCAAAAAGTTCAACGGCTTTTGAATATTTGACTGCGCGTCCTATGGATAAAGTTCAGGATGGAAAGGTGGAGTTGATCGGGCCGGATGTTTCAGAGGCGCCTGAAAAGTCATTGCCTTTAGGAATTTTGGTGGAGGTGGCGGCGCGCAACTTTAATAAAGATTTTGAGCCGATACTGGAGCGTCAGATCCATCGTTATTTGAACGAGGCCCAAGGTGTTATGCATATGGGTCAGCGCGAGATGATCTGGGTGCGTATTTCACAGGAGGCCTTTGACAAAGGTTTTCGTATCAAGCATTTTGGTACCATTATTCACGCTATGCTTCATAAGGATTTTGGCGCTATTGTGGATAAAATTCAGATAACGCTTTTTACGAAAGATGAGGACGTGCGCAAACATCTAAAAGGGGCCATGGATGCGTTCACTGCTCGTGATGAACGCTTGAAAGATTTAGTTGATGAAAAAGTGGATACTTTCTATAGCTGTGCCTTGTGTCAGTCTTTCGCGCCTAATCATATTTGTATTATTACGCCGGAGCGCCTTGGATTATGCGGCGCTTATTCCTGGCTGGATGCTAAGGCGGCTTTTGAGATCACGCCCTCAGGAGGAAATCAGCCGATCAAAAAAGGAATATGTTTGGATGAGCGTTTGGGACAATGGCGCGCGATCAATGATTTTATTTTTGAGAAGTCCAATAAGACGATTAATGAAGTTAGTATGTATTCTTTGCTTGTTGCGCCTCAATCAAGCTGCGGATGTTTCGAGTGTATTGTGGCTCTTGTGCCTGAAGCGAACGGGGTGATGGTTGTTAGCCGTGATTATACGGGACTCACACCTTTGGGGATGACTTTTACCCAGTTGGCGGGTTCTGTGGGCGGCGGGGTTCAAACGCCTGGCTTTATTGGCGTCGGTAAATTATACCTGACCAGTAAAAAATTTATTTCTAGCGAAGGAGGTTTGGGCCGCATTGTCTGGATGCCGAAAGAATTGAAAGATGTGCTCCAGGCCAAAATTGAACAACGCGCTCAGGCTTTGGGTCTATCGGATTTTTTTGGCAAGATCGCGGATGAAACAAACGCTGTAACGCTTGAAGAATTGATTGGATTTTTAAACAAGCGCAAGCATCCGGCGCTTTCTATGCCGGCGTTGATTTAATAATTTCTTAAAGGTTGCGGGATGTTTCTTAAGGTTTCCGGATGTTACTTAAGGTTCCATTTTTAAAAGCAACCTTAAGGAACATAAAGTAACTTCAAGCAACCTTACGTAACCTTAATGATAATTTTACTTGATATTTAACTGAAAATATATTATGCTAAACCTAACCAAACCAATCGGATGAGAAAAATCATTCCAATCCTTCCAGTAACGATCATTTTATTCAGTGTTTTCTTGATGGCCTCACTTTGTTTTGCTCAGATTACTTCAGAAGGCAAAAAGATAGGGGCTGATTACCATAAGCAGGGAGTGCAGGCGCAGAAAAACGGTGACCTTGATACGGCGGTTATGTTTTTTCAGAAGGCCGTTGAGTTGGATCCCGGGCTTGCCATCGCCTATAATGATTTGGGCGTCTTGTATGAAGCTAAGGGTTGGAACGACAAGGCTAAAAAAGCCTACGGCCGGGCTATTGAATTAGACCCAAATCTGACGAGTCCTTACTTTAATTTAGGCAGCATCTATGAAAAAGAAGGCGATATGGAAAAAGCCGTCTACTATTTCAAAAAAAGGGTGTTGATTGGTGAGTGGAACGAAGAGTGGACGATGAAAGCCAGGAAAGAGTTGGCGAGTCTGGGTGTCGATGACCCTGAGATAAAAGCTGATTTTCTTGATCAGCATCTCGCAGGTCTTGATCTTGGCGATGATATTAATGCGTCTCCTAAGGGTAATGACCTCGATCCAAAAAAACGCAAACGCGAAGCGCGTATGCATTTTTCTCGAGGCAAACAGCTTTATTATATGGGCATGTTGCCTCAGGCCATGACTGAGCTAGGCCAGGCCATGATCTTGGACCCTAAGAATAAAGAAATTGGGAAGACATTTGAAGAAGTGCATCGTAAAGCGCTTATGTCGAATTAGGAGTTAGGCGATTCTTTAGAAATAAAAAGTCATAAGTACCTCATTTTCCGCAGATTCCCCTAAGGACATCTTAAAATAAGAAAATAGATTTATATGTTGGATACTAAGCTTTGTTTGGTTGACGCTAATTCCCTTTTTTACCGGGCTTTTTTTGCTATTAAGGCGCCGCTCGTCACTTCGTCGGGACAGCCGACCAACGCGGTTTTTGGTTTTGTTAAAATGCTTAAAAAGATCCAGGAGGAATTGACTCCTGGTTATTTTGGTATGTGTTTCGATGTTTCCAAGACCACGCACCGCACGAAGAAATTCAGCGATTATAAAATTCATCGCGCTCCGATGCCTTCGGAACTTTTGTCGCAGGTGCCTTTGATTAAAGAAGTGGTGGGCGCTTATCGCTATCGTATATGTGAACGCGAGGGTTTTGAGGCTGATGATGTGATTGCGACACTCGCCATGCGCATGGCCGATAAAGTGAAAAAAGTCGTTATCATAAGCTCCGATAAAGACATCCTGCAGCTTGTAGGAGGTAATATCGAAGTCTATAATCCTTATAAAGAAGAAGGCATCGTTTTCACAGAAGACATTGTTAAAGAAAAATTCGGAGTTAAACCCAAAAAAATTTCTGATCTAATTGCTTTAATGGGGGATGCTTCTGATAATATCCCAGGGGCGCATGGAATCGGTGAAAAGACCGCCCTGGGGCTTTTAACAGAATTCGAGGACGCAGAGGATATCATAGAGCATGTCTCTAAAATCAAGCGGGAAGCTTTAAGGAAAATTATCCAGGAGAATCAAGACCTCATTCGCTTAAGCAAGGAATTGGCTATGTTGCGTTACGATGTGCCCTTGGATGTGGAATTGGCGGATTTGGAAGTTAAACCGCCGGATGCAGATAAGCTTTGGGATGTGTTTAGCCGTCTTGAATTTAAAGGGATGCTGAAAGAGCTTTCTGAAGATCGTTTATCGAGTGGTGTTGCGCCGACCTTTGATATCCAGCAGAAAAATATCACGGATTTTAAAGAGATTCTTGAAAAGATTGCTTTAAAAAAGACGTATGCTTTTTATGTCGAGCGGTTTGAAGAGGACTTAAAAGGCTGGAAGGTTAATTTAGCTTTTGACGCGAGCGCTGTTTATGTGACGGATAACGCGGATTTTTTAAAAAAACTTTTCAGCGAGAAAAAATATTTGGCTGTAACGCATGATGTTAAAAACGCAAAACATTTTTTGAGCCGTTTGGGTATCATTGGGCCTGTTCAATTTTTTGATACGATGATCGCAGCACATTTAGCTGATTCGTCAAAGTCGTCCGCGGCTTTAGAAGGGCTCTTGTGGGATCACCTCTCTTTAAAAGGCTTAAATCGTCTTGATTATTGCGGTAAAGAGTCGCATTTTTTATTTCTCTTAAAAGAAAATCTTGAGAAGATTTTAGAAGAAAAAGGACTTTTGAGTCTTTTCTACGATGTTGAAACGCCGCTTTCGGATATTTTGTTTTCGATGGAAGCAACAGGGGTCAACATTGACTGGGAGTTCTTAAAAAGTTTATCTAAAGAGCTTGAGAAAAAGTTAGAAAAGCTGATCGCCTCGATCTATGAGCTTGCAGGATGTGAATTTAATATAAATTCACCTAAGCAGTTATCGGATATTTTATTTAATAAACTGAAACTCCCGGTTGTCAAAAAGACGAAAACCGGTTTTTCGACGGATGAAGAAGTTCTGACGCGACTCGCTAAAACAAATGAGTTGCCGAAGATCCTGCTGGATTATCGGCAGTTTTCTAAGTTGAAAACGACCTACATGGACGCGTTTCCTGGGTGGGCGGATGAAAAGACGCATAAAATACACGCGTCTTTCAATCAGATAGGCACGGAGACAGGGCGCCTGAGCTCTAATTCTCCCAATTTACAGAATATTCCTATTAAAACAGAATTTGGCCGTAAGATTCGCCAGACTTTTATTCCTTCTTTAGGTTTTGACGGTATTTTGTCCGCGGACTATTCTCAGGTGGAACTAAGGATTTTAGCTCATTTATCTCAAGATGAAGTGTTGGCTCAGGCATTTAGAGAATCCAGGGATATCCACGCCACTACCGCATCTCTGATTTTTGGCGTAGAAGAAAAAGATGTGACGAATGAAATGCGTAACAACGCAAAACGTGTGAATTTTGGCATCGTTTATGGCATGAGCTCCTATGGATTGGCCAAGGATTTGGATGTTGACCCTAGAACAGCTGAGAATTTTATCGAGGAGTATTTTTTACGTTATCCTAAGGTGAAAGGTTTTTTAGACAGCCAGATTGAATTTGTTAAAAAGAACGGTTTTGTTACTACGATTTTGGGTCGGCGGCGTTATATACCAGAATTTAGTAATCCTAATATGGCGATCCGGCAATTTGCCGAGCGCCAAGCCATCAACGCTCCTATCCAGGGATCAGCAGCGGATCTTATCAAGCGTTCTATGGTGGATGTGGCGAAGTCTATTTCCGAAAAAGGGCTTGAGTCCCGTCTTATTCTACAGGTTCATGACGAACTTGTTTTTGAAGTAAAAAAACAAGAGAAAGATGTTTTGATTGATCTGGTGCGGCGGTGCATGGAAAACGCCATTGTTCTGACCGTGCCTTTAAAAACCACTCTTTCATATGGAAAAAATTGGTTGGAGACAGAAGAGGTAAATTAGGAATTGAAGCAAGTCTTTTGATGATTTTTTTAGTTTTTGGATTTCAAAAATTGGTTAGAGAACGAAGTTCTCTAACGGGGTTTAAAGTCGGGGGATGTATGAAGATAGCTATTGTGACAAGTGAAGCTGTTCCTTATGCCAAGACCGGAGGTCTGGCGGATGTCTGTGGTGCTTTGCCTCTGGAGTTAGAGAATTTATCTGAAGGAGTCATTTTGGTGATGCCTAAATACGCCTGTGTGCGGCGGTCAGGAGTTGTTTTTAAAAAAATAGACGAAGATTTTGACGTTGTTGAAATCAGCGATAATACAAAAGCCTATTTTTTAAAACATGATATGTTTTTAAGGGAAGATCTCTATGGAGATCGTCTTGGGGATTTTGGAGATAACCTAAAACGGTTTTCTTATTTTTGTCAAAAGGTCTTAAGTCTTTTTAAAAAGATCGATTTTATTCCCGATGTCATTCACTGCCATGATTGGCAAACGTCTTTGATCCCCGTATTTATAAAAGCCTATGGACATGAGTATTTTTTTGGCGCCGGAAAGAAGCCGAAGACTCTTTTGACGATTCATAATATTTCTTATCAGGGTATTTTTCCGAAAGAACAAATGCTTCAAACGGGTTTAGGTTGGGAGTACTTCACTTTGTCATCATTAGAGTATTATGATCAGGTCAATCTTTTGAAAGGCGGGATTATTTACGCGGATATCGTCAATACGGTGAGCGCCACACACGCTCAGGAAATTCAGACAAAAGAATTCGGGTGCGGTTTGGAAGGGGTGTTGGCAACCCGTAAGAATCGTTTTTTCGGCGTTATTAACGGCGTGGACTACAAAATCTGGAATCCTCAGGGGGATTCGCGTCTTTTCCATCGCTACTCTTTGGCTAATTTTTATGAAAAAAAGATTAATAAGCTTAAGCTTCAGGATGCCTGCGGATTAGCTAAGAGTGAAGATAGAATGCTTTTGGGTTTCGTGGGCCGATGGGTGCGGCAAAAAGGCATTGATTTATTGGCGAGACTCTTGCCGAATTTAAGTCAAAACGATATCCAGGCCGTTATTTTGGGTGTCGGAGAACCGGATATTGAGGCGGATTTACGTGCGATAGCACGCGATTATCCGAAGATGGTTTTCGTTACTTCGGATTTTGACGATGATCTGGCGCACAAGATCTATGCGGGGTGTGATGTTTTTGCTATGCCGTCGCGTTTTGAACCGTGCGGCACGGGACAACTGATAAGTTTTAAATATGGGACTGTTCCGATTGTTTATAAAACAGGCGGTTTGGCCGATACGGTCCAGGATTATAATTTTAAAGATAATACAGGAACGGGTTTTGTTTTTTCCAGATTTGATGAGCCTGAGTTTCTTTGTGCGATCAATCGCGCCAAAGAATTGTTTGGCGATAAAAAAGCCTGGCGGGAATTAGGAAAAAGTCTCATGCGGTTGAATTTTTCCTGGAAAGAATCAGCAAAAAAATACACGGAGCTTTATCAGAAGGCTTAAAGGGGTTATGATTGCGATCGGTTTAACAGGGTGTCTGTCCAGCGGGAAAAGTACGGTTCTTGAGATGTTTTGTGGCCAAGGGGCTAAAGCTCTTAGCTGTGATGTGATTGTTGCGCAAGAGTTTGAACGAAATAGAGCTTTAAGGAAAAGGATTGGGCAATTATTTGGCGCGTCTTTTATCGAAGGCGGCGTTGTCAAAAGGTCTCTTTTGGCGAATAAGATTTTTGTTTCGGCGCATTCTTTAAAAAAGCTCAACGCACTTGTTCATCCCTTGGTGAAGAAAAGAATACTTCAGTTTTTGAAAAAATACAAAAAAGACAAGAAAACAATCGCTGTCGTCGAAGTTCCTTTATTATTCGAGACAGGTTTTGATAAGCTTTTTGATTGGACGGTTGTTGTGACCGCGACGCCCTCCGTCTTAAAAGGTCGGTCCCGTTTCAGTCCCGCTCAATGGCGGCGACGCATGCAGTGGCAGGATTCTCTGCCGTCAAAGATCGCGCGGTGCGATTTCATAATAGATAATAATGGATTAAAAACGAAAACAGAGCGCCAGGTAAGAAATCTTATGAGATTCTTAACGCGGAGCGCAGAAGACTCTAGAAAAAAGTCTTTTTAAGATTCAATCGTATGTCTAAAAGGGGTTAAGGAGGAAAAGTGGAAACAGAGAAACTGGAAATAGCGAAACTAAAAGAAATGAAGATCACTGATTTGGCCAAGTTTGCCAAGGGCTTAAATGTTAACGGCATCAGCGGCTCTAAAAAGCAAGATTTGATTTTTAAGATCTTGCAGGCTCAGGCTGAAAAAGAGGGATTGATGTTCGGAGAAGGCGTTTTAGAGATTTTGCCTGAAGGCTTCGGATTTTTAAGGTCTTCGAACTATAATTATCTGCCGTGCCCGGACGATATTTATATCTCTCCGTCACAAATCAGGAAATTCGATTTAAGAACGGGCGACACGGTTTCAGGGCAGATCCGGCCTCCCAAAGAGGGCGAAAAATATTTTGCTCTTCTAAAAGTCGAAGCGGTTAATTTTGAGAATCCAGAGGCTGCTAAAGACAAGGTTTTGTTTGATAATCTGACGCCTGTTTATCCTCATGAGCGGTTTCCTTTGGAGTGTGCTCATGATGAGGTTTCGACGCGTATCATGGATTTGTTGACGCCCATTGGGAAGGGGCAACGCGGATTGATCGTGGCACAGCCCTACAGCGGCAAAACAGTTCTTTTGCAGAAGATCGCCAACGCGATTACAAAAAATAGTCCTGAAACGATGCTGATTGTTTTGTTGATCGATGAGCGTCCTGAGGAAGTCACGGATATGCAACGACTTGTTAGGGGTGAAGTCATCAGCTCAACATTTGATGAACCGGCTGAACGGCACGTTCAGGTCGCTGAAATTGTTCTTGAGAAAGCCAAGAGGCTGGTTGAGCATAAGAAGGATGTCGTGATTTTGCTCGACAGCATCACAAGGTTGGCGCGCGCCTACAATACGGTCGTGCCTCACAGCGGCAAGATTCTGACCGGTGGTATGGATTCTCACGCTCTTCATAAGCCAAAACGCTTTTTTGGCGCAGCACGGGCTTTGGAAGAGGGTGGAAGCTTAACCATTATCGCGACCGCGCTTGTTGATACCGGAAGTCGTATGGATGAAGTTATTTTCGAAGAGTTCAAAGGTACGGGCAATATGGAATTGCAGTTAGACCGCAACCTTTTCCAGCGAAGAATCTATCCCGCTATTGATATCAAACGTTCTAATACAAGGCGTGAAGAGCTTCTTTTGGATCCTAAACATCTCCAAAAGATATGGATTCTGCGAAAGGTTTTAAATGACTTGAACTCGGCGGAGGCCATGGAACTTTTGATTGACAAGCTTTCAAAAACAAAGAATAATAATGATTTTCTAGATAGTATGAATCAATAAAAATAGTCTATAGTCTATAGAAAAAGCAAAAAATGCTCCTGGCTTAAGCACTTGTAAATTTCTCTGCCAGCACGAATGGCGCAAGAAATTTACTTCGTTAGCTGCGGAGTTGATTTTGGAAGGTATTAGGTTTTCTTAATTTACCTAAAGTAGAAAGGTTTAAAAACATTACTCCGTATTTTCTATATTGAATAAATTAAGGTAGAAAATTCGGAGTTCACTCGCCCCATACATTTATTTCATATGAGTGGGGCTCATGAAGGAGTGTGCTATGAAGGAAAAAATTCATCCCCAGTACAAAGAGTCAACGATTATCTGTGCTTGCGGCGAGGTTATTCAGACGCGGTCGACCAAGCCGAGCATCCGCGTGGACATTTGTTCAAAATGTCATCCCTTTTTTACGGGGAAGCAGAAATTCGTGGATTCCGCGGGGCGCGTTGAGAAATTCATAAAGAAGTATAAAAAAGGCTAAACATCATTCAGGGATCAGGGAACAGGGATCGGGGATCAGTTGAAGCTTGCTGTTGCCTGTTACCTGAAAAATGGCTTTGCTATTTGTTTCTATGATTGAAAAACTTGAAGAATTTAAAAAACGGTTTGTTGAGCTGGAGCACCTTTTGTCGGATCATGCGATTGTAGCGGATACGACTCAGTGCGCTAAGTATGCCAGAGAACTTTCGGAGATAACGCCTCTTGTCAAAAAGTATGATCAGCTTTTAGATGTTAGACGGCAAACCGAGGAGTTAAAACATCTTCTTTCTGACTCAGGCCATGGAAAAGAATTTCTTGAGTTGGCGCGTCAGGAGTTTGAGGATTTAGAAAAACGTTCTGTTCTCATGGAGCAGGAGTTGAACGAAATGCTTAAAACCCCTGATTCTGATCTCAATCGCAATTGCATGGTGGAAGTCCGGGCAGGAACCGGAGGACAGGAAGCGAGTCTTTTTGCCGCTGATCTTTATCGGATGTATACGAAATACGCGGCTGCAAAAAATTGGAAGATAGAGCTTATGTCGTTGAATGAGACCGATCTCGGGGGATTGAAAGAAGTGATTTTCAGTGTCGAAGGCCGGGACGCTTACAAACGGCTCAAATATGAGAGCGGCGTTCATCGGGTTCAGCGTGTTCCGACGACTGAAGCCTCGGGAAGAATCCATACCTCAGCGGCAACGGTAGCGGTTTTATTCGAGCCTGAGGAGACAGAACTTGTTATCGATTCCAAAGATTTAAAGATTGATGTGTATAAGGCCGGAGGTCACGGTGGTCAGCATGTGAACACAACTGATTCAGCGGTTCGTATAACTCATTTGCCTTCAGGGCTTGTCGTGACATGCCAGGATGAGCGTTCGCAGTTGAAGAATAAAGCGAAGGCCATGCGCGTTTTGCGCACGAGGCTCTTGGATGAAATGGTCTCTAAAAAACAAATTGAGCAATCTCTAGCGCGTAAATTACTGGTGGGTTCCGGAGATAGAAGTGAAAAGATCCGTACCTATAATTTTCCAGACAGGCGCGTCACGGATCATCGCATTGGTTTTACGTCTCATCAGCTGGAAGGAATCCTGAATGGTTCTTTGGATGAAATGACGGATGCGTTGATAGACGCTGAGAATAAAAAATCATGAATGAGATCGAAACCATAGTGTGCCAATTGTTGCAGTGTAAGCGCGGCGATCTTTATTTAAACAAAGACCGCGTTGCGCCGACCGGGCAGGAGTGGAATAGGCTCGAGCGGATTT
The DNA here is from genome assembly GCA_020052645.1 of Candidatus Omnitrophota bacterium. GTDB lineage: Bacteria > Omnitrophota > Gorgyraeia > Velamenicoccales > Velamenicoccaceae > JAGVOQ01. Next base: position 22,407 of record JAGVOQ010000008.1, read on the forward strand.
TAGAGAAAAGGGTTCAGGGCGCGCCTTTACAATATTTGCTGGGTGAAACAGAATTTTTTGGAATACGCCTTTGTTTAAAACCTGGCGTTTTAATCCCGCGTCCGGAGACAGAAACCTTAGTCAGCGAAACACTTCAATCAATTCAGGCATCTGGTAAAACATCGGCACGCATTTTAGACATAGGTACAGGATCCGGCAATATCGCTATTGCTTGTGCAGTCTCAGAGGTTTTAAAAGAAGCTGAAATTTATGCCGTTGATATTTCACCGATAGCCTTAAAGCAGGCAAAGCTTAATGCCAGGCTTAATGGAGTCGCAGGAAGAATAAAATTTTTAAAGTCGGATTTATTCAGTTGTTTTAAAAAAACAAAACAACAATTTGATTTTATTGTTTCTAATCCTCCGTATATCGCGGATGATGAGTTTGAAACTTTACCTTTAGATGTACAGGCTGAGCCACGGCTTGCCTTGTTGGCTCAAGCTGGCGGTTTTTATTTTTATAGATCGATTGAGCAAGGGAGCCGTACGCATCTCGTCTCCGGAGGGTATCTGTTTTTAGAAATCGGCCATGATCAGGCCCCGGAATTAAGAAAAATTTTTAGCGATTCTTCTGTTTGGCAAGAGAGTAAGATTGTTAAGGATCTTTGCGGCAGAGATCGGGTTGTCATCATTAGGAAAAAATAATATGGATAAACTTGTTATTGAAGGTGGAGTTAGGCTTGTTGGGACGACGGAAGTTTCCGGTTCAAAAAATTCATTGTTGCCGATTCTGGCGGCAACCTTACTTACAAAAGATAAATGTGTTATCCGTAATGCCCCTGATTTAAGAGATACGCTTTCGATGCTAAGGATCCTGCGTTTCTTAGGGCTTAATACAGATTTTAAAGAAAATATCATTACGATTAGGCCTAATGGATTGGAAAAATATGAGGCGCCTTATAAGCTCGTCTCAACCATGCGGGCGTCTTTTTGTGTCTTGGGGCCCTTGTTGGCTCGTTATAAAAAAGCTAAAGTATCTTTACCTGGAGGGTGCATTATTGGTGTCCGTCCGGTAGATCTTCATTTGAAAGGTCTGTCAAAGTTGGGCGCCAGACTCCAGATTAAGGAAGGGTATGTGTTCGCCGAGGCTAAGCGTTTGCAAGGGGATCATATTTATTTAGGAGGTCCTTTTGGCTCAAGCGTTTTAGCTACCGGAAATGTTATGATGGCCTCAACGCTGGCTCGCGGAACAACGGTCATCGAATCAGCGGCGTGTGAACCTGAAGTGGTGGACCTGGCGCGATTCCTGATTAAAATGGGTGCTAAAATCAAAGGCGAAGGATCTCCGACTATTGAGATCCAGGGGGTTAAGGAACTCCATGGCGTTGATTATGAGATCATACCGGACCGCATTGAAGCAGCGACGCTTATTATGGCCGCGGCGGTAACGCGGGGAGAGGTTTTGGTTAAAAGAGCACGAGCTGAGCATTTAACCGCGGTGTTGGAAAAGCTTAAAGATGTTGGAGTGACTTTAAAGAATGTTAAAGACGGAATTTTTGTCAAAGGCACGCAAAAGAAATTTAAACCTTTTGACGTTGTGACACTGCCGTATCCTGGGTTTCCGACGGATGCGCAGGCTCAGTTTATGACACTCATGAGCATTACGGAAGGGATCAGTGTTATTACGGAAAAGATTTATCCGGATCGTTTTATGCACGTGGCTGAATTGAACCGTATGGGCGCTCAAATTAAAAGAGAGGGGCCTTATGCCGTGGTGCATGGCATTAAGTTTTTAAGCGGTGCGCCGGTCATGGCTTCGGATTTACGCGCTTCTGCTGGGTTGGTTTTGGCGGGTTTGGTTGCGCGCGGAAAAACTGAAATATCAAGAATCTATCATTTAGACCGCGGATATGAACAGCTGGACGCTAAACTTAAGAAATTAGGCGCCCGGATTGAAAGAGTGAAAGAATAAAAAAGTGCTCCACGTCTTCAGCTAGAAATAAATTATGGAAAGAAGACTGGGAGTGATTTACAGCTAAAAAGATTTGAGAGGGTAAATCATGATTTTAATGATCGATAATTATGATTCATTTACTTATAATCTTGTCCAGTATTTGGCAGAGCTGGGAGAAGACTTGAAGGTCTTTCGTAATGATAAGATCGATATTGAAAAAATAGAGAAATTAGCGCCTCAGGCGATCGTGATCTCACCTGGGCCGGGAACACCAAAAGATGCGGGTATTTCTTGCGCTGTCATTCAACATTTTAGCTCTAAGATTCCTATTCTGGGTGTTTGTTTAGGGCATCAGGCCATTGGTTATGTTTTCGGTGGCTCGATTGTTCGGGCTAAGAATTTGATGCATGGAAAAACTTCTCTGATTTATCATTCCAATCAATCAATTTTTAAGAATTTAGCGAATCCTTTTGAAGCAACGCGTTATCATTCGCTATTGATTGAAAAAGAGGCTTTCCCGAGGGAGCTGGAGGTTCTTGCCTGGACTAAGGATGGGGAGATTATGGGGTTAAAGCATAAAAAATATCCAGTCATCGGGGTTCAGTTCCATCCGGAATCCATTATGACCAAAGCAGGTAAACAGCTTTTAAAGAATTTTCTTGAGTTTAACATATGATTGAAGAAGCGATAAAAAAATTATCCTATAAAAACGATCTTTCTGCCTCCGAAATGGAGGATATTTTTTGTCAGATCGCAGAAGGAAAGATTGCTGAGAGCGCTCTTTCTTCTTTTTTGACGGCACTCTCCTATAAAGGCGAAACGTCGCAGGAGATCGCCGGTGCCGCGCGAGCCATGCGTAAATATGTCACTAAGATCCGCGTGGATCGAGATGTTATTTTAGATACGTGCGGGACAGGAGGAGATCAGAAAGGGATCTTTAATATTTCAACGGTTGCGGCTTTTGTGGTGGCTGGTGCCGGGGTTACGATCGCTAAACACGGCAATCGTTCTGTTTCGGGGGTTTGCGGAAGTGCGGATTTATTGGAAGCAATGGGTGTTAATGTGAACGCGCCTGTGGCTGTGGTTGAAAAATGCATCCATGAGGTCGGAATAGGCTTTCTCTACGCGCCCTTGCTTCATCCGGCGATGGGTTTTGTCCAGCCGGTGCGTAAAAAGATGAAGACAAAAACAATTTTTAATATATTAGGGCCTTTGATTAATCCGGCTTTCCCTACACACCAATTGTTGGGTGTTTATGATAAAAGATTCGTCACTATTGTGGGTGAGGCGCTGTTAAGTTTAGGACAGATTCATGCGATGGTCGTTTGGGGAGAGGGTGGTTTTGATGAAGTAACGACAACAGGTGCCACGTATGTCTGTGAAGTGAAGGACGGTATTTTAAAAGAGTATGTGCTTGAACCTGCAAAATTAGAGTTGCCTCTTGCCCGGCAGGAAAGTATTACCGGAGGGGATTGCGATGTCAATAAAGGTATTGCCTTAAACGTGTTGAGAGGCGTCGAAGGACCTTGCCGCGATATTGTTCTTTTGAATGCGGCCTGCGGCCTTTATTTGGCCGGCCGTGTTTTTACGATTAAGGAAGGTTTGAGTGCGGCTCGTCGCGCTATCGATTCGGGAGCTGCTATAAAAAAACTGAATAAACTTATTGAGTGTACCAATGAGCATGCTAAAACAGATCCTAAGTTCCAAGAAGATATTTCTTGAAGAACGAAAAAAAGAATTTCCGCTTGAGGATTTAAAAGAAATCTTAGGACATAATTTGTCCTGTCCGCGGTTTTTTCCCACCTTGTCCGCAAACGGCATTCACTTGATCGCCGAGATCAAAAAAGCTTCCCCATCTGCAGGGCTTATTTGCAAAGATTTTGATCTTGTTAAAATCGTTCGTGCTTACGCGCAAGGCGGTGCCGCTTGTTTGTCAGTTTTAACGGATGAAGAATTTTTTCAAGGGCACTTATCGTATCTGGGGCGCGTTCGTGACTTGACATCGTTGCCTCTTTTACGTAAAGATTTTATTATTGATGAGTATCAACTTTATGAATCTAAGGTCTTTGGTGCTGACGCGGTCCTTTTGATCGCGACCCTTCTTGATAAAAACAGGATGGAACATTTTCTAGAAGTCTCAAAGACGCTTAAGCTGGATGTTGTTTGTGAAGTGCATACAGAAGAGGAGCTGGATTGTGTGCTTGAAACAAAGGCTTCTATTATCGGTATCAATACAAGAGACCTGAGTGATTTTTCTCTTCACTTGGATATTTTGCCTGAACTTATAAAAAAGATTCCCAAAAGCAAACTCATCATCTGTGAAAGCGGTATTAAGGACCTTTCGGATCTTGAGTATATTAAAAAATTTAGAATTAACGCTGTTTTGGTGGGTGAGGCGCTTATGCGGGCTAAAGATACAGCGTTTGAGACAAAAAAGTTTTCAGATTTTTTAAAAAACAATGACAAAAATTAAAATCTGTGGCATCACCAATAAAGCGGATGCCTGTTATTGCGCCCGAGCCGGCGCGGATTATTTGGGATTTGTCTTTTATAAAAAAAGCCCGAGGTGTGTTACGATCGAAAAGGTTCGCGCGATCGTCCGGGCTCTTGGGGTTCTTCGCGCTTCGGTTCAGCTTGTCGGAGTTTTTGTTAACGAAAAATTTGAAAAAGTGCAAGAGATCGCGCGTTCTTGCGGGCTGGATGTCCTGCAGTTTCATGGCGATGAATCGAGCGCTTTTTTGAAAAAATTTAAAAATTATTCAGTGATCAAGGCTTTTCGTGTTAAGAGAGGCGTTCCTGTAAAAGGCCTCCGTTTTTACAATGACGTTCTTTTTTTAGCGGACACATTTAAAAAAGATGTTTTTGGCGGTACAGGTCAAGTTTTTGATTGGGAGGGATTACAAGTTTTTAAAAAAGCGAAAAAACGTTTTATTGTGTCCGGCGGGTTAACCCTTAAAAATGTCGCGGTTTTATTGAAACAGTATCGTCCTTTTGGAGTTGATGTTTCAAGCGGCGTTGAGAAATCGCCGGGGAAAAAAGACCATCGGTTGGTAAGGGAGTTTATAAAAGCCGTTCAATCTAATGACAAATAACAAAATCCAAAGCTCAAAATTATTTTGAATTTTGTGCTTTGTTATTTGAAATTTAACTAAGGAGATCTAATGACTATTAAACAATGGATTGAGGCGTGCCATGGAACAGCCAAAGAAAAAGGGTGGTGGGATTTTGAACGTTCTGACGGAGAATTAATAGCGCTTATGCATTCAGAGCTTTCTGAAGCGTTGGAAGCCCTGCGCAATGAATTGGGCAAGGAAGAAGTGGCGGAAGAACTTGCGGATTGCTGTATTAGGATATTTGATTATTGTGGGGCGCGCGGCATTGATTTAGAAGAGGCCTTAAAGAAAAAAACTGAGAAGAATAAATCCAGGCCGTACCGGCATGGAAAAAAGTTCTAAATGAGGCCACAACTTGCAGAACATGAGTGAATGCAAGTTGTCCGGCCGAATTTATCCTTGACATTTACCCTAGATCTGAATTTTTAAAGTAAATGTCAAGGATCCAATTCACACAAGATCAGTTATGTTCACTGTCGTTCCATAACTGATGTGCTCATTGGAGGAGTCTTGACATGTTCAATCTACCTGATATGAATAAGCTGGCAGAAGCTGCCAAAGAAGTACAAGATAGGCAGAGCCAGCTGGAAGATAGGAAGATCGCAATTTTGCAGCGTATTGAGCAAAAACTTGATAAAATTTTAGATGAATTGAAGAAGAAGTAATTGTAACGAGAGAACGCTTTTTCGTAATATCTAAAATCATGCCGCAAATAAAAAGAAAACGTGACACCTGGGGATCCAGGCTTGGTATAATTATGGCCGTGGCTGGTTCTGCTGTTGGGTTGGGTAATTTTTTAAGATTTCCCGTCCAGGCCGCAGGCAATGGCGGTGGCGCTTTTTTGATTCCGTATTTCATCTCTCTTTTAATCCTGGGGATCCCCTTGATGTGGATCGAGTGGACTTTGGGAAGATTTGGCGGTGGTTTTGGGCATGGGACAGCCCCTGGGATCTTCCATAATATTTGGCAGAAGAACCGATTCATTAAATATTTTGGCGTGATCGGGATATTCGGGCCGCTCGTCATTTTCATTTACTATACTTTTATTGAGTCCTGGACCTTAGGGTATAGTTTTTACAGTTTAAAAGGGCTTTATACGCATGTGACGGATCAGGCGTCTATGCAGGCTTTTTTGAAAGGTTATCAGGGATTAGAAAAAAATGCTTTTTTCAGCAGTCTTGTTCCCGCTTATATTTTCTTTTTTATCACTTTCGCGTTAAATATTCTCGTTATTTATTTTGGTATCAAAGGTGGCATTGAATTGCTTTCAAAGATCGCCATGCCTGTTTTATTGGGTTTTGGGTTTTTGCTCATGATCCGTGTGTTGACACTGGGGACGCCGGATCCGTCGCGGCCTGATTGGAATCTGGTTAATGGACTTGGATTTTTATGGAACCCTGATTTTAGCGCTTTAAAATCCGCCAAAGTTTGGTTGGCCGCAGCCGGCCAGATATTTTTTACTTTAAGCGTGGGGATTGGCGTGATCTTGACCTATGCGAGCTATCTGTCTAAAGGGGATGATGTTGTTTTATCCGGCTTGACCGCGGTGAGCATGAACGAGTTTGCTGAAGTGATCTTAGGCGGTAGCATTGTAATTCCTGCAGCTTTTGTTTTTTTTGGGCCCTTGGATATTCAAGCAATCGCCAAGCAAGGGGCGTTTGATCTGGGCTTTGTGACCATGCCGCTTGTTTTAGGTAAAATCCCTTTAGCGCCTTTTTTTGGATTTATGTGGTTTGCTTTATTGTTTTTAGCAGGTATTACTTCGAGTGTTTCTTTGGCACAGCCCGCAGTCGCATTTTTAGAAGATGAATTTAACATTTCTCGTAAGAGAGCCGTTGGTTTATTTGCGGCAGTGAGTTTTTTGCTTTGCCAGCCTGCGGTATTCTTTTTGAGTAAGGGCGTGGTTAATGAACTTGATTTTTGGGGCGGTACTTTCTGCCTGGTGTTGTTTGGGACAATCGAAGCGATCCTTTTTGCCTGGGTTTTTGGTATGGATAAGGCATGGGCGGAGATCCATCATGGAGCGGATATTAAGATACCTAAGATTTATAAATTTATCATTAAATTTGTGACGCCTCTGTTTTTGCTTTTGATTTTAGGGTTTTGGTTTTTTCAGGAAGGCATCCCTACAATTCTTTTGAAAAATGTTTCTGATGCAGATAAGCCCGCTGTATGGGCGACACGCCTGGGTCTTCTTGTTTTATTTTCTGTGTTAGCGATTTTAGTCAAAGTCGCCTGGCGCCGGAGGCGTTTTAGAGAAGCAGGGGAAAAACAGGTATGAATTGTTTCGGCTGGCTTTTTTTAATTCTGTCATGGTCCGGTATGTTGGGATTATCAATTTTTTGTTTTTTGAAGATTTTTTCAAAAAAAGTGGTAAAATAAATCCATGCGTTTAAAACAGATTTTCTTAGTTTTATTTTCTGGTATTCTGCTGACTATGTTGAGCGGCTGCATCTTTATTGTTGCCGGCAGCGTAGGAGCTGTGGGAGGTTATGCCATCACCCGGGATACAATCCAAGGTGAGTATGATGCCAATTATAGCAGGGCCTGGAAATCGGCTTTGGAGGTTTCAAGTATTTTGGGCCGCGTTACCACCAAGAATACAACAAAAGGCGTGATAGAAGCCGAAGTTGATAAGGCGAAAATAAAGATTGAGATCACTCAGTTGACTCCTGAAGCGATCCGTTTAAAAGTTAAGGCTAGAAAAGGCATTTTCCCTCGTTTAGGAACAGCAGAAAAAGTTTTTGTTAAGATCGTGCAGCAGTTGATGGATTAGCTTGAGATTTTTTAAAGCCCGCCGAATACCTTTTTCTTAAAAAGAGAAGTTCGAATGAAAAAAAATCCTTTTAGAATTGTACTGTCTTGGGTCGCCTTACTTTTAACGGCTTCAATCGCGTATTGGAATAGTCTTGAGCCGTTGCAAAAATCCCCCAATTTTTTAAAAAATATTTTTTCCAGTGAAGTTGTTGTTCGTAAGATCATTGACGGGGATACGATAGAGCTGAACAATGGCCAGCGTGTGCGTTACATCGGCATTGATTGTCCGGAGTCTAAAAGAAAAACTTCTTCCGGCTGGGTGGACGTTGGCGATCCTTATTCAAAAGAATCTGTCCGAATGAATGAAGAGTTGGTATCAGGCAAAAAAGTCCGTCTGGAGTTTGACGTTCAGAAAAAAGATAAATACAACAGGTTGTTGGCGTATTGTTTTGTTAAAGTTCGCGGCCAGGATGTTCTGGTTCAGGCCCAGATGCTAAAAGAGGGGCTGGCTTACCTTTATACAGCGCCTCCTAACATCAAATATATAGATGCTTTGGTTGCGGCCCTAAACGAGGCGAAGCAAAATAGGCGAGGGGTCTGGTCAAAAGACCTGACTGTTTTATCAAATGAAGCGGTGCAATTTTTAGGTCAGAGAAAACTGATTGAAGGGCAGATCAAGCGCGTACGAAAGAATGACCGCGTGATCCGCTTGATGATGGAGGGGTTGGAGATTATAATTTTTAAGAAAGATTTAGAGTTATTCACGCGTGAAGGGATTGATCCGGCTGAATTTTATGATCAGAAAAAAGTCCGTGTGTTTGGACTGATCAAAGAATATAAAGGTAAGACGGAAATCATTTTATCCAACCCGTGGCAGATAGAGATTTTTTAGGTAATTATTTGTGTTATAATACAGGTCGATAAAAAAGGGGTAAAATTACTCCTTGTTTATCTCCATGGGGATAGGCCTTACCTGTTTCATATAAGGGAAGGGTCTTAAGCATTCGTAAATATCTCCCCCATGGTGTGCCGGGTGAGATATTTACTGTATAAACTTCGGAGTTGATTTTTCAGGGAAAAGAAACCCGGAAAAGGCAAAATCAATGTTTTTAACTTCATTTCAGACGACGTTTGGGGCTATTTTTGAGCTGGTCCTTATGGGGGCAATGGGTTTTATTCTTGTGCGCAGCGCGTTCGTCAGTGAAGCAGGCCTAAAGACTTTAAGCGATCTCGTTATTGGTTTATTCCTGCCGCTTTTTATGTTTGTAGAAATCACCAGGCGGTTTAGTTTCAGTCTTTATCCTGATTGGTGGATTTATCCGCTCTACAGCCTTGTTATTGCTTTCATAGGCTATGCCTGTGGGGCTTTTGCCATTAAGATGTTTCCCGCACTCACGCATGATATGGGTGAATTTTTAGGAATTACGACTTTTCAGAATTCCGGGTATCTGCCATTGCCACTAGTGGCTGCTCTTTTGCCAACAGCTATGGCCGAAGAGATGTTTATTTATATTTTTCTGTTTTTGCTGGGATTCAATATGGTGATTTTTTCATTCGGGGTCGTATTGTTAACGAAAGCAAAGAATCAAAAGTTTAATTTTAAAAATATGTTTAATGCGCCTGTGGTTGCTACGCTTTTGGCGCTCGCGGTCGTGTTTTTTAAAGCTTCTGCATTATTGCCGGAGCTGGTGCTTAAGCCCATGGAAAGTCTCGGCCGCTGTACTATTCCTTTGTCGATTCTGGTAGTTGGGGGAAACCTCGCTTCTTTAAAAAATACGGATTTATCTCATCTCAAAGCCTTGAGCAGCGCTCTTGTGATAAAATTACTCATGGTGCCTGCGCTTTTTTTAGGGTTTATACTTCTAACTAAGCCTCAACCTCTGCTTGGACTCTTGATTTTATTGCAGGCTGCGATGCCTCCAGCGGCACTTTTGTCGGTTATTTCAAAAAATAAGAATTCAGGCGACCATTTGATCAGCCAGGCTATTTTTTATGGGCATCTTTTAAGCATTGTGACTGTGCCTCTTTTCTTAGTTTTATATTGGACCTTATGCGGGAAACCGTTTTAAACCATTTAATCGAATAAAGGCGATAATAATGGAAGAAAAAGCTATTTGTACAAATCGAAAACTTTTCCGGGATTATGAGGTCCTAGATACTTTTGAATGCGGCATAGAGCTTAAAGGGAGCGAAGTTAAATCTTTAAGAAGTGCCAAGGCTAATATTGATGATGCTTTTGGCCGGATTGAAGGCCAGGAAGTTTTTCTATTCAATAGTCATATTACACCTTATGATAAAGCGAGTTATTTTAAAGAAGAGGCCACACGGTCGCGCCGGCTTCTTCTGCACCGGTCCCAGATCAAAAAACTTATTGGCCAGGTTTCTCAACGGGGGTTGACGCTTGTGCCGATGAAGATGTATTTTAACAAAAGGGGATTTGTGAAAGTCGCTTTGTCTTTAGTTAAAGGAAAAAAAATATATGATCGCCGCGAAGATATCAAGCGTCGTGAAGAGACTCGGATTTTAAAAAGATACGCTAAGAATAAGTGATAAATTCCGTTAGAGAACGAAGTTTTCTAGCGGGATAAACAAAAATTTAAAAGATATGAAGTATAGCCGCAATCAGAGCGTCGCGGTTAATAGACGGTCGTCTTTTAAGACGACCTGTCTCTAACGGGGTAAAGGAGCTCGACTTATGGATAATAAAAAAATGAAAATATTTTTTAAGCTTCATTGGATTAAGATCTTGGTCATATTTTTGGCCGCTGTCATGATTCTTTCGCTCGTTTATTTTATGATGAAGGGGCTGGAAGAATGGGCGAGCGTTGACATTGCCACTAAATCGCATACAGTGGCGAGTTTTCCTTTCCAGTTTTATATGGCCATTATCCAGGCGCTTGTTTTCGGGCTGATGTGGGTTTTTATCATTAAAGGCGATACATCGCGTTTTTTTCAGAAGTCGGGAAAATCTTATGTTCGGGGCAGTGATATCGGCGTGCACTGGGATGATGTGATCGGCATGGAAGAATCCAAGAAGGAAGCCAAAGAGGTTGTCCGCTTGATTGCTGATCGCCTGACATCGGAAAAAAGCGGGACAGGCATATTGAAGGGCGTTCTGTTGCTTGGTCCTCCGGGTTGTGGAAAAACTTATTTGGCAAAGGCTATTGCTACAGAATCAAACCTGCCGTTTTTATCGGCTTCGGGTTCTGAATTTGTTGAATTGTATGTTGGTGTGGGCGCTGGCCGTGTGCGCCGATTATTCAAAGAGGCCAGAGAATTAGCTGCTTTGGAAGGCGGTTGTATTATTTTCATCGATGAGATCGATGCCGTGGGCATGACACGTTCGTCTCGGACTGATTTTGGCGGCCAGACGGAGCACAATACCACGCTCAATCAGCTCTTGGTTGAAATGGATGGCTTAAAAGGCAAGGCGGATAACATTATTATTTTGGGCGCAACCAATATGTCGGAGAAAGTGCTCGATCCCGCTTTTTTGAGGCCCGGACGCTTTGATAGAAAAATCGTCGTTGACCTGCCTGATTCTTACGACAGAAAAAAGATTTTTGAATATTATTTGTCCAAGGTGGCTTATGATAAAAATTCGGTTGATGTGGAGCAATTGGCGCGCGTGACCGTTGGGGTTTCTCCGGCGGAAATCGCCAATATTATTCAGGAAGCGGCTTTGATCACTCAGCGCAATAAACAATCGGCGATGTCCATGAAGGAGATTAAAGACGCGCGTGAGCGCATATCTTTAGGCATCAAGCGCCATTTTAAAATGACATTGGAAGAAAAAACGCGCCTGGCTTTTTATGAAGCCGGCCATATTTTAGTGATTTACCTTTTGGTGCCGACCAAAGATGTTTTTAAGGCAACGATTATTCCCCGCGGCAAGGATATTGTTTCTAGTTTACTCGCGGAAAAAGAGGAGGTCTTAAGCCGTGATAAAAATCTGATTATGGCTGAGATCAAGATTTCTCTGGCAGGTTTTGTTTCCGAAAAAATAAAATTCGGCGTCACATCCAATGTTTCGGAGAACGATCTAAAAAAAGCTACGGAATTATCGCACAATATGGTTTGGCGTTGGGGCATGGGCAAGTCCGGCCATGTCGGAAATTTCGAAAGTGCGGGCATCTCTCATCTTATTCAGGAAGATTTAGACAAAGATTCCCAGGAGATGGTTGAGTCCTGCTACCGCGAGATCAATACGTTGCTTAGACAAGAGTGGTTGATCGTCGAGAAACTGGCCAATGAATTGGTGGCTAAGGAAGAACTGGATTATGACGAGATTGAAGCTATTTTTAAGAAATTTTTAAAAGAACGGCCCTTAAAAGAAGTCGTCATGGTTCAGGAAAAGCAGATCATAAAGACAGGCGTCACGTGGGACGATGTGATTGGTATGGAAGAGACCAAGCAGGAAGCTCACGAAGTTGTTGAATTGATTAAGGACAGGGCGCGTTTGCAGCGGGTGGGTGGAAAAATTATCAAAGGGTTACTTATGTTTGGTCCGCCTGGCTGCGGTAAAACATATCTCGGTAGCGCTATGGCTACGGAATTTGATTTACCATTTTTGTATAAATCCGGTTCTGAATTTGTAGAGATGTATGTGGGTGTGGGCGCCATGCGTATCCGGCGCATGTTTATTGAAGCCAAAGAACTCGCCCAGATTAATGGGGGTTGCATTCTGTTCATTGATGAAATCGATGCCCTTGGAGGTAAGCGCTCGGCTGACATGGGGTTTGGCGGTCAGAGTGAATCTAATCAGACGCTCAATCAGCTCTTGGTTGAAATGGATGGTTTAAAAGAAAAGGACGCGGAATTTAATATTGTTGTGATAGGCGCGACCAATATGCCTGAAGATTTTTTTGACGCAGCGTTGCTTCGGCCAGGACGTTTTGACCGTAAATTGTATATCTACCTTCCGAATTTAGAAGACAGGCAGAAATTGTTCGAGTATTATTTTTCCAAAGTGGCTTATGATAAAAATTCCGTGCGTATGGATAAACTGGCGCGCATCAGCGTTGGTTATTCTCCGGCGGATATCGCCAATATGGTGCATGAAGCGGCGATCCTGGTGGTAAGAAATAAAAAAGATTTTATCACGATGCATGAGATCAGTGAAGCTATGGAGCGCATTGAGCTGGGGCTTCGCCAGCGGATTCAGCTGTCGCGCGAAGAAAAAGAAGCCACGGCTTATCATGAGGCGGGTCATGCGATCATGACCTATTTGCTGGAACCTAAAAGAGATGTTTTTAAGGTGAGTATTATTCCACGAAAGCGTTCTGCTGGAGTCAGCTGGTCGCATGCAACAGAGGAGACGCTGGCCTTTGATCAAAGAGAGGCGCTGGCGCGCATCAAATGTTCTTTCGGCGGCTATGTGGCGGAAAAGCTTAAATACGGTTATACGTCTGCCGGTGTCTCGCAGGATTTTAAAAATATTATGAATGTTGCTCATGCCATGGTTTATGAATGGGGCATGGGAGAGAGCGGTTTGAGCGGTAATTTCTCTGCGTTGTTTTTAAGCACGCGTTCGACTGAACCCATGATTTCTGAAGACATGAAAGCAAGGTTGGACAATGATGTTCAGAAGATTATCGGTTCCTGCCGCAGTGATGTTGAGCGGGTTTTAGCGCAGGAACGGGCGTTGTTAGATAAATTTGCGCAGGAACTATTGGCAAAAGAAGAGCTTGATTATGATCAGATGGAAGAGATTTTTAAATTGTTCGGCAAAGCGAGACCAGGGGCTTAAAGATGCGAAAGCAATTCAAATATTCATTCGCGAAAATATCTTTTGTATGGTTGGGAATTATTTTTTGTTTTGGCTGCGAGATGAATACGACATTGTCCCGTGAAGAATTCTTAGAAAGATTCCCCAAGATTTTAAAATATCGTTATCAAACAAATGGTACGTGCCGCGTCGTTGACGATACTTTTTGGGCGTATCTACCAACGACAAGCACGCGCCGGGGAATGGCGGAAACTGAAATAAAGGATGGTAACTCTTTGTTTTTGGAATATTCAATTGCTTCTTTTAATCCTTTTAGGGTTAAGGATCCACCGGAATTAAGGCATATCATACAAAAAACAGTGAGGGAGATCCGGGACTTGCAGCTTAAGTGTCGTCAGCCGTTTCGTTTCTTTGTCTTAGTTGTGAGCCCCATTGATAATCCTTTTAATAAACAAGATGAACACTATATAGGTTTTTATGATGATTTAAAAAAGTATCGTGTAGGTGTTGATTTTTCCGGAGAAGGTTTTGCCCGCTTGGTGTGGGATCAGGTTAAAGTGGGAACGCGCTCAGGCAGTGAGGAGGATAAGACGGCTGCCTCGTTTCAGGATAAAGAGGGAGAGCATGTCCCTTATCATAATGTCACCATGCGCGAATTTATCGAGAAACAGATCAAGTGGAGGATCTATAAGCGGTTTACTCTTGAGTATAATACCGTGCCTTTTGACCTGTCTGAGCAGGAAAAGCTTGAAGCCATTATTCATATTGTCAAAACAGTCATTCTAGGTTATAATTTTAATGAATTTGAAAGGTTTTACCTGAATGACTCCACGTTTTTCAGCCTGAAAAAAACCTTCCACGAACATCCTTTGGAAGAAATAAAACGATATAACGGTAAAGGACTTACAAGAAAATCGGCGTTTTAATCGAAGAGCATTCATCCCCGACTTTCAAGTCGGGGATGAATGCGCGAAGATTACCCCGCGTATAGTTCCGCCATTCTGCGGAACTGGCGGGGTTATGTAGAGAGAAACCACGGGCTTAAAGCCCGTTTAAGATTCATTTTGTGCTGATTGACTTATAAAAGCGCAAGGCTTTAGATAGTGTTTAGCGTTTGGTAATTTTTGGTCTTTGAGATTTAGGGGGTGAAAAGGGTTCGACTTATGTCTGGTCGATAAGGAGAGCATGTAGAGGTTGCGAGGAGGCCTCTTTAAAAACCTTGCACAATATAAACGCAAAAGACGAAAGTCTGATCAGAGAAGCTGAAGCAATTGCAAACGGTCCAAGCATGGCAGTTTCCTCAGAGGGAACAGCAACATTGTTCTCTTCTGAAGCCAGTCTCGGATTAGCAGTTGCGCCGGCAACTCCAGCGTTAGCTCTCGCTCCATAAGCGAGACCACTTATTCGTTAAGCCTGGGAACGAGTGAGTGCCGGTTACAGGCTCGTTTTGAGCAGGTTGCCTTTGCCTGTTTGAGATTAAAACAAAAAAAGGACCGCTTGTTTTAATCCTGCCTATTGGAGTAAGACAGGTTAAATTAAACACTAGGCTAAACATGTAGTGCTCTTTATTGGAAGATTTAAGGACGCGGGTTCGATTCCCGCCACCTCCACCATTTTGCCGCCTCTGGCGGCAAAAGGTGGATGTCGAAGTCTCTGGCTTCGACGCCACCACCTTAATATAAAAGATAGGCAAAAGGTGCCTGCAGCCAGTCACGCATAGCGTGACGGGCAGTGTTTTGCTTGAGCTTTTAAAGGCGCTCAAGCTCAAGATGTCAAAGGCTCTGACTTCGACGCCACCACCTTAATGTAAAGAGATAAGCAAATTTTATATCCGCATCTTCGTTATAGCTTTCATCTGTATTTAAAACAACTGATTTTTAAATCCTCGAGGTATCTATGAAAAAAAGAATTCCAAATCTGGCTTTATCAGCATTTCTTTTTTTAATCTTTTCAAAACTATGTTGGGCTGGAGTTATTTATCATAATTTTGAGCCTGAATACGGAACAGCTGTTAATGTCGGTTCTGTGGGGACGTCCGTGGTTTCAGTGGTCGATCGTCATGAGGCTGTCCACTTGGGGCGCTATGCCATTAAGTCGAACAGCCCTTTCTATTGGACGGGTGTCAATGTTGCTCCTCAAAACGGCGCTGCGTCGCTGGATTTGAAACAATCAAACAATGACCGTTTGACATTTTGGACTTATGCATTGCCGCAGCGCAATTGTTATATATACGGGTGTGACGCTGGTACGGATAATACCGTTGGTTTAGTTTTTTATGATAACAATCTTTATCAATCAAATGGTTTTGAGGTCTGGACCACGCAGACCGCCCGTTATGGCCAGTGGTCAAAAATGAAGATCCTTTTCAGTCAGCTCCCGCCGGATTTTGATCTGACGCATGTGACAAAAATAGATTTTAAAAATTATTGGCCCGGTGATTATTATTTCGATGATATTCATGCGGTGCGCGAAGATCGTCTTTATCAGACTTTTGAAAAAGAAGAGCGTAGTGGTTCAATGGATAATGAATACGGATGGAAGTGGATGGAAGAAGATTTAGCCGCTCTTTCGGCGTCGGGTGAGCCTGTTTTTGAGGGAAGTCACTCTTGGAAACTGGTTTCGACTGCGAAGTGGGGAGGTACAGGAATTCAGTCGAATGAGAAGAAGTATTTTAATAACAACGGAACGATTGAGCAGACATTTTGGCATGTGGATCTGTGTCCTGAAAATAATGATCGTCTGACGTTTTGGGTTTATGGTTTACCTGAAAACGGAATGGATAACAATCTGGCCGTTCAATTTTATGATAACGGTAATCATTTTACGGATGATACAAAAGTTGTCGTCTGGTCTAAAAAAGCCGCGACCTATGGCCGATGGACAAAGATGAGCGTCTTGTTCAGTGATGTGAAAAAAAACGCGCCTGATTTTGACTTGGCGAATATCAATAAACTTCAATTTCAGCATTATTGGCCAGGGACGTATTACATTGACAATATTCGCGCTACAGGTCCTGAGCCTGTGATTCAGGAAGCAGGGCTTCGAGAAGGCCTTATTCAATGGCAGGCTATTAGCGGTGCTGTTAATTATCGCCTCCAAGAGAGTGTTGAAGGACCTAATGGCCCTTGGCAGACGGTTTATAGCGGGCCTAATGGTAGTTATCAAACATCCAGGATTTCGAAGAGTTGGTGGCGTGTTCGTTGGGAGGAAAGTTTTGTGGACAAGAATACGCTTCCCTACGCATCGGGATGGTCGAATATCGCAACATATCTTCCTGCCAGCATTGTTTTTAAATTCAGTGCTTTACAGAATGGATATCTTGAATGGTCAGCTGTTCCTCAAACGTCTCTTTATGAGATTCAGTCCGGTTCTTCAAAGTATGGTCCCTGGATTTCTTTTTATCGCGGGCCTAAACCGGCTTCGAATTTTAACGCGAATGCTGGCACATGGTATCGTATCCGTGGCATCCGCGAAGAAGAAGGCAAGGTTATTGATTTATCACCGTGGAGCCGGCCTCAAACATATAATCCAGGCAAAGGATTTGTTCGTGCCTCTGGCACGGTTCTTAAAGATGCCGACGGAGCAGGTGATGAACTTGTATTGAGCGGCGTTAATTTTGGCGGCGGTTTTGTGATCGAACCCTGGATGACGGCGCTCGGTTTATCTGATAGCCCAGCCTTAGAAGACGATTGGAGCATTCGTGAACAATTGATTCAGCGTTTTGGAGGTTTGCAGGCCGAAAATCTACTTCGTATTTACCAGGAAGCTTATTTTAATTCTTTTGATTTTGATTTTTTGCTTGATAGTGGTATCACATTGGTGCGTCTGCCGTTTTATTACCGTAATTTTCAGGATGATGATGGGAACTGGATTTTAAATGATGCGGGACAAATTGATTTTAGTTGGCTGGACCGCGTGGTGAATGCTTTGGCTGACCGGGGCATTTATGTCCTTCTTGATATGCACGGTGCGCCTGGCGCGCAAAATTCCGAGGCTACCACAGGCCGCAAAAATTTTAACAAACTCTTTGCTTCTGACGGAGAAATCTATCGCATACGCACTGAGGCGATGTGGGTAGAGGTTGCCAAGCACTACAAAGATAATCCCTGGGTGTTGGGATATGATCTTTTGAATGAACCTTTTGGGGCTGCGCCTGATAATGAAGTCCTGGCGAATATGTATGATCGTCTTTACAAAGCCATTCGCGCGATTGATTCCAGTCATTTGATTGTAATGGAAGGGATTTGGTATCAGGACCCCAATGATCCTGAACCGGACCCTGCCAAGAAAAGATATATTGTAGACTGGGAGACCCTGCCTGATCCTGCGGCAAAGGGTTGGTCCAATGTCCTTTATGAATTTCATTTTTATCTCTGGAATAATGATGACGACGTTCTGGCCCATAAGGCTTATGTCGACCAGAAGATCGCCGAGGCGGGCGTTAAACAATCTTTATATAATGTGCCAGTTTTGATCGGAGAATTTTATGGTTTCAACAGTCGGCCTATTTGGGAATATTATTTAGAGAGTTTCAGCGCTCAGAAATGGAGCTGGATCACCTGGTCGTATAAGCACTACTATAATACAACGCCATGGGGATTATTGACTCAAGGCAATTATGATGAAGAGTGGCCAAAGTTTACGAGTGACTCTTATGAGGATCTTTCTCGTAAACTTTCAAAATACCGGACTGAGGATTATCATGTTTTGACTGTCAGTTTGCGCGATCTTGTGACATCCAACAGTCTTCTGCTACGCAATTATCCTGACGCTCAACCGACGATTATTTCTGTTTCAAAGTTTTTTGTTGTTCCTGGCCATGATTTTATTGTTACGGGAAAGAATTTTGGCGCTACACAGGATTTAGGTATTGTTAGTTATGCCGGTGTTCCGTTGCCGGTTGTTTCCTGGAGTGACGCATCTATTCATGTTTATTTAAGAAGTGGTGAGCCTCAAGGTTCTGGTGCGATTACAGTGACTACATCCCAGGGTACGAGCAATGGTGTTGATATTATTTCAAGAGGCAGTGGCGGTTCTGGGGGAGGATTTTCAGGGACGAGTGGCGGAGAGTTTGTTTTGTTAGGAGGCGGCTTTGGGGATATCCCCGGGCGTTTTCAGTTCTATCCTGCTCCGTGCGAGTCTTTGCCACCTGATTTTAAGCCTTGCAATAATGGTGATGCTGCCATTAGCTATTGGTCATCGACAAAGATCAAGGGATACGTTCCGCCGGATGCTGCTCTTGTGGGTGAACGTTATAATTTTTTTACCAATGAGGCAGGCGACCTTTATCCGACCATGATCCGTGAGAATTCGGCGCCTGTTCTTGATTCAATCGGCGCTCAGGCAGTCAATGAAGGGGAGACCTTGAGTTTTAATCTTAATGCGACAGACGCTGATCAAGATGCTTTGATTTATAGCGCTGTAAATCTTCCTCTAGGTGCGACATTTTTAGGGCAGACTTTTAGCTGGACGCCTGGATACAATCAATCTGGAAACTATTCTTTGACTTTTAGAGTCAGCGATGGGACATCAAGCGACGAAGAAACTGTAGTGATCGCGGTTCAAAATGTATCTTTGCCGGATTTAGTCTTAACTGCTTTGTCGACGACTGCGACAGTTGTGACGCCGGGGATGACCGTGCCTATTTTGGTCACGATTAAAAATCAGGGAATTTCACCTGCGGGTACTTCTGTGATCAGTTATCATCTTTCCCGGGATGCTGTTTATGGAGGCGGTGATGACATTGCGCTCTCAGCCGTTACTTCTGTTAATTCTTTGAAAGCATCCCTAAGCAAAACATTTACACCGGCTTTAAGGATCCCTGCTGAAACACCTGTGGGGTCTTATTATCTTTGCGCTGAAGTCGATAGCGCGAAAACGATTTTGGAAGAGGATGAGACAAATAACGATCGGTCGACGCAGGTAACATTTGCGCTTGCGTTGCCGGATCTTGTGATTCGAGCGTTTAGCGGTCCAGCCAGTGCTGGCACAGGAAGCAGTATAAATGTACTAGACTCTGTTGAAAATCAGGGAGCAAGTAAAGCTGGGGCGTTTTATGTGGGTTATTATCTTTCAAGCGATTCCGTTGTTTCAATTGCCGATACGCGTATTGGCAGGCGCTATGTTTCAAGCCTTGCGGCTCAGGCCGTCAACAGCACAACAACATCTGTAAGTATTCCACGCACTCTTGTTCCAGGGACGTATTATTTGGGAGCTGTTGCCGACTATGTAGAGCGTAGTCCTGAACAGGATGAGACGAATAATACAAGCCCTGTTGTTGCGCTTGCCGTTATCGCTGGTCCTGATCTTGTTGTGAGTTCAGTGAGCGGCCCAGCGTCTGCGGCAAAGGGAAGCATTCAACCGTTTCATAATGCTGTGACCAATCAGGGCATAGGGGATGCTGCGGTTTCTTATGCGGGGATTTATCTTTCCCCTGACTCAAATATTACGTCGGCAGACCGGAGGATTGGGCAACGTTATGTGGGATCTCTGGTTGTTGGTAACACGAGTGTTTCGGATACAATGATACAGATTCCGCGGAATCTACCTTCAGGGATTTATTATGTAGGGGCTATTGCTGATTGCAGAGAACGAATTGCCGAACAGGATGAAACGAATAATGCTCTTGTAGGCAATGCTCTGACAATAGAATAAATTTTTTGGTGTTGGCATCTTTTTGGCGACGACCATTTATTTTTTTCTCTCCCCTTGAAATTTGATTTAGATATGTTAGATTTTAGGTAGGACAAGAATCAAGTTTTAAGGACAAGAGTGGAATGTCTCGAGGGCAGGATATGCCCATGAAAATGATGCATTTTCCCTCTTGTCCTTATTTTTTATTAGAGGGTGTTGCGCCAGGGAAGAAAATCCCTGGCATTTTTTGTGCCCTGTCGCTTCTTTTGCTTTTTCAGGTTATTTTGTTTTTAAAGAAGCATCGAAATATAAGATTTTGGCAGGATATGGCCAGAGGACAAGTTTAAGGGCTGGATATTTCTTGATAATTTTGCTAAAATTGTCAAGGGTTGTATATATTTTTGTGAGTACCCAAAATATTTTCGTAATTAGAGGTTTTATCGATTTAAAGTGTCGAGAGGTTTTATCTAAAGGAGATGAAAGAGATTGAATAAACTGGGCTTATATATTCATATTCCTTTTTGTAAATCCAAATGTCCCTATTGTTCTTTTATTTCTTTTAAAGAAAAAGAAGAAAGTTTTGATCCTTATTTAGTCGCTTTACAAAAGGAAGCGATTTATTTTAAGGGCCGGGAAGTGTCTACGGTCTATATTGGTGGAGGGACGCCGACAGTTCTCGATAAGAAAAGATTAGAGTTTCTGTTCAGTATTATTCACGTTAATTTTTCTTTGAGTCCTGAAGCTGAAGTGACCATTGAAGCCAATCCGGCTACCTTTGACCTTGCTAAGGCGGAAATTTTGCGTGATTATGGCGTCAATCGCGTCAGTCTAGGCATCCAATCTTTCAATAATAAATATTTGGAGTTTCTTAAAAGGCCTTATAATCGAATTCAAGCATTGGAAGCCGTTGATATTTTAAAACAGGCTAACTTCAAGAATATAAATCTTGATCTGATGTATGGCTTGCCCGGCCAGGACGCTTGCGAGATTGAAGAAGACGTAAAGACTTTGTTGTCCCTGTCTTGTTCGCACGCTTCTCTTTATGCATTGAGTATCGAAGCAGGGTCTGAGTTTTATAAGAATAATTTTCGCCTGCTTTCATCCGATCTTCAGGCTTCCTATTTTGAATTAGTTAAAGACATGTTGATCCATGAAGGATTTTGTCATTACGAAGTCAGTAATTTTTCATTGAATAATTTTGAATGTCGGCACAATCTGAATTATTGGAGAGGCGGGACTTACCTAGGATTAGGTGTTGCCGCGCATTCCTATATGGAAGGCCGCCGTTTATGGAATACCGAACGGCTGGATGTTTATATGAATCTGCTTTGTCAGGGATTTCCGGCACAAGCCGGCGAAGAACATCTTGATCCTTTGGGGCAGTTGATGGAGTCTTTTTTGATCGGCCTTCGATTGACAGAGGGCGTTGATTTAAAAAAGTTGGAAGTGATCCATCAAGTTAAACTGCCCGAAGAGAAAGAACGCCGGATTTTTGAGTTTATTCGGGGAGGCTTTTTACAAAACGAGAATAGCTGTTTTAAGGCAACGGTCAAAGGGATGATGATTTTAGATGAATTATGCAGTCGTTTAATATAGAATTTCATTTAAAGAGAATACGTGTTTTTGTCGTTGCGGACTATAGACAGGGTGGCCAAATATGGCTATAATAAAAGCAGATTATTTTTTAAGTTATCTTTAAAAAAAGGGTGGATTATGAAAAAACAGGTATTGGCGGTACTTCTTTTTTTGAGTGTTCTGGCAGGATGCGCACGCTGTATTCTTGTTCGTTCTGAGTACTATGACTTAACGGGAAAAGTTGTAGAGCCTAAAGACGATAAAAGAGAGATTGCACTTTTGACAACAGCTCCGGATAAGCCTTTTGAAGAAATTGGTGTCGTTAAAGTCATGGCGCGCTGGGGGACATCGCGGGAAGCTATGGATAAGGAAATAAAAAGAAGGGCTAGAGAGGCCGGCGCCGATGCGGTCATGGATCTTGAATATGGAGAGGATACAGAGAACACTTTGCTTTTGTGTGGCAAGATCGGGTCAACCAAAAGAAATAAAATTGTTAGAGGGAAAGCTATTGTCTTTAAGGTGATTACAGAAAAAGAAAATAAATCTTTAGTAAAAGAAAATAAATAATCGGAAGACGACTGTTTTTAAGGGAGCAGGAGAGAAATGGAAAAGCCTATTAGTGTGCTTTTGGTGGATGATGAAGCGGATTTTGTGGAACCTGTGGCGTTTTGGCTTAGGTCCCGCAAATACGACGTGTGTACGGCTCGCAATGGCCGTGAAGCCATTCAGAAAATAAAGAGTACGACCCCTGATATAGTTTTTATGGATATTAACATGCCCGGCATGAACGGGCTGGACGCCTTAAAAAATATCAGGATGTTCGATAAGACATTGCCGGTTATTATGGTGACGGCCGCATATTGTAATGAGAAATATGTGGAAACGGCCAATGAGCTTGGCATCGCCGGTTTTTTCGCAAAAAATTATACCTTTGATCAATTGGTTCAAATGATTCATTCGACCTTAAAGAGGCGTCGTCAAGAGGTGTCGGAGATCAAAGGGGAAGAGAATTAATCGCACGGTTGAATCGTTTTAGAGGGGCGACCCTCCTTTTTTCCTATGAGCGACGTTGATAAAGCATTAGTCCTTCTGAAAAAGATATATTCTCAACCCGCGATCGCTCTGAAATCCAAAAATCCTTTTGAAATGCTTGTGGCTACCATATTGTCCGCCCAATGCACGGATAAGCGGGTGAACGGTGTTACGAAGAGCCTTTTTAAAAAATATAAAACAGTTAAAGATTTTGCTCAAAGTGATGTAAGAGAATTGGAGCGCGATATACATTCGACAGGTTTCTATCGAAATAAGGCTAGGCACATCAACTCAAGCGCACAAAGAATTTTAAAGGATTTCGACGGGCGCGTCCCCAGGAAGATGGCAGAGCTTTTGACGTTGCCGGGTGTGGCCCGTAAGACCGCCAATGTTGTTTTATATAATGCTTTTGGCAAGAATGAAGGCATTGCTGTAGATACTCACGTGGCTCGTGTGAGTCAGCGTTTAGGGCTGACAAAAAATTTTGAGCCTGTTAAAATTGAGATTGATTTAATGCGTGTACTGAAACAAAAAGAATGGGGGCTTTTTAGTCTTCGCTTGATTCAACATGGACGCCAGACGTGCGCGGCAAGAAATCCCCAATGCTTGAGTTGTATTTTACAAAAAATCTGTCCTTCAAAAAAAATATTTTTCCCCAATGGATAAGAAAAAGAAAACAATAGAAAAACTTTCTCTTGCAGAGAAAGAGAATCTTTTGAAAAATTTTCTCCCTTTTCTGTCTAAGGGAAAGTTTGTTAACGTTGCTACATGCAGTTTGGAGAGGATGCCTAATGTGGCTCCCAAGCTTGTCGCACGGGTCGAAAAAAATATTATTTATATCATCGATTACGTCCTGGGTAAGACTTATCTGAATTTGAAAGAAAATCCACGCGCATCGGTTTCTTTTATCGACGAGAAGACGCTCACAGGGTATCAATTGAACGGGACGGTTGATATCTTAGAGGCAGGTGATGAGTTTGAAAGATTTTCAGGCGAATTTCAAGATATTAAAACAAGTTTTACCGTCGAACGCATCCTTTTAAATATTCGTAGCGGCGAAAAGGCGTCGCCCTTGGAATTTGGATTGCCTGAGAAATTTATCATATTAAAGATTAAGATTATCGAGATCGTTGAGATTTCAACAAGCGGAAATTTAAAATCGAAATTGGCCTTATAGGGGCATCCTCTGCTTAAGTATTTCGAAAAATCTCTGTCGATATTTTTCGAATAAGCTGCGGGATTTCAGCCGAAGGCTGATCCCTGACTGCCGTCAGGCAGGCGGCTACGGCGGAAACTTTCAATCTAGAAGGGATAGTCCTTTCTGGTTCCATATAAAGGAAGGGACTAAGGTAAAGATACCATTATATAGGAAAAATTAAGGAGATTTTTTATGCTGAAGCTTCTTAACGTTGATATACAGATGTATAAATATTTGATCGACAACGCCAACGTTATTATCAATGCCTATGACGCTAAAGGCCATATTCTTATCTGGAATAAAGCTGCGGAAGAGGCAACTGGATATACGAAAAAAGAGGTTATCGGCAACAAGGATGTTTTTGAATTATTGTATCCGGATGATTCTTATCGTAAAGACGTTTTAAAAAGTATCGGGACGGCGTTTAAAGATAGCTATAGAAATGTTGAGTTTACTTTAACGACGAAGTATGGTGATAAGAAACGGATTTCTTGGTCGACAGTCCTTGTGAAAAATAAAAAAGGTGTCGCGGTAGGAAGTTTTGCCGTAGGCATCGATGTGACATTAAAAAATATTATCAAAGAAAGAGAGCGGGAGTCGTTTAGGGCTCTTTTAAAGTCGGTGCGGTATCATGAAGATAGCAAAGAGCATTATGAACAATTGATCCAGCGACTCAAAGAAGAAGTCAACCAATTGTGCAAAGAGCTTTCTCAGCCGCCAAGATATTAGTTTCATTATTTTATATCGTGACAATGTTCTTCTTTTCCGGGGAAAGCGTCTCTGCCGGTTCTTTGACACCGGCTCCTGAAATAACAGGGCGGACGTGGTTTAATGCAGGAACCCGTGACCACTTAAGCTTAAAATGTTTTTTAGGCAGGGTGGTCATCATTTTTTTTACCAACCTAGAAGATGCTGGCTTTGAAGCGAATGTTGATTTTTTGAATGGGCTTGCGGCGCGTTATCATGACAAGGGACTTGAGATCATCGGTGTGGCGGCGTCTCAAGGGACGTTTGGTCTTTCCGAGACGGAACTTTTTTTAAGAATAGAAAAGAAGGGCATCAGGTTTCCTGTTGTTGTGGACGCAGATTCGATGATTCGGATGTGTTATGGTCAAGAGGTTTGGCCTGCGATTTATTTTATAGACAGGAAAGGTTTTATCCGTAATAAATATGAAGGGGTCATGAGTTTTCGCGATTTTAATACGATCACAAAAATTCTTTTAGAGGAGGCTTAAAGAGGTGTCAAATCATGAAAAAAAATTATCATAAAAATGTGGTCAAAATAAAATTTTTAGGCGGCGTCGGGACTGTCACAGGCTCCAGCCATCTTTTAATGACTCCTAAGTCGCAAGTTTTGATCGACGCCGGGCTTTTTTACGGTCATCGCGAGGAGTTTTATCGCGCCAACACTACTTTTGCTTATACTTTGCAGCGCATCAACGCTCTTGTATTGTCCCACGCGCATATCGATCACTCGGGCAATATTCCCACGCTCTTAAAACACGGGCTTCGGTGCAAGATTTATACAACATCGGCCACGCGGGATTTATGCAAATTGATGCTGCCGGACAGCGGCAAGGTTCAGGAAGAAGATTTTAAATACTTAAAAAAAATATCAAACAGGGATCGAAGAAGCGGACGCAGGCGCCGTCATGAGCCATTGTCCGTTCATGGCCCCTTGTACACACAGGGGGAGGCGTTGCGTTCCATCTCCCGGTTCCGGCCTCTTTCTTATGGCCAGAAATTTCGATTGACGAATGATGTTGTCTTAACTTTTTTTGACGCCGGGCATATTTTGGGAGCGAGCGTCGTGGTTTTGGATGTCCAAATGGACCGCAACCTCTTGAGATTGGGGTATGCGGTTGATTTGGGCCGCAAGGACCTGCCCCTTTTGAACAATCCGACGATCCTTAGAGACCTGGATTATTTGATTTTAGAATCCACGTATGGCGGCCGCATGCATTCTCCTATCTCTGAGGCTAAGGAAAAGCTTCGCGAGGCGATCAATCGTACAGTGGCCAGGAACGGCAAGATCATCATTCCGTCTTTCGCGTTAGAGCGGACCCAGGAGGTGATTTATTTTATCAATGAACTTTTAAAAGAAGGCACGATCCCACAAGTGCCTATTTACGTGGACAGTCCTCTGGCCACAAAGATCACGGAAGTTTTTCGAAATAATATCCATTATATGCATCGTGATGTTAGAGAATTGGTTCAAAAAGATTCCAGTCCTTTTGATTTTTTGAATCTGACTTATGTACGGGATCAGCTTGAGTCCAAGTCTTTGAATAACGATAAGCGCCCCATGATCATCATCGCGGGTTCTGGGATGTGTGAAGCCGGTCGTGTCCTTCACCATTTGAAGAACAATATCACGGAATCCCGCAATACCGTTCTGGTTGTCGGTTATATGGCTAAAGATACTTTGGGAAAAAAAATCGTCGATAAACAGAAAATTGTTAAGATTTATGGATTAGAATATGAGCTTAACGCTGAAGTGGTTGTGATCAACGCTTTATCGGGTCACGCGGATAAAAATGATCTCGTTGAATATGTTAAGGAGTGTGCGCCGAAGAAGGGGGTCTTTCTGGTACATGGGGATGAAGATCAGACGCGTAGTCTTTATGAAACTTTAAACTCGAGCGGGATAAGCTGTTTAATGCCGGCTAAAAATGACGAAGCACTGCTTTTTGAAAAGTGATCTCAAACTTTGAAATGAAAAAAAAATACTTTATTGTCTTTTTGGTGTTTTGTTTTCTTGTTTTGTCAGTCGTCCTCAGAAATTCTTTTTTTGCCTTCCTTATCAAAAATTCCTTTAAAAAAATCTTTCCATCGAGCGCGGTTTCTTTAAAAAGCTTGAACGTGATGCCTACCTATTTGGATGTGCGTGAACTTAAAATCCAAAGCGGACCACGCGCTTCGTTAAATATCAATTTAAGCAGGATCAATGTTCATCTAAAATTTTCTTTCATTCGTTTTTTCTTTGATAAATTTTTTGGGATTAATAACGGTCGCGTTACCTTTGAATCTGGGACATGCGCCGGAGGAGAATTTAAAGGTTTTTTACTTTTAATATTTCGCGATGATTTTTTTAAAAGCATGGACCTTTCAGGAATTGTAGAAAATGTTTCTTTTCAAAAAATAAAAGTGAAAGATATTATATGGAAGGCTCGCCTCTGGCGCGACAAGGCTCTTGTTCAGCAAATCGATATCGATATTTTTGGAGGCCATGCTCAAGGTTCTGGCGAGGTATCATTCGGCAAAGGAGAGTGGAGTCTATCTTTAACGTTGGTCTTTAAAGATATCAATATCGCTGATTTAATGAAGGCTCTTGGAGCAGAAGAGCGGCTAAAAATGAGCGGGTTTTATACCGGTCCGGTGCGTTTGATCGCACGTAATGGCCAGATCGAAGAATTGACAGGAAATCTGGATTCAAGAGGTAGTGGGGAGATGATCATTAGAGACACAAGCCTCTTGGGCCAAAACGGGATTCAGAAGGAAGCCGCAAATATTGTGGTTGAAAATTTAAAGAATTACTATTATGATATAGGCAATATCAAAATACGCAACATAGGACAGGATATAAAGATAGATATCTCTCTTAAAGGCCAGACCGGTGAAAGAAACCTAAGGGTTGTTTGGCACGGAGCTTCAATTAAAGTTGACAAGGACGGTGAAAAATGAGAAAAAATATTATTAGTTTGTATGGTGTAAGAATTGCTTTAGTTCTTCTTTTATTGATGGGTTGTGCCAGGGTTCGTTTTGAATCCAAAGATCCTATAAAAGTGGATGTTACGATGCGTCTGGATATATACCAGCATGTGGCTAAAGACGTGGCTGCTATTGAAGATTTGATAACTTCGGGAAGCGAAAAAAAAGACGCAAAAGCATCACCTAAGAGTTTGTCCTGGCTTGGGGTTGCTGAAGTTTATGCCCAAGACGATCTTGAGGGAAGTTATCCTTCGGATGTTCAGGCTGCTATTGAGCGCCGTAAAGCGCGCCGCCAGGAACTGCTTGCGTTGGAATCAGAAGGCGCCGTCGGTGAAAATGCCTTAGGATTCGTTGTTGTTAAAAAAGCCGGCGCAGCGTCGCTTGTTGAAGAAGAAAATAATGACCGTCGCATGATCTATCAGTATGTGGCTTCCAAGAATCAGGCTGGCGTTGATAATACAGGCCGTGTTTTTGCAAAACGTATTCAGGAAGATGCGCCACAAGGCACGCCGTTGGAAGGCCCTGATGGCCAGTGGCGGGTGAAATAATGGAGTCCACCTAAGGCTAAAGCCCTAAGGGTTCCTTTAGGGCTAAAATACCCAAGCGGCCACAACCATCAGCGCCTTAAAAGGCGCAGGTCTATAGGCCGCGGGGTATAAATGCCTTTGGTAAGATTTTTAGGGGAATTTCTAAAAGGTAACCAGTTTACATAATGACACGTTGCTGTGCCCGGGAACAAAATAATTTTTCTGATCGTTCTCTGAAACGTAAAAAATATCTTGAATGGGGTATTTCGAAAAATATCGGAAGGGCTATTTCTGATTATGGGATGATCCAAGATGGCGACAGGATTCTTGTCAGGCTTTGTGGCAAGACTGCTGATTTGGCTTTGCTTAAGATTTTATCAGATCGTCGAGCTTTTGTTCCTATTTCGTATGAAATTTCAGGCGGCTATGTTGATCAGGGAGGCTCTGATCAATTGAGAGATTTTTTAGCAAAATTTTGTAAACAGTGCGGCTGTTCTTTTGTTGTTAAAAAAATAAAAAGTTTAAAAAAACTGCAGTCGAACAAAAATATTTTTTATCAGGATTATTTTGAAGAAAATGATCCTTTTTTCAAGATGGCCGAGACTGTGGGTTGTTCTAAAATTGCTTTATCGGCCCATAAGGATAATGCTGTCAGGGTGTTGCTTGAGAATCTTTTATTTAGAGGAAATATTACGCCCCTTGAACCGGTGGAAGAATTTTTAAAAAACAGGTTAGCGGTAATTCGGCCGCTCGTGTATGTGGAGAGAATCGAAATAGAAGAATGGGCGCGATTCAACCGTCTGTTGTTATTAGGAAGAAAGACTCAGGTTTCTAAATCCAGACAGCAGTCAGCTCTGGAGAAAATGATAGACGAGCTTTTGGAAAGCTGTCCTTCTGTTAAAACAAATATTTTAAGGAGCATAAAACGGATTAAGAAAGATTATCTTTGTTAATTTATGAATCCGCACACTGGCAAGCAGAAAAAAAGTTTTCTCATTTTTAGAGCAGCAGGTGTCGCGTTATTGATCTCCGCTGTTCTTGCCAGCCTCTTTTTTCTTTTCTTTCCTATTTTGCATTCTGAAAAACGTCTGGCCTGGGCTTTTGTTTGGCACATCAGGCAAGAAGTTGTTCCTTTTGTAGCTTTTATGCAATTAGTCTCTGTTGTCATTTTAATCACATTTTTTATTTTTGCTTTAAAGTTGTACGGGATATTGAAAAGAGAAAAAGAGGAGTTGGCGATGGCTGTTGCCAACCTGGAAGTGGGTTTTTATAAGGAGTTTCCCGGAGAGAAGGGAAAATTTTTGGAAGTCAATGAGGGGATCTTAAAGATTCTTGAGTACACGGAGTCAGAATTCTTTAAGCTTAAGCCTAAGGATATTTTTGTCGATACGTCCGATTACGCTAAATTTATTGATCTTTTGTTTTTGCGGGGTGTTTTGATTAAAGAGATCCGTTTTAAGAAAAAAGACGGACAAGCGCTGTGGGCGTTGGTTTCCGCAAAGTCCTTCCGCAATGAACATAACGAGATCCAATATAATGAATATCTTGTGATGGATGTGAGTGAGCGTAAATGGATGGAAGAGGAGATGTGCCTGGCTTACTTAAGATTTGAGTCTATCATTCAGAATACGCCTAATATCGCGATCCGAGGCTATGACTCAGACAATAGGGTCATGGAATGGAATCATGCGGCAGAAATTCTTTACGGATATTCAAAGCTTGAGGTGATTAATAAAAAAGCGCCTGATTTGGTTTTTGGAAAGCAGATAAAAGATTTTGAAGATGCCTTCGTTCATATGAAAAACACGGCCCAGCCGTCCGCGCCGAGTGAATGGCGGGTGAAAAATAAACAAGGGCGTGAATTGTCTATTTTTTCTTCAATGTTTCCTATTTTACAAAGTGGCAAGGTTATTGAAATATATTGCATGGATATTGATATTTCAGGCCGCGTGGAAACAGAAAAGAATCTCAATGAAATAAAAAACAAGCTCGAAGGTCTCGCCTTAAAAGATTCCTTGACGGAAATTTATAATTTTCGTTATTTTAGGGAACGTCTGGCTGCTGAATTTGAGCGTGCCAAGCGTACCCTTTCACCTATTTCAGTTTTGATGCTCGATCTGGATTATTTTAAGTCGATCAATGACAGTTTCGGTCATCAGTTTGGAGACAAAATTTTAAAGCAGGTGGCCAGGATCCTTAAAACAGAATTAAGGACTAATGATGTTGTGGCGCGTTGGGGTGGGGAAGAGTTCGCGATGATTCTACCCGATACCAATCGAACTGACGCTTTAATCGTCTGTAATAAGATTTTGGAACTTTTTCGTACGCGGAATTTTGGGGATATGACGAATACAACGCATTTAAAATGCAGCATCGGTGTTATCAGTTATCCTGAGGATCCGCTTTTTTCCGTTGAGGAGATGATCGACGCGGGAGAAGAATGCATCTATAAAGTTAAGGAACGCGGCGGAGACGGTGTCGCCCTCTACGGCCATGAGATCGAAGATAAAACCTTAAGCATGAGCCAGGATTCTGAGGAGGACAGAAAGCGGTATGTGGATGCCGTTAAAAAGAAGCTTTCGTTTTATGCGGTGCGCAGCGAACACAGCATTTTGGAGGCGGTGTATTCTTTGGCAAAAAGCATTGAATTGCGGGATCGTCGTACCCGTGAGCATTGTGATAGGATGGTGGAGTATGCCGAGCAGATGGGTAAACTTTTGAAGATGAGCGAGGTTGAGGTGGATAATGTCCGTCGGGCCGCCATGCTGCACGATATTGGCAAAATTGGGATTTCGGACGCCATTCTTTTAAAACCCGCGAAACTGACTCCGGAAGAATATGAAATCGTCAAGAGGCACCCTGTCATCGGTGCTGATATTATTTCGGTGGCCGGATTCTTAAAAGATATTGTGCCTTTGGTGCTTTCTCACCACGAGCGTTACGATGGGTTGGGATATCCTCGGGGGCTTAAAGGAGAAGAAATCCAATTGGGAGCCCGGATTTTAGCGGTCGTTGATGTTTACGAAGCCATTACGTCGGATCGTCCTTACCATAAGGCCATTCCTAAGGAAGAGGCTA
The DNA here is from genome assembly GCA_020052645.1 of Candidatus Omnitrophota bacterium. Lineage (GTDB taxonomy): Bacteria > Omnitrophota > Gorgyraeia > Velamenicoccales > Velamenicoccaceae > JAGVOQ01. The sequence continues at coordinate 53,691 of JAGVOQ010000008.1, forward strand.
TTAAAATCTTGAAAGAAGGTTCAGGGACAAGCTTTGATCCTAAGGTTGTCAATTTCTTTTTAACAATTATCAGATAGAAACGGAGCGATTTTTGTGTCACGTTATAATTTAGAAAAAGACGGTTCTTTTGTTATTCATGATTACAATGATTCCAGGCCCTGGGCCAGTTTTTTCCCCGGCATCGCAGGTCTTTTTGGTATTCCTTTATGGGTGTTTTATGTGAATCGCGGACAGTGTATTTCTAGCGTGGGCTTGCGCTCCAAGGATGAAGCGATCATGGAGTTTTTGCCCGCCAACAAGGCGTACCAGCTAACATCAACACAGGGATTCCGCACATTTATTAAGCTTAAAAATAACAAGAAAAATTCATTCTACGAACCTTTTTCTGTTTGTCCGAAATCCGCGCGTATCAAAAATAAAATGATCGTTAGAGCCTATGACCTGACACTCGTCGAAGAAAATGATCATGATGGCCTTAAGGTCGAGGTGGCGTATTTTTCACTATGCAATGAACCTTATGCCGGCATGATTCGGGAAGTTGTGATTACAAACAAGAATTCTCAGGCGCTGGATATTGAGCTTTTGGATGGATTAAGCGTCATCATTCCTTATGGCATAAATAATTTTTTCTTAAAAGAGATGAGCCGTACGATCGAAGCGTGGATGACGGTTGAAAATATCGATACCGGCGTACCTCTTTATAAATTGACGACAGATCCGAGGGATTCGGCACAGGTGGCTTTTGTCAAAGGTGGGAATTTTTACACGGCTTTTGGAGAAGGGGATTTAGGGAAGAGGCTTAAAGTTATCGTCGATCCACAAAAGATATTTGGGAATGTTTATGATTTTAGCCATCCTGTTAAATTCACTCAAAAATCAGCATTTGCTTATCCTTTAGATCAGGTGGCTAAAAATAAAACGCCCTGCGCTTTTTCATACCTTAAAACAAAAATTCCGGCGAAGGGTTCTATCAAACTGTTTTCTCTTATCGGCCACGTGTTTGATGTCGGCGATATCAAAAAATACGGCATTGATAAAATGACTGAGTCTTTTGTTGAGAAAAAGAAAAAAGAAAATGCGTCTTTGATCAATAGCGTGATGGACCGGATTTTTACATCCAGCGGTTCTCTGGGGTTTGATTTTTATGCGAGGCAGACATTTTTGGATAATTGTCTTCGAGGCGGCTTGCCGTATGCAGTGGCCATCAATGGGCACAAGCGCAGCGTCTATGTCTATTCGCGTAAACATGGGGATTTGGAGAGGGATTACAACAAATTCTTTTTATCCGCCACCTACTTTTCTGAAGGAGAAGGCAACTACCGCGATGTGAATCAAAACAGGAGGTCTGATATATTTTTTAATCCGTTGGTGGGTGAAAAAAATATAATGGATTTTCTGAATCTTATCCAATGTGACGGGTACAATCCTCTTATTTTTAAAGGGGACAGATTTATGGTTTCTTTGGAAAAGTTTCAAAATAGCGATTTATCGAAAATAGTCAAGCCCCAAGATACTAAAAAATTAGGGTCTCTGTTGTCCAAGCCTTTTGTGATAGGAGAGGTTTTGCGGTATATTGAAGAAAATAAAATGATCTTAAGGTGTTCTTACGAAGAATTCGTCAAAATGATCCTGAAAGAGTCTTTGGGTGAGATTGAGGCTGCTTTTGGCGAGGGGTACTGGACAGATCACTGGTCGTACAATACGGATCTTTTGGAAAGTTTTTATGCCCTATATCCTGATCAGATGAGACAGCTCTTGCTCAACAAGAAGGATTTTACTTATTTCGATACGCATGTTTTTGTTAAAACAAGACCCGAGCGTTATGTGGTCCGCGACGGTGCGGTAAAGCAGTATCATGCGATCGGTTTTGATGAAGCCAAAAACGCACTCATCCACAAAAGACATGAAGAAAAAAATAAGGTGCGTATCCAAAACGGAGACGGATCTGTTTACAGGACGACATTGATCGAAAAATTGCTTTGTCTTATGCTCAATAAGCTCGCGACGCTTGATCCCTCCGGCATCGGCATTGAGATGGAAGCGGATAAGCCGAATTGGTACGACGCTTTGAATGGGCTCCCTGGCCTCCTGGGTTCTTCTTTATCGGAAACTTTTGAATTAAAACGGTTGATTCTGTTTTTAAGGAAGCTCTTTGCGGAATTCAACATTTCCTGGGAAGAAAGAGTGTCATTTTTTAAAGAGGGCCAAGATTTTTTTAATCAGATGACTGAACTTTTAAAAAAGAATCTTAACTCGTTTGATTTTTGGGATGCATCTAATAGCATTAAGGAGCAATATCGTTTACGAGTCAGAAGAGGTCTTTCAGGAGAGCAGTCCGCGGTGACAATGGGAGAGGTGAATGAATTCTTTGACTTGGCTTTAAACAAGATTAATTCGGGTTTGTTAAAAGGCCATGAGGCAAAAACCGGTTTCTACTATACTTATTTTTCTCATGAAGTTGTCGCGCATGATACAGGAACGGATGCTTCAGGAAAACATTGGATTCGACCGAAAGAATTCAAACAGCATCGATTGCCATTGTTCTTAGAGGGATTCGTGCACGCGCTGCGTACGGAGCATGACAAGGCGGATGCTATTTATCGTTCTGTTCAGAAAAGTCCGTTGTGGGATAAGAAGCTTAAGATGTATAAGGTGAACGCATCGTTAGAAAATGAAAGTTTTGAATTGGGCAGGGCCAAGGCATTCGCTCCGGGTTGGCTTGAGAATGAATCTGTCTGGCTGCATATGGAATATAAATATCTTTTAGAGTTTTTGAAGAACGGGCTCTTCGATATTTTTTATAATGATTTTTTTAATGTTTTAGTCCCTTTTCAAGAAGCGCAACGCTATGGGCGTAGCACTCTAGAGAATTCTTCTTTTATTGCCTCTAGCATTCATCCGGATTCTTCGCTGCACGGGGCCGGTTTTGTGGCGCGCTTAAGCGGCTCAACCGCTGAATTTCTTCAGATATGGTTATTGATGAATAGTGGAGAGGAGCCGTTTTTTGTAAATACATCAGGTCAATTGAATTTACGTTTCAGGCCGGCTCTTATCTCTAAGCTTTTTTCAAAAAAAGCCCTAAAAAAAGATTATACGACGCCTCAACAGGAGACAAGAAAAATTTCTTTTGCGCCCAACAGCTATAGCTTTTTGTTTTTAGGCAACACCTTTGTGACTTATCTTAATCCTTTGAATAAGAATACCTACGGTTCTTTAGGCGTTGTGCCGCAAGAGATCACATTGTTTGATTCAAAAGGTGAGGTGGCGCGGATCAACGGTTCGGTGATCGGTGCCCCTTATGCCCAACGGGTGAGGGAAGGAAAGGTGAGCCGCATTGAAATTCTTTTGGGAAAAAAATAGACAAAATTGACTTGCCTGTTTTATTTTAACGTAGTATAATTAAAAAATATGAGAATGAAAAAACTTCTAGTTTTGGTTATCTTCCTGTCCTTTCTCTGCACTGGCTGCGCGAGCCTAAGTGAGACTTCGTCTCTTTATAGAACAGGTGTCAAGTTCTTGCAGGGCGAAGATCCTGTTTTTGCTGTTAATTACCTGGATGCTTTCTTAAAGGCTCAGCCTAAATCTCCCTATGCGCCTTCCGCTGCTTTTGCTTTGGGAGAATTTTATTTCGATAACAACGATTATTTTAATTCAATGAGGATGTTTTCTGACTACATACGTAATTTTCCCAAGCACAGAGGTGTTATTTTTGCCAAGCTTATAATTTATAAGGTTTTGACAAACGTTAAGAATAGTGAAGTCAGTTTAACGAGCGAAGAAGAAGATCTGATCAAAGAGATTCGCAAAGAGCTTTTTTCTCAACCGCTTTTCTTGATGTTCTACGATAAGAAATCACCGCGTCGTTATAAGTCGCTTAATCGCAATACGTATCTTGTCTATGATTATGTCGATAAGATAAAGGTTTTCCGCAACGACAAAGTATTCCTTGAGCTCTCTCCGTAAGAAGACCCGTTTTTTTTCGTATGTTGTCGTACTCCTGTTTTTCTTCATAACAGGAATCAATATCTTTTTTACAATCCTTTTCCAGCAAAAAATCAAAGAAGCGCAAAAAATAATCCGCCAGACTACGGGATTGACTCTTTTGGTGCGCGCGGCCACCTTTAATCTCTTTTCTGGATTTTCGATGAGAGAGATTACCTTTGGCCGAGAACAAGAAAAACTCTTTTCAGCACACGGGATCAATTTTGGTTTTGATGTCATTTCTATTTTCAATAAATCTGTCCGCATCAAGAGCATTGATATTCAACAGCCTGAATTCGATCTAAAAAATGTCTCGAATATAATTATTTTAGCTCAAAAAGCCGTTGGTAAAAAAGGAGTGCGTGCTGTTGATCAGGCGGTTCATTTTTTTGAGACCGTTTATTTTAATGTAAAAAAAGCCAAGGTCGATGGCGTGGTCTCATTGGATATTAAGGGCTATCTTTCGTTTATCAAAGGCAATTTATTTATTTCTCGTGGAGAAATCCTGCTTAAAAAAATTCAGTTATCAACGGTTCCTGGTGTTGATTTTTTCCGCGACAGCAGCTTTTATAAACCCTTTGACTATATCTTTGAAGCTGAAAATCAGGGAACCAATTTTATTGTTTCACGTCTCGAGGTGAGTAATCCTATTTTGAAATTTACGGGTTCAGGTTCTATTTCTAACGTTCAATCTAACCCTAAGGCGTCATTTGAGATCAATTTTTTTAACATTCTCTTGGATGATTTTCCTTCGATCAACAGCAACGTTGTTCAATCCCGTGGTGTCGTGGATTCAACGCTTCAGATCAAAGGGGCGTTAGATAATTTAAGCATTTTGTGCAATTCAAAAATCACGAATGCCCACCTGGTTTTCTTTAATTCAATTATCTTTTCTGAAATTAACGGCAGTGCCGTTGTTTCCATCGATCATATCGTAGGTCAAAATTTTTCACTTTTTTGCAATGGGATCCCTTTTAGCGCTGATTTTGTTTTTTTAAATCAAATTGCTCCCCAGCTTTTACTACAGTTGAGTTCTCATGAGACGAAAGGGTCAGAGACTAAAGATTTTATTCTAAGATTTAATGCCGATTGGCTTAATGATGAATTCCTCGGCAACATAAAGTCATCGTTTAGATACAAGGCCTCTAAAACCTCAACGTCTATCGAATGTAACTTAAAAGATTTTCGTTTAAAATATGAAGATGATCTTTTTGTTACCGCCGATGAGTTTTCTTCAAACTTCTCTATCAAGCCTGCGTCCGTCGTTTCAGAAAAAGCTTATTTCAATTCTGGCTTGAATCTTCAGCATTTCTTTGGGATTGTGCGCAGACAGGAAGATGGTTTCACATTGGATCACTTGAAAGGTAATTGTTATGACGGAATTTTCGACGGCGCAATAGAATTCGTGCCCAAAGGCAGTTCGATAAGCGTCAAGGGGGAGGCGCATCTGCGTGGCGTTGATGTGGATGAATTTTCAAAAGACGTTATTCCAGGGCAATATCTTTTGAGCGGGCTTTTAGACGGGGATTTGAGGCTTGATACTCAATCTGAGGACATTCTAAAAGGACAGTTTTTTGTGACAAAGGGAACGATTGAGAATAACCCTATTCTTGATTCGGTGGGTAATTTTTTAGGTGTCTCAGCTTTAAAAAAGGTGTCCTTTGACGAATTATCCATATTTTTTTCAGGGGGGAGAGAGGAGTGCAGTTCGCAGGTAAAGTTGAAATCTCCTCAGGTGAACGGTATTTTAGACGGCAAAATCTCTTCTTATGATAAGCTTGATGGTTATTTGACCGTTAGGCTTGGGACAGAGCTTTTAAATGAGTCAAAGACGTTTAAAAAAATCCTTACCTATATTCGTCATGAGGAGCCATCGGTTGTTTTTCCTTTTAAGATATCTTCTTACGTCCATAGCCCTCGCATTTTGTGGCTAAAGAATGAATTTAAGGAAAAATTACAAAGTATGTTGCCAGAGCGGAATAAGCGTTTTTTGCAGAAGCAGGTGAATAATATGGTTTCAAAAATTGAAGAGGAGTAGGCTGTGGAATTTAAAGATTTAAAAGCAACGATCCTTACGGTAAGCGATTCCTGCGCTCAAGGGTCAAGAAAAGATGAGAGCGGAGAAGTTTTAAGGAAGATCTTAAAAAAAAGTCGAGCCCGGGTCGTTGAAAGCACCATCGTGTGTGATGACGAAAACGCAATAAAGAAATTTTTAAAAAATTCATGTGATCATTTAAAAGTTGACCTGGTCTTAACAACCGGGGGCACGGGGCTGGGGCTTCGGGACGTAACGCCGCAAGCTACGCGCGCGGTTATTAAAAAAGAAATTCCTGGGATCCCGGAGTTGATGCGTTTTAAAAATATCAAAAGAACAGAACGAGCCGCTTTGTCTTGCGCCGTTGCAGGCGTACGGGGCTCGACCCTTATTATTAATTTGCCGGGAAGTCCTAAGGGTGCAAGTGAATCGTTTCTGGCTGTTAAAGATGTTGTTCCTCATGCCATTCTTATGATCAAGGGGGCTGGGCACGAAGAAAGTTACAAGTCCAAAAGTCATAAAGTCACAAGTTAAATTCAAGAGCACAATAGAGACAAGACGTAATTAAAATGTCAGCGAAATCTAAAAAAAGTTGACTTTTTTTTCTGTCTTGGTATAATACTAGAAATACCGAATCAGTATTATAAATTCAAACGAAGGCACAACCACCAGAGCGAAGAGAATGGTGGTTGTCTGCCTGAGGTTGATCCTTGACATTTACCTTTTGAGAGAGAATAGGTAGGTGTCAAGGATTTAATTCGCATGCATCAGTTATGTTAACGTTGTTTCATAACTGATGTGCTCAATAAAGGAAGCACGTCATGAGAGCAAAAAATATAACAAGGGAAAAGATATTGAACGCTGCTCAAGAAAGGATGGTCCGGTTCGGTTATCGTAAGGTTGCGATGGATGAAATTGCCGCAGATCTTATGATGAGCAAAAACACCATCTATCTGCATTTTAAAAGCAAGGTAGAGATTGCGAAAGGCCTGTTCGATAGGATTGAAACTCGCATTAATAACGGCCTAAAGGAGATAGAAAAAGGCAATAAGTCCCCTTTAGATATTATTTCAAAAAATATCATGTTTTTTCAGAAAGAGCTATCCCCGTGGTTTGATCATTTTTTAAAAGACATAAAACTCGAACTGCCGGATTTGTGGCAGGATTTCATCGATTTTCGTACGGACAAGATCTTAGAGATTAAAAAATTGATAGAGAAAGGTATCCAGAGAGGGGTTTTTAGAAAAGTGAATTCTGGCCTGGCGGTCAGGGTTTATTTGGGTGCCGTTGACAGTATCATTAACCCGGATATTTTGGAAGAAGAGCATGTGTCTTTTCAAGAGGCTATAGAAGCAGTTGTTGATATTTGGTCGAAAGGGATGCTGACAGAGAGATAGAAAGGGGGTATTTAAATGCGATGGTTGAAGTTTTGGTTTTTTTGTATTTGTTTTTTGAGCTTTTTGACAAGCTTGGTACAGGCTCAAGGGGTCGACAATTTTAGTGGAAAATTTTTGTCCTGGCATTATAAGCTGGGCTTAGAAGATCGGTTCAGGTATGAGAATAAGGAGAATTTTGATTTTAACAAGAGCACAAAAGACAATGGCGGCTTGATCTTTAATCGCGCCCGTGTCAATATGGAGGCAACGCTTGTTGATGAATATCTTAACGATATTCTTGAATTTTTCGTTGACGGTCTTGATGCGCAGGTGGGTGCTTATCGCCTTAAACCTATGACAAATCAAAAAGACAATTTTGATTTTCATCAGGGTTATCTAAAGATATACAATATCGCCGACTCAAGGATTGATGCGACCGTGGGCCGGCAGGAATTGAAATACGGAAAAGGTCGTTTGATTTGGGCGTCGACATGGGCTAATAGGATTCGCTCTTTTGATGCCGGCGTTCTGCATTTTGCGTCACCTGGCGGATTTTACGGAGATTTTTTATACGGGCAGGATGTTAAATATGATGATTTGAATTTTAATAAGTCCTCGGATAATGAGTTTTTAGGCGGGTTTTACGGCGGATACCGCAAAGAGAGCGTCTCGACTCTTTATGAAGCGTATTTTCTGACACAAATCATAAAATCGGCTACAACAGATACTGAGCGTTATACAATCGGCGGACAATTTGAAGGCAGATTGTTTATGTTTAAAGATGTTTTTTGGAACCTTGAAGTACCGTATCAATTCGGTAAGACGGGACTTGAAGATATCAGCGCTTACGCTATTCACTTTGATCTTTCGAAGGTATTTATGGGCTGGGTGGGCGAGCCAAAAGTCACGCTTGCTTTTGAATTGGCTTCAGGAGATAGAAAAAATGGAAATGGTACGACCAACACTTTTATCCCTCTTTATCAATCAACGCATGATCCTTACGGTATTATGGATTTTTTTCGTTGGCAGAATATGCGGGAAGTTGAAGCAAGCGTTATTTTTTCTCTAACACCTAAGCTTAAATTGCAGCCGCAAGTAGATTTTTTCTGGCTGGATTCAACGAAAGATAACTGGGTGAATTCTTCGGGAACAATATTGCGCAGTGGCACAACAAACAGCGTATCGAGTTTTGTAGGTACAGAAAGTTCGTTGCGCGTCTTTTATGAGATTGCTAAAAATATAAAATTTGAAGTCGGCTACGCCCATTTTTCTACCGGCGGTTTTGTGCGCGATACCGGCGATGACGATGACGCGGACTGGGCGTATTCTCAGATTGTATTTAAGTATTGATTTTTTTAAAATAGGGAGGCAAGGATGATTCACTTACAATTGTTTTTAGCGTTTTTTAAAATAGGCATCTTTGCTATAGGAGGGGCTTATTCTTTTTTACCTTTGACCGAGAGGGAGATTGTTGAAAAATATCACTGGTTGTCTAAATCTGAATTTCTAGATATCTCCGGATTGGTAAAAATATTTCCGGGTGCCATTTCCGTAAAATATGCGACTTATGTAGGATTTAAAATGGCGGGATATCTAGGGGTTGCGATTGCTAATTTCGCTAACCTTCTGGCTCCGGCAACTTTTATTATGATCGCGTCAATCTTTTATAATCACACTAAAGCGGTTGCGCCTGTTAAAAGTGCATTTAACATGATTCAGCTTGTTATTTTTGCCATGATTATTGCCGTTGCTTTCCAGACGGTAGCCATTAAGCAATTGGCGAGTCTGACGTCGATGCTTATTGTTGTTTCTGCGTTCAGCCTATTTATGTTTACAAGAATAGAACCTGCGGTTATTATTATTCTCGCGGGATGTATTGGGGCAACTTTGAGGTTTCAATAGGAGCAAAACAGGTCTTATCCTTTTTGCTTCATTTTATGATATAATTTTAAACGATCATGGCACTCTTAAGAGATTTTAAATTCCATTCACCGGATACTTTGTTGCAGGCGCTTGCTCTCCTGGAGCAAGCCGATTCGCCTGTGCTTTTGGCTGGTGGAACCTTTGCGTTAAATACTTTAAAGAAGAGTTCTAAATACCCGACCGATGTCATCAGTTTAAGAAAAATCCCCGAATTAAATGGCATAAAGACTCAAGATAAAGAGCTCTGGATAGGGCCCATGACCCGTATTGATGAATTGATAGGCTCAAGGTTTATCCAGGATTCGTTTGTTTGCCTTAAAGAAGCTGCTTTAAAATTAGGCACGACCCCTATACGTAATATGGCGACTATCGGGGGTAATGTTGCCAGCCGTTTTTATTGGGTTGATCTGCCAGCTGTTCTCATCGCTTTAGGGGCTCGTCTTGAGGTGGTTTCGCAAGATGGCGGGCGTGTCGTCGGTCTCTATGATTATTTAACTGAGAAGAAACTAAAAAAAGAGATTGTCTCAGGTATTCTTCTGCCGCTGGAGAATAGAGGTGCTTATCATTTTAGGCATACGTGCACAGTGCAGGAAGTTGATACGCCTTATCTGGGGCTTACATTTTCGTTTACCAGAGGCAAGGAAGGGCTTCTTGATGTACGCGCAGTTGTTAATACAACCTTATCCTTTCCTGTATTTTTAAAAGGCGTTTCTTCTGTGCTTCAAGGTTTAGGATATAAAGAAATTAGCCTTGATGATATGCGCAAAGCTGTTTGTGAAGATATCAAAAATACAAAGCTTGATGAATATCGTATTCAGCTTTTATGCGTGGATATGGAAAATATTTTAAGTTTATTGAATGGGAAGGCCGCATGAATCTTGTTAGACCTAGGCCATTGAGCTTTGTATTGGGTCTAGGCGGGATTTTATGAATAAAAGTTTTATTGTGGATAGCTGTTTTTAATCCTCCGCAGAAATCCTTAGGGCTAAAGCCCTTAGGATGAATGGCGTTGTGCATTTTCTGCTAAAGGAGGAAGCCTTAGGACTTTAAGTCCTAAGGAACTTCACTAGGTTTAACGGGATGAAAAACATAACGCTTAAGGTTAACGGAAAAATTTGTGAATTAGAAGTCCGCGATAGTGAGCTTTTGATAGAGACGCTCAGAGAACGGCTCGGATTTCTTGGGACAAAGTATAGTTGTCTTGAGGGAGATTGCGGGGTCTGTACAGTAATTGTGGATGGAAAAAATGTCCTTTCGTGTCTAATGCTTTCTGCGGATTGCGACGGAGCAGAGGTTTTAACTATCGAAGGGCTTGGAAAAGATGGTGAACCTCATCAATTGCAGAAGTCTTTTGTTGAAAAGGGCGCTGTGCAATGCGGTTTTTGCACTCCGGGCATGATCCTTGCCGCAAAAGCATTGCTTGATAAAAATCCTGATCCAACGGACAAAGAGATCGAAAAAGCCATAGACGGTAATCTTTGTCGTTGTACGGGTTATATGAAGATTGTTGAAGCGATTAAAGATGCTTCTAGAAAAATAAAACCCAATGACCAAATCTCAATTTCCAAACGATGACCAATATCCAATAAGACAATTTTTTAATTATCTTATTTTAAAATTTGGCGATTGGTTATTGTGATTTATTTGGGATTTGGAAATTGGTGATTGGAAATTAATTATTAGATTGATATGAATAAAAATAAAACTTTGAGTCCGGTAGGCAAGAGTGTCCCGCGCATAGACGCGCGTGAAAAAGTCTCAGGTGAAGCTAAATATGTTTTTGATATGACATTCCCAGGCATGTTGGTGGGAAAGATGCTGCGTAGCCCTCACGCGCACGCGAAAATCCTGAAAATTGATACCTCCAAAGCTTTAAAATTAAAAGGTGTTAAAGCGGTTATCACCGCCGAAGATACATTGAAGATCAAATTCGGCTCTAATGAATTTTTCTTTCCTTATACCGTTGATCAATATCCTTTAGAATTTGAGAAAGTTCGCTACATCGGTGATGAGATTGCGGCTGTTGCGGCCGTAGATGAAGAGACCGCTAAAGAAGCATTGTCTTTGATTGAAGTAGAATATGAAATTCTGTCGGCTGTCTTTAACACGGTCGATGCCATGAAACCCGGGGCGCCGCAGATACATTCATCTATGAATAATATCGGCGTCATGCTTCCGGTGAGTTTTGGCAATCCTGATAAGGCTTTAAAGGAATCGGATTATGTGCGGGAAGATATTTTTTATTTACAAAGCGCCGCACATTGTGCTCTTGAACCGCATGTTTCTTTAGGGCAGTATGAAGTTTCGACAAATAAAATAACATTGTGGACATCGACTCAGGCGCCTTTTAAGGTCAGGGAGGCGATGGCCAAGGTTTTAAAGATGGCGACGGCGGACATCCGTGTCATTAAGCTTAATGTCGGCGGCGGTTTTGGCGGAAAGCTTGAAATGTTGCCCATGGATTTTGCCGCGTGTCTTTTGTCTAAAAAAAGCGGAGGCCTGCCTGTTAAGATCACATGCTCGCGCGAAGAGGAATTTTCTTTTACTCGGCGCAAACATCCGATGGTATACAAGTTGAAGTCCGGCGTGAAGAAGGACGGAACCATAATGGCCATAACCGGTGAAGTTATTGCTGATGGCGGAGCTTATTGTAGTTATGGTCCTACAGTGATCGCGGCTGCTATCATGCGTATTTTTATGGTCTACAAGATTGAGAATATCCGCCTTATGGGTTTTCGTGTGTATACAAACAATTCTATCAGCGGGGCTATTCGTGGTTTTGGAGGAGTGCAGTCGGGTTTTGCTATTGAATCTCATATGGATATGCTGGCTCGCGGTATAGGAATGGATTCTATGGAGTTCCGTTTAAAGAATGCCACGGATCCTAATACTGTGACGGTTAATAAGTTGATTATTTCTTCCAACGGTCTGAAGGATTGTATTAAAAAAGTTGGTGAGGCCTGCGGGTGGAAAGAGAAAAACGGCAAAGATAAGACGGACGGAGATATTGTTTGCGGTATTGGCATGGGGATTGCGGCGGATGTTATGGGCTCAAAGATGTATAAGTCTCATGAGTCAGCTGGTTCTATTATTAAGGTGGAAGAAGACGGGTCTGTTTATTTGTTTACCGGCGCGGCAGATACAGGACAGGGATCGGACACGGCTTTGGCCCAGATAGCGGCGCAGGAGCTTGGGGTGGCTTACGAGAGGATAAGGGTTAAAGCTGCAGACACGGAGACGACACCTTTTGATACTGGTAGTTTTGCCAGCCGTGTCACGTTTATCTCAGGCAACGCTACAAAAAATGCGGCAACAGACGCCAAAAAACAGATATTGGAAATCGTCGCTTTAGAATTAAAATGTGATAGTAATGACTTTGATATCCACGATGAATGTGTCGTAAAAAAAGCGGATAATTCAAAGATTATGGATTTTGATAAAGCGATACAGCTTTGTTATTCGTTTGATTATGGTCGCTTGATTATCGGCCGCGGCAATTATAATCCTAAAACGACACCGATAGACTTTAGGACAGGGCAGGGCAATGTTTCCGGCAGTTATAGTTTTGAAGCGCAGGTTGCAGAAGTCGAAGTGAATAAAAAGACCGGTGAGGTTAGGGTGACAAAAATGTACGATGTCCACGATATCGGCTATCCGGTAAATCCGGCAAGCGTTCATGGCCAGATAGAAGGTTCGATCGTTATGGGCATCGGGTATACGCTTTATGAAGATTTGAAATTTGATCAAGGCCGGGTGGTGAATCCGTCTTTTTCAAAATACAGGTTACCGCGCTCAATCGGTATACCGAAAATAGAGTCGATATTTATCGAGACGAACGATCCACAGGGGCCTTTTGGCGCCAAAGGTATGGGAGAATCGTCTTTGCTACCGACTGCAGCTGCTATAGCAAACGCAGTTTATGACGCGGTCGGAGTGCAGATCAAAGATTTACCAATTACGCCGGAAAAGGTTTTAAAGGCGTTGAAAGAAAAAGAGGATAGAGGATAGAATTTTAGGTTACGGGAAGTTTCTTAAAGTTACGTAAAGTTTCTTGAAGTTGCAGAAAGCAACTTTAAGCAACCTTAAGAAACCTCAAGGAACATTACGAAACCTTTTGTAGAATTTTTTCAAATTCAGCGGGTGTATTGAAGGATAAGACAATGCCTTCGTCTTCAACGGGGATTTTTAATATTTCTTTTTCATGGCGTTGCAGTATTTCTGAAAGAGGCTGATCGTCATTAAGGCGCGTAAGTTCATCGCGCAGGTCCATGGAGAAGAGCGGGGGATGGCCTTTTTTATTTTGAAATGTCGGCACCAGGATCAGAGGTGCTTGTTTAAGAAAGCAATCGATTACGGTGTCGATGGTTTCAGGCTTGACCAGCGGCAAGTCAATAGGTAGAAGTAAAAACCCGTGTGTTTTTGGATCTGTTGCTTTGAGACCTGTTTTAAAAGAAGATGTCTGGCCAAGCTGATAGTTGGTGTTAAGCACGCATTTGAGTCGTTTGTTTTTTAAGATATGCGGTTTGATAAGCTCATTGTTTGCACCTAAAACAACAATAATTTCTTCAAGCTTTGTTTCGAGCAGTTTCTTTTGAGTCAGTTCAATTAAGGTTTGGCCGTTAATTTCGGCCAAGGCTTTAGGACTTTGAAAACGGCGGCTTTCGCCTGCTGAAAGAAGAATGCAGGAAATCATAGAAGGATTATAGACCACAATGGAACCCTTGTTCAATAAGATTCTTGAAACTATTCAGAAAAATAACGGTTGCGTGGTTGCGACTGTTGTGGCATCGCGAGGGTCATCTCCAAGAAAACTTGGCGCTAAGATGGTGATTTCCAAAGATGGTTCTATTTTTGGAACTATCGGAGGAGGCGCGCTTGAAAAATTGGTTATGGATGATGGCCGAAAAGCTTTTGCTCAAGGAAAATCTTTTCTTAAAAGTTATTCTCTGGATAAAAAATCGGGTTTGCAGATTTGCGGTGGACGGGTCTCTATTTTTTTTGAAGTGGTTCGTCCAGCCAGGCGCTTGGTGATCGCAGGTGGTGGGCATATCGGCTTAGCGCTTTCATTCATGGGAAAATTACTTGGGTTTGATATCGTCCTTATTGATAATCGCCGTGCCTTTGCTTCTAAACAAAGATTTTTTCATGCGGATCAAATTATCTGTGATTCTTATCAAAAAGCATTGAAAAGGGTTGCGCCCGATAAAAATACCTATATCGTTATTGTTACGCATGGGCACCTTTATGACCAGGAGTGTTTGGAGGCATCTTTAAAAAGTTCGGCCGGCTATATCGGCATGATCGGGAGTGCCATTAAAATCAGGAATATTTTTGATGCTTTGTTAAAAAAAGGATTTAAATCTCAGTCATTTAAGCGTGTGTATTCACCGGTAGGTTTGGATATCGGTGCTGAAACGCCGGAAGAGATCGCAGTAGCGATAGTAGCGCAGCTGGTGCAAGTGTATAGAGAAGATACCTGCCTGCCGGTAGGCAGGGAAGATAGAAGATAGAAGATAGAAGAAGCCTAACAACTAAAATTTTTATCTATTTTCAATTTTCTATTTTCCATCTTCGGAATTTAAACCGGAGGCTTAGAATGTCTTTAGAAATTATTCAGCAAATGGTTTTAGATGCGGGGATGGGGTATTTGGCAACGTGTGACGGCGACCAGCCGCGCGTGCGGGCGATGATGCCTGTTCTTATGGATGATGGCAGGTTACTTATGGCGACTTTTCCTAACTTTAAAAAAGTAGGACAGATCACCAAAAATCCAAAAATTGAAATATGTTTTGTCGACAGAAAGCTTAGCCACTGCCGGATCGAAGGAAAAGCGGTCGTCAGCCAGGATGAGGCTTTGAAAGAAGAACTTTGGAATAAACAGATGATGCTGAGGCAGTTTTTCCAAGGCGTGGATGACCCCAATTTTGTTTTAATCGTTGTGACTCCCGTAAAAATAAACATGATGAATATCGGAGAGAAGGCGTATCTTGAGGTTAAAATTTAAACTATGAAAAAAAATATTGTAAAACATCCCAATCCGCATAATTGCCGTGTGTGCAACAAAGGGGCGTGTTGTGCTGAGGGCGTTGAAGTTGACCTTTTTGAGGTAGCGCGCATCTTGAAAAAACCACTGGATCTTAAAAAACCTTGGTTTTATTTTATGGGGTCGGACAAAGAATTTCCTTCGGGTTTTAAATTTTCTACAATATTAAGAGATAAAAGGTGTGTTTTTCAGGATAGTCGTTTTCGATGCCGTATTTACGAGATACGTCCGCGTTTCTGCGCGGAATTCCCTTTTGAAAATGGCGAAAAAGCCCCTTATTATCATATGTTGTGTCATCATATGAAAAAGAGACGGAAAAAATAGCAAAGAACTTTGATTTTTAAAAATAGGATGGGTTTATGATCGAGACGATTGGTCTGATTGCCGGCATTATCTTACCGCTATGGAATATTCCATTAATTATGCGCATCGAAAGACGTAAGTCGTCTGAGGATATAAGCTTGTACTGGGCTGTCGGCGTTTGGGCCTGTCTTGTTTTTATGTTTCCTTCGGCGCTTTTTTCTAAGGATATTGTTTATAAAATTTATAGCATGATAAATATTCTTTTTTTTACGATTGTCATGATTCAAACCGTCAGGTATAGAAAAAGATAATCCTTCGACGCAGATCCCACCCATGGGCGGGATCTTTGCTCAGGATTCCGCCCGCAGGGCGGTAAAAAAAGGAATCCTGGGCACGTATGTCCAAGGGGCTCCATTTAATCGTTGAGGTTTTTAACTTTTAAGGAGAGAAGATCTATGAGCATGCTTGTTTTGGGAACAACAGCATTAGATACAGTTACGACGCCATCCGGTAAAAGAGTGGCGATGTTGGGAGGGTCGGCGGTTCATTTTTCAATGGCCGCGCGTTTTTTTACTCAAGTAAATTTGGTGGCGATTGTCGGGCGCGATTTTCCCAATAAACATATTAATTTTCTTCAAAAAAAGGGAGTTAATTTAACCTCTCTTATTATCGAGGAAGGCCGGACATTTCGTTGGGAAGGGGAGTACCGGGGGGATTTGAATACAGCTTTAACAAAAAGCACGGAGCTAGGTGTTTTGTCGTCTTTTAAGCCTCTCGTTGCCGAGACTCAGCGCAATATCAAGAATATCTTTTTAGCCAATGTCGACCCGGATATCCAACAATGTCTTTTGTCGCATATGCGCACGCCTCAGCTTGTTGGTTTGGACAGTATGAATTATTGGATCGATCATAAGAGAAAATCTTTATTGAAATTGCTGAAAAAAGTTGATATTTTTGTGGCTAATGACGCGGAAGCCAGGAGCCTTTCAGGTGAGACGAACCTGATTAAAGCGGCTAAGCGTTTGCGTAAAATGGGTTCTTCAATAGTTGTTATAAAAAAAGGTGAGCACGGCGTTTTGGTGTATTGCGATGATTTTCTTTTTTCGTTGCCGGCGTATCCTATTGAAAGAATCGCAGATCCTACTGGCGCTGGGGATACTTTTGCCGGAGGTTTTATGGGTTATTTGGCCAAGGTTCAAAGAGTTAACGCGAAAACAATGAAAAAAGCTATTTGCTATGGCACTATTATGGCTTCTTTTAATGTGGAGGGCTTTGGTGTCGAGCGCAGCGCGCGAATAACAAAAAGAGATATCGACGCGCGGCTGGCGCAGTTTAAAAAGATGATATCATTTTAGGGAAGGTAAAAAGACTTATTATAAGAAAGATTTAAGAACATTATTCCTTACTTATGCACTTGCAAATTTTCTCCAGGGCAAGCCGGTGAAAATTTGCTTCGTAAGCTGCGGGATTAACCCAAAAAGGGTAGACCTGCCTGATTCCAAATAAGGGTAGGGTCTGATCCAGAAAGGATAGTCCTTCCTGGATCCGCATAAAGGTAGGGTCTAATCCAGAAGGGATAGACCTTACTAATTCCTTAAAAAGGTAGGGTCTAATCCAGAAGGGATAGACCTAACCCAATTCCTTATAGGGGTAGGGTCTAACTTTGTAGGGAAGAAAAATCCATTATAGGCAAAGTTAATGAAGAAGGTCAGAGCAGTGTCATTTAAGAAAAAAGATTTTTCTAATCTATCTAAGGATGATCACGCGTCCCTTTTAAAGAGATATCTTTTATGGCTTTATAAAACGACGAAGGACGCGTGTGATAAAATCGACAGAAAATTTACGCAACTGGAAATTGACAGGCAGATTGAAAAAATATTGGAAAAATCTGTCGATGCGTGCGATCCTGTTTTAAAGCAGGCGCTTGTGCTTCAATTGGGTGAGTGGAAGGCGTATATTATTGGTAAAGAGGCGGACGCAGAGAGGCTGAAGTTTGATTCTAACGGTCAGCTGGATCCTCACTACGCATTTCTTTGTTTAAAAAAAGAGGCTGTTGAGCGTTTGATCTTGATGCATTTTGGTCCTAAGGGCTTAAACCAGATAAAAGATCTCTGTGAAGAAGCATCCATAATGAGAATCTTGGAAGACACAAGGAGTACTCGATAGTGAAAACGGTGAAATATTTCGTTATCTTGATTATATCAGTGTCTCTGTACGGTTGTTGTTCTATAGGAAAAAAGAAGACCGTAGAGAGCTTGAGCGAACAGCTTCGCGCTACAGGCGAGCTCTTGACTGGTGTTACGCATAAATTCGATTTAGCTCGCGCGGAGAATCTTAATCTAAAAAAAGAAATTGCTCTTTTTAGAAAGAATCAGGATATCGACTCAAAAAGTTTTATTAAGGCCTCGGAGGTTTTTCAAAATGAACTTAAAAGTGACGGCGCTCAGGATGACATGGTGGGGATGCAAATAACGGAACGTGGTCTTGTCTTGAGCATTTTAGCCGAAAAAATATTTGTGACGGGAACAGATGATTTAAGCGATGCGGGAAAAGGTTTTTTAGATAAGATTGTCGCTTTGGTTGAGAAGAGATTTTCTTCGAATTATATTTTTATCGAAGGGCATACGGACAGTCAGTCGCTGGCTGTTTTTGAGTGGAAATCGGATTGGGATTTTTCATTTGCCCGCGCTCTAAGCGTGCTTAAATATTTTACAGAAAATAAACGTTTGGATCCCTGGCGATTGTCAGCTTCAGGGTTTGGACAATATCGTCCTTGCGCGACAAATGAAACAAAAGAAGGCCGTCGTCTAAACCGGAGGATAGAGGTTGTTATCTCTCCTCAGAAATCAAGGCATACAGAGATGCAAATTCGGCAAGAGGAGGCTTATGGCGTACGATGATTTGTTTTTGACTCAGGAAGGTTATGAGAAACTAAAGGAAAAGTTGGACTATTTGAAAACAACCAAGCGGCGTGATATTTCTAAGCAAATTGAAAAAGCACGGGCTATGGGAGATCTTTCTGAAAATGCCGAATATGATGCTGCCAAGGAAGCTCAGGCTCATTGCGAGAAAGATATCAGGGACTTGGAAGATAAGTTGGGCCGGGCTCGGATCATTGAGCATGAAAATATCCCCAAGGATAAGGTTTATATAGGCGCCAAAGTTAAGCTGCGGGATGAAGATTCACAGGAAGAGCTGGAATATTTTCTGGTGTCTCCTCCTGAGGCGGACTATGCGTTAAATAAAATTTCAGTTGAATCGCCTATTGGCAAGGCTCTTTTGGGTCGTAAGGTTGACGATCTTGTTGTCATCAAAGTTCCGGCCGGTGAGTTGACGTATAAAGTTCTTGGTATATCTCGATAGTCTAAAAACGTGAGTGCTAATTTCTTTTAAAATGGATAATAAAAAACAAGGTTTTTTTATTCTGGTTATTTTAAGCGGAGCGCTTGTTTTTTATTTGGCCGTTCGATTTTTGTCTTTTAATGATGAAGCGCGCCTGCGCCAAATCATTTACGCTGCAACATTGGCCGTTGAGCAGGAAAATATTCTAAAAGGTGCCTCCTTTATTTCAGAAAGTTATGAGGATAAGAGTAAAAATAAAAAACAGGACATTGTAAAAATTGCCGAAGGAATTTTTAAAAAATTCGATGATATTAAAATTGATATTCGTCTTAAGACCGTTGGACTCGAAAAGCGAGAATCCCAAGTCGTTGTTCTTTATAAATGTTATTTCAAAGAGTTGAAAAGAGATAAAAATTTTTCTGATCAAGGCAAGCTTAAGGTGCATTTCATAAAAGAAAATGCTGGTTGGAGAATAAAGTCTTTTGAATATTCAGGTTTTCAGGAGATCATGCTTTGGCAGGGAACCGCATAGGCGTATGGGCTAAGCTTTGTTGTTAAAGGAGGAGAGTGTTATGAAAAAAAGTGTCGCACATGCCAAAAGACGATTTCTTGCGAAGGCTATTTGTGTACGCCTGTTTCCGCAAAGGATATAACTTGTGATTGGTGCGGTTCTCTTGTTATGGATGCTAGGCATATGTGTGGCAAGAAGTGAGACCCTTCCTTTATTTGGAACCAGTAAGGTCTATCCTATCTGGATTGAAGAAAGTAGCTTACATCTGCAATTCGTGCGGGCGTTTAGCGGTGAGTGCAAAATATCTTTGCGCTCCTAAGAAGGTATCTTAAAAGAAGGCATTGAGGAAGAGATATTCGTAATCAGATTTTTAAGAATATTTTTTTCTTTTTCTCTAATCTTTAATTCTGAAATGAGGCGCGTGGCTTTGCGCTGCAGGCGTACGAGCGTGGCTTGACAATCCTGGTAAGAGCCGCTTTGAACGATCAGATCACGGAAACATTCAAGGTCTGATCGTTTTTTATTTTTCTTCGTTAATAATATTTTCAAAAGTTTTTTTTGTTTTTTTCCGAGTTTCTGGTAGGCTCTAAAAACAAGTAAAGTTTTTTTGGATTCGTTCAAGTCCGTCAGGATGGGCTTGCCGATTACTTTCTCTGTCCCGAAGAGGTCGAGAAAGTCGTCGTAGAGCTGAAAGGCCTGTCCGGCCGCCAGGGCCAACGAAGAAAGCTTCTTAACTTCTTTTTGATCGGCTCCGGCCAAAGTGGCTCCCATGATTAGCGGGCACTCGAACGTATAGCGGGCTGTTTTTAGGGTATAGTTTAAAAAGATTTCTTTTTGGGTCAGCTTTTCAAGAGGCCGATGGCTGGAGATGACGTCTAAGAATTCGCCAGCCCCTGTATAGGCGGCAGCCGCAACGAGTTGATGCAGCGCTTGTTCTTTTCGTTTTGGGTCTTCGTCGATAGACAAAAGGGCTTTGATAGCAACGGCATAAAGAATGTCTCCGGCTATGATGGCAAGCTTTGGGCCGATTGTTCCTTTGGGATTTATACCCCGCGGCCTAAAATCGCGCCTTCCAAGGCGCGGATGGTTGTGGCCGCTTGGGCATTCCGCCTTAAAGAAACCCCGGGCATTAGCCCGGGTGGGCTCCATTTTGATTTTCGTTTCGAACAACCGGTGCAATGTCGGTTTGCCGCGCCTGAGGTCTGAGTTATCGATAACATCATCATGAATGAGCATGAAGTCGTGGAGCAGTTCGATGGCAACACTTGAGCTGTAGAGTTTTTCCTCGTTAATTCGAGAGCGCTGGCTGTAGCCCGTGTAGGCCAAAATAAACAATAGCGGCCGGACGCGTTTGCCTTTACGCAATACGAATTCCTGCATGTGTTTGAAAAGCGTGTCTGAAACAAGGTTAAGGTGGTAGCGCTTGTGAATGTCCTTTAAAAGAATCTTTAAGCTTGAATTGATTTTTTTTATCATGAGGTTTGTCATTTTTTTATACTAGCATAAAAAAATAGAGGGTGCAATAGAAGGTGGGGTGTATGTAAGGTGGCTTAGCATGAAAATGGCTTTTTTTAGCGTAGACCTAAGGATATCCTTGAAAAGGGATGGTAGTTATAATATGATAGAAGAGTTAAAAAGAGGCTAAAAAATGGGAGATATTGTCATTATTGGAGGCGGCTTTGCAGGATTGGAGGCGGCCAAGGTCCTTTCTAAGAGGCGCTCAAAGCTTGAACAACGGCGCATTCTTTTAGTGGATGCCAAAAGTCATTTTGATTTTCTGCCTATTTTGCCGGATGTGGCCGGTGGACGTGTTGACAAGAACCATGCGTCCATGGAGATGGCACAGTATTTAGAGAATCTTGGCGTTAATTTTAGCCAGGATGAAGTTGTCAAAATTGATACGGACAAGAAAGAAATCTTTTTAAAAAGTGATCATGTTTTGTCCTATGAATTTTTAATACTTGCCTGTGGTTCGGTGACTAATTTTTTTAACGATGAAAAAATCCAGCGCGTAGCCCTTAAATGTGACACGTCTGACGATGCTCAGATGCTTAAGAATGTTGTAACTACGTATCCAACAAAAAACATTCTTATTATCGGTGGCGGGTATACAGGCATTGAGATTGCCAGCCAATTGGCCTGTCTTTTGAAGCGTAAGAAGGTTAAAAAATATAGTTTGAATATTATTGAGAAAGGTGAGGATATTCTCGGGGTTTTGCCGGGTTGGATGAAGGATTATTGCCGTATCAATCTCTGTTCTCTGAGGGTGCATGTTCATACGGATTGTTTTTTAAAGGAAGTAAACGACCAAGCCATTAAATTATCCAATGGTCTGGAGTTTTCAAATTATTTGCTTATTTGGACCGCTGGCGTTCAGACTCCTGCTTTTGTGCAGGAATTAAAACATGATAAAGACAAACAAGGCCGTCTTTATGTCGGAGCCGACCTGTCTTTTGATAAAAATGCTTTTGCGGTTGGAGATACGGCTTGTTTTAAATATAAAGATAAGCCTCTGCGTATGTCTGTTCAATTTTCTCTTTGTCAGGCACGTGTCGTCGCTTCAAACATCGTCCGTTCTATAGCAAGGAAAAAAAATTTGGTTTCTTATAAGCCTTTAGATTTAGGGTTTTTGGTGCCTATGGCTAATAGAAAAGCTTGTGGTAAAATTCTTTTTTTCAAAATTTGGGGGTTTTTAGGTTGGTTGTGTCATTATGCGATGTGTATTTATCGAAGTCTGTCATCAAAAAATCGTTTGGGTTTAGCGTTTGATGCTATTTCTAGGATGGGAAAAAATGATTAAATTTGAGAATTATCGTTTGGCTGGTTTATTTTTAGTACTTGTGGCACTTTTTGCATTGTCGGGTTGCGCGACAATCCCATCGGTTGTTCATTTTCCCTATGAAACGATTAAGATCAAAGATTATCCGTATTTTGCTGTTGTTGATATGTGCGATAACGAAGGCGTGAAATGGGATTATGATCCCTTGAGTAAAGAAGTCGTTCTTAAGAAAGACGCGACCGAGTTAAGATTATTGGTGGGGAGCAGGGAAGTCTTAGTGGGTTCTGATCTTCAAGCGCTGCCGGCTCCTGTCGTGATCAGGGATAGTGTTATTTTTGTACCTGTGGATTTAAGAAAATACATTTTTCCGGAATTGCGTTTTGCACCTTTGAAGAAAGTATCTCCCGAGGAAGTTTTGTTGCGGCCTATTGATACGATTGTCATTGATGCTGGACACGGCGGTATTGACCCCGGGGCTATCGGGCGTTATGGCCTAAAAGAAAAAACTGTTGTTTTGGATGTGGCTAAGAAGGTGGCTGACCGCTTGAAGCGTTGTGGAATCCAGGTTTATATGTCGCGGCCCGATGATGAATGTACGCTTTTGGCAACGAGGCCTGATTTTGCTAACAAGAAAAAGGCCGATCTTTTCGTTAGCATTCATGCCAATGCCAATACGTCCCGTAGGATTGAGGGGTTTGAGGTGTATTATTTGGCAGGGTCCGTGGATGATAATGCGCGCGCCTTATTTGCCGCTCAGAATTATCCGTTGGAAATTGTTGATCAGGAATCCAACCGTCACTCTACGACTTTAAAAGCGATCCTTTGGGATATGGTTTATTCGGAAAACAGGAGAGAGTCCGTTCTTTTGGCGAGCCACATTAGTGATGTTGTTTCAAAGGATATGAATTTAAACGTATTGGCTATCAAGGGCGCTTCTTTTGTTGTTTTGAAAGGAACGCGAATGCCGGCTGTTTTGGTTGAGATCGGTTACATTTCTAATAAAGAAGGGGAAAAGAAACTGTCCGACTCGGCCTATCGCGAACGTATGGCTGAGGCCATTGCAAAGGGAATCGTTAATTTTAAAAACTATTCGGAAGGGAGAGTCTAGATAACGTGGACAGACCTATAGGAATATTTGATTCAGGTATTGGTGGTTTGACAGTAGTTAAAGAAGTGGTTCGGCTGTTGCCTTTTGAAAACATTGTTTATTTCGGCGATACGGCTCGCGTGCCATACGGGATTAAATCAAAAGACACGATTATAAAATTTTCGCTTGAGAATACATTGTTTTTGTTAGGGCACGATGTTAAAGTTATCGTTATCGCCTGCAATACTTCGTCAAGTTTGGCTCTTCCGGTTATCCGCAAACATTTTAAAATTCCTATTATCGGCGTGATCATGCCGGGCGCTAAAGAAGCGGTGTACGCCACGAAAAATAAAAAGATCGGCGTTATCGGTACGCGCGCGACCGTTAACAGCGGCGCTTATGAGCAAGAGGTCAAAAAACTTGATCGTGGCATTAAAGTTTATAGCCAGGCCTGTCCCATGTTTGTCCCGATTGTTGAGGAGGGGTGGACCCAGGATGATATCGCCTATAAAGTTGCCAAAAAATATCTCGAGCCTTTTAAAAAAAAGGGGATTGATACCCTTGTGTTGGGATGTACACATTACCCTCTTTTAAAATCGGCGATTCAGAATGTTATGGGTCCTGGCGTGACTTTGATCGATTCAGCTCAGCAGGTGGCGTTAGAGGTTAAACATGTTCTTGCGCAGGAGGGGTATTTAAGAAAAAAACGCATGAAGCCGGCCATCGAGTATTTTGTTAGTGATGAAGTGGCTATTTTTAAGAACGTGGCAAAAAAATTCTTAGGGAAAGAACTTAAGAATATCCAGAAGGTGCCCAATGTTTGAAGTGACTGTTGATATGGATTTTAGCGCGGCCCATAACTTAAGAGGTTATCGGGGAAAATGTGAATCTCTTCATGGACATAATTGGAAGGTCCGGGTTGCGGTGGAGTCAAAGAAACTGGACCAGGTCGGCATGGTGGTTGATTTTAAAATAATCAAAGAATATTTACGAGATATCTTGGACCTTTTAGATCATAAATATCTTAATCAAACCTCTTACTTCAAAAAAATAAATCCTACCTCTGAAAATATCGCTAGGCTTATTTATTTAAAGATGAAGGAAAGACTTAAAAAAGATTCTTTAACTGTTGGTTTTGTTACGGTTTGGGAGACGGACAATAGTTTTGCGACGTATCGTGAGTGATTATGAAGAATAAGTTGGGCCCTTTTTTTAAGGATCGGGCTGTTGTTCTTTTATCCGGCGGTCTTGATTCAGCCACGGTGCTTTATATAGCCAAACAGCAAGGGCATAAAGTTCATTGTCTTGTTTTTGATTATGGGCAAAGGCATAGGCGCGAAATTTTATCTGCAAGGGCAATTGCGCGTAAGGCGGGATGTCCTGTCACGATGCTAAAAATAAACCTGCCGTGGAAAGGGTCGTCGCTTCTGGATAAAACATTGAATGTCCCCGAGCATCTAAGCCTGAAAGGCGTTCCGTCAACGTATGTGCCCGCACGCAATACTATTTTTTTGAGCTTTGCGCTTTCTTTTGCCGAGGCGATTGATGCAGGCGTTATTTTTATAGGTGCCAATTCAATAGATTATTCGGGTTATCCGGATTGTCGTCCAAATTATTTTAAGGCTTTTCAGCAAATGGCGAACCTTGCAACAAAGAAAGCGACGACAAGAAGAAAAATAAGAATTTGCGTACCGCTTCTTCGCATGACAAAAGCCCAGATTATTAAGGCGGGCTTAGGCCTGAGCGTCCCTTACGAATTAACATGGTCTTGTTATAAGGGTAGAATCAATCCTTGCGGTTGTTGTGATAGCTGTAGGATAAGGGCCAAGGGTTTTAAAGAGGTGCGGGAGTTGGATCCGTTGCTGCTATGAACAAGCAAGCTAAAATATCAGAAATTTTCGAAAGCCTGCAGGGAGAAGGTATTTATCTCGGGTTCAGGCAGGTTTTTATCCGTTTTTTTGGATGTAATTTGCAATGTGCGTTTTGTGATACGCAGTTGAAAAGTTTCCAAGAATATAGCGTTGACCAAGTCCGGGATCAGATTTTGAAATTTAAGGATTATCATTCAATATGCCTGACCGGCGGAGAGCCGCTTTTACAGGCAGAATTTATTGAATCCTTATTGGACGCGATCAAAGACCTGAAAAAAAAGATTTATTTGGAGACTAATGGAACTCTTTTTAAAGAATTGGAACGCGTGATCGATCGGCTAGATATCATTTCGATGGATTTTAAATTGCCGTCGGTGACAAAGAATGGTGATCACTGGAGCGCGCATGAAGAATTCCTTAAAAAGTCTATAGCCAAAGATGTTTTTATTAAAATCGTTATTGGCCCAGAGGTTGTAAAAACCGAAATTGAAAGATCAATTGAGATCATTAAGGGCCTTCGACCTGAAGCAAGGATTGTTCTTCAGCCCAGCTGGCTTGATTTCAATCGGGAGCTTCTGTTTTTAATGGAGAGCGTCTGTAACCTTTTTTTAAAGGGCGGTATTCTCCATGTTGAAATAATGCCGCAGGCGCATAAATTGGCTCAAGTGAAGTGAATCGGGTAACGGGCAACGGGTATCAGGTATCGGAAAAATAAAAATATTTTATTGTTTGCTGTTGCCAGTTGTCAGATCCCTGATGCCTGAAAAATAATTTTGGAGATTATTATGAAAAAGAAATCATCTTATGAAGGATTGCAGGAAAATATCAAGATGCTTAAGACGCCGGACATCGAAGTCTGGACGAACCAATACCCTAAGAATCGCTATGTTGTTCATATAGACATTCCTGAATTTACCTGTATTTGTCCTAAGACTGGATTGCCGGATTTTGGCACCATTGAAATCGATTATATTCCGTCTAAAGTTTGTATTGAGTTGAAATCATTGAAAGAATATCTAACGTTTTATCGCTCTATCGGGATTTTTCATGAGCATTTTACGAATAAACTTATGGATGATTTTTTCCGTGCCTCTAAGCCCCGTTGGGTTAAGATGACTGTTAAGTTTAATCCGCGAGGCGGTATTACAACGACCGTGACTCGAGAGCAAGGCTCGTTTAAGGGGTAGTTTTTTTAAAAGAGGAAAAACGCGATGAAGAAGATAAATTCTGAAATAATAAGGAGAGCTGTGGCTCATTTATGCATCGAGGCCAATATCAGGTTGCGTAAAGATGTCCGCGCTGCTTTAAGTCGCGCGATTAAAAGTGAAACTAATCCTCGGGCAAAGAGATTTTTAAGTCAGCTTTTGGATAATGCCAGGATCGCGCAGGCGGATAAAATTGCCCTGTGCCAGGATACAGGGTTGCCAACGGTGTTTGTTGAAATCGGTCGTGATGTGAATACGCAGGGCCTGGACATGGATCGTGCCATCCAAAAAGGCATTGAAGATGGATATCGCAAGGGGTTTTTAAGGAATTCCATTGTTTCAGATCCTTTACTTCGGCCTCAACCTCCGAAGTTTAGCCCAGGGGTTATCCACTATGATTTTGGTTTGTATCGTGGCTTAAGGATCACTGTGTTACCTAAGGGTTTTGGTTGTGAAAATAAAACTCAGTTAAAAATGTTTACCCCGACTGTTCCTCTGGAGGAGATAAAAAAATTCATTATATCGGTTGTTAAGGATTCCGGTCCTGATGCTTGTCCTCCGTATGTTGTGGGCGTGGGGATCGGAGGGAGCGCGGATCAAGCGGTATTATTGGCTAAAAAAGCGTTATTGCGCCCGCTTGATAAATGCAGTTCTTTAAAACATATCGCGAGTCTCGAAAAAGATCTTTTAAAGAAAATCAATCAAGCTAATATTGGGCCTTTGGGATTGGGTGGAAGAACAACATCTTTGGGCGTAAGTGTTTTGACTGCACCGACTCATATTGCAGGCTTGCCTGTGGCTGTCAGCATTAGTTGTCATGCATTAAGGAGCGCCAGTGTTTATTTCAAATAAAAAAATTTCAACACCTCTGGATGAGGAAACAATAAAGTCTTTGAAAGCAGGCGATGAAGTGCTTTTAAGCGGAGAAATTTTTACGGCCCGCGACCAGGCGCATAAGCGATTGGTTGAGATGATCTCTAAAGGTGTTAGTCTTCCCATTGATTTAAAAAACAAAATTATTTATTATTGCGGTCCGACGCGCACAGCTCCCGGACGCGTGGTTGGATCGTGTGGTCCTACGACCTCCGCTCGTATGGATAGACTTACTCCTCAACTGCTTCAAATCGGACTAAAGGGTATGATTGGTAAGGGCAGGCGTTCGGATGTTGTGCGGCACTCTATCCGTAAGCATGGGGCAATTTATTTTTTAGCTACAGGCGGAGCTGGCGCTTTCTTAAGCCGACGCGTTATTTCCGCAAAGCCGATCCTTTTTAAGGAATTAGGGCCTGAGGCTGTTGTGAGGCTTGTTGTAAAAGATTTTCCGTTGATCGTTGGAATTGATTCAACAGGAAGAGATGTTTTTGAAATGAGGACGTCATTTACGGAATGAATATGAACGTAAATGACTGTCCGAATTCACCCTTGCCATTTACTTCGAATATTTTATTAAGGTACATGTCAAGGATCTAATTCACAGACGTCTGCCGCTGTTACAGCGACAGACTACATTTTACGTTCATTAGGGTTCCGTAAAGTGTCTATTCATTAGAGGTGGCGAAATGATGCGACAGGATGGACGCGCTAAAGATGTCATGAGAAAAGTTAAGGTAACCCGCAGGTATCTTAAGCATGCCGAGGGATCTTGTTTAATAGAAGTGGGTGATACAAAAGTCATTTGTTCCGCTTCTGTTGAAGAAACAGTACCGCCATTTTTAAAGAACTCAGGCACGGGTTGGGTGACAGCTGAGTACGGTATGTTGCCGCGTTCGTGTGAATCGCGGATCAACAGAGATCGTCAGAAATCAGGAAGGACTTTTGAAATACAGCGCTTGGTGGGCAGATCGCTTCGTTCTGTGGTGGATATGAAGCAATTAGGCGAGAGGACCATTTATCTTGATTGTGATGTGATCCAGGGTGATGGTGGGACGAGGACAGCGTCTATTACAGGAAGTTTTATTGCTCTTGTGGATTGTCTGGAAACGATCAAGAAAGAAGGCCTGTTGAATAAAATTCCTGTAACAGAATTTATCGCGGCAACTTCTGTAGGTATTGTCGATGGGGCCATGCTTTTAGATTTAAATTACGCGGAGGATTCTAAGGCGGAAGTTGACATGAACGTGGTCATGGTTTCCAGTGGCAATCTTATTGAAGTCCAGGGAACAGCTGAACGGAATCCATTTTCAAGGGCACAGATGGATAAGTTGATGGATTTGGCTCAAAAAGGAATATCTCAATTGATCGAGATGCAGCGGGAATTGCTTAAGGATAGTAAATTTCCAGCTTGCATAAAGGCATAGGTTTTTAATGGAACTGCTGATTGCGACAAGAAACGCCAAGAAGCTTGAAGAGATCAGGGAGTTATTGAAAGATTTGAATATCATCGTAACTTCTTTGGCGCAATATAAAGACCTGCCTGAAATTATCGAGGATGGCAGGACGTTTGAAGAAAATGCCGTCATTAAAGCCTGTACTATTGCCCTCTATACAAAAAAGCTTGTTTTGGGAGAAGACTCCGGTTTAGAAGTTAAGGCATTGAATAATAGGCCTGGTATTTTTACCGCCAGATACGCAGGAGAGGGCGCAACTGATAAAAAGAACAACCAGAAGTTGTTGCGGGAATTGGAAGGTGTTCCTTTAAAGAAAAGAGGCGCACACTATCGGTGCGCGGCGGCTTTGGCAGACGCACAGGGGCTTATCGGCGTTGTTTCCGGAAACTGCCAGGGGTTGATCGGCCTGTCATTGAAAGGGTATTTTGGATTTGGGTATGATCCATTATTTGTTATTAAAAAATACAACAAGTCATTCGCAGAGCTCGGGCCTTTGGTTAAGCATAAGATGAGCCATCGTTACAGAGCTCTTAAAAAAGCGCGTGTCATTATAGAAAAATATTTAGATAAGAAGTCTTGAAGTTCCAGAGCTTACGGAATGAAATTTGAGAAGATGTCGCTGAATTTCTTTATGATATTTTCTGCAATAGCCTGAATTTTGTATTTTGGTTCTTTTATCGTTCCTGAGATTTTTATCCCCGTTAAACTTCCTTTTTTAGAAAAAATCTGAGCGATTTGTGAACGAACTTCATTTTCTTGGTCCGGCGTTTCTTTTGAGCCTGACTGGATGATCTGCGTGTTGATTAAGAAGTCTAGGTCTCCTTTAAAAGACATTTTCCCTTCGGCGATCAATCCCATTTCAGGCCCCAGTAATTCGAGATCGTCTGTTTTTAAGAAACCGTCTTCGATGGTGAAGTTGCCTTGGGCATTAGTAAAGACGATGTTGGTAAAGCGCGGAATTAATAAAAAGTTCCCCAACCCTTTTAATGGATTGAATTCCCACAGGTTTCCTTTTTTAATAAGGAGCGAACCAACGCCTTTCGCGCTATTAATATCTTGTGTATTTCCTTCTATGGAAATATTCAAAAAACAAGCCCCGTAAAGTGTTTTACTTTTTGCGGGGGTATCATTCTTTAAATCATTGAGTTCTAAATCTTTTAGAGTACCGTTTAAGAGATAATACGTTTTATCTTTATGAGATAAATTAAGATTCCCCTTGATCATTCCCTGGCCTTTGTATGCGTTAAAAGAAAATTCGTTAATATAGCCTTTTTGATTCATCTGGGCATAGTCGAGCTTAACATCTTTGATCGTCAGGTCATAAAGTTTTAAAGATGCGCTTGTGGCTTTGGTTTTAATGTTCCAGGAGCGTATATCATTTAAAGGGCCTGCGATTTCTGCCTTGAAGGAGCATCGTCCTTGAGGCTTCATTTGTTTAAAAGTAGCTGAATGGTTTGGCAGTAGGGTTTTTAAGTCGTTCGCATCGACGACCACGCTACCATTTAAGCTTATTTCTTTTTTTGGTTTGATTTGTCCGTGGATGTCAAAAGTTGAGTTCAGATAGCGTCCTTTTAGAGAAGTAACGATGTAGGTTTCATTTTCTTTTATGAAATTAGTTTTTAAAGAAATACCTTGGCCTGCAAGGTTTGCATTGATGTGAGGAGTTTTAAATCCTTTTAGGTCTCCTTCAATCTTATAACTTTTTTCTAGATAGCGCGCGTCGCTGAAATGCCAGCGGATATTCTCTTCTTTAGTATTAAACAGGACAGTGCCTTTGTCTGCGGAAAGTTTATGTTTTAATGTCGGTAGAGTGAGATTGATCTTTAAAAGTTGTGTTTCTCCTGAGATCACGGGCGGATTTTTTGAGGTGATATCAGAAGCGTAGTGGATTTTGAGCAACGCGGTGCCGTTTAGCTCACAATTAAGAGCGGGGAACTGTTTGTTAAGAAAGGGTGTTATTTTTTCCAACATGATATCGGCACTTCCCTCAAGTGTTAAGATATTGTTTTTGAAAGTTCCTGTAGCTGACAGAACGGTATCTAGCGCGCGGGCTTGAATATCTTCAAAAATCAGGTCTGCATTTTTAAACTTAATGGTTGAGTGGAAGCCGGTAATTGTGTCGAGGGTTTCAATCCCGGAAATATCCGCGTTTTTGATATTAAGGGCCCCTGAATAAGATATGCTTTGATTATTTTCCTGTGTTAACGCTGAAGCGAAAGTGAAGGAGGTTTCTAAGGTTGCGCGGGTGAGTTTCAGCTTGTCTTTTTCGGCATCTACCTGTGACAAGGTTAAGGCGCCGCTTAAGTGAAATTGGTGCGCCTTGGCTGTAAAATCGAGTGCCGATTTTTCAATACTTCCTTTTAAATTAAAATCTTTATTAAAAGAAAGAAAGCCATCTTTTAGATCAAGGGTGCCTTGGGATGAGATTTTGTTGAGGTCGTTTAAAGGGGATTGGACTGTGATTTGGCTGTTAAAGGAGCTGTTATCGATAGAAAATTCTTCTTTTGCGAGACTGAATGCATCGGCATCAAACTTTGTTTCAATTTTAAAATTATTATTATCAAGGGCTCCAATGCAGGAAAGATTGTGGATCTTTCCGCTTTTTAATAAGACAGGGAGGTTCCGATAATATGGTTCGTAGTTTATGACATCGAGCTCATTTGCTGTCATGTTTATTAAGAGAAGGCTGGGGTTAAAAACATAAGAACCCACCAGGTGCAATTCTGTTTTTTGATCATTTTTACTAAGTTGAGCAAACCCCTCAAAGTTAAGCTTTTTCCACGAGCCTCTGACTTTTAAGTGTTTTAGATAAAGTTGGATTTCGGCTTGAGGCGTAATGGCTGCGTCATTAAAAAATACGCGAGAATCGGTAATTTGGATGGTTTGAGCCAATAATTTAATAGAATTAATTTTTTTCTGAATGTCTGGTGTTTTTTCTTTGGCGGGAACCTCTGGTACTTTATTTTCTTTTTCGAAGAAGTAGCCTATATTTAAAGAACAATCGTTTTCCCTGTTTATGTTTAGGACAAGTGATTTAATTTTTATAGAAGGCAGAATGATTTGTTTTTCTTTGAAGAACGGAATAATAAGAAAAGAGACGGTAGTTTCTTTGGCAGAACACAAGATGTTGGTTGAAGAACCTTTTTCAAAAATACGTAAGTTTTTAAGGACGATGCCTTGAAAAATATTAAAATCGACATTCTCGATTGTGACTTTGCTTTGGGTTGTTTCGCAAAGGATGTTTATAATTTTTTCTTTAGCGATGCCTGGAAGGGTTTTTTTGGCAAAAGTGACAAGACCTCCTGCGATAGCGATCAATAAAATGCCTAAAATTCCCAAAAGGAGTTTCTTTTTCATGTTGTTTATTATAGGTCTCCTTAAAAGATTAATCAATTGAAAAGGAGGGGGTTAGATGCTAAAATTAAATACTCAAAATAGGCTTAAAGGTAGAATTGGTCGAAGAGTAATAAAAAATTTATTGGACTTAGTTTGATTTTTAGATTTTCGGGGCGTGGCTCAGCTCGGCTAGAGCGCTTGCTTTGGGAGCAAGACGTCGCAGGTTCAAATCCTGCCGCCCCGACCATTTTTTGCGATAGAGCAAAAAATGGTCGGGTGTCGATGAGGCCGTAGCGAGACGATAAGTCGAGCAGGCCGAATCGGCCAAGACACCGCTATGTTCTTTAGATAGAGCAAAAAATGGTCGGGTGTCGAGTGCAAAGCCTCCTCGAAGGGGATGAGGCCGTGGCGAGACGAGTGCGAAGCCTCCTCGGAAGGGATAAGTCGAGCAGGCCGAATCGGCCAAGACACCACTATGTTCTTTAGATAACCCAGAAAGGGTGGACCTACCCAATACAAAATAAGGGTAAGGTCCAAGGGGAAAATTGGTCGTACTAAAGCGAACGTTGTGAGGCGACAAGCCGAACAGTGAGCGTAGTACCGACAACATTAGATTTTTCGTTTTAATTTTTCATTGTTCATTTATATGCGCCTGTAGCTCAGTTGGATAGAGCAACTGCCTTTCGCGTGTTTGCTGCGGATAGCAGACAGGTGATCTTGGGTTAATTAAATTATTAACTTAAGATCAAAGGGAGCCTCTGCATGGAAAAAAAACATGTAGAGTGGATGCGGCTATATGCAAGGATATCCAGATTAATAATCTGGACAATTTGCAGGCAACCGTAGGTAGTCAGACTAAAATAGCAGGGAAGGAGGTGAAAATGCATCATACGAAAGTTAAGGCAGACATTGGTTTGTCTAAGGCAATCGCGGATTTGACGATCAAAGGATATGTCGCTTGTGTTCCTTTGTCCGAGCATCAACCTTATGACATAGTGGTTGTCGGACAGGATGGCCGAGTCTATAAGCTTCAGGTGAAATATGCGAGCTTGAAAAATAATAGAACAATCAATGTTGGTTTTAGAAGTAGTTGGGCAGATAAAAATGGTACGCATATCAGACATTACGCAAAGAATGATTTTGATTACTATGCGATTTATTGTCCTGAGAAAGAAGTAGTGCTTTATGTGCCTAATGATCCAAAATGTCCTAAAACCATTCGCTTTAACCAGAGTGCTAATAACCAATCACGGAATGTGAAATGGTTTACTGACTATCTAAATTTAAACGGGAGTCCTCAGAGACTATACGCCGCACGTCTGAAATGACGAAGACATAGTCCAGACCACAACAGTTAACTGGCCGGAGTAATCCGGAGTGGCAAGCTAAGCAGTGGGTCGGCCGTTCGAATCGGCCCAGGCGCATAATGAATTAGCTTGAGTTCGTTTGTAAACCAGACACCGTTCTCCCGCCAAAAAGCGGCGGGATTTCGCGGAAATGCACATTATGGTGCTCAAGAATCGGCCCAGGCGCATGTAATTTTCTAGGTTTTTTAAAAGAGGTCAAACACCCATGGCTATTAAAAAAATATTTAAAGTTTTGCTGATTTTGATAATTGTTTTTATTTTATCAGTGGTTGTCCTCTCTGTGTACTTTCTCGCCAACTCTAAAACGATTTTAAGTTCTGAATTGAAGAAAAAGCTTGGCGCAGAAGTCAGCTTGTCGGGGTTGCGCGTTGTTTGGCCTGGCGCGCTTGTGATTGATGATTTTTCTATTTCCAAGTCACTCACAGTTAAAAAAATTAAAATTGTTCCCAGCATTTTGGGTTTTCTGCATGGAGATATTGTTTTTAATTACATCTTATTAGAGGAGCCTCAAGGAACCATAACGCGTCTTCCAGATGGAGTTTTTGATTTCGGCATAACTTTGCCTAAAAAAGAAGTTGTGCCTGTAACCGAACGCGTAGAAGGACAAAAGGCGTCAGGTGGTTCTAAAAACCCAAAATTTTATTTTAATAAGCTGAAAATCAGGCAAGCAACGCTTGTTTTTATTGACCAGGCGACACCCAGTAAAGAAGAGTTTCGAGCAACGTTCGCCAAGCTGGATTTAGATATACATCATCCTTTTGTGCTGAATTTGTCCCGTTTTCATTTTGACGGTCGGGGTGTCCTTGAGGCAAAAGACCGCACGCAGGCAGGGACTTTGAAGCTCTCGGGCTGGATTGATATTCTGCCGCGCGATATGGATGGAATCGTTCGTATTGAAATTTCCTCTATGCCGCTTTTTTCCCCTTATTACAAAAAATATGTGAAGAAGGAAGTTAAATCCGGACGCGCGGTTGTTTCAGCTGATCTTAAGTCAAAAGCCAATGATTTAACAGCGGATTGCCATGTGGAGTTAGGGGATATCGTTTTTAAGGAGGAACCTCAAAGCGCTGAAGGGGAAGAGGCTGTTCAGGAGAAGAGTAGCTTTTCTGGTTTTACCTTTGGGTCTATGTTCGGCGCAGGCGGTTCGACAATTTTTGATTTCATAATTCGTACAAAATTGAATCATCCGAAATTTGAAAGAATAAGCTTAAAAGGAAATTTTCTGCAGTCGACAGTCAACGCGGTTTTGTCTCAACCACTACCAAAAAATGCCGAAGATTTTAAAAAGATTGGCGAACAATTTGAATCGATCGGCAAGGAATTCAAAAAAGTTTTTAAGTCAGAATAAAACTTAATAAACTTCCGAAACAATCGATGCGCACAGGACTTATCAAAAGAAGAAGCGGCTATTTTATTTTTTTGTGTCTCTTGCTTTGGGGCACTGCAGTTTATTCTAATTCTTTTTTTGGTTCTTTTCATTTCGATGACGAGCAATGCATTGTCAACAATCCATCACTTCGCCATGCGACTGATGTTGTTTCGCTTTGGCGTTATTGGCCTACCCGTTTTGTCACTTTTTTTTCATTAGCCCTGAATTATCATATTGGCGGGTTGCATGTTTTTGGATATCATGTTTTCAATTTCTTGACGCATGTTGCGACCTCCTGGTTGATTTATGTGTTTGTGCTTTTGACTTTTAAGTCGCCCGAAGTGAAAAAGGACAGGATAGCGGCGCATGGCAAGGGAATCGCTTTCTTTGTCAGTGTTCTGTTCCTTGTTCATCCCGTACAAACTCAGTCGGTTGATTACATTATTCAGCGCGCGACATTATTGGCAGCCTTTTTTTATATGGCGTCGTTATGCTTTTACGTCTTAGCTCGGCAAGAAAGGGTAGAGGGTTTCTCTTGTAACCGGTGGAAAATTCTTTATGTGGGTTCTTTTGGTTGCGCGCTTTTAAGCATGTTTTCAAAAGAATTGGCGGTAACATTGCCTTTGTCCTTATGCCTTTATGAATACTTTTTTTTAAAAAGGGAAAGAAGCTCGCGCCTGAAATGGATGCTTCCTTTTCTCTTTATTCTGTTCGTTGTGCCTTTGACCATGTTCTTTGTCAAGATGTTCTCTGTCCCGGTGGATCATTTTAAAGAAACGCGCAGGATTGTCTGGGGGTTTTCCGAAGTCGCGCCGTTAGATTATTTTTTAACTCAACTTCGTGCCTTCTGGACTTATGGCAGGCTTTTGTTCATCCCGGTGAACCAGAATCTCGATTATGATTATTCATTTTCTAAATCTATTATGTCTCCCGAAGTCTTTATAAGCTTCTTGGGTATTATTTCATTTTTATATGTCGCGTTCAGAGGAGTCAACAGATACAGGCTGGTTTCTTTCAGCATTTTTTTATTTTTTATTATGTTTGCGCCGTGGTTTTTCATTGGACTTTTTCCGGAGTCCAGCGTTATGGCGATGATCAACGATGTTATTTTCGAACACAGGCTTTATCTGGGTGTTCTTGCATTTGGTTTTTTTATTGTCTGCGGATTGTTCTATTTTTTTAATGATTTGAAAGTTTTTAAGAGGGCTGATTCAGCCAGACGGTTTAGGCCTGTCATTGTTATCCTTTTTTCTCTAAGCATTGTTTTTTCTTTTGCGACCTATCAAAGAAATAAAATCTGGAAAGATGAAGTAACCTTATGGAGCGATGTGATCGCTAAATCACCGGACAAAGCCAGAGGATACAATAACCGTGGATACGCGTATTTAAAACAAGGCCGCCTGGATTTATCGCTTCAGGATTTTACCATGGCGATAAAAATCCAGCCGGATCTTGCTAAGGCTTATAACAATCGCGCTCAAGTGTATTTTGATAAAGGTGATTTTAACGCGGCCTTTTTGGATTTTAATAAGGCGATAGAGATTCAGCCGGATTATGCTAAGGCTATCAGCAATCGGGCGGCTATTTATCTAAAGGAGGGTCGTTTTGATGAAGCCCTGGCTGATTATAATGAAGCGATCCGCATCGAACCCGGACTTTCAGGAATTTATAATAATCGCGGCGATGCTTATATGAAAGCAGGGAATACAGACTTGGCTCTTTCTGATTATTCTATTGCTATAGAACTAGAGCCGGAGTTTGCTTTGGCTTATAGCAACAGAGGGTTTGTTTATTTAAAAAAAGGTGATTACGACAGAGCTTTATCGGATTATTCAAAAGCTATCGCTATTGAGCCTGATTCTGCTCAGGCCTATAACAATCGTGCAAATATCTATTTTAACAAAGGTGATGTGGCCAGGGCGCTTGTGGATTACGATCGTGCTACAAAAATTGATCCTTCTTTTGGTGATGTTTATTATAATCGTGCAGTGCTCTATGTCAGGTTGAATGATACGGGAGGGGTTGAGAGGCAAATTGTTGAGCTGAATCGTCTCAATCGATATGATCTGGCGCAGAGACTCAAGGATATTATTGATGGAAAATAGCTTTTGGTCGCAGAAAGGTTTTTTTGCAAAGATACAGCCTTTATTAAAATGAGGGTATTTGAGATTGATTTCGTTCGGCAAGTGGTGTAAGATAAAAACGATTTGCTCCTTATCTTCTCTAAGGATAGTATTAATGAATGAAGATAAGGAGTTGATTCCTGTCAAAAGACAGGAATCAAGAGTTCACTCGTCCACCATTGAAGCAATGGCGGACTCATGAAGAAGGGGGCTGAATGAAGACGAGCAGAAGCTTGAATGTCCTTGTTGTTATTTTATTTATTTTATTTGGTGTTGTTTATGTTCAGTTTATTAAAGGCATGAAAACAACGGTAAAAACTGTTCAGAATTTTAACCAGAGGATAAAAGGCTTGGAAGAGACTCAGGAAATCATGAATGCCAAGATGGACATTTTGTTTAAAGAAACTCAAAGTTTTAAGAAAAGTTTAAGCAGCGGGGGTGGTCCAAAGGAGCCTGCAGTACAGCAAAAATCTACTCCTCCTAGGACAGTCCTTTAAAAATCCTAGGTTTTTTGAGACAATCTCCGTAAACAATTTACGGAGATTTTTTTTTAGAAGGTTAAAAAAGGCATTGTTTCGATTTTGTAGGATTAAAAAGGCTTTTCAGTAAATCTTTCTTTACAGCCTCTGAAAAGACTGATATTATTGATTTTCTAAATTTGCTTTGATAAAGAATTTTTATGGTGGGTGTAGCTCATCCGCCACTAACACATCGGCGGATGGCCGCTGACGTTTTGATAGCGGCCAGCTTGGATGGAGCATCCGTTATTAAAGCGGTAACGGATGGTGTAAATGTACGTTTATATTCTTAAAAGCAAAAAAGATGGAAGTTTTTATATTGGATCGACAAAAGATGTTGTTCAACGGTTGCAGTTTCATAATAGAGGGTTGAATCGCTCGACCAAGGCAAAAATTCCTTGGTCTATAGTTAAAGTTGAAGAATATAGCGGTGTTTCATTAGCGTTGAAACGCGAAAAATTTTTAAAAAGTGGCGATGGGCGAAAAGTTTTAAAGAATTTGTTACGTTAGGTTTGGAATCATGGTGGGTGTAGCTCAGCTTGGATAGAGCATCTGACTGTGGCTCAGATGGCCGCGGGTTCAAATCCCGTCACCCACCCCAGTAATTGTAACTTGTTGTTCTGCAATGAGTTACATCATGTCACCGACGGTCGACGATCGTCGGTGATTTTTTGTCGCAGAAAGCGACACACCGGCCACTCCGATAAGGCCGGGTGCATCTGGCGACGTCCCTAGGAGTTAGGGCGTTATTATTTTTGGAAATGTGTGAAATAATTCTTAAACATCTCTTCGTCGACAGAGAGGAATTATTTGAGAGCAAATTTTGGCAAAACAGGCCAAAACCTCTCCTAGTTTATGGTCGCTAGCCCAAAAGGGGCAGACCTCCGCATTTCACATAGAGGAGGGTCTAGTTTATGCCATATTTGTGCCGATATCGGCTCGAATATGTGCATAAATCAGAGAGGTCGATATTTACCACATTCCTGGGTCCTAAGGAATGTTGTTGATTTATATGCGAGATGTCTTATAATAATATCAATAAAAGGCGATGAGGTTCGCCGTATAACCACCACGAAGATTTTGGTTGATGACCTCTACTAATAAAGATTAGTAGGGGTATTTTTTTAAGCCCCTGCTGATCCAGTGGGGGCTTTCTTATTGTTATTCAAAAGAAAAATTATAAAAAATAGTTTATCAAAAAAGGAGTATAAAAAATGGCAAAGATTAAACAAGCTCATGCGAGAGAAATTTTGGATTCAAGAGGAAATCCGACTGTTGAGGTTGATGTCGTATTAGAAGGCGGCGCTAAGGGAAGAGCCGCAGTTCCATCAGGGGCTTCAACCGGAAGCCGCGAGGCCGTAGAACTTCGTGACGGCGATAAGAAAAGATTTCTTGGAAAAGGGGTTCTAAAGGCAGTCGATAATGTGAATAA
The DNA here is from genome assembly GCA_020052645.1 of Candidatus Omnitrophota bacterium. Classification (GTDB taxonomy): domain Bacteria; phylum Omnitrophota; class Gorgyraeia; order Velamenicoccales; family Velamenicoccaceae; genus JAGVOQ01. Next base: position 92,619 of record JAGVOQ010000008.1, read on the forward strand.
AATTATCGCTCCTGAAGTCGTTGGTCAAGACGCAGCCAATCAAGAAAAAATAGATCGACTGATGATTAAGTTAGACGGCACAGAAAATAAAGGCCGTTTAGGAGCTAATGCCATTTTAGGCGTTTCAATAGCCGCAGCTAAGGCGTCAGCCAATGATAGAGATCTTCCTATTTACCGTTATCTTGGCGGAAAGGATGCCGTTAGGATTCCTATACCTTTTTTAAATATTTTAAATGGCGGAAAACACGCAGATAATAACGTTGATATTCAGGAATTTATGATTGCGCCTATTGGCGCGCCTTCTTTTAAGGAAGCCATGCGTTATGCGGCAGAAGTTTATCATAATCTAAAGTCTATTCTTAAGTTAAAAGGTCTTAGCACATCTGTCGGAGATGAAGGTGGTTTTGCACCTAGTCTTTCACGTAATGAAGAAGCCATAGAAGTGATTATAGCCGGCATAGAAAAGGCTGGATATAAAGCCGGCAAAGATATTGCCATAGTTTTAGACCCGGCAGCCAGCGAGTTTTATTCTGATGGTAAATACTTGTTGAAGGCAGACAATAAAAATCTTGGCGCATCAGAAATGGTAGATTATTATGCGAACCTTGTTTCGAAGTATCCAATTATTTCCATTGAAGATGCCTTAGCAGAAAATGATTGGGATGGTTGGAAAATTTTGACTAAGAAGCTCGGAAGTAAAATCCAGCTTGTAGGAGACGATATCTTTGTTACCAATCCCAAGATTTTAGCTGAAGGAATAAAACAGGGGATTGCTAATGCGGTTCTCATTAAGCTGAACCAGATCGGCACCATAACCGAAACACTGGAAACTATCAGTTTGGCAAAGAAGGCAAGCTATACTTGCATGTTTTCTCATCGTTCCGGTGAGACTGAAGATTCATTTCTTGCGGATATAGCCGTAGCAACTAATGCGGGGCAGCTTAAAACCGGCGCTCCTGCAAGATCTGAGAGGTTGGCAAAATATAATCAGCTTCTTCGTATTGAAGAAGAATTAGGAGATAGGGCCGTATTTAAAGGAACATTGAAGTAAAATACTATTGTTTGACACGCTGGTAGGGCTTGCGTTAAGCCGAAAGAAGGCTATTTTATGATTAAGTGGAGTTTTTTGATTATTGGTGGTATTGTTGGGACAGTCGCCCGATATACGTTGGCGGGATTTGTTTACCAAGTTTTAGGGTCGGATTTCCCCTATGGAACTTTGGTTGTGAATCTTGTCGGTTGCTTTCTGATTGGATTATTTTCGACGCTTGCTGAGGTAAAATTTCTTCTTGATTCAAATATGAGAGTGCTTCTGATGATTGGTTTTTGCGGGGCATTTACGACTTTTTCAACCTTTATGCTCGAGACAGGGAATTTGATTCGTGATGGAGAAACAATGAGAGCTTTTGCGAATGTTTTGCTCAGTTTGGTTGTGGGATTTTTAGTTTTTAGAATAGGCATTTTCTTAGGGGAAGTATTATAATGGAAGGGGTGTGTAATTTATGAAAATACCTGCTGAAGGAAAACTTTTAAGAATTTTCATCGGAGAGGCGGACAAGTGGCAAGGAAAGCCTCTTTATGAAGAAATAGTTCTTTTAGCCAAAAAAAATGGGATGGCTGGAGCAACTGCTATCAAAGGTTTTATGGGGTTTGGCTGCAAGAGTCATATGCATACAGCAAAAATTCTTCGTCTTTCTGAAGATTTACCGATAGTTATTGAAATAGTTGACAGTGAAGAAAAGATAAACCAATTTATACCGCATGTTGACGAAATGGTTAAAGAAGGGTTGGTTACGCTGGAAAAAGCCAATGTTGTTATGTATCGGGCTGATAATTGCAATAAATAAGTTTTAGTTCGAATCCCCTCAGGAGGGGTGAGAGGATTTGACCTCACCATGATTACTGCTCCCGTGAGAAACCCCAGTAATATCCTTCTCTCGTCGGAAATGGAGAGGTTTAAGGCCATGATTGATTCACTCAATCATGGCCTCTTCATGTGTCGCCGTGTCAAAGAGTTAGGCGATTAGTACTTTTAGCCCCGACTAAGAATATTCCGTTGGATCTGCTGTTTACAAAGCCTCTCTGAATTAGCCGACTTTATCTCTATAATAGGCCAAAACCTCTCCTAGTTTATGGCGGCTAGTTTATGCCATAATTGCGAAGATATCAGCTTGAATATGCGTATAAATCAGAGAGGTCAGCATTCGTCACATTTCAGGGCCTCCAGGAACATAATATATTGACAATACCTCTGTCTTCCGATACTATCCTACAGTAAACCAAAAATCGAATATGTTTAAACATAAAAATAAATTAGCCTTAGCGTTTCTCTTCTTAGCGTTTTTCAGTTTCGCTTTTATTTCTGTTGGCGGTGAATTCCTCCATAGCAAGGTCCATCACCACCAAGACCAATTCTCCCACGATCAATGTTTTGTTTCCCAACTGCAAGCTCAGGTTTTCACCGTCCAAGCCGCCGTAATCTTAGCTTTATTTTTTCTGGTCACAGCATATCTCAAGAAGTTTTACTACGTATTTGTTTTTCAAGCCTGCTATAATCTCCCGTATTGCCACGCTCCTCCTGTATCCCTGTAGTAAAATTCAGTTTTTTCTTTAGGTTAACCTTGATTAATCGGTGATTTGAATTTTATGAAGGGATGTTCTATGCAAAAACTCTATATATTTTTATTGGTATTTTGTCAGATGTGTTTCTTGAAGATTGCTGATGTAGGGGCTGATTTTTCTTTAGAAGAAGAAGTGACGGCCATGAAATCCCAGATGAGCGTCATGCAGGGTAAAATCGATGTTCTGGAACGCAAAGTGTATAGCCAGGAGGATAAGATCATAGAGCAACAGACGCAGAAACATGCCTATGAAAGGCGTATCCAGGAGCTAGAAAGTCAATCGACCCAACAACCGCAAGCTCCTGTTGCGCCATCAATGCCAAGCCGGGTTCCCGGCACCAAGTGGATCCCGGATATTGGAGCTGTCGCCGATGTTGTTTTAACGGTTGATCATGCCAAGACGGATGATGAGGGAGGAAATCGCATATCCTTGAGAGAATTGGAGCTTGTTTTAGGGAGCAATGTTGATCCCTATTCGCGGTTGGATGCAACGGTTTCTTTTTCCGATAGCGAAGAGCCTTCTCTTGAAGAAGCATATCTTACGCGTTTCGGCCTTCCTTTAGAGACAACGGCAAGAATAGGAAAATTCTTGCCGAAAGTCGGCAAAGTCCTCGGGGTTCACCGGGACAGCCTGGATACCGTAGATGAGCCGCTGGTTATTACAAAGTTTTTTGGGGCAGAAGGCATGAGCAAGAGCGGTTTTGATCTTACGAAGATGGTCAATATTCCATGGCCCATTACGCATCAATTGACCTTCGGCGTGCTTGAGGGCGGGAACGGTGAGGACGGCACGGCATTCGGAACGGCAAGAAAAAGGCCGACACTCTACGCTCATTTGAAAAATTATTTTGATATGTCGGATAGAACAGGTCTTGAGGTCGGGTTCTCTCCCATGTTCGGTTCTAAGGATGAGGGGGCGAACCTTGACGTCCGGGTCTTAGGGGTTGATGCAACGCTGGTCCATCATCTAAGCGCTAATCAGGATCTTAAGTTTCAGGCAGAGGCTTTTAATCTGGACCGCAAAAAAACCATTGATGATGAAGGCAACTCTCTCGGAGGTAATTTTTGGGGGACTTATGGCTTGGTGGATTTTCGTTTTCATCCGCAGTGGGCAACGGGTTTTCGTTATGATTATGTTGAGCCGGTGGATAATCCGGCGGATAACCCTAAAAGCATGGACATGGGTTACACCGGATACCTCGCATTCCATCAAAGCGAGTTTGCTCGATGGCGCCTGCAATATACGCATACAGACTTATCGACCGGAAAAGGGGATGATACCGTTTATCTGCAGGGAACTTTTGCCATAGGCGAGCATAAACACAAATTACAATAAGGTTGCCTTATTGAGAAAGAGAAGAGGGATTTTATGAAATCCATAATGATAAAGCGTTTGCCGTATTTATTCTTCTTAGGAGTTTTGTTTTTATTTTCCATGAGCCCTGAGCGAGTCATGGCCGCAGAAAAGCCGCTTGAGATCGTGGCCACGCAAGCCTTGTTCGCCGATCTTGTCAAGCAGGTGGGGCAGGACAAGGTGGACGTGAGGGCCATCGCCTCGCCGAAATTCAATATCCATTTTATTCAACCAAGGCCCAGCGATGTCCGTGATGTCACTCAGGCAGATCTTTATGTGAATGCCGGTTTGGACCTTGAGGCCTGGTCTGATCCTTTGCTTGAAGCAGTAGGCAGGCCGCAGCTTTTCAGGAGAGGAGAAAGGAACCTTGATCTTTCCAGCGGGATCAGGCTTCTTAAAGTGCCCGATCATCCCGTGACAAGGGCGGAGGGGGATATCCATCTATTTGGGAATCCTCATTTTCAAATGAATCCGGAAAATGCCAGGATAATGGTTCGGGTGATCTCAGAGAAACTCAAAGAGATCGATCCTGTCAACGCGTCTTATTATGAAGAAAATGCCAAGGTATTTTTAGGGCGCTTGGACCGAAAGATCGCCGAATGGAAAAGCTTATGCGCGCATTGCGTAGGCAAGGAAATTATTTCCTATCATGACGATATCGTTTACTTTGCCGATTTTCTTGGTTTAAAAGCTGACCAGGAATTGGAGCCGAAGCCGGGCATACCTCCTACCCCGAAGCACTTCCAGTTTTTGGAGGATTATGTCAAAGAACATCAGGTCAAAGCGATCGTCCTGCCGACATATTTTTCGCGAAGTACCGCGGAAAAACTTGCCAAGCGGATAGGTGCTAAAGTCGCCACGATCTGCCAGAATGTCGGCGAAGCGCCCGGCACGGATGATTTTTTCAGTTTTTTTGATTATAACTTTAAACAGATAAGCGAGGCATTGCAATGAACGCATTTTTTCATATTATGGCTTTACCGTTTCTGGCATGTTTGGTATTGACGGGTATCCATGCTTATTTGGGATTCCATGTTATTGAGCGCCAGGTCATTTTTGTGGACTTGGCACTTGCCCAGATAGCGGTCCTGGGGGCAAGTTTTGCCATTGTCCTAGGGCATGATTTGGACAGTGCTTTATCCTACTGGATTTCTTTGGGTTTTGCGATTATCGGCGCGGCCATATTTTCCTTGACGCGTTTTAAAAAACAGCGCATCCCCCAGGAAGCTATCATAGGGATAGCTTACGCGGTTTCGGCGGCCTTGCTTATTATAGTGCTTAGCCGTTCCGGAGAGGGAGATGAGCAGATCAAACAGGCCCTCGTGGGCAATATTCTGCTTGTGACTTTTCCCGAGATCGCAAAAATGTTCGTTGTTTACCTGGTTATCGGGATCATGCATTTTTTCTTTCGGCATCAGTTTTTTATGATTTCAAAAAATCCGGAGGAAGCTTTTGGCAAGGGATTAAATGTCAGGTTATGGGATTTTCTTTTTTACGTCACATTTGGTTTTGTCGTGACAAGTTCGGTCAAGATTGCCGGTGTTTTGCTTGTTTTTTCTTTTTTGGTCGTTCCCTCGGTTTGCGCTATACTTGTTTCTAAGACAATAGGGGTAAGACTGGCCGTGGGATGGACAATAGGTGTCATCGCGAGCATTTTGGGGATGGCAGCATCTTATTTTCTTGATTTTCCAACAGGGGCCAGTGTGGTTTGTGTTTTTGGCAGTATTCTTGTTTCGTTGGCTTTAGTAAGGGCGTTGATAGGTAAATTTAATTCCTGAAAGCAGTTCGAATCCCTTAAGAAACCCCAGTAATATCCTTCTCCTGTAGCAATCGGAGAGGTTAGAGACCATGATTACTACATGTGATCATGGTCTTTTTATGTGTCGAGGTGTCAAAGAGTTAGTCCACAAGGAACAGACCTCCGCATTCCACATAGAGGAGGGTCTAGGCGATTAGTGATTTTCGCCCCACCTAAGAATGTTCCGTCGGAAATGCTGTTTACAAAGCCTCTCTAAATCAGCCGATTTTATCTCGGAAATAGGCCAAAGTATCTCCTAGTTTATGCCATATATGCAAAGATATCGGCTCGAATATGCGCATAAATCATAGAGGCCAGTATTTGCCACATTTCTGGTCTTCGATCTTTAGCAGGAATACCTATTTAAAATTCTTGACAAAATACATCCTTTACTATATTATTGGCATATGCCAATAACTAAAAGGAATGTATATGCCTAGGCCTTGCAGATGCAGAAGAATAAGATGTAAGCCTGATACAAATTACTTCAAGCCTCGTGGCATACCTTTAGATGGTCTTGATGAGGTGAATCTTACTCTGGATGAATTAGAGGCAGTTAGGCTTGCGGATTGGGAAGGACTGTATCAGGAAGATGCGGCTAAGAAGATGGATATTTCTCGGCAGACTTTTGGAAACATTATTAATTCTGCCCACAAGAAAATCGCTGACGTTTTATTACATGCCAAGGCGTTAAAAATAGAAGGCGGCATAATTAAAAGAGTTTAATAACTAAGATAACACCCGGCCCTATTGGATAGGCCGGTGTTCTACCTACTGTGGAAGGAGTAGCAAAATGAAGATCTGTATTCCAACAGAAACAAATGAGGGTAAGAAAGCAAAAGTGTACGGACATTTTGGTAGCGCACCGTATTTTACTATCGTTGATACAAAAAAAGATTCTGTAGAGATTATTGATAATGCCAATCAGCATCATGCTCACGGTATGTGTCAGCCAATGAAGGCGTTAATGGGCGAGAAGATTGATGCTGTGGTTACTGGTGGAATGGGCGCTAGGGCAGTCCAGGGGCTCAATGAGGGCGGGATCAAGGCTTATCGGGCTATTTCAGGAACAGTTGCAGATATTGTCAGCCAGTTCATTAAGGGCGGGCTTGAAGAGATTACCGTAAATAATGCCTGTGGCCAACACGGTTGTCATTGAAGGGGGTTAAAATGAAGATAGGGGTTATTATTTCGAGTAATGATACAGAAACAAGCTGGAATGCGCTTAGGTATGCAAATTTCTGTCTTGGGCAGAAGGATGAAGTGAAGGTGTTTTTGACCGGTAAAGGCGTTGAGTGCCAGAAAATAAGCACTGAGAAATTTAACACGATTGAGCAGGCAGAGAAATTGCTTCAGGCAGGCGGCAAGATACTTGCCTGTGGCACATGCATCAAATCACGGAACCAGGAAGGTTCGGAAATGTGTCCGATCAACACCATGAAAGATATGTATGAAATCATCAAAGAGAGCGATAAGGTCGTGACTTTTTAAAAGAGGCCGACAATGAAAAAGATCGTTTTGAGACCAATCGGGATTATAAGAACGCCTTACAAGACGCACAAAGGTATGCCCATTCAGGGAAAATTCAAGCCAGGGGTCAAAGGTAAAGCAGTTCTCTTTCAAAAATACGCGCAAGGATTGAAAGACCTGGAGGGATTCTCTCATGCAATATTTCTCTGGCATGTCCATAAATCAAAAGAAGAGAGGCTGCTTACGAAACCGTTCATGGAAGACGTTGTCCATGGAGTTTTCGCCACTAGAAGTCCCCACAGGCCAAACCACATAGGATTTTCCATCGTGAAATTAGAGAGCGTAAAAGGGAATGTAGTGACATTCTCTGAAGTGGATATGTTGGATAAGACGCCTTTACTTGACATAAAGCCCTACATGGCACAAGTCGATTCAAGGAAGAATGTCGGGACCGGTTGGGCGCAGAAACACTTGAAAAAAGGCGGAATGCCAAAGCGGGCGATTCACAAATAGGAATTTCTATAACAGTTCGAATCCCCTCATAAAAACAAAACAAAGGGGTCTAAAAACAAAACAAAGGGGTCAGACCTCAACTTTAGAAACTCATTGACATCTAGATGCTTTTTTATATAATATTTTCATGGCCAGGCCTTATAGATTGCAAGCCGAAAACTGCCTCTATCACATCACTTCCCGTGGCGACGATCGCAAAAAAATTTTCCTCAACGAAACCGATTACCTAAAATTTCTTGAATATCTTAAAAAAGCGAAAGAAAGGTTTCGGTTTAATTTATATGCTTATTGTCTGATGGGCAATCACTATCACTTTCTCCTTGAGATAACTCAGCCCAATCTATCCAGAATTATGCAATATCTTAATGCCTCTTATACTATTTATTACAATGTAAAGCGTAAACGTACTGGCCATTTGTTTCAAGGCCGGTTTAAATCAATTCTTGTTGAAGCCGATAGCTATTTTGCAGAACTTACCAGATATATCCATCTTAATCCCGTCAAGGCGAAGATGGTGGAAGTTCCTGAGCAATACCGCTGGTCCAGCTATAATGCTTATATTGTTAATAGATCAGATGCTCTTGTTGATAAAGATAGGGTAAGAGGATTGTTGGCCATGAGCCCCGGTCAATATCGCCAATTTGTTTTGGAAGGTATTGAGCACCCCGCTGATCCTTTTAAACATGTTTATGCTGGTTTTATTCTCGGTAGGGTAAAATTCATAAAAGAAAATCTTGTTCAGCTGCGAGCAGAAGTTGAGTCAAAAGATTTTGCTTATAAAAGGGCGGTCAAAAATATAATAGACCCGGAGAAAATCATTGATGTCGTTGCGCGTTATTTCAAATTGGATCCTGAACAAATATGCAAAAGTCGAGCTAGGTCAATGACGTCAAAAAAGGCAGCTATATATGTCATGCGGCGTAAAACTGGCTTAACTAATGCCCAGATTGGAGCAATATTTGGTATGAAGTTTGCTGCTGTCAGTAAGGCTTTTTTAAGTTTTGAGAAAGAAATAGCAGGGGATAAGGGGTTAATGAGTATGGTGAAAGAAGTAATTTCTAAAGTTGAGGTCTGACCCTTATTCTTTTACTAAAAGTTGAGGTCTGACCCTTATTCTTTTACTATTTTTATAAATATTATTAAATCATTGTAAAAAAATGCATCAGGCGATGAATGATGAGCTCTATAAAGTCGATGTTTATGATTTGTGGGAAAAATTGTGATTGTTATAATTTTCCCACTTTCCCACTTGACTATATTCCCACTATCTGGTATGCTTTAGGTGGAAAAGGAGGGAAGTAAAGATGAAAACAATAAGAAGTCCAAAGAAAAACCAGGAAGTGCTTGAGATAAGAGAAGAATTCATGCCGGTGGATACGCGTCCTCTTGACTCAAAGCACAGGATTACCTTAGGTGGCAGGCTCTACAGGCTTTTAATGTGCAAAATGAAAATTGACTCTTATAAGGTGTTCATAGGCAAAAGTGGAGATATTTTGCTTAGGCCTGCGGTATCCATCCCAAGCAGTGAAGCCTGGGTCTACAAGAATTCCGAAGTAATCGGCAAGATACGCAAGGGGCTAGAGGAGGCAGGAGATGGCAAGATAGAGAAAGTGGATAATTTAGAGAAATTCTTGGGTAATTTATGAGTTTCTTTTTAAGTTTTACGCCAACCGCCAAGGCAGACCTTAAAGAATTAAAAGAAACAGCGCATCTTCAGAAACGCTTTAAGGCAGTATTTAAAGCCCTTAGATTCTTGCAAGAAAATCCGCGACATCCTAGTCTGCAAACGCATGAGTATTCTTCCTTTAAAGGGCCTAACGGAGAAAAAGTTTTTGAAGCTTATGCTGAACAAGATACGCCTGCTGCCTATAGAATATTTTTCTTTTATGGCCGACAGAAAGGCGAAATTGTTATTGTGGCGGTTACGCCCCATCCATAAGAGGATAGGAGGGGATTTCGGTTAAGACGGTTAAGTATGATAAAAACATGAGAATAGAATATGATTTTTCCAAGATGAAGGGTCGCAAAAATCCATTCGTTCAGCATTTAAAAAGGCAGGTTACAATACGTTTGGGTCAGGATATCATCAAATATTTCAAATCGTTAGCGCAGAAGAATGATGTCCCGTATCAAATGTTGATTAATCTGTATTTGCGGGACTGCATACAGTCGCGCAAGAAATTAAGCTGGACAAGCGGGGCTGGTGCTAAGGAAAGGGCCGGGGCGGCTCATTAATTTCTGTATTCGAATTTTTTTTAAGGGGGTGAGGGGATTTGAAAACCTCTCTGAATTCGAATCCCGCAAGAAACCCCAGTAATATCCTTCTCCCGTCGCAATCGGAGAGGTTAAAGGCCATGACTGACACGATCAGTCATGGCCTTTTTATGTGTCGAGGTGTCAAAGAGTTAGGGGATTAACGTTTATCGTCTCTACGAAGAATCTTCCGTCGGATATGCTGTTTACAAACCCTCTCTAAATCAGCCGATTTTATCTCAGTATTAGGCCAAAACCTCTCCTATTTAATGGTGGCTATTTAATGCCAATATCGTCGGTATTTGGAGCATTATAAGGCCATTAAATAGAACCTTAGCCAAAATTTAATAAGATCTTAGAGAGTAAGATTTTCCTGTGATAGATTATGGTTTAGGTATAGAATACAGCTTAATATCGTATTTGATCATTATCCCAATAAGGCAATATACAAAAAGGCCAGCATGCTGCAGCTACAAAAAGGATATTTTTATAACAAACTTACTTCGGATCGGAAAGATGATGACGATCTGAGGCAATGTATTGAAGATACAGTATCCAAGTTATTGGTATCCGATACTAGCCTTAAGAAACCTGGCATTTTACTTGGTAAAATTCAAAGTGGCAAAACTAGAGCTTTTCTAGGTGTCATTGCTTTAGCTTTTGATAGTGGCTATGACATAACGATTATTCTTACTAAAGGCACAAAGGCGTTGGCAGAGCAAACACTGAAGCGCTTGCATGGAGATTTTGGGTCATTTGAAGACGATGCCCGAGTCCAGATTCACGACATCATGTCTTTCCCTAAAAATTTAGTTCCCTATGAATTGAGCCAAAAACTCATTATTGTTGCCAAAAAAGAAACAAATAATCTCAAGCGCGTACTGGCAGCGCTTACTGAAACCTATCCCGATTTAAAAAATAAAAAAATACTCATCATTGATGATGAAGCGGATTTTGCGAGTATAAGTTTTCATAAAGAAAAAGAAAACGGAATTGTTGAACAAGGAAAGATTGCTAAGCAAATTGATGGAATAAGAACTAAAGTTGAGCAGTCTGATTTTTTGCAAGTTACCGCGACTCCATATTCCCTTTATTTGCAGCCCGATGGTGAAGTATATGAAAATGGGCTGTTCCCGCCTAAGCGGCCGGCCTTTACGGTATTGCTTCCTATCCATAGAGACTATGTCGGTGGTGATTATTATTTTCTGGAAAGCGAGAAAGAAGATTCGCCAGCTGCCCATGTGTATGAAGAGGCAACTGCGGAAGAGCTGGATGTTTTAAAAGCTAACAAGATTCTTAAAAGAGCTGACCGCCGAACTTTGAAGATAGAAGAGGTGTTCACAAGTCCTTCTACCAAGGTTCTTAGATTCTCAATAATGAATTTTATTGTTGGCGCCTGCATTCGGCGCATACAGCAGGAAAATTCGGGACAGAAACAGGAGAATTATAGTTTTGTGATCCATACTGAGCAGTCACGGACTTCGCATTCTTGGCAAGAAGAAGTCGTAAAGAGGCTTAATGAAGAATTGAAAAAAATTGCTAAGAATGATAAGGATTTGTTCAACAAATTGGTTAGCGAAGCATACGATGGATTAAAATCTTCTATTGAGCTGGCAGGATTGCAGTTGCCGCAATTTGAAAATGTTTTAGCAGCTGTTTCAAAAGTATTGCTTGAGGGCATGCTTGTGGTTGAAAAAGTAAATTCTGATAAGGATGTTAAAGCCCTTCTTGACAACAAAGGTCAACTGAAGCTTAGGACACCACTTAATATATTTATAGGCGGCCAGATTTTGGATAGGGGCATTACTATAAAGAATATGATTGGTTTTTATTATGGAAGGAATCCAAAAAGATTTCAGCAAGATACTGTTCTGCAGCATTCACGGATGTATGGCGCCCGGAGTAAAGAAGATTTGGCTGTTACTCGTTTTTATACTACTCGTGGCATCTATGAAATAATGCGTCGTATTCATGAATTTGATAATGCTTTGCGGGAAGCTTTTCTAAATGGTTCTCATGATCACGGTGTTTATTTTATCCGTAAAGATGCGAGCGATAAGCTTGTACCATGCTCGCCCAGTAAGATCATGATGTCGAATATCACAACTCTTAAGCCATTCAAGAGATTGCTTCCGTATGGTTTTCAAACTGGTTATAAAAGCAACATAAAGAAAGATATTGAGGATCTTGATAAAGAAATTCTAGACCTTAGAGATCTTCACAAAACAGATCAGATTTTAATACCGATTGAACAAGCGCTTATTATTTTGGAAAAGATAAAAAATACCTTTGCCTATTTTGAAGAAGGATACGAATGGGACATTAAGTCGCATAAGGCCAGCTTGGAGCATTTGTCAATCAATACAGCTAATAATGAACAGCGGGGCAAGGTTTGGGTTTTGGTGAGGACGGATAGAAATAATCGACGCTTAAGAGATGATGGTTTGAGATTTTTTGACGCACCAGATACTGCACATATTGAAGGGAAAATCGCTAGAGAATTGGCTATCGATATACCAGCTCTGATGCTTTTTAGGCAAAATGGTAGTGATGATCAGGGGTGGAAAGGGTCACCATTTTGGTGGCCAGTGATTGTTGCTCCTCAGAACACACTAACGTCTATTTTTGCCAGTGATGTTATCGATAATTCGCCGAAGATTTAAAACATTTTCCATCTATCTTTTTGTTTCTTCCAATCCATTTCTTTAGCAATCTCATTTACTTTATATTCAGGTATTTCAAATATTTTCTTATCAGTGGATAGCAGGTTTTCTTCCTGAATTTCCGGCGACAAAAATAACATTCCCATAATCTGGCATATCCGCACGTGGCTTATATTAAGCCAGCCCGCCACCTGCTTTAAATCCTTGGCTTTGCCTTCTGAAATAAGCCCTTGTATCTGATGTGCCAAGAGTAAATTTTGGCGAAGTTGAGGCACGGTTTGCATTGGCTGTTGTCTTGGCGGCATCGGATGATACTTCAGCTCATCCTTGCTCACTTCAAACTTAAATGTCTTTTTCTTATCGTTGAGCAGGATTTCAAGAATCCCGTCTTTTCCGTTATACCCAATCTCTTTAACAAGGCTTTGAAGAATGGTTCGTTTTTCTTCAAGGTTACAAGTATCCCATTCTTTGGGCGTAAGTCTTTGATCTTTAGTTATTTTCATGAGGGAGTCAAGTACCTTGGTTTCCATAAGCCCGACGTTAACGAGCTTAGTGGGGCAATCTTGATAGCCACGTTTTTGAGCATTCGAGCAGACGTAATGGCAATAACGTATTTTGCCGTGTTTGGAACTGTGGGAATAATACATCGATTTATTGCAAGCGGAGCATTTTAAAATGTGGCTTAGAAGGCCGATTTTTTTGCCTGTGGGAGTGCGAATCTGTGGTTTAGCAGGGTGGGAGTGCAAAGCGTCTTGGACTTGCATGAAAGTTTGGTCATCGAGAATCGGTTCCTGTTCTCCGGGGTAGAGCGTGCCCTGGTATCTGACCTTTCCTATGTAATGCGCATTGTTCAGGATTTTTTCTATGGATGTAGTCGTGAATCTAACGCCCCCACCGACTTTGTTATCTGCCATATACCTGATTTTTGTTCTATAGCCTTTCTCATTCACAATTTTAGTCACGGAAAGGAGGGAGCGTTCTTTGAGGTAAAGATCGAAGAGTTCTTTGACGATTACCGCCTCCGCAGGATTAACAACAAGTCTATGGTTTTCTTTGTTAAGGTTATAGCCAAGCGGCAGGCTCCCACCGATCCACTTGCCTTTTTTCTTGGCAGCCCCCATCTTGTCGCGGGTGCGCTCGCTGATGATTTCGCGCTCAAACTGGGCAAAAGAGAGGAGGATGTTCAGCGTCAGCCGGCCCATTGAGCTATTGGTGTTAAAGTGTTGAGTTACGGAAACAAAAGTGACCTTATTCTGATCAAAAAACTCGAGGAGCTTGCTGAAATCAAGCAAAGATCTCGATAGCCGGTCGACTTTATAGACCACAACGCAGTTTATTTTGTCTTCTTTAATATCGGATATGAGCTTTTGTAGGGCAGGACGATCGGTGTTCGCGCCAGTGTAGCCGCCATCATCGTAGCGATCAGGTAAAACAATCCAGCCTTCGGTTTTCTGGCTCTGGATGTAGCTTTCAGATGATTCGCGCTGGTTATCAAGAGAGGTGAATTCCCGCTCTAGCCCTTCCGAAGTAGACACACGCGTGTAAATCGCGCATTTATTTTGAGGTTTTTCCTTAGAATCCGAAGAATGAGAATCCATTCCAATGGGCTCCTGTGATTTCGTAAGCTACCGCCGAGAGGCTCTTGTAAAATTTGTCTTTGTATTCAAAACCTTTCTCAAGAATCTTTACATGGTAGTCTCGGCCTTTATATTTTTTCTGAATAAGACTGCCGGGTATCGGCAAGCGCTTATCCCTTAAGTGGGGGATAGCGACCACATTCTTACCACCAGAAACAACCTGTGGCCTGAGCGCCTTATTATTGATCGGATCGTATTTTTCAATAAGCTCAGCAATTCTGGCCTTAACTTCTTCCGAAAGGCCACCATATTTAAGCTCCTGCATACGGTAGGCGATCTTTCTGATGAGGTGGACCTTGTTGTCCGAAGGCGCCTTCTGGCCACCAAACAACGTCTCGTATTCCGCCTGAAGCTCAGGGATGTTTTTGTTCTTTAGGGCTGCTATTTTTTCTTCCATTGGGCTAGCTCCGTCAGGTCACATATAGCCATATAACCCTGGATATATCAAGGGATTTAGAGAGGTATTTTTTTGTTGTTAATGTATATTTGGAGCAGTATAATGACTTCAAACTATATGAAATATAAAGAGTTGTAAATATTCCTTATGAAATCCCCCATACTAAATTCTCCATATTTAGAACCCTTTCGTCACTTTAAAGCTGACGAGCGCGGTATCACTGACGAAATTTTAGAATTTCGTCGTCCAAGTAGTTTTTACATTCCCGTTCCTCGGGCAAAGACTAAAGAAAAACAGCTTGAGCTTAATATAGCAGAGGGTGCCTTTGGCAGCGAGCTACAGAAAGAGAACGACTTTATAAATAAGGTCAGGGCTAAAGTAGCTGATTGGAGGAATAGCGGTTATCAGGGTCTTACGAAAACATCACGAGACCTCCTTGCTTATTGGCGCGATGAAACCAGGGAAAACAAATTATTTTTTTGCCAGATCGAAGCATTAGAAACGTTAATGTTTATAAATGAAGTTGCAGAGAGATCAGGCGATAGTTGGATAATTAATGAGCTTAAGAAATCCAGCACTGATGCTAATCCTGGTTTGTATCGAATGGCCTTCAAGATGGCAACTGGTTCTGGGAAGACTGTTGTCATGGCCATGATTATTGCTTACAACACCCTCAACAAGATTCGTTATCCGCAAGATATTCGGTTTACTGATGCCTTTGCGATTATCACTCCAGGGATTACTATTCGAGATCGACTTAATGTTTTATTGCCGAACGATGTTAGCAACTATTATCGAAAACGAGACATTGTTTCTCATCAAGATTTTGAACAACTGCAGCAGGCAGTAATTCTTATAACTAATTTTCATCAATTGGAGTTGCGTCAAAATCCTCGTTTTCAAGTCGGTGCAGTTATGAAGGCGGCAGGCCTCATTAAAGATGAAGCAGTCAAGGAGACCCCGGCTACTATGGTCAATAGAGCTTTTAAAAGTCTACTTGGTAAACCGCGAATAATAGTTATAAATGATGAGGCTCACCATTGCTACCAAGAAAAGCCAGGTGTGGAAAAATTAGTAGGAGAAGAACGTCAGGAAGCTGATGAGAATAATAAAGCAGCGAGGGTTTGGCTTAATGGGATAGCCGCTCTTTCTAAGAAAGTTGCTCTTAATGGAATCATTGATCTTTCTGCGACACCTTATTTTTTAAGCGGCTCTGGTTATCAAGAAGGCACATTATTTCCATGGACAATTTACGATTTTTCGCTTTTAGATGCTCTGGAATGTGGAGTAGTAAAGATTCCGCGATTGCCAATTGAATCAGATACTATTAGACAAGAAGAAGAGCCCGAATTTCGCAATTTGTGGTTGTATGTTCGCGATAATTTACCAAAAAAGGGTTTAAAGACAGGAGGGAAAGATTATCTCTCGACGCTTGTCTTGCCGACGAAATTACAAGAGGCGATAGAGTCACTATACGGCAACTATGACCAATACTATCGTCATTATGAAGAAGCAAAGAGAAAGAATCCATCTGTAATGCCTCCTGTTATGATCGTGGTGTGCAATAACACAGCAGTTTCTGAATTAGTCTATCGATGGATTGCTGGGTATGAGGTTGAGACGGCAACAGGAAGAATCAAAATCGAGAAAGGAAATTTGGAGCATTTCAGAAATGAAAATGGAGTACAGTTCCTTGATCGCCCTAATACACTCATTATCGATAGCGCCCAGCTAGAAAGCGGCGAAAAAGTAAATGATGAGTTCAAAAAGATTTTTGCTAAAGAAATCGAAGATTTTCATAAAGAATATCGCCATCGTTTCCAAGGAAGATCAGAGCCTACTGATGAAGAACTTTTGCGAGAGGTAATGAATACCGTAGGAAAGCCAGGGAAACTAGGTGAAAATATTAAATGTGTAGTGTCTGTGTCGATGCTTACCGAAGGCTGGGATGTGAATACTGTTACTCACATTTTAGGCATTCGGGCTTTCTCGACTCAGCTTTTGTGTGAACAGGTAGTAGGAAGGGCTCTGAGACGTGTTGACTATGGTGTTGATGAAGGGACTGGTCTTATGACACCAGAATATGCCGAGGTATATGGCGTGCCGTTTAGTTTCTTAAAATCTGAGGGCGTTACTCCTCCCCAGCCCCCAAAAGTTATCCACCGCGTTCGTGCTTTGCAGGAGCGTGAACAATATGAAATTACATTTCCGCGCGTTGAAGGATATAGATACGAAATAGATGAAGCGAAGCTGAAAGCCCGATTTACCGAAGAATCAAAAACCATTATTGAAAATGAACCTACGGAGGTTACGTCGGGTGGTATTATTGGAGATACAACCGTAGAAAAACTTGAGAAAATAAAAAGCCGCAGGGAAGGAGAAGTAGTAACACGACTTGCTGAGGCCCTACTTAAACGTTACTATATGGATGCCGACGGAACGGAAAAATACTGGTTATTTCCTCAGCTTAAAAAGATTTGCGAAGAATATGCAAAGAGTTATGTTGTGTTAAAAGATCGTATGGTCATTGGTTATTTGTCTGTAGGTGAATATTTCTCTGGAGCATTAAGTAAAATTCAACAGGGTATTGTAACCGAGAATCTTGCGCAGCAGAAAGAAAAGAAGATACTTCCGGTGCTCGCCCCCTATGATACTTTAGGTTCCACTAGATATGTGGATTTCTTGACAACTAAAGAGGTGCAGGAGACAGTGAAGAGTCACGTTAATTACATGGTTGCAGATACAAAAGAGTGGGAGCAGGGTGTTGCAACAAGGCTAGAGCAGATGACAGAGGTTCTATCTTATGTTAAAAATCAGAATTTAGGATTTGTTATTCCATATGAACACCAAGGAGCAGCACATTATTATAATCCTGATTTTATTGTAAAAATTGAGTTATCTGATAAATCAGTTTTAAATCTGATCATTGAGGTAACCGGTAAGAAAGATGATAAAAAGATAATAAAAATTAAAACCGCCCGTGAGTTATGGATTCCTGCAATAAACAATATTGGAAAATTTGGAAAGTGGGCGATTTTGGAAGTTCAGGACATACATGAAGTGCAAAATTTAATACGAGCTGGTTTACAAAGAGGTTTTGATAAATTAGGGAATGATCTATGGGAAGAAAAAGGTTAACGCCTCGGACTACTGATGCTGCAGCAGTGGCGTCATACAAGCATAAAGATAAAAGGAAGCGGATTCCTACCCAAGAAGAGTCTGTCAAGCTCTCCCCACGTGAGAAGCAGCCTGTAAAGAAAAGATATGATTACGATCCTTCTCTGGATCCTCAGTTGATCTGGGCCGGAAAGAAAGAAGCGGGAAGCGAATTCTCTGTTTCTACTGTTCCTATCTACGTCCAGGAAAAAATCGCTCCAGAAGCAATTATTGCTCGGCTTAAACAAGGAGCCAAGGATGAAATGCAGTTAACGCTTTTTGGAGAGACTACTCAGCAACAGTTTGATAAGGCCGTTGAGTTCTATAAACATGAAGACAATTGGCAGAATCGCATGATATTGGGTGATTCATTGTTGGTAATGAATAGTCTACTTGAGAAAGAGGGGATGCGCGGTAAAGTACAGACTATTTACATTGATCCACCTTACGGCATAAAGTTTGGATCGAATTGGCAAGTTAGCACAAGGAAACGTGAAGTAAAAGATAATAAGATTGACGATTTTATTCGACAGCCCGAACAGGTGAAGGCGTTCCGTGATACTTGGGAGCTTGGTATTCATTCGTATTTGTCGTATTTGAGAGATCGCTTTATTACTGCGCGTGAGCTTCTCTCGGAAAGTGGGAGTTGTTTTGTTCAAATTAACATTGAGAATGTTCATTTAGTTCGAAACATTATGGAAGAAATTTTTGATTCAAGAAACTTTGTAAGTATGATTAGTTTTTCAAAAACAAGCGGTTTTTCAGGAAAATATATTGATTCTGTATCAGATTATTTGCTTTGGTTTGCCAAAGATATCGATAATTTGAAATATAGGCAATTATATGTACCAAAAGAACCACCTGTCGATGATGCCAATTTTAGATTTGTTTTATTGGAGGATGGAAGCATAAGGAGAATGACTGGAGATGAAAGAAGCAATCCCCTGTTGGTTTCTTCTGGGGCACGGATTTTTCGATATGACAATTTAACATCTGATGGTGCTAGTGCAAGTGAACAAGAATTTTTATTCAAGGGCTCTAAATATTTACCTGGATCAGGATTGCATTGGAAAACAACAATTGAAGGATTGAAACGACTGGCAACCATTGGTCGCATAGAGAAGGTGGGTTCGCAGTTAGCTTATGTACGTTTTTGGGGTGATTTTCCATTTGTGCCACGCGTTAATAATTGGACTGATACTGCGACAGGCGGGTTCGGGGATGAAAAATACTATGTGGTGCAAACAACTGCTAAGACTATCGCTCGTTGTGTATTGATGACAACTGATCCGGGAGATTTGGTTTTTGATCCTACTTGCGGATCGGGCACAACTGCGTTTGTTGCTGAACAATGGGGTAGGAGATGGATAACGGCTGATACATCAAGGGTTGCTTTAGCGTTAGCTCGTAGTCGACTTATGACAGCAAAATTCCCTTACTATAAATTAAAAGATAAAAGTGAAATACGACAAGGTTTTGAATATAAGACCGTTCCGCATATTACTCTTGCTTCATTGGCGAAAGATGAGGCCTCTGAACAAGAAGTGCTCTATGATCAACCTGTCGAGGATAAAGATATTGTTAGAGTGACCGGTCCTTTCACCGTTGAGTCTCTTTCTCCTCATCGAGTTTCCGATGCGCAAGAAATGGTTTCTTCTGAACGTTTCGTTGAAATTGTCGTAGCGAATCTTTTAAAGGCCGGGGTACAAACTGGCGAAAGGGGAGCGAGAGTAGATTTTGTTAATTTAGACATTCTCCCAGGTGGGCCTGAGATTCAAGCCTCTGGGGAATATAAAACAGCACAGGGGTTAAAGAAAGTTGCTGTTGCTATTGGTCCTGAATTTGGTAGTGTTGATGATGATTTTATACGCGATGCAGCTAAAGTAGCTAAGAAATTTTCAGATCTTCTTGTGGTTGCTGCAACTGCATTCGAGGCATCGGCGTTCTCCGAGTCTTCTGAAGTTGAGAAATTACGCGTAATGAAGGTGAAGATTAATCCTGATCTCTCTATGGGCGACCTCCTCAAGAAAACTGGATCAGGTAACTTATTTCTTGCTTTTGGTGAGCCGGACGTAAAAGTTAAACAGACCAAAGAAGGGGTTGTTGTTGAAATAATTGGCGTGGATATATACGATCCAGTTAAAAGCGAAATTCGTTCCAGCGGATCAGGTGATCCAGAGCATGAAATCGCTGCTTGGTTCATAGATACGAATTACAATGAAGAAGCCTTCTTTGTTACTCACGCATACTTCCTCGGAGCAGATAAACCATACGAAAAACTGAAGAAGGCTCTTAAGGCAGATATTAAAGAAGACGCCTGGGATGACCTTTATTCTACTATTTCTCGTCCATTTTCAAAGCCAAAAACCGGCAAAATCGCCGTAAAGGTCATCAATCACTACGGTGATGAGGTTATGAAGGTAGTGGAAATTAAATAGACAATTTTGGTCCAGATAATCTTAACAGGTGGGAGTTCTTAGAGTTATGACTAACAAAATTGCAGGAGTTACATATGATAAATGGCTCCAAAAACCAGTAAGAAAAGCTGTAACGTCTGCAAGAATAGAAGTTAAGAAATACTCAAATAAAATTATTGCATTTGTTGACGTACTTGGAATTACGGCTTTGATAGAGCAGCACAGGAATAATGACGAATATAAAGCAATCGATAAAATCGAAAAAATGAGAAAAATTGTTGAGGATTCAACTAAGATAATGAAACAAACAAAAAGCGTGGATTTAGAGTATTTACAAATATCCGATTCATTCGTTTTTGTTTGCGATCCCAAAACCGTCATTCTATTAATAGAATTATTATCTACCATTCAGATGAGAATAGTTACTGAATGTCGGTTTCTTTTACGCGGAGCGATTACAATAGGTGATGCAATAGTGAGGGAATTCGGTAAATTTATTATAGGTCCTGCCTATATACAGGCATATCGACTTCAGGAGAATGATGCGATTTATCCAAGAATTATTGTCGATAAAAGCGTTACCAAAGCAATTAAAAAAAGTACTCATTCAATCAAAAGTTATCTACAACGAGATTTAGATAAGGAATTTTTTGTCGATTACATTAAGGTGTATATGAACAAGGAATCATTAAGCAAACAAAAAATTAAGTCTAGATTGGGACGAGAGGATATCTTCAGATATTTAAAGGATTGTTTCAATGAAAATTATCAAAAAGAAAAACATAATATTAGTCAAAAATATGGATGGACTATACAGTACTATAAAAAATTAGAGGTGTGGGAAAATGGATAATAAAATAAAAGTCGGGAGAAGTATATTAGAAACTATAACAGTTGCGCTTTACGAAAATCCGATAATCCTTTTTAGGGAATATGTGCAAAATTCACTTGATGCATATAATAGGGCTAGGGATGAAGGTGAAAATATAATAAAAGATTTTCATGTCGCTATTAATATTGATAAGAAGTGCAAAAAAATCGTAATCACAGATAACGGTTATGGGATTGAAACAAATGGATTATTTAAAGATAGAATGTCAAGCATAGGAAGTTCGGAGAAGCTAGGAGATAGAACAAAATATATTGGTTTTAGAGGGATAGGCCGAATTTCCGGCCTGTCATTCTGCAAGAGATTAACCTTCAAAAATAAAGCTAAAAACTCAAATAAAATTCAAAAATGCACATGGGAAGGGGAAAAATATCGCAAGTTATTAGATAATGAAGACGCCAAGGAGGACTTACAATCAATTATAAAAAAAATTGTCACTTTTGAAGAAGAGAATACTGGGCACGAAAATAAAAGTGACCATTATTTTGAGGTTACTCTTGAAGAATATTCTAATGAAATTGAAATAATGATAGGAGAAAATAAGTTTAAAGAGAAACTAATAAGAATGTTGCCCTTAAAATATAACGACAGCTTCAAGGGCGCTTCGAAAATTATAAATAAATATAAGAGTTTTATGAACGAATCGCTGGAAAGGTTTATGGTTGTTGTCAAATATAATGGCGAGGATTTGCTTAAAACCTACGATAATAAATTTATACTAGGTTCTGACGTAGTATTTTGGGAAATAAGAGGAAAACAAAAGAGAGATGGTTCTGTAGGAGATAAGATAGGACTTCTATGGTTCACATTTGATAGGCACCTCAAATCAAATAACAATGATGAATATTACGGGATATTGACGCGGTCAAAGAATATTTTGATGGGTGCTAACGATACATTTGCTCAAGTCGCCAATGATAATAAGGAATATGTAACGACATTTAGAGAAATGGCTCAATCGTTGAGGGGCATTTACGGAGAGTTGCTAATAAATTCTCCGTTTTTAAGAGATAACTCAAGGCGGGATTGGTTTTTGCCAGATCAGTATTCGATGGATTTGAATAACATAATTACAGATTTCATGCGTAGATTGCATAACTATAGATATTGCGCTTCAAGATACTTCAGAGCTAAACCATCGAAAAAGCAGGAAGATCTGAAGAAAGCACTTGATGAATTAGTAAATATTAAAGACAATCAAATCGATTACAGCCATTTTTATAAAAAAGAGACAGAGGAAGAGAAAGAAATTGATAAAGAACTATTCTCTGAACAGGATATTCCTCACGAGAATCAAAGTTTAAAAAAATGTTATGATATTTTAATGAGAATCATAGAGGAATATTTTAATAAAACAAAAAATCGCGTCTTATTTTTAAAACTCAGGGCACATATTGTGAATCGTTTTAAGAAAAAATAAATATGGAAAAAATACTACTCATAGAACCGGACTATAAAAATAAATTCCCGCCGATCGGTCTAATGAAAATTGCTTCATATCACCGCGGCAAAAAAGATTATGTGGAGTTTTATAAAGGTAAAGCCCCGTACACAAAAATAGTAGATTTTGATAGGGCATATATAACGACATTATTTACTTTCTATTATGACTGCACAGTTGATACCATACGGCATTATTTAAATTATATGCATAAAGACAATGTCTATGTCGGTGGAATATCTGCCACTTTGCTTGCTGAAAAATATAAAAATGAGCTGGGGATCAAAAACGTAATTACCGGACAATTAACTAATTCTTCATCGATAGGATATAATGACTCAATAAATATAGACGAGCTTCCTCTAGATTACGACATTCTTGACGACGTCCATTATAAATATCCATCTGGTGATAATATTTTTATTTATACAACGCGAGGTTGTTTAAGGGGATGCAAATTCTGCGCAGTTTCTAAGTTAGAACCAAAGTTTGAAGATACAAACCATATCATTAATCAAATACAGGCCATTAGGGAAAAATATGGAGATAAACGGAATGTCCTGATCATGGACAATAATGTTTTATATTCTCGGGAATTAAATAAAGTTGTGCAAGATTTGAATTCAATTGGGTATATTAACAATACGCCTAATTATATCGAGCCTAATTATTTTGAAATCATGCTGGAGAAAATTAAGAGGAGGAAGGAAAATAATAATGAATATGATAATCAAATTGAGGAATTAATGGAATATTTGAATAAATTCAAAAATAGAGTCGCCTCGAAGAAGTTATGTAAAAGATATAATGAAATATTAAGTCATATAAATAATGAAGAAAACAAAATTAAAGCTTTTGATGAAGTTAAAATGGATACCATCGAAGTCTTAGAAAAATATAGATTCAAACAAAAACTTCAACGGTATGTTGATTTTAATCAAGGGCTTGATGCTAGATTATTGACGAAAGATAAAATGAGGATCATGTCTCGCATAGCGGTTAAGCCATTTAGGTTAGCATACGATAGTGTTAAATATAAAAAGGCATATAAAAAAGCTTTTAGCAATGCGTATTCACACGGAGTCAGATATTTTTCGAATTACATGCTTTATAATTATAAAGATTCACCTTATGATTTATGGAAAAGGCTATATAACACAATAGTCCTATATCAAAACAAAACAGATTTGCAAGGGTTCTCTTTCCCGATGAAGTATGCTCCCATAGATATGACAAATAGGGAATACATTGGTAAAAAATGGAATAAAAAATATCTATCCGCTATTAATATTATCTTGAATGTCACAAAGGGTGTTGTCGCTAAAGAGAAAGATTTCTTTTTTGAAGCATTTGGATCTAGTGAAAAAGAGTATTTTGAAATTTTATCCATGCCGAATAATTTTATAAAATATAGGATGCTATTCAAAAAAAGTGGCCATATCAGAACATGGAAAAGAAAATATAATAATTTAAATGGTAAAGAGAAGAAGACGCTTCTGGAATATTTATGTGGTTTAATAGACGGTAATAAAATTAAAAGCAAAAAGATTATTTCAATCATTGAATTATACTCAACAAGAAAGCCCTAATTGTCAACAGGGGCAAAAGTAAATAAGTATTACAAACCTTACCAACTACGATAAATTTAATGATTATATTTAAAAAAGTATTACAGGTCGCGATTTTGGGTCGGTAAATGCAACCACATTTCCCTTGTTTTTTACAAAATTTAGTGTATATTTTATTTGTACTTAACCGTACACCTAAGTAGAATAGTATTTTGGCAATTAACCCAATATAGCTTACCCTACCTAGCTTGATGGCACTTATGTTCGGATAACATAAGTGACCGGCATTCGTGTGAACGCCTAACAGCGGCCGCGAGTATGAATACGAGCCAAAATCGTATCCAAACTTGTGTGCCGCTTTTTTGTTTGCCAAAAAAGTGGCACCAACAAAAAATTGGAGGCGTCACATGAAGATTCAAAAAGTAAAAGTCTCAGAAATAAACCCTGCCACATACAACCCTCGCAAAGACCTCAGGCCAGGTGATTCCGACTACGAGAAGCTCAAAGAAAGCATGGACACTTTTGGCTATGTAGAGTTGCTCGTATGGAATCCGCGCACCAAAACCCTCATCTCGGGCCATCAAAGATTGAAAATCCTAATCGCTCAAGGTGTAACAGAGGTAGAGGTTAGTGTTGTTGATCTGTCGCTTGATATGGAGAAGGCTCTTAACCTTGCCTTAAACAAAATCAGTGGCGATTGGGATGAAAAGAAGCTCTCTGAATTGCTGATAGAAATACAAAAGATTCCTGATTTTGATATGGGGCTAACGGGTTTCGAGCCAGCAGAGATAAGCGAGCTCTTGGATGAGTTTTCTACACTACAGGAGGAAGATGATTTTGATTTTGAAGCTGAGGTCGAATCGATAAAAGAGCCAGTCACTAAAAGAGGCGATTTAATCGAACTCGGTCCTCATAGAATATTATGCGGCGATTCATCTGATCCAGATGATGTAAAAATCCTAATGGGAAATGAAAAGGCCGATATTCTGGATTGCGATTTTCCGTACAACGTAAATTATGGCGGGGGCGCTACGCCAAATTCTAATACTAGACCTAAAAAATCCAGGAAGTGGTCACAGATCTATTCCGATAATATGCCACAGGCAGAATATGAAGCCTGGATGCGAAAGGTTCTTGTGATAGTAAAACAGCATCTTAAGCCCGGGGTCGCGATCTACATCTGGCAGGGGCATCGGCAATTTCCCCCGATGTATCAGATTCTTTTGGAACTAGATTTTCACATTTCCTGCGTACTCTGCTGGTTAAAAGAGTGCGGTGTAATAAGCTATGCTGACTATTCTTTCCGGACGGAACAGTGCCTTTATGGCTGGCTTAAGGGGGCGCCACATTATTGGGCTGGAAAGCCTGGAGAGAATAATGTATGGGAAGTTAAAAGAGACCCAACAAAAAGTTATGTGCATCCAACACAAAAGCCCATACAGCTCGCCCAGCGCGCGCTCCAGAATAGCTCAAAGATTAATGATATCGTGCTCGACGTCTTCCTTGGTTCTGGCTCCGTCCTCATCGGTGCGGAAAGTGTTGGGCGCCGCTGCTACGGACTCGAAATAGATCCGCGATATGTAGACGCATGTGTTCGCCGCTATCTCTTGTATATAGGTAAGGATAAGGCTCCGGCGGATCTTGTGAAAAAGTACTGGAAGGAGGAGCAACATGTCAGCAAATAACGCTCAGACAAATAAAGAGCAGCCAATCCTTACGCTGATTCAAGACATAAAGGATGGCCGCGTAGCGCCTGAAACTATCGATAAGGACTTGCGTCAGCAGTGTGTCGAGGTCTTCTTGGCTGAGGGCTATTCTATCTCTACGATGGCGCAAATTTTTCAGAAATCCGAAAAAACGCTTCGCAGGGATCTAGATGAAATAAGGCAGCGTAATGCGCTTACGCCTAACGTCGAGCTCGCCAAAAAGATTATTGGCGAAATCGTCACTTACACGCGCGTCCATAGAGATCATCTTATGCGTCTTGCGCGTTCAAAAGAAACAGGCGTATCCGAGCGGGCGCAGTCTGAGTATTATGCGCATCGTGTGGGGATGGAACTGGTGGAAAAGCTTCAGACGCTAGGATATCTTCCTCTCAAGCCGAAGACCATTGTGGGTGACTTTACCCATAATATGCAGGTAAGCGACGAAAAATCCTTCGATGAGCTTAGAGTTCAGCTTCTTGAAATCGAGAGGGTAGCTTTAGAGCAGGGAGAGCTTTCGCCTGAACTCGAAGTTGAGGTAAAAAAGATCAGAGGCCGGATAGAGCAGGCTGAGATTGAAAATAGCATAACAAAGATTTTGGATCAACAAAAGAAGGAGGTTTCAAATGGTTAATCTTGGGTCAATAATACAAGACGTAATAGCGCTTCGCAGGAAATCTGCCAAAGACTTTGCTGCTTTTCGTAAGCATTACTTTGGTCATAGTACGCCCGATGGCACTTTTCAGAGAGAGCTTACCGGTTTTTTAGCTCAGGCTTCGCAAAAGCGGGGTACGCGGATCGCCATAGCCGCGCCGCGCGGCTTTGGCAAGAGCATGATTACCACCTGCGAATATGTTATCTATTGCATATGCTACAAGCTTGAGGATTTTATAGTGATTATCTCAAGCACGCAGAGTCAAGTTGCAGATTTCTTGCAAAACGTAAAGCGGGAATTTGAGACAAACAAACGCCTCATAAATGACTTTCCTGACGTATATAAACCGGATAAAAAAACATCTCTTGAACGCTGGTCTCAGGCCGAAATAGTAACGCCGAATGACGTTAAGGTATTGGCTTTAAGCACGGGGCAACAGATTAGAGGGAGGCGTTACGGAGAATCACGACCAAGCTTGATTATTCTTGACGATATTGAGACTAATGAAGCGGTCAAAAACCCTGAAAGTGCATATAATCTTGAGGACTGGTTAACTAAGGCTGTTTTGAAATCAGGGGATGCAAGCACCAATGTTGCTTTCTTGGGTACGCTCCATCATCACAATTCATTGCTTGCCAAATTCACTGATCCGAAACAGGTTCCGGGATGGATAAGTAAGGTTTATAAAGCTGTTATTTCCTATGCCGAAAGAACCGACTTATGGGATAAGTGGTCAAAAATCTACTTAGGTCTTGATACCTATAAAGATGAATTTGGTTCTGATGCGGCAAGGGGGTATTTTGAAGCAAATGAAAAAGAGATGTTAAAGGGCACGCACCTATTATGGCCGGAGCACAAAAGCTATTACGCGCTTATGGCTCAACGCGAACAGGATGGTCCTCTTAGCTTTGATAGTGAATATCAGAACGAACCGATTAATGAACGGGACTGTATTTTCAATTTGAAAGATGTTCAGTATCTGGAGGACGTATATGGTTCTGAAGAAGAATTTTTGATGAGAAGAAAAAGGCATTTATTATTCTATGGCGCTTGCGATCCAAGCCTAGGGAAAGACCGTGAGGCAGGGGATTTCTCGGCGATTGTAACCGTGGCTATAGATGACGGCACAAGGGCAATATATGTACTTGATGTTGATGTAGCTCGTCGCTCGCCAAGCAGGACGATAGATGTAATTCTCGAATACAATAAGATTAGAGAATATGCAAAATTTGGAATTGAGTCTAATCAATTCCAAGAGCTTATGGTTGAAGAACTGAGACGTCGAGCCGATGAGACAAGGTGTAATCTCATCGTAAAGGAGATTAATAATACCCATAATAAACAGATACGCATTGAAACGCTGCAGCCAATGATTAAAAGCGGTAAGCTTATACTTTCAAAAAAACACAGGGCGCTTCTTGAGGAGATGAGATTTTATCCTAAAGGAAGACATGATGATGCCCTGGACGCGCTTGAGATGGTGGTTAAGCTCTCGCTCAATTATACTGCTTTTGTGAGGTGTTTAAGCGTCTAATGGTTCATGGAATAGGTAAAAAATACCTTTAGGTTTTCAAAAAGGCATGGAATTCTTTTGGAGCAGATGAAGTTTTTTCCGCGGGGAGGTCATGATGTCGGCCTGGACGCTTTGCAGATGACTGTTGACGTGGCGATCAAGGGTTGAAAACGCATCATGATCGTGCTTTATGAAGGCGGCAGATCAGAAGTGTTCTATAACGAATGAGGAAGAGAGGTGTTGCAAAACTTAGATATTTTTTTCTGCTTCTTTGATGAGCTTGCTTAGCGGTAGGTTTAATGCAGCAGCGATCTTATAGGCAATACCCAGCCCCGCGTCGACTTTTCCAAGCTCGATTGAACTGACGTATGTCCGATGAATGTTGGCGCGATCGGCGAAATCCTCTTGCGACAAATCCAGCTTATGGCGGAGTTTTCTGACCGCCATCCCGAACTCTCCCCTAATTTTATTCACCTTGTCTTTTTCCATAACTAGAGCTACAATCCCATACTGTAGACAATAAATCTACAGACGATAGTCTACAAAAATAATCAGTTACTTTGTTTGGGATTGAGGCCTTATGGGGAGAAATAAGAGCGCTAAAATGAGGGGATTATCTGATTTCTTCTTGGATCAACTGGAGAAGGGAATCCTTCTGTCGTTACTTGAGTTAGCAAGAAAAGACAGGACCTTATGCCTTGAGATTAGGGAGAACTATATCAATATTTATTATCGAGGCGGTAACATTTTGAAGCTTGAGGAAAAGGATGGTGCAAAAGGCGTTTATATGGCCGATTTCGACAGGAATTATCTCGATAAAGCTACGAGCCGAGTTCCTAAGGATTTACCGAAAGAATTAACTTCATGCGTAGACGTAGAGCAGTGGCTTTCAGCCGTTCCTTTTTTGAAGCATGAAATGGACCTTTGGTTCGGCAGGAACCCTAAGAATGAGCGCGAATTCCAACAGCTTATCGTGCGTGAAAACAATCTTGATAAATGTGCCAAGAGCACGGATTATTTCATCTGTGACATAGAATATGCAAATGACAATGGAAGGTTCGACCTTATAGCCGTACGCTGGCCTTCAAGCGGCGCTGAGCGGAAGTGTAATACGAATATCGGGTTTGCGTTTATTGAAATGAAATACAGTGATTGCGCTCTAGCAGGCAATGCTGGGTTAAAGCAACACCTTCGGGATATGAATGAGTTTCTTTCTGATCCGAAAAATTTGCGCAGTTTAAAAATCGAGATGCGGAACGTATTCAACCAAATGCGTAGGCTTAAACTGATCGATAATCAGAAAGACATTGAAAAATTCAGCAATGAGAAGCCGGAATACATATTTGTATTAGCTAACCATGACCGGGATTCTTCAATTTTGAAGAGGGAGCTCGAAGAGTTGCCATTAAGCTATCCTAATCTTGAGCTTAAATTTGCCGTTAGTAATTTCATGGGATATGGCTTATATAAACAGAACGTCTATGCCCTCGAGGATTTTCTGGTGAGGTTTAAGGAACAGATTTGATATGAAACTCATAATTCACCGCGGCACCCATGAAATCGGCGGCACTTGTGTTGAAATAAGCACGGATAAGACCCGCATCATAGTAGATTTCGGTATGCCTTTAGTTACTCCCCAAAAAGAATCTTTCGATTCAAAGACGCTTATCGGCAAAACCATAGAAGACCTCAAGGGTCTTCATATTCTTCCGGAAATCCAGGGCTTCTACAAGAATGAGCTAAGAGGGATCGATGCTGTTTTGATTTCTCACGCGCACCTGGATCATTATGGTCTTTTGAATTATATCCATCCCGATATTCCCGTTTATATGAGTCAGGGCGCGCAGGAGTTAGTAGAGGTTTCAAGAATATTCACGCCCAATAAACTCAATAAGCCAAATGCAAAGGTTATCGATTACAGAAAGTCACTTGAAATAGGCGATATCAAAGTTACGCCCTATACGGTTGATCATTCTGCCTTTGACGCACTGGCTTTTTTAATCGAAGCTGATGGCAAAAGGATATTCTATTCAGGCGATTTTAGGGGCCATGGCCGAAAGAGCAAGCTATTCACGAAGATGATCAGCAGACCGCCCAAGAACATTGATTGTCTCTTGATGGAAGGTTCGACCTTAGGCAGGGAGGAGTGGCTTTATAAAGATGAGCTTGAGGTAGAGAAGGGAATCGGAGAGATCTTAAGGTCGGTAGATAACATCACCTTTCTTTTTGCTTCTTCACAGAACATTGACAGACTCGTTTCGGCATACAAGGCCTGCCTTAAAACAGACACAGTCTTCGTTATAGATATCTACACGGCCTATGTCTTGGATAGGTTAAGCAAAGTTTCAAAGCATATCCCTCAATTCAACTGGAAGAATATGCGGGTTAAGTTCTTTCAAAATCAGGCAACCACATTAGCCGATAAAGTCTCGAAAAAACTTCTGTATTCTTATAATTCCAAGAAGATCGAAATAGAGGAAATAAACAAAAGTAAGAACAAGTTCCTAATGCTTGCGCGGGATAATTCGATCTTCCCGCGTATTCTGAAAGCCATCGCCGATCCTAAGGGCGCCAAGATCATATACTCCATGTGGGATGGGTATTTGACGGATGAATTTAAGAAATTCTGCGAAGATAAGGGACTGGTCATTGAAGAAGTCCACACAAGCGGTCACGCAACAATAAAGGACCTAAAGGCCTTCGCGCGCGCTTTAAATCCCAAGATGCTTATCCCGATTCATACGTTTGAGCCGGACAAATATCCGAGCCTTTTTGATAAAGTTAGGGTTTTAGAAGATGGCGAAGCCATAGAGCTATGAGTTGTTGACAAAGGCGAAAATTAGCGCTATTTTTATGTTATAGATTTGCCGGCAGTGGTGAAGTTAGAAGGGGTAAATCCGCCACTTAAAACAATAAAAACCTTCGCCAAAAAAGGCGGAGGTTTTTTGCAGCCTATAGATTTGAGAAGGTATCAATAAACAGTCTGGGCATATGTAATATGAATACCATGAGAACAATTTTATATTATCCAGCCATAGCAATTCCTCAAGGTGATTGGTTAAAACAAACTCTGTTATATTGGGATCAAGTCGCCAGCATTGTTCCTGCGAGATTCCATACTGAAGTATCGGAGAATGGAGGAAGATTATTATTAGAAGACCCAACCATTAAATATTTAATAGATGAAAATGCTTATAGAACTATTTGGGCAGATCGCGCATTTTTTAGAGCACATCCTGAACATCGTAAAATGGTTGAAGAATTTAATAATATTGTAGATTCTCAGGAATTTATTAATTTCTTGGGTCCTAGTAACAATTGGAAATTGGATTCTAAGATATTCGCAGATAAAATCTTAGCTGATAGTATAGAATTTCTACAAGAAAGAAAATTAGTTCGCATAGAAGATGACGGATTCGAATATTTCTTAGAGCGCAAAACGGCTTTATTATATATGTCTTTGCTCGCAAAATATTTAGCAGATCTTGAAGTGTGCTTGACAATTCCTGCAACAGATGTCGAATGTTATAGAGATTTTATGTATTTCCCAGCAAATGTAAGCAGGAATTCTAACTGTTTAAGTTTAATATTGAAGAATATGCTTCTAATACCAAGGAACGATGTTTCTTTAGAGGACATAATTAAGTTTAAGAAGCGGAGAAAATTAGAGTTACTAAAGTTTCATGAAGTAATTTGGCAATTTGAAAAAGAATTAGCTGAATCGGATAATGAAAAAGAAGCCTACGAAGTATGTATGAGATTCAGCGCTCGCATAAAGATTGAAATGGCAGAATTAAACGAAATACTGGATGACGCTAGAATTGCCACAGTATTTGGTACGCTTAAATCTTTGATTGATTTAAAATCACCCGCATTATGGTCTACTCTAGGGGCTTTATCTGGGAAAGAGATTATTGATCTGCCAACTAGCGTTATGTGGGCAGGGGCGGGGGTTGCGGGGGCCGTTCAAGTCGGCGCGCATCTTATAGATGAGCGCAATAAAAAGAGGGCTGCTATGAGAAATTCGGCATTTTCATATCTATATTATGCTAGCAAAGATTTGTTGTAAGACACATTATAGGGCTTGTCCACCTTTTTATGCTGGACAAGATGTTTCTCTCTATATCGCAAAGAGTTACGTTATTTTTGGTCATAAAATAGTGGACAAATAGGACAAAATTGGTGAGGGAAAACCTCTCTAAATGGGCAAATTGGCTTGTTTCCTTACATAATCAGACCATAATGGAAACGTGACGATTTGGAGAGGTCTGACAGGGTGACATATTCCTGGGACCCCATATTTTAGTCGAATTTTGGAGGGAAATATGAAAATAACAATTATAAGTTTAATTGCGGCGGTTTGTATTGTGTCATTTGCGTATGCCGAGCGTCCTATTAATGAATTACCGATGTATGGTGGCCAACATAATCC
>JAGVOQ010000048.1 GCA_020052645.1 Candidatus Omnitrophota bacterium
GGACGTTCTCCCCACACCCCTTAAGTTCTCGTCTTCCGAAAGAACAACAAATTAAAAGAGCCCATCAAACAACAATGGGCTCTTTTAATTTGGCTCCCCCCGGAAGACTCGAACTTCCGACCTGGTGGTTACAAGTAACCCGAAATTACTTTCGGACTTGGACTATATCATTGCCTTAGTTTTCACATTAGGCAGCAGGTGCATAGTCTCTGAACCTTCCCTGAAAGAAGAACCCAAAAGGAACCTCTGTTTTCAGGGCGCGGCTGCTGATTACCCTCGGCTTGACGTTTGGGCTTCCAGCAATTCTCCTGCTTTTTCAACCCCGGTTTCCCGGAGAAGCTGCCACTATTGACAGCCACTCGCTCTACCGACTGAGCTAGGGGGGAATAATCTTAAAGAGCTATATTCCTATATATATTATTATTCCTGCTTCTTAAAATATAGACAAAACACATTTTTTTCTCATCAAGCTTCCGCCGAAGGCGGATCCGCCTACGGCGGAAGGGGGGAATAAAACTATAAAGAGCTATAATCCTAATTCATCAAGACATTGCCTGCCCTGACCAGATTTTAGAAATCTCTCTAATTCTTTTGCATCTTTTATATCAATACAATCTTGCGCATGAATCAATTCAAATGGACCGTTTTGCCTAGTCCATCGGCCAGAACCAACATTATGATCATAAAGCCTGTCCTGAACTTCTCTGGACGTGCAACCTACGTATCTTTTATTATTCTTCCTGCTTCTCAAAATATAGACAAAACACATTTTTTTCTCATCGAGCTTCCGCCGTAGGCGGATCCGCCTACGGCGGAAGGGGGGAATAAAACTATAAAGAGCAATCTAACTTTCCCGCCGAATAGCAGGAAGCTAGAGGAAAATAAACTCATAAAGAACTATTTTCGCTTTGCTAATTATAGGTAAAAAGTCTTTTTTCGTCAAGACAAAAGGAAATTATTAACTTTTGAATTCTCTATCTTGTATTTTTGAAATTAAGTGCTATAATTCTGCTTTATTTTTCTAAACATCCCTTTTAAGTTTTGGACTAAATACATGAAAAGAACATTTGAACCAAAAATCATTACCGTATTACGCGAAGGATATCATCTTAAAGATTTCGGCCGCGACGCATTGGCAGGAATCATCGTTGGTATCGTTGCCATTCCTCTGGCACTGGCTTTTGCCATTGCTTCAGGAGTTAAGCCTGAACAAGGATTGATTACAGCGATCTTTGCGGGTTTTCTAATTTCTTTCTTTTCAGGCAGCCGGGTTCAGATAGGCGGACCGACAGGGGCTTTCATCATCCTCATCTTTGGCATTGTCCAAAAATACGGATATGATGGCCTGGCCCTGGCTACGATCATGGCCGGAGTTCTTTTAGTCCTGATGGGAGCCATGCGCTTAGGCGACATCATCAAGTACATCCCCTATCCTGTCACTGTTGGATTCACCAGCGGCATAGCCTTAGTCATATTCACCACACAAATCCCTGATTTCTTTGGTTTGAAATTAGGTCAACTCCCCGGCGAATTTGTTGATAAATGGGGAGCTTACGCGCATGGGATAACTACGATTAATTTTTTTGCCGTGGCATTAGCCATCCTGACAATCGCTATCATCCAAATCTGGCCGCGCATCACACGCCGCATCCCTGGGACAATCATCGCTATTTTTATAACAACGATATTAGCGCAATGGCTAAAGTTGCCCGTTGAAACTATTGCGGGTCGCTTTGGTACAGTTTCTAATGCTATTCCGTGGCCAAAACTGCCGTATATTAATTTTTTAATGTTCAAAGATTTAATCCAGCCTGCTTTTACTATAGCGCTGCTGGCAGGAATCGAATCCCTATTATCAGCAGTTGTTGCAGACGGCATGTTAGGAACTCGTCACCGCTCTAACATGGAATTAATCGGCCAGGGAATCGCCAACATCATCTCTCCTCTTTTTTCAGGCTTGCCCGCCACAGGCGCCATTGCCAGAACTGCCATCAACATAAAGAACGGCGGACGCACGCCGATCGCAGGCCTAATCCATGCCCTAACTGTTTTAGTCATCTACCTTTTTTGTGCGCGCTGGGTTGGCTTGATCCCTATGGCTTGCTTAGCCGGAATCTTAGTCGGCGTCGCCTATCAAATGAGCGAATGGCGTCATTTTCAGAGGCTCTTACGCAGCCCCACGAGCGACGTCCTGGTTCTGCTCTTAACATTTGGACTGACAGTTTTTGTTGATTTAACAGTGGCTATCGAGGTAGGCGTTGTAATGGCAGCATTTTTATTCATGCATCGCATGGCCAGCATAACCAATATTCAATGGATTGATGATGAAAATTGTGTTGATCGGCCTCACGAATACGACGGCGTGCCAGAAGGCATTGAAATTTTTGAAATCAACGGTCCGTTCTTCTTCGGCGCCGCTGACAAGTTTAGGGACACCTTAGGTTCGATCAAGAAAATGCCCAAGGTTTTAATTTTGCGCATGAGCGCTGTGCCGTCCATAGACGCAACAGCCCTGATAAGCCTGGAACGGCTCATCCTTTCTGCTGGGCGTGAAGGAACAAATGTTATTTTAGCAGGTGTCAATAAACGCGTGTTTAAGGTTATGTTTAAGGCAGGATCTTTAGAACGCATCGGGCCTGACCGCATCTTTTCAGACGTCCCCTTAGCTCTAGCTCAAGCCATGATATTTATCTCAGATAAGAATAAATAGCAGCGTTCTATTGGGAAAACTTGACTCGGCGGGAAATAGCCCAACGCAGCAAAAGAAGGCCTAAAATCAAAAAAAACGCAACATTGCGCAAAAACCTATACAAAGCCACTTTTTTACCTAAATCATCCACCTTGTCCTGCACATACTTTTCAGGAGCCGCAAGATTAACGAGAGATTTTTGAAAAGACCTGGCTAAAGCAACTTCTCGCGGCATCTTACTCAACACGAGGACTCTCTCAAGTTCTTTATTAAACCCAGCCTCGCCGCCTATTTGATACGCCACATTTAATTTATCGTAGAAAAACAATTCTGTACCATAACGCATCAATTGACGCACAGCGTGAATATTGGCAAATAAAAAAAGAATCATCAAAGCAGCGGCGATGATGCTGTCAGATTTTAATTTTTTTATTAAATTCATTTGGACTCCTTAGGCCATTCGCCTCTTGAACCTTAACGTGCTCAGGCTGATCACGATAATTCCCATCACCGCCATTATAAGAAATTCATCCCAAAGAACACCGATCCCAACGCCTTTTAAAAATATTCCCCGGATAATCGTAAGAAAATACCTCATGGGATTGATCAGCGTCATCCATTGAATCACAAGAGGCATATTGGCAATAGGATAGGCAAATCCGGACAAAAGAAATGTCGGCATATAAAAAAGAAACACTGACATCATCGCCTCCTGCTGAGTCGAGGCAATAGTAGAAATATACAGCCCGATCCCTAAGGTCGTAAATAAATAAACGCTCGTCGCCAATGCCAACAGAATCAGACTCCCTCTTAACGGAATATGGAACCAGAAAACAGCAAATGTCGTAATCAGGGCTGACTGAAACAAGGCGATGACGCCAAAAGGAATAAGTTTTCCAAAAATAAGCTCCAAAGGCAACAAGGGGCTCACGATCAATTGCTCCATCGTGCCTATCTCCTTCTCTCGGACAATAGCCATCGCTGTCAGCAAAAGAGACATCATGGTCACGATAGAGGCAATGACTCCAGGTAAATAATAATTCCTGGAAATAAGATTTTCATTAAACCAGGCGCGATCCCTAAGCTCAATACGAGGACCGCTCCCACTCATCCCTAAGGCTTCCAAATCATTCAAAAGAAGTTTCTGCTGGTAAGAGCCGATAATCGTACTGGCATATCCCTGGATGACCTGAGCTGTATTGGAATCAGTTCCGTCGAGAACCAGCTGGACATTCGCGCTCTTGCCGGCCTTAAGGTCGCGGCCAAAGCCGCGGTCAACACGGATGACAACGCTCGTCTTGCCTCTATTGATCATCCAATCCTGATCTTCTTTGCTATAAATGTAATATTTAGGGATAAAATATTTAGAATAAGTAAAAGCGCGCAGGAGCTCACGGCTCTCTTTGGTATTATCCTGATCATAAATAGCGGTCGGAATATAATCAATATCTTTGTTGGCCGCGTATCCGAAAAGAAGGATCTGTAAGACCGGCGAGACAAGAATAACTGTTTTCATCCGGGGGTCACGCAAAACCTGCTTAAATTCTTTTATCAAAATAGCCTTAATTCTACGGAATGTCATCAAGCCACCTTCTTTTCAAATTTCCTTATCGCCAGAGCAAACATAGAAAAAGCGAATAAAAATAAAAATGTGGACTCATACCACAAAACATGCATATTGCTGCCTTTTAAGAATAAGCCTCTTAAAATAAATATGTAATAACGCGCGGGAATAAAATACGTCGTCGCCTGAACAAACGGAGGCATATTAAAGATAGGATAAATAAAACCGGATAAAAGCATCGTCGGAATAAAAGTTGTCAACATGGCCAATTGGCTCGCTAATAGTTGCGTTTTAGCCGAAATTGAAATAAGGATCCCCTGGGACAAAGCGCCGATAAGAAAAAGCGCGCTTAACAGCACAAGCAAAAAATAGTTCCCTCGAAAAGGAACATCAAATAGAAACCTGATCATAAGGACCCCGACAACAAGGTCAATGAATCCTATCGTAAAATATGGCAATAACTTTCCGATAACAAGCTCCGACGGCTTAACAGGAGTTGAAATCAACTGTTCCATCGTCCCCCGTTCCCACTCGCGGGCGATACAGATAGAAGACAACAACGCCACAATGATCATCATGATCATGGCAATCACGCCAGGCGTAATAAACCACCGGCTTGTCAGCCCCATGTTAAACCAAATCCTTGAGCGCAGGTCTACGGAGCGCATGGGCTCGAGCCCATGTTTAACAAAAACATTAGCCAGTAAATCCACATTGGCGCGATTGACCACCGAGCGCACATACCCCATGGCAATGGTAGCTGTATTGGAATCACTGCCATCCACCAATAACTGCACAGGCGCTGTTTTTCCGGCTTTCAGGTCATGAGAAAAATCTTTGGGGATAATCAACGCCATCATGGCCTCACCCCTGTTGATCATATGTTCAATATCGCGGTAATTGTCCGTCGTTGAAATGATGCGGAAATATTTCGAGAATTTAAATCTTAATAAAAAATCCCTTGAGTCCTGGGAAGACGCATCCTGATTCCAGACCACCATAGGGACGCGATCAATATCCAAAGATAATCCATAGCCGAAAATAATCAACAAAAGCACAGGGATCACAAGCGCCAGAGCTAAAGAACGTGGATCACGCTTGATCTGGATAAATTCTTTGTTTGAAATAGCCTGTATTCTTTTAAAATTCACCCTGCACCTTCTTTGCTATTTATAAACCCTGCGCCTATTATTCCATAAACTGCTAAATTTTTCAGAAGGTACAGGGCTCATTTCTCTTTATGCTCTGCATCATAAGTCTCAACCAAAGAAACAAACACATCTTCCAATGACGGCTTGATCAGATTGATAATACAATCGTTCACCCCAACTTGAGAAAAAAGGTTCTTAAGCGCAGGGATCGCCTTGGAAGCTTCATACACCACCGCGTGGATATTGACGCCAAAAAGGGCTGTCTCACGCACTTCTTTAAGACTCGAAATTTTATCCAGCCACAAATGGGCCTGCGGCACAATAATTTCTAAAATTTCATTTTTCATGATTTTCGTCTTCATTTCCTCAGGGCTGCCCATGGCGATCATCGTGCCGTGATAAATCATGACCAAGCGGTTGCAATTTTCCGCTTCATCCATGTAATGCGTTGTCACAAAAATAGTCTTCCCCTGTTTTGCCATGTCTTTGATAATATTCCAGAAATTGTTGCGCGTGATAGGGTCAACGCCTGAAGTCGGTTCATCGAGAAAAATAATTTTCGGTTGGTGGATAATCGCACAGCCGATGGCAAGGCGCTGTTTCCACCCTCCGGAAAGAGTCCCGGTCAGATTCTTGCGGAAATCCTCAATGCCGGCCATCCGGATCGTTTCATTTTTACGTTGCTCCCTTTCTCCGGAAGGAATACTGTAAATACTGCTGTAAAAATCAATATTCTCTTCAACAGTCAGGTCATCATAGAGCGAAAATTTCTGGGACATATACCCGATGTGTTCTTTGATCTTGAGCTGTTCTTTAATAATATCAAAACCGCCGACCGTGCCGCTGCCGGACGTAGGCGTATAGATCCCGCAGAGCATGCGGATCGTCGTGGACTTCCCGGCGCCGTTAGGCCCTAGAAACCCGAAAATCTCGCCTTCCTGGACTTCAAAATTAATATGATTAACCGCAGTGAAGCTACCGAATTTTTTTTCAAGATCATTGACTTTAACGGCAATAGGAATGCTCATCGTTTATCCTCTAATGGCGCGCCTCGTAGTCATTAACGATCTTAATAAATGCCTGTTCTAGCGTTTTTACAGACCATTCTTTTTTTATATTATCCGGGGTGTCACACCTTAATAGGTGGCCTTTGTGAATCAGGCCGACGCGACGACAACGCTCAGCTTCATCAAGATAGGAAGTTGAATAAAGAATCGTAACTTTTTCTTTTAATAGATCATAAAGAATCTTCCAAAAGTCTCTTCGTGAAACCGGATCAACACCATTGGTCGGTTCATCCAAAAACAAAACTTTGGGGGTATGGATCAACGCGCAGGAAAGCCCCAATTTTTGCTTCATGCCGCCTGACAACTTGCCGGCTAATCTCTGTTTAAAAGGCAAGAGCCCTGAAAAACCCAATAATTTCTCGATAATCGCTTCTCTGTTTTGTTTAGCAACACAAAAAACATCCGCGTAAAAATTAATATTTTCTAAAACCGTCAATTCTTCATACAACCCGAAGCGCTGCGACATATAAGCGATATTCTCTTTAAGACTTTCAGATTCTTTAACAATATGCTTATTGTAGACCCAGCCTTCCCCTTCTGTGGGCGTAAGTATCCCTGTTAACAGACGCATGGTCGTGGTCTTGCCCGCGCCATCCGGACCCACCAAACCGAATATCTCGCCCTCTTCTACGCTAAGATCAAGCTTATTGACGGCGACATTGTCCTTAAATTTTCTGGTCAAACCAACAGCTTTAATGGTGATCATTGTATTCGATTATATTCGTATGTAGGCATCGGCAGGCATGCCGGGCTTAAGCTCTAGGCTGGAATTATCGACTCTGACTTTTATTCTGTAGACGAGCTTAACCCTCTCTTCTGTTGTCTGAATGGTTTTAGGAGTAAATTCCGCCTCGCTGGATATAAACGAAATCCATCCTTTATATTTTTTCCCGGGATAGGTATCTGTCATAACACTAGCTTCCTGATTCAATTTAACTCGGGCCAAGTCCGTCTCGTTGATATATGCCGTCACCCAAATATTATTAAGATCAATCACAGTAAAAACAACTCCGCCAATCTGCACCACCTCGCCCGGAAGCGCGCTTTTAACAAGAACATAACCATTAAGAGGAGAAACGAGATTTGCAAAACCCAATCTCGTTTTTGCCAGTTCCAAAGAAGCCTGGAGCGCCTCAACATTGGCCTTATCCGCATCCGCCTGAGTCTTGGCCGCGTCTCTTTTCTGCATAGAGATCGCTCCAGCCTTAAATAGATTTTCCGCTCTTTCATAATCAAGTTTATCCAAAACATACTGAGCAACAGCCGCTCTCAAAGCAGCTTCGGCATTATCGCGTATCTGAGTCAATTCATCGGTATTAAGATTTGCCACAGGATCGCCAATCTTTAAAACCTGACCCTCATCCGTAAAAAGTTTTACAATCTGCCCTTGTACCCGAAAAGACAGGCGCACATCATCGCCTTCGATATTACCTGAAACCTTAATTTCGTTTTTATTATGGCTCTTCTTTTCCCAAAGAACCCCGAGAGTTACAACAATCCCTAAAAGAAAACCAATAATTACGAAAAGGACCAGATTGATTTTTAGCTTCATTGTCTTCCTCCAAATTCTTTTTTATAATTCTTTAAATATTTTTTCACTTTTTAATCTCTTGTGGATTAAGATAACTCTTCCCGAGCGTCCTATCAAGTTCGGCCCGGGCCATAAGATAATCATAAATCCCTTCAGAAAGGTTCTGCTGGACCTGCCCCAAAGACACCTGAGCATCTAAAACATCAAGATTTTTAGCCTCTCCATTGTCATAACTGACAATTGCGATCCTTAAGGCCTCTTGCGCTTTAAAAACACTATCCTTCTGAGAATCGATAATAGTTTGCGCCTGTTTCAGATCAAGACAGGCCTGCTTGACGTCAACGGCGATTTGATCCGCCACATTTTCTTTTGTTAAAACAGCCTGTTTATATCGCGCCTTGGCCGCGTCCACTTTCGCTTTCGTGGAAAATCCATCGAACAGCGGAAATGTCAAAGAAAAACCCGCATTCCAGAGGCTGTGCGCGTTATTAAACATGTCCCCGATATTGTCAGACCTGTAATCAAGCCCGAGACTGGCATTAACCTGCGGCCGCCAACCGGCCTTAGCCATCGCGATTCCCCATTTAT
Source organism: Candidatus Omnitrophota bacterium (assembly GCA_020052645.1). Lineage (GTDB taxonomy): Bacteria > Omnitrophota > Gorgyraeia > Velamenicoccales > Velamenicoccaceae > JAGVOQ01. Next base: position 8,591 of record JAGVOQ010000048.1, read on the forward strand.
TGATATCAATCCCTAGCGCTTTTAGGGCCATTTCCGGTTTATTAAGGTATGCTGTTTTTAAAAACTCTTTTTCTTTGATATCGATCAAAACATAATCCAACTTCTGATCGCGTAGTTGAATCTCAGTCTCTTGGCTTAAACTCAGTAATTTTTTTAATTCAGCGATAATCAGAAGGACGGCATTTTTCGCCTTTACCAATTGCGGGACCATCAAAGCCACCTGGACTTCGGATTGAAGAAGATCAAATTTAGAAGAAGCGCCTTGATCATACCTATCCCGAACATCTTTGTAATGATCTCGGGCATTGTCGACTAATTCCTGTGCTATTCTTTGAGTTTCATAGGCGAGCAAAAGCCCATAATAGAGCCGCTTGGCTTCAAACTCTACATCGAGCTTTTGAGCGCGCAGCGTCTCCTCCTGCGCCCTTGCATTAAGTTTTGCTGAATTAAAATTGGCGATATTAGCACCGCCATTATAAATAATCTGACTGATGGCCGCGCCTAAACTATTATCATTCTTGTAACCCGTAAATACCCCTGGGGCCTTCTTGCCCTGCGCCGAGGCAGGAGCAACGGCCTCATTGCGCTTGTAACCGGCATTAATATCGAGCTGAGGTAAAAACTCACTACGTGCGTCCATAATGCCCGCGCGCGCAGCCAAAACCTCTTGCTCCTGAACCTGGATATCTTTATTAGTTTTATATGCTGTTTGAATAGCGTCTTCCAAAGATAATGTTATCGGCGCGGAAATATTCGGCTCCTGGCAGTAAACAAAAGACCTGGCGCCGCCAAAAAAGAATAAAAAACAAAGAATCAGAACAAGCAGATCATCCACCTTAACACTTAAGGAGCTTGCGATTCTTGATAAAGTTTTTATAGTAGGGTTGGGATTACGGCCAGCTTCTATCTTGACGATCGTATTCAACGAAAGATCAGACATTTTGGAAAGCTTATCTTGCGAGATCGCTTTTTTTTCACGAAACTTCCTGATATTAGCGCCAATCATAGGATATGTTATTATAATACTAGTATCTTTATGCTTTTCCTTAAAAACTACTACTATATATCTACTATTATAATAATTTATTCACTGCTATTGTCAAGTTTTTTTTCGCCTTTAAACAAAAAACCTCAAGAGTTTGTCTTGAGGTTTTTGTCTTAAAAAATACTAATTAACTTGCTGAGAAACAAACTACAACTCCCGTCGTCCTTCAATAGCGCGCGCCAAAGTCGCCGGATCCGCAAATTCTAAATTGCTGCCAACCGGCAAACCTATACCGATGCGCATGGCCTTTACGCCTAAGGGACGGATAAGCTTGGTCAAATAAATCGCTGTCGCCTCCCCTTCTGTATCTGAATCTGTCGCTATAACAACTTCGCGAATAGTGCCTTTCTTAATCCGTTCAATCAAACTGTCCACCTTGATATCATGCGGCCCGCGGCCTTCCAAAGGAGAAATCGCTCCCAACAAAACATGATAAGTTCCATTATAAGTAGCGCTTCGTTCGATGATCTCGACATCCTTAGGGCTCTCAACCACGCAAACCAACTTATGATCACGCTTAACATCATTACAAATACCACAAACATCGCTCTCGCTAAAATTATTGCATATACTACAAAACCGAACCGTCGTCTTAACATCTATGATAGCTTCCGTCAAAGCCGACACCTCTTCTTTGTCAGTCTCTAAAATATGATACACGATCCGCTGGGCGCTGCGACGGCCGATGCCGGGCAATTTCATCAATTGTTCGATCAATTTCTCAATAGTATTTAAGCTGTATCCTGCCATTTTCTAAGTCCTTTTTACAACCTTTCCCTGAAACAGATCTAATGTTACTTTTAAAAATGGATTTTTTTCAACCGTCGTCTCAATCGTTTCCAGAGCAGGCGCATTTAAAGCATCTGAAATAACAAACTCCGTTTTTAAGACACCTGTCAAAAGAACATCCAGGCCGCTTGATAAAACCTTTAGATTGTCCCTGTCCGTCATGGCCTCTTTAAAAAAAACAGCTTCTTTGGGAAAGCCGATAGTCAAAGTTCCATGCTCTAATTTCATCGGAGTTGCCTGCCGTAAATAAGTCGCAACAGACATTTTTACCGAAGATAAGTTTGAAATCAATACATCCCATTTGCTTTTAACATCATCTAAAGTGCACGCCGGGGTTTCGCGGCTAAAAGACGTCAGCGAATTATCCGCAACCCCTTTTTCTTCTTTCAAAATTGAAAACGGCTTTTTGGTTTCCGTATAAGACGGCTTTTTTTGCTCAAGAGACACTTTGTTAGGCTCTGCCTCTCCTGCAGGTTCTGCGAGAAGTTTTTTCTCACCCATGCTTGACAACTTAACAGCCAGAATCTCTAAAGGAATTCGCGGTGAATTAAGCTTTTTAGCCATGTCCTGCGCGGCAAAAATCTGATTGATAGATAACAAAATATCAGAAATGGTTATTTGCCGAGCCTGTTCAACAATTTTTGCCAAAACATCTTTAGGCAGATCCACGAGAGCACCTGCCTCGGACTTGACGACCTTTATAACCATGAGATTACGATAATGCTCCAATAACCCTTCTAAAAAATAATTCAAATCTTTTCCCCGCGTTGCAACCTCAGCGATAAGTTCTATAGCGCGTCCAGCCTCGCCTGCGATAAAATTGTCCACAAAATCCAAAAAGGCCTGCTGCTCAATAACGCCTAACACAAGAACCACATCATCTAAGGTAACATCTTTCTGAGAAAAAGAAATCAACTGATCAAGAATGGATTCCGCATCGCGGAGACTGCCGTCAGAAGCCTTGGCGATAGCGAACAAAACGTCATCGCCAATAGATATTTTTTCCTGAGAGCATATATCTTTCAGTTTTTCGATAATCCTAATGTTAAGGATGCGCGTGAAATCAAAGCGCTGGCATCGGGAAAGAATCGTCGGCAGAACCTTCTGCGGTTGAGTCGTGGCAAAAATAAATTTAACAAAAGCCGGCGGCTCTTCTAAAGTTTTTAAAAGCGCGTTAAATGCCTCCGGGGTGAGCATGTGCACTTCATCGATGATGTAAATTTTGTTTTTACCCCGAAGCGGCGCAAATTTTACATTTTCGCGTAAAGTCCTGATCTCATCGATGCCGCGATTAGAAGCACCATCGATCTCAATAACATCCAGACTCTGGCCTTCATTGATCTCGTTACAGGCAGGACAAGACCCACATGGCTTAGCGGTCGGCCCTTTTTCACAATTTAAGGCCTTGGCCAAAATGCGGGCGCAAGATGTCTTTCCAACCCCTTGAGGCCCGGCAAAGATATATGCGTGGGCGATCTTATTGGCAAGGATCGCGCTCTTTAAAGTCTTGGTGATATGCTCTTGCCCAACGACTTCATCGAAATCCCTAGGCCGCCATTTCCGCGCAAAAACTAAATAAGACATTTTAGTGGAATCCCCCGGGCTAAAGCCCAGGGCTCCTTTTTTCTTTCAAACAATCAGAGAGAATAATTCTAACAACACCTTCCCGGGGGTTCCCTCCCAAAGGCAACCTGCATTCATCCCCGGCCTAA
>JAGVOQ010000011.1 GCA_020052645.1 Candidatus Omnitrophota bacterium
CAACTGGTTTATTCTATGTTATAAACTTCTTCCATAAGAAAGGAGTTACATTTCCATGCCACAAAGAAAATGCGCAGCTAAAAGACTAAGAATTGATAAAAAACTCAAGCTCCATAACAACCAGCTGAAAATTGATATTAAAAAAGAACTTAAGAGTTTTCGTGCATTGGTTGCTGACGGTAAAAAAAGTGAAGCTCAGGAAAAAATAAAGATTGTCTTTGCAAAACTGGACCGAGCCTCTACAAAAGGTATTTTACACAAAAACACGGCAGCCAGACGCAAATCGAATCTTTCAACAGCCCTTAACTCAATTAAATAATTTTTTTTACACCGTTAGAGAACTATGTTCTCTAACGGGGTTTAGTTCATTTCTTTTTGAAACCGCACCCTTTTTAAAGGTGCGGTTTTTTTATTACTAAACAAGTTACGGATATACCCTGATACTTATTTTAAGATTCAGCGCGACAAATAAGAAAGCTTAACCACAAGTGTCTCTAAAATCAGCGCTTCCCTGGCAAAAGCAGAAGAAGATGACTTTAATTTTTTGTCCGCCTCTAAAATAGCCTTTAAGCCTTTTTTATAAGAATCTAAGGAAAGACGCTTTTGCGTAAAAGAACGTTCCCACTGCCAAAAAAGGGCCCCGAGAATCTTAGGCTGTTGTTCTTTATATCTCAAAAGTGCCGTTAATATCATTAAAGCCGTTTCCGCCTGATGAGACATAACCGCGCGGCACAGATCAAACGCATTTGAATTAACCTCAGTCTTAAAACGGATAACCTCAGCCCCGCGCTTAACGAACTCTTCAACCAGATTTTCAGAATCTTTAACTTCCGGAATATCCAAAACAAGGACCGTGCGTAAAAGAGGCTTTGATAAAAAATCACTTAAGAAAGTCTGAAGATTTTTTTTAAGCTTATGCGCCCGCTTGATCACGACCAGGCGCCGCTTAGCGCCTTCCGTAGGAAAACAATCCAAGGCATTTTTAAGTATTTCTGCAGTTAAATCTTTATCGTCGGCATACAGGAGAGTAAAGTTAAGTTCTTTGAGAGTCGTGGGGAAAAGGTTTTTTTGGAAATGTTCGATTCTTTTCAGCTTCTCAGCCTCGTCGGCGCCTAAAAAAATGGAGAGGGTTGAGTCTACCATACCTCAACGGTCGTCTCTACGATCCTGCGGGCCAGATCCTGACAGGCGTCATCCAATCCCTGGCTTTCCGATTTGGCTGAGGGGCCTGATGCAAAATAAGACGCATCCCCGGCAAAATCATTCTTCTCCCAAAGGACTTTTTTCGTCTTGTTATCTAACAGCACCATATGGACGAAAAGCGTGATACGGTATTCTTCCGGATTTTCATCCGAAACCCTCACAGCTTCCCGGCGATAACTGGTCAATTCGCTTTTAAGAACAACATCCGCATCTTCTTCTCTCGTAACGCGTAAATTTCCGTCCATGTTGTATTTATCAACAACAGCGTTCGTTATCTTGTTTTCAAGAAGAGGATAATATGTCTTAAATCTTCTCCCCTCACTGTATTCAGATGTCGTATCAACCTTATTAACAAATGGTTTCACATAAATGGCTGAATACCCAGTCTTTTCAACATAGGCACGCGTCGTATATCCGCAACCAGCGATCCCGACAGCCAACAACAAAAGAAAATACCTCAAAAGTTTGTTCATAGCCCCTTCTTTTCAAATTCCTGCAGTTTTTCGTATGCTTTTTCAGCCCAGAGGCTGCGCGCGAAATTTTTAATCACATAATTATAATAGATCTTGGCGCTCTTGTACTCTCTTTGCTTTTCATAAAAAGCCGCGATCTTATAGTTAGACTCAGCTTCCTTATCTTTAAGTTCAACAATCCTAGACTCGGCCTCCTTAGACAACTCCGCTTCCGGATGAGCTTTCAAAAATTCATTGAATTTATCTTTCGCTTCCTGAGTGAATGTCTGATCATAAGACGCATCTAAAGAAGATTTTGCCGCGCATTGGGCAATCTGAAATTTCGCAGGCTCAGCCCATTCACTATCGGGATATTCGTCCACAACTTTTTGAAACTCATCCGTCGCTTCCACAAAAAAACCCTTTGCTTTATAGGTCAACCCGATTTTATATTGACTGGCCGCCGCGTATTTCCCGTAAGGCGCGTTCTCGACAATTTTTCTGAAAATCTCAATCGCGGCATTTTCTCCGGTAAAATCAATCCCGACCATCTTTTTACGATAATCCAATAATTTTTGAGCAACAATATATTCCTGCCTCAAAACATCTTCCATGCGAGTGCTGAAAGGATACTTATCCACAATCTTTTGATACGCCTGATAGGCCTCATAGTACTTACCCATCTCGTCTAAGCATAAACCCATATAATACTGGGCTTCCGGCGCCTCAACCGCATCTACGTAATATTTTACTAACTTTTTGAATTCCTTATGAGCCGTTGTGTAGTCTTTAGCTTCATAATAGCTTTTGGCAAATTTGAGCTGTTCCTGAGGGCTCTCTTTAGGGGCATACTTAGGGTTGGTCCATTTTTTGCTCTGTGGCGTCCAAATCCAATAGGCAAACGCTGTCGAATTCAAAGCCAACCACAAAACAAGAACAAAAATTCCTTTTTTTAGATTAATCATGACCTTTAATTTATCACAACCCCAACGGGTTGTCAATGAAGGGATATGGGATCAGAATCAGGCATCGGGTATCGGCAATCTTTTCCCGCTCTTTCTGTTGCCTGTTACCCGTTCCCTGTTGCCTGAACCTGTCTATTTACCTAAAAATGATCAATCTAGACTAAAAATCATTTTTCTTATACAATACAGCCATGCTAAAAATCGGAAATCTCGAGCTTGAATCCAATGTCCTTTGCGCGCCTTTGGCGGGCATCAGTGACTCTTCCTACAGGATTCTCTGCAGAAAGTACGGCGCCAAATTTACTTTTATCGAAATGATCAATGCCCGGGCTATTTCTTACAAAAGTAAGAAGACGAAAAAAATGCTCGAAACAGACCCAAAAGACTCACCCATCGGGATCCAGATATTAGGGGCAGAGCTTCCTTATCTCTTAAAGGCGCTGGATATTATCAAACCTTACGACTTCGACCTTTTGGATTTTAACGCCGCATGCCCTGTGCGGAAAGTTTGCCGCCGGCAAGAAGGCGCGGCCCTTATGAAAGATCCAAAAAAATTACAAAAGATCCTTAAAGGCATTGTGCAGCACTGGGGAAAACCCGTCACCATAAAAATTCGAAGCGGTTGGGATCAAGACAATCGAAACGCGGTCTTGGTAGGTCAACTCGCCCAGGAAGCCGGCATTGCCGCACTCTTTATCCATGGCCGCGACAAACATCAACTTTATAAAGGCGGAGTTGACTATTCGATCATTGCAGATGTTAAAAAAGCGCTCTCTATCCCCGTCATCGCCAGCGGAGACATCTGGAATGCCGTCCTAGCAAAAAAGATGTTCGATGAAACCGGCTGTGACGGAATTTTAGTCGCCCGCGGCGCTCTCGGAAATCCCTGGATTTTTAAAGAACTGGAGGCCTACCTTAAAAACCGCCCCCTCCCGCCGCTTCCTTCGACAGAAGAAGTCATTAAGGCTTTTCACCAACATCTTGAACTCTCTATTCAAGAACATGGCGAGGATAACGGCGCAGCTCTTATGCGAAAATACGTCGGCTGGTACTTTAAAAGCAGGCATTGCGTCCGGGTTCTTCGCCAAAAAGCTAACGGGCTAAAAACAAGGAATGATTTTTTAGCCCTTTTTGATCTGGCTTTACAAATTTCCTGACAATACCCTCTGCTCTTTTTTTAAAAAAAGAAAAAGCAAAATATGGAAAAATCTTAAAAAAGGTTTATACTATTTACTAGAATGAAAAAAATCACTACAGGTATTTTTATTCTTTTTTTTATATTCCTATTTTCGCCGCTTCTTTTCGGGGATAAATTTCAGGATGCTTTCAAAGAAAGCAACCAACCCATCGTCAAGACACAATTACCGGCCACCCCGTCAGCCAAACCGACAACGATTCAACCCATTTTTTCGACTCCTGCCTTGCCTCAATCAACAATGTCTTCAAAAAAAACATCGAATCTGATAAATATCAAACCCCTTCCTAAGGCATTGCCGTTATACACCCCAAATAAATATGAACAGCAATACCTGGATTCGCTGGCGGCTCAAGCCCTGGAGGCAGCAAAGAAAAAGAAAAAACTGATCGAAGCGATAATAAGTGAACTTTCCGCTTATGGGCTCTATATTGTTCTCGGGCTCGTTGCTTTTGTCGTCATCTACACCATACGCAAAGATCACAAAAAACCTTCCACGCCAACCACGCCTTTCACTAGCATACCTTCAGCCTTGGACGAAAATAAAAAAGACATCTGGAGCGACGAATTCTGAATTCGTCCTGCTTTTAGGACGAATTCATCCTTGATGGTTTTTCCTCTATGCAATAATCAGGCAACTGTCAAGGATCCAAAATAAATAAAAAGATTTCGAAATATGTAGAAATAAAAAAAGCCTCTCTTTAAAAAGAGAGGCTTTTGAAATTAATTGAAATAACGGTTAAGCAATAAATTTCTTAGGCAAAGCCGAACTTATTTCAAATTCAAATTTTTCCGCTTCAGATAATCTTCTAAAACATCTTGATGATCAAATGCCAAGTGGAGCTTCTGCCATTCATGAGGTTTAAAAATTTTGGCTTCCAGCGCGTCAGAAGCGCCGCAAGGCACACCTTTCGCCTGACAAACAAAAACAGTCGTGACGGTCTGAAAACGCGAATCACGCGACGGATGCGAATACGTATGCAGTTGTTTTAAATTCTTCACATTCAAGCCTGTTTCTTCCTTGGCTTCACGCTCAACCGCAGCCTCAAGCGTTTCTCCGTAATCCACAAACCCTCCGGGAATCGCCCAGCCAAACGGAGGATTGCTGCGCTTGATCAACACAACCCCGCGAGAAACTTCAATGATCGCGTCCACTGTTACAAACGGCCCCTGCGTCAACACATTCAAAAGATGCGATAAATATCCATGGATCGTTTTATGAAAAATTCCAAAAATATTTTTGTCGGATAGAACAATGTCAATCTTCTTTACACGCGTCTTCTCTTCTTTGACAAAACGATAGATTTCCTGAGAAATGATCTTGGCCATAGCAACTGGCGCAAAGTTTTCTGTTGCAGACCGTGACACAAAAAATTTAACCTTACTTTTACGCAAATGTTTCGCGCACCTTAAAGCAAAAACACACGCCTGACGCACATTCCTCTCGTTCACGTGCTCTATCGCCCCTGCCAAAACCGCCTCATCCAGATCAACAACACTGGGGGTTTTCTTGCCCTCGATGATTTTAAGTTCAACGCCTTTAATAATCATAAAATTCCTTCGTCCTTCTATCTTTTAAAAGTTCCGTAATGTTGCGTCAGGTTTTTTAAGGTTTTTTGGGTTGCCTTTGCACCTTTTTTCTCTTAATCTTCTATCTTCGAACTTCTAACTTCAAACCTCGATCTTCTTTTTTACTCGTCCCTCGTCCTTTCGTCCTTCGTCTTTCAGTCTTCCGACTTCAGTTTTCGGTCTTCAGTTTTTCTTAGCCTTAACCTGAACCTTAACCTATTCTTCTTTTAACTTGTGTCTTGTGACGTTGTCCCCTTCGGGGAGGCTCCGCTTCGCTTCGCACTGACTTTTTGACCTTTTGCTTTTCCCTCTTCAACCAATTTCTTAGCTAATGCCAACGCCTCTGTCTTTGAAGTTACCTCACCCGCCGCCTGCGCTTCTTCAACAGAATTTAATAAAGTTGAAAAGAGAGGCCCTGGGGGTAGCTTTAATTTTTTGATCAGATCATTGCCATTGATCAAACGCTTGAACGGTTTTGCTTTCAACATTTCAAAGTATTTTTTGATCAAAGAAAAAGACACGTGTTCATGCCTTAAGCGGCTCTCCGCGGTGGCCATGGGACCGCGCGTGGCGCGTTGATCAGCGATAGATACAAGAAGGACACTTAAAGCCTCTTCTTTTGTATCGCGAAAATACCGATGGATCGCTCGCGCGCTCAAGATTTTATTATCCGCCAGATATCCAGGCCTTAAATGCCAAAAAATAATCGTATCTAAGGCAAATTTTTCTCTTGTTGAAAGCTTCAGCTTATCAACAACCTCGTCACAAATAATGCGGCCGATGCGTTCATGCCCGTGAAACATTGTCTTTCCGGCCTTTACTTCATAAGCCTGAGGCTTGCCGATGTCATGCAAAAGAGCCGCCATCTTAATAAGTTGACGCCGCTTTCTGCCTCCCGACATTTCTTCATCAAGATATTTAACGATATCTTTATCATTTTTTAACTTATCAATCAATTCTTCAATTTTTTTAAGCGTTTCTAAGGAATGCCCCCATACATCCAGATGATGATAGGCGCCCTGACGGACCTGATGCATAATGCGCACCTGTGGAATAACAATCTCTAAAATATGAAGCTCATCCAAAAGGGTAATCGTAGACCAGGCTCGATCAACGTTTAAGATCTTAAAAAGCTCATCCCGCATCCTCTCGCCCGCTACAGGACGAAGGCTCTCTTTCTTTTTTTTGATCAATTCCAAAGTTTTTTGAAAAATACGGAACTTATGGATCGCGCTCAAACTAAAAGCCCTCAGGATCCTTAAAGCATCATCGTCAAATGAATGAACTCCGACGTGACGAACGATTCTTTTCTTCAAATCCGAACAGGCCCCGCAGCAATCTATCAAGGGTTGGTCGTCGAAAGGAATTTTCGCGGCCAAAGTATTAATGGTGAAATCCCTTTTCAAAAGATCTTCTTTCAAGGTTGCCCCGCGAAAATCGACAAAATCAAACGTCATTGTACGATTACTTTTTTTATCTTTAAAAACGACGCGGCTGCATCCATTTTCTCTATCTAAAATAACAAATCCAGCTTTAAGTTTATTGGCGAGCCGCCGGCCAAAATCTATAGCGCCGCGGCTTACAGAAAAATCCAGATCCAAGGATTCTTTCTCAAGACCCAACACAAAGTCCCTCAAAAACCCTCCGACCAGATAAATCTCTTTTTTTTCTTCTTTAGCTAAAGAAACGAGGGTTAAGAATGGTTTTGATTTAAAAATGGGGTGGTTGAGGACCATGGGAATTTTAAAATAATTTTAGCTTTTCAAGCAGCACTTCTATTTTTGCTTACCCCGTTAGAGAAAGCCGCCGACTTTGTGTCGGCTGTTATCCAGCCATAAAGCTGACGGTGATCTAAGACATCAGTTAAGCGCAGACCGTTAGAGAACATAGTTCTCTAACGGGACTTACTGGCCCTTATGAAAGATTTCGGAGCGTTTAATAACTTCTTCTTCAACAAAAATAGGAGCCTTCACGCGTACGGCCAACGCGATACTATCGGAAGGGCGGGCGTCGATGATCTTTTCACCTGAATTTTTTTTAAGGATGATCTTGGCATGGAACGTATTGTCCTCCAGCTTATCGATGACAATACGCTTAACCTCTGTCTCCAACGCTTCTAAAATATTTTTTAAGAGATCATGCGTCAGTGGCCTCGGAGGCGCAACACCTGAGATCTTCATCTTAATGGCGCTGGCTTCTAAGAAACCGATCACAATGGGCAAAAAACGCTCACCAGACTTTTCTTTCAGGACAATGATCTGGTCCTGCCTTTTCTCGTCAATAATGATCTTGCTTAATTCCATTTCAACCATAGGTTAAAAACTCCTTAAAAAATATGCCTCACTCATTTGTTTTTTTCAACAACCCTCTTAATTCATTCATAAACTGATTCACGTCTTTAAATTGCCGGTAGACCGAGGCAAAACGAACATATGCCACTTCATCTAAGGCAGCGAGTTTCTCCATGACCAATTCGCCAATGTCGCGGGAATTTGCCTCCCGGTCAAACTTTCGATAAATTTCACGTTCGATAGAACCCACTAACTCTTCAATTTTTTCGGAAGAAACCGGCCTCTTCTCGCACGCTTTTTGAACACCAGAAAAGATCTTTTTTCTGTCAAAAGGCTGCCGCCTCCCATCTTTTTTGACGACAAAAAGGGACATCTCCTCAACCACCTCGTACGTAGTGAATCTTTTCCCACACTCAATACATTCACGGCGCCGACGAACTGCGTTACCATCAGAGCTCGAGCGGGAATCAATCACCTTATCATCCATAAATCCACAAAAAGGACACTTCATAGGCACTTCGCTTGAAACTCAAAACTCTAAACCTTAAATTCTAAAAAAATAGAAAAATCAAAAATCCAAATATTTAAAAACTTATTGATTGCCTGTTTTGAGTTTTTTATTTTGAATTTACTTAGGATTTAGTGTTTTGGGTTTAGAGTTTAATTTTGTGCTCATGCTGTTTTACTTTTCTCACCCTAATCTTTGCTTCTTTCAAAAATTCCAAAGCTATTGCGTCCGGATAATGATCCGCCATAACGACTTCTTTGATCCCTGCGTTAATGATCATCTTGGTGCAGATAAGGCACGGTTGATTGGTTACATAAAGACTGGAGTCTTTTAAAGAAACTCCATGCAAAGACGCCTGAAGAAGAACGTTTTGTTCGGCATGAAGCCCACGGCAGAGCTCATGGCGCTCCCCTGACGGCACTTTTAACTTATCCCGCAAGCATCCTGTATCAAAACAATGTTTTATTCCTGATGGCGTGCCATTATATCCCGTAGCCAGGATCCGGCGGTCCTTAACCACCAAGGCCCCAACCTTACGCCGAAGACATGTCGAACGCTCTGCGACAAGCCGCGCAATTCCTAAAAAATACTCATCCCATGTTGGACGGTTATCAAGATTTTTTTTCTTCTGTTTTGAGCTCATGGCTTATATTCCTTGATCAATGGTTTGTATAAAGGAAATTTACGGACTAAAGAAGCGACTTTTTTTCTCGACTTTTCCAACGCGCCCTCATCCCCCTTATTTAAAATGACCTCTGAAATTATATCAGCGATCAGGCGCATTTCTTTCGGCCCCATCCCCCGCGTGGTCGCAGCAGGCGTCCCCAGCCTTAATCCACTGGTCAAAAATGGGCTTAATTTATCATAAGGAATCAGATTTTTATTGACGGTGATCCGTGCTTTATCCAGGAAAGCAGCCGCTTCCTTGCCATTGATCAGCTTGTCCGAAAGATCTACGAGCAGCAAATGCGTGTCCGTGCCGCCGGAAACGATCCGAAAACCTTTTTTGGCCAAACTCTCCGCCAACGTCTTCGCGTTAACAATAATCTTTTTTTGGTAAACTTTAAATTCAGGAGTAAGCGCTTCTTTTAAAGCGACCGCCTTAGCCGCGATCACATGCATCAACGGCCCGCCCTGAATACCGGGGAAAACCATGCTATCAATCTTTTTGGCGAACTCATTTTTGCACAAGATCATCCCCCCGCGCGGACCCCGTAAGGTCTTATGCGTCGTGGTCGTGACAAAATGAGCATACGGCACAGGTGACGGATGCAATCCTGCTGCAACCAACCCCGCAATATGCGCCATATCTACAAAAAGATACGCGCCCACGGAATCTGCAATCTCGCGGAATCTCTTAAAATCCAGCTGACGCGGATACGCCGAAGCACCGGCTAAAATCATGCGCGGTTTAAATCTTTTAGCCAGATCTTCAACTTCGTCATAATCAATTGTTTCTGTCTTAGGTCTTACACCGTAAGATACTATTTTATAAAATTTACCTGAAAAATTGTGGGCCAATCCATGCGACAGATGCCCTCCGCAGGCCAAATCCATGGCCAGGACCGTGTCGCCTAAATTCAACGCGGCAAAATATATGGCCATGTTCGCTTGCGTGCCTGAGTGCGGTTGAACGTTCGCATGTTCTGCGCCAAAAAGTTCCTTGGCGCGTTCGCGCGCAAGCGTCTCAGCGTCATCAACAAATTCACAGCCGCCGTACCAACGTGCCTTAGGATACCCTTCGGCATACTTATTAGTCAAGACCGACCCCTGAGCTTGCAAAACAGCCAATGAAGTAAAATTTTCACTGGCGATCAATTCGATATTCTCGTTTTGACGCCGCAATTCCCGACGAATAGCTTCGTAAATAAGAGGATCAACCTTTTTTAAAACATTCAGGGATTTAGACATAGCTCTTCAATCCTTTCAATTTTTTTAATCCGCCTTGAATGCCTGCCGCCCTCAAAAGGCGTTTTCAACCAAACCGCGCATATCTTTTTGGCGAGTTTTTCATCAACGAACAAAGCGCCTAACACTAAAATGTTAGCATCATTATGCGCCCGCGACAGGCGCGCTGTTTCGACATCACGACAAAGCGCGGCGCGCACTCCTTTTAACTTATTAGCCACAATGCAATTTCCTATGCCGGTCTTACAAATAAGAATTCCCCGTGCCGCCGTTTTATTAGATATACTCTGCGCCACTTTAAAAGCCGTGTCAGGATAATCCATGGACTCTTCGGAGAATGTGCCAAAATCCCGAACGCTGTATTTTTTCGTTTTTAAGAACTTGACGATCTTTGCTTTCAGCAAAAAACCGCCATGATCACTGCCTATCGTGATTTTTTCAAGGCTCATATTAAATCTCCTAATTTATCTATCGCTGCTTTAATTTTTTGAAAACTCATTTTATAAAAATCTTCGGATTTTCCCAAAGGATCATGGACTTCATGATCACATGAATCCAATTTTACGAATTCCGCCAGAAGACGGATACGATCTTTACCTTCAGGATAGATGCGCACAACTTCATCCCTGTGATGCGTCTCCATCGCAAGGATCAAATCGCATTTTTTTAACAACTCCAAGTTTATCTTTTGCGCATGGTGGCCAGAAGCATCCAAGCCGATACCTTCGACGAGCCTTATCGTTTCACGCGTAGGTCCCATGCCAAAAAAAGCGAAAGTCCCTGCGGAAAGGACCTCAACATCATTACGTCCTTTATCAATAAGCGTCTTCTTTAAAAGATACTCTGCCATGACGGAACGGCAGGAATTCCCCGTGCAGACAAAGAGAACGGTTTTCTGATTCGCGACCTCCAATAGCTCTTCTTTCTTAAGCACCCCCTCGCGCAACACAACAAAAGGCAGAACCCGCGCGTCCAGGACGCTCGACTCATGTCCCAATTCTGTAGGGCCCCCGTCTAAAACAAGATCAACAAGCCCATCCATCTCTTTTAAAGCCTCTTGGGCATTAACCGGCGGTGCCTGCCCCGCCCGATTGGCTGAAGGAACAATGACAGGAAAATCAACCCGCCACAGAAGACTTAAAGCAATCTCATTTCTGGGTAAGCGCAATCCTATACTCTTGCCGCGAGGGGCATTTAAAATCAAAGTCAATGGCCCCGGCCAAAACATTTCCATTATCTTATAAACCCGGGGGAGAATATTAACCGCGTAATCTTCAATATCGGTTTTATCCGCCAAATGAATCGAGAAAAATTTACCTTCAGGCCGATCCTTAATTTTTTTTAAGCGCTCAACCGCACTCTTGTCCAAAAGATTAGCCGCGATCCCGTAGACCGTTTCCGTCGGAATCACAACAAGACCGCCTTTATCCAAAACTGCCGCGGCCTCGACAATGGCCTTTTGATCGATTGAATCAGGATTACATTTAATGACTTTAGTATGAAACAAAATACCCCCTTAAAAATTTTAAGACAAGAAAACTATATCTTAATTTTTTTTATAGCAGCGGCTTGCTTCGCTCGGAATTTTTTGATTTTACTAAAGGTATCTTTTGAGTCAAGGGCTATCAACGAAAGAGCAAACAAGGCCGCGTTTTTAGCGCCGCTTGAACCGATGCCAAAAGTAGCGACAGGAATGCCCGCAGGCATCTGCACAATGGACAATAAAGAATCAAGACCTTTTAAACTTTTTGTTTCTATCGGAACACCTAAAACCGGTAGCGTGGTAAAAGAAGCAATAACTCCCGGCAAGGCCGCAGCGCCACCAGCGCCTGCGATAAACGCTTTAACGCCGACTTTTTCCATGCCAACAACAAAAGCTTCCAGTTCCTTAGGAGTTCGATGCGCCGACAAAACTTTCGCGACAAACAGCACATTAAAACTTTTTAAGATATCAATAGATGCCTTCATCGTCTCTAGATCTGAAACACTACCCATCACAATCGCTATATCAGGTTTTTTCATAGATCTCGCCTCACTTTTAATTGTTAATTGTTTCAGCCGTAGGCTGATCCCTGACTGCCGTCAGGCAGGCGCCTTCGGCGGAAATTGTTAATTCTTTAATGCTCTCCAGCCGATGTCGCAACGAAAATGCATCTCATCAAATTTTATTGTTTTAACTGTCTTGTATGCCGTATCAATGGCTTTTTTTAAATTTTCACCCAAGGCCGTCACGCCCAGCACGCGTCCGCCGTCCGTTAAATATTCGAGAGCCTTCTCACCGGACTTTTTTGTCCCTGCATGAAACACCACCGCATCCTTGATTTTCGCCGCTTTATCCAATCCCTGAATCACTTTCCCTTTTCTATAACTACCCGGGTAACCCCCTGAGGCAACAACAACGCAAACCGACGGCCTTGAATCCCATTTAAGCGTTGGCGCTTTTTCTTTCCCCAACGTCCACAACAAAGCCTCCACTAAATCACTTTCAAGCCTCACTAAAACCGCCTGGGTTTCAGGATCGCCGAATCGAACGTTAAATTCTAAAACTTTCGGCCCGGACTTTGTAATCATGATGCCCGCATAAAGAATCCCGCGATACGGAGTGCCTTCCTTTTTTAATCCCTTGATGATAGGAAGGATCACTTTATCCATCACAAATTTTAATATTTCCTCAGTCACGACCGGTGCCGGAGAATAAGCCCCCATGCCGCCCGTATTAGCGCCTAGATCTTTATCAAAAACCCTTTTGTGATCCTGAGAAGACGCTAACAAGACCGCCTCGTCGCCATTTGTCAATGCCAACAGAGATGCTTCCTCGCCTTCCAAACATTCTTCAACGACAACTGTATGGCCGGCTGGACCAAAAACTTTTTCAATGAGCATGCGGTCCGCCGTTTCCTCTACTTCACCCGAAGTCTGACAGATAACGACACCTTTTCCTGCCGCCAATCCGTCAGCCTTTAAGACAACGGGCAAGCCAAATTTTTTCGTGGCGCTTAAAACCTCATGAACACTGCGGCAGACAACAAAATCAGCCGTTGGTACGCCGCATTTCTTCATCATAAGCTTGGCGAACATCTTGCTCGCTTCAAGCTGAGCAGCTTCTCGACTCGGCCCAAAAATTTTTAAGCCCTCTTTTTCAAAGTCATCAACGATTCCGGCAACCAAAGACACCTCGGGACCAACAACAGTTAAATCTATTTCTTCTTTTTTTGCAAAATCAAGAAGCCCTAAAATATCATCAGCCTTTAAAGGCACACATTCAGCGCTTTCAGCTATACCCGCATTACCTGGCGCGCAATAAATTTTTTTTACTTTTTTAGATTGTGCTATTTTCCAAACAAGCGCGTGTTCACGACCACCGGACCCTATAACTAAAATTTTCATAGATTTAATAAAATAAATTTGTTTTCTCAAACATCAGACATCCGCGACCTTCTTACTGTTGCCCGCTGCCTGTTCCCTGATACCTGATTTTATCTTAGAGCCACGCCGCCGGCACCACTGACCATTTCACCAATGACGATACTTTTGACACCAGACTTCGCCAACGTACGCACAACATCCATCTTAATACTGTCCTTAACCACCAAAACCATGCCGATACCCATGTTGAACGTCTTGAATAATTCCTTATCATCCATTTTTGCGCGTTCCTGGATCTCCAGAAATATTCCCTGCCGGGCCCAGGCATTTTTATAAATAATCATTGTGGCATTTTTCGGCACAATGCGAGGTACCTTGTCATAAAAAGCGCCACCCGTAATATGCGCAATCGCCTTAATCCCAAAACTGCCTGAATTGAATTTTTGAATCAAGTTTAAAACGGGTTTAACATAAATACGCGTGGGCTTTAAAAAATCTTCAGCCCGAGCCTTTAATTCTTCAGGTGAAAAAATCTTACGCACAAGCGAAAAACCATTAGAATGAAGGCCGTTGGACTTAAGACCAATCACCGCGTCACCCAATTTGACGTGCGCCGGCCCTAAAATTTTTGTTTTTTCAACGACACCCACGCAAAAACCAGCCAGGTCATAATCCCCCGGCTTATACATCCCAGGCATCTCCGCTGTTTCACCGCCAACCAAAGCACAACAGGCCTCTTTGCAGCCTGCAACAACGCCTGAAACCACATCTTTTAAAATAGCGCTATCAATTTTGGCACAAGCCACATAATCTAGAAAAAATAACGGCTCGGCCCCAGAACACAAAACATCATTAACGCTCATGGCAACAAGATCAATACCTACCGTATGATGAAGACCTGTCGCAATGGCAATTTTTAATTTTGTTCCCACCCCATCGCAAGAAGAAACAAGAACGGGATTCTTACATTTGTTCGCAGACATGTCAAAAAAAGCCCCGAATCCGCCGATAGAACCCAAGACGCCCTGACGATGACTTTTCTGAACCATGCGCTTAAAAACATCCACTAAAAGATTTGCCTTTTCAATATCTACACCGGCTTTTTTGTAATTCATGGCCATAATAGATTCCTTTTTTTGGTTAAATAGAACACAGTCGTTTTTTTTCTAAAGAATATTTATCGGCATGCGGGCAAGAAATAGGATACTGACCCGTAAAACAAGCGGTACAGTATCGTTCTTTTGCTTTTTTTACGGAATCGAGCATACCCTTTAAACTTAAGTAGCCCAGAGAATCCACCTCCAGGTAATCTTTGATCTGCTTCATTGAATAGCGGTTAGCGATCAACTCTTCACTTTTGGGAAAATCAATACCATAAAAACAGGGAAATTTATGAGGCGGACAGGAAATACGCATATGCACTTCCTTGGCCCCCGCGTCCCTGAAATTTTTAACACGGATCTTCGACGTCGTGCCGCGCACAATAGAATCATCAACGATAACAACACGCTTACCGCGAACCACTTCGCGCAAAATATTGATCTTAACCTTTACGCCTAAATCACGTATATGCTGATGCGGCTGGATAAAAGTACGGCCCACATAGTGATTGCGGATAACACCCACTTCCAAAGGGATGCCTGAAGCATGGCTATAACCAAAAGCAGCTGACGTTCCTGAATCAGGAATGGGAATGACATAGTCTGCCTCAACCGGATGCTCTTTGGCCAGCGTCTCACCTAATGTCTGGCGCACCAAATGAACCGTCTCGCCAAAAATAATAGAGTCGGGCCGCGCAAAATAAATATGTTCAAAAATACAATGGGCGCTCACATTCATCTTCGGCGCAAAGCGCACCGACTTAAGCCCTGACTTAGAAATAATGACGATTTCTCCGGGTTCCACCTCGCGGATAAATTTTGCTTCAATAAGATCAAACGCGCACGTTTCCGACGCCAAACAATAACTATCGCCTTTTTTCCCAAGACACAAAGGTCGAAAACCATAGGGATCGCGCACCCCGATCAAAAGATCTTCCGTTAAGAAAATAAGCGAATAGGCGCCTTCAATCTTTTTTAACGCATGCAACAAACGGGTAATAATGTCTTTGGATTTTGAACGCGCCATCAGGTGAACGATCACTTCGCTGTCACAAGTCGTCTGAAAAATAGACCCAATTTTTTCCAGCTCTCTCTTAAGCGCTCCGCTGTTAACAAGATTACCGTTATGCGCCACGGCCAGAGACGTTCCCAAATAATCAACAAACAAAGGCTGGGCATTTTTCACCAGGCTTGAGCCCGTGGTTGAGTATCTTACATGACCAATACCCCTATCCCCTTTAAGCGCCTGTAATTGTTCTTCCTTAAAAACATCCGACACCAAGCCCATATCTTTATGGATATAAAGCTCTTCGCCGTCGCTCGTCACGATGCCACAGGACTCCTCCCCGCGATGTTGCAGCGCGTAAAGCCCCAGATAAATTAAATATTTAGCATCCGGAACCCCAAAAATACCAAAAAGTCCGCAGTAATGCTTTGGATGGTTTTGATTCATAAAGATCTCTCCTTTTAAAGTTTCGTCATGTTCCTTAAGGTTTCTTTAGGTTGCTTAATGTTGCTTTTTGCAACTTCAAGAAACTTAACGTAACTTTAAGAAACTTCCCGTAACCTAAAAAATTCTCTCTTCTTTACTTTCTAAAATAATTGACCGCGTTCAAAAATATAACAAACCCATCTCCGTGTTTTTTTAAGCCTTCGCGAGTCCAACGAGGATGCTGAAGACTGATCAAGTGCCTCTCAGGATGCGGCATGAGCCCAAAAACTCTTCCTGTCGAATCACAAATACCGGCGATATTATCTATAGAACCGTTAGGATTCGAGGGATACCCGGACACAACTCCTTCTTTATCACAATATTGAAAAACAATTTGGCCCGAATTTTTAAGTCTTTCCAAAACTTCTTCATTCTTTGGAATAAACTTTCCTTCACCGTGAGCGATGGGCAGATAAATGACATCCCTCACCCCTTGAGTCCACACACACTTTGCTGGTGGCTGGTGACGGGTTGTCCCCTCCGGGGAGGCTTGCGCTCTGACGGATGACTTTAGATACACCCACCGATCCTGAAAAAATCCCGAATCATTTCCGGACAATGTCACTTCCTGCTCAAAAGACGCGCACCCGGGAAGGATTCCGGCTTTCACCAAAATCTGAAAACCGTTACAAATCCCGATGATAAGCTTTCCATCATCGACAAACTTCTTCAATGAATCGAATAATTTACATTTTAGCTCATTGGCCAGGATCTTGCCAGCGGCGATATCGTCGCCGTACGTGAAGCCGCCGGATAAGGCCAAGATCTGATACTCGCTCAATTTTTTTTCTAAACTCACAAGCTGATTGATGTGAACAAACTCCGTCGCGGCACCGGCGCTCTCAAAAGCAAAAGCCGTTTCCTTGTCGCAATTAATACCCGCGGCTTTCAATATTAAAACTTTTGGTTTAGCCATATTAATTTTTTTGGTAAAAAGCGTTGATGGTCCGAACAACATCTTCAGGGGTATCAACAAGCGAAAACAAACTTAAGTCATGCTTGCTGATGCAGCCTCTTCGTAAAACCGTCGACATCAACCAATGCAGGAGTCCCTGCCAATACCGGCTGCCGACTAAAATAACAGGAAACTTCGGACTTCGTTCTGTCTGCATCAAATTGATGGATTCAAATAATTCATCCAGCGTACCGTAACCGCCGGGAAAAATAACAAATGCCTTGGCATAGCGAACGAACATAACCTTGCGAACAAAAAAATAATGAAATTCTAGCAAGGTCGTGACATACGGATTAGACCTCTGTTCCGTCGGAATATAAATATTAAGCCCGATGGAAACAGCCTTTGCCTTTTTAGCGCCCTTATTGGCAGCCTCCATAATCCCAGGACCGCCGCCTGAAATGATCTCATATCCCGAACGACCCAAAAGATACGCGGTCTTTTCAGCCAATTTATAATGTTCATCCTCGGGCTTAAGACGCGATGAACCAAAAATAGAGATGGCATTTTTATAGTTTTTTAAACGTTGGAAGCCATCGACAAACTCATCCTTAATACGTTGGATGCGGTGCTGTTCATCTTCTTCAAAAACATCTATTTTTTTGTACGGCCGTCTTTGTTTTTTATTATTTAAACTTTTTTTCATAATCCTAAACGCTTTTTAACGGTTTCTGCCACGCCTCTTTTAATTGCTCAAGCTTTGCTTGAAGGCAAATATTGCCACAGAGGCCGTAAACCTTAAACTCATCGGAGTCGGTCACGCAACCCATAAGGCTCAGACTACAGCCCTTCAACGCTTTTTCAAAAGCCTTCTGGTTGAGGCGTTCCACTTCAACGACAAACCGTGTATTGGATTCAGAGAAAAGGATCACGTCATCCCGCTTTTCTTTTCCCTTATAGCAAACATCGTTTAAAAATATATTCACGCCTAATCCGCCGGAAAAAGCCATTTCTGCGACGGTTACGCCCAAGCCTCCTTCAGAACAATCATGGGCAGAACGAATAAGGCCCTTAGCCGTAGCTTTTGATAATTTCTGCATAAGGCTGCGCGCTTTTTTAAAATCAACTTGAGGCACAATACCGCCCTTGATCTTTAAAATATCATAATAGTGCGATCCACCTAATTCCTGAAAAGTCGCGCCCACCAGATATAAAAGATTCCCGGATTTTTTCAAATCCATGGTTATGGACCGATGAACATCATCCATCACGGCCATCGCTGAAATCAAAAGTGTGCCTGGGATAGAAATCGACTTATTATGAACACTGAATTCATTATTCAGGCTGTCTTTACCGGAAATAAAAGGAACGCTAAAAGCTTTGGCCGCGTCATAACAGCCGTACGACGCGCGCACAAGACTTCCTAAACGATCCGGCTTGTCAGGATTTCCCCAGCAGAAATTGTCTAAAATTGCGGCCTGAGCCAAAGAACCGCCCACGCAAATAATCTGGCGCAAAGCCTCGTCGATACAGCTGGCCGCCATCCAGTATGGGTCAAGATCGCCGTACTTAAAATTAATACCATTGGAAACAGCCAATCCTTTTAATGAATCAAATCGGGGCTTAACCACACACGCGTCCGACGGACCGTCATTGGCAACACCCACCAATGGCTTTACAACTGTCGCGCCCTGCACCTCATGATCATACTGACGGATGACCCATTCCTTAGAAGCAATATTGGGATGGGATAATAATTTTAAAAGTGAACCGGTGCAATCTTTTGAAACACGGAAATTTTTAGTTTTATGCGGCAGCGCCGTCCAGACCGCCGACCGCGTGATCTGAGGAACCCCTTCATGAAGAAATTTCATATCAAGCGTGCAGACGCGGTGGCCGTCATAATCAAGTTCAAGTTTTTTCGAGCGCGTGAATTCTCCCAAAACCGTTGCCTCAACGTCTTCTTTGGCAAACATCTCCAAAAGCTTTTTCACTTTATTTTTAGGAACAGCTAAAACCATGCGCTCCTGAGCCTCAGAAATCCATATCTCAGGATAACTCAAGCCGTGATATTTAAGCGGAACGCGCTTAAGATCCACTCTGGCCCCTGTCGTTTCGCCCATTTCACCTATAGCGCTTGATAATCCGCCAGCGCCACAATCGGTGATCGCACCATAAAGTCCCGCATCCCGGGCTTTAAGCAAACAATCCAATACCTTTTTTTCCGTAATCGCGTTACCTATTTGGACAGCGCCTGAAGAAATATTTTCAGACTCATGCGTCAGTTCACCAGAAGAAAAAGTAGCGCCATGGATACCGTCCCGTCCGGTCCGACCGCCCACAACAACAATCGCGTCTTGCGGACGAACTTTTTTAAACGATTCTTTTTTTGGCAAAATACCAACTGTGCCGCAATAGACAAGCGGATTTCCGATAAAGCGTTCATCAAAAAGAACCGCGCCATTGGCCGTCGGGATACCCATGCGGTTTCCATAATCGCGCACACCGCTCGTCACACCTTTCATCACACGCCGCGGCGACAAGGCTCCCGGAGGCAAAGATTGAGGAGCAAAGTCCAAAGGACCAAAACAAAATACATCTGTATTTAAAATAGGTTTCGCGCCCATCCCCGTTCCCATGGGATCACGGATAACTCCGCCGATACCGGTGTTAGCGCCTCCATAAGGCTCTAGGGCCGACGGATGATTATGCGTCTCCACCTTAAAACAGACATTGTATTCATCGTCGAACTTAATGATCCCCGAATTATCCTTAAAAACAGAAACGCAATAAGGCTTCTTCAACTCTGTCGTGACTTTCGCAATCGTAGATTTCAAAAGATTGTGAATTTTTTTACTTCCCAGTTTTTTGACAAATCGCGCCCCAGGCAAACGCCGTACACCCTTTTCCTTATAATCAATCAGGCCGCGAAAAGTCTTATGCACGCAATGCTCTGACCAAGTCTGAGCAATCGTTTCCAGTTCGCAATCAGTCGGGTTTCTTTTTAATTTCTTAAAATAACTCTGAATGGTGCGCATCTCATGAACATTTAAATAAAGTTGCCCTTCGCGACTCAAACGCATAAGCTCCTTGTCGCTTTTATCCAGGAGATCTACGATTTTTAGTTGGAATTTATAGTCAGGCAGATGAGCGAAATCATAGAGATGATGCTCATCTTCAGGCAAAACGATCTGTATCAATTTATTATAAAGAAGCTTTTCAGCGATTAAGAGAAGCGCTTCTTTCTTTTCAATGCCTTTTAAAAGATACCTTTTGGCCGTGCGCACGGATTCAACGGATACGATTCCTAAATCTTTAATGCCTTTTAGCGTTGAATCCTCGACAGGGTCCATCACTCCCGGCTTATAAAGGATCTGGAGAGATTTATATTTTTCGTAACCTTTCGGAGCGTCGTTTTCAGCCAAAAGATCAAATTCCTGGATAACTTTATCGCTCAAAAGATCGCCAGCAATACGGCACGCTTCGTCCCGGCTCAATGTTCCTATCAAAAAATAAACAGCCCTGATACGAACATCCTCAATTTCAGAACATCCTAATTCCCTAATCTCAGACTTAAGGCTTTCCGCAGCAGAATTAAAAACACCTTCCTTATCCTTAATTTCAATACGCCAATACATACGTCAACGATCCTTTTGTACCTGAAAAAGACGTCCCAAACATCTAGAAGAATGGCTTCTAAAAGGAGCCTTTTAAAAAGGCAGGGATAAAAAAATGGTTTTGGTTTCTCGGGATCAAATCCCGCAGGCTAGTACTATATCAAAAAAAACCCTTAAAATCAACCCTCGGGAAAGCGCCTTGGCAAATGTCTTAATCGCAGGATTCTCTTTAAAGCCTCCCAGGCCACCTTCGAAGAAAACTTTGATTCACCCGTGCGCCGGGCGTAAAAAATAATAGGGGCCTCTGCCAGGCGAAAGCCGGCGCGAAGCGCCAGCATTTTTAATTCTACCTGAAAAATAAAATTTCTCGATTCTATCGACAAAAAATCAACTTTTTGCAATACACGGCAATGGATACAATTAAAACCACCTGTCATATCCTGAATCAGGCTTCCTGTCTTCATCCTGACAACCATGTTGGCCGCGCGACTGATAAAAAGCCGAAAAGGCTTAAGTCCTTGGGCGCTGCCCTGAGACACATAGCGCGAACCCACAACCCAATCCGCTTTATCCTGACAAGAAAAAAAACGGCTTATTTCAGAAGGATCGTGAGAAAAATCCCCGTCCATACAAACAATCCACTCATACCCCTGCGCCAATGCATAGACAAACCCTGTCTTGTATCCATTGGCCAACCCGTGTTCCGGATATTGGTTGCTCAAAAGCTTAACACGAGGGGTCTTCTCAACCAAAGCACCTACAGCTTGTGCTGTTTGGTCCGTCGAATGATCATCAACAACAAGGACATCAAGAGATAGTTCGGATAAAGATAGAATCTTCTGGATAAGAGGCGTGATGTTAGCTTCTTCATTAAAGGCAGGAATAATAACTATGCTGGCCATCTTAAAAAATATATATGTATTTTTCGCCGACTACGAACAGAAAAAATTGGGCTTTACACCCATGAACCCCATGCCGCGCTAAAAAAATCCTTCACGCTAAAAAATCCTCAAGACTCCAAGCCCAGATTCTTAAAAATCGTCGGGATATGCCGTAAATAATGCTTGATATCAAAACACCCAACGACATCGCCTGCCGATAAATGTCGCTTGACCCTTGGGTCATTCAAAAGAACATCTTTAAAATCACGATTCATGGAAATAGCGACAAAGGCGTCTTTTTGAACAATGTCATAGGCGATCGGCCGTTCTAATCCTTTTTTCATTAATTCCAAAAGAACTCTTTGAGAATAAATGACACCGTTGGTTTTACCGAGATTCGCAAGCATATTCTTAGGATAAACATTCAACCCTTCTACAATATTTATAAATAGATTGAGCATATAATCCAAAACAATCGTGCTATCAGGAAGGATGACCCGCTCAACGGATGAATGACTGATATCCCGTTCGTGCCAAAGGCTCATATTTTCAAGGCCGGCCATCGCATTCGAACGAAGCAGACGCGACAAACCACAGATTCTTTCGCAAACAATAGGATTTCTCTTATGAGGCATAGCAGAAGAACCCTTCTGGTCTTTACCAAACGGCTCTTCAGCTTCCAAGACTTCTGTTTTTTGCAAATGCCTGATCTCAGTAGCAAAACGCTCCAGCGACCCGCCTACAATAGCGATTTTCGCCAAACAAACAGCATGCCTATCTCGAGGAATCACTTGCGTGGATCCATAAGAAACCTTTAAACCCAGCTTTGTACAAACATATTCCTCTATTTGGGGTTCAATATTCGTATATGTCCCGATCGTCCCAGAAAGTTTTCCTACGGCGATACCATTTTTAGCATCTTTAAGCCGGTCAAGATTGCGCTTCATTTCATCATACCAAAGCGCAATTTTTAAACCGAATGTTGTCGGCTCAGCATGAACTCCATGAGTACGGCCGATGCAAGGCGTATTTTTATATTTTTTAGCGGTTTTGGCTAAAATATTTAAAAGCACTTCTATATCTTCGATCAATATATCAAAAGCCTCAGACATCTGAAGCCCCAAGGTCGTATCCAAGACATCGTTAGACGTCAAGCCCATATGAATATACCTAGCTTCCTTACCAACGTTTTCCGATAAATTATTAACAAAAGCAACAACATCATGTTTTGTTTTTTCCTCTATTTCTTTTATTTTTTCAATATTAATCTTAGCCCGGGACTTAATGGACAAAAGGTCTTTTTTGGGAATTTTCCCGAATTTAGACCAAGCCTCACAAACAAGAAGCTCAATCTGAAGCATCTTATTAAACTTGCTCTCTTCGCTCCAAATTTTATTCATCTTGGGAAGGCTGTAGCGCTCTATCATTGTTCACCTCAGATTTTGTTAAAAAATAGAAATTAAGTAGGCACAATATACCAAAAAAAGCGTGCAACGTCAATAAAAAAGGGGTGATTTTTGAAAAAATCACCCCTTTTTCTACCTAATCTATTGCAATATAATAAGTTACGACTTAAAAAGAGCTAAAAAACAACAACTCCTGACACAAGAAGAAATAATGAACAACATATCAGGATGATGCCAACTGCGCGCGGATGATTCAATAAAAGCTGAGACACATTCTTTCTTTCATTGAGCATTTTCTCAAGCTTATCTGTTGAAAATGTCTTATCCAATTTTTTCTCTATCCTGCCAACAACATGCGGAATAAAGAAAATTCCTAATCCTATAGCAAGAGTTATGGAGCCGATAATAATATCAAAAAACCTCAAAAATACAACATCTTCCATCGTACCCTCCTTATATATTATCCTGTATTTGGAACTTTAAATATTTTATCGCACCTATCGCCTTTTAGCAAGAAAAACTTACCACTCAATACATTCTAAAGCCAGCCGACCCATACAAGACCCGCGATCGTCTTGGCATCAATGATCTTGCCCTTCTTGAACAATCGCTTCACTTCCTTTTTCGTAAGGATAAAGGTTTCGATGATCTCATCTTCATCAGCCTCTTCCTTGTGAGCCTTAAGCCCGCCAGCCTTAAAAATAAATATCTTCTCCGTAGAATACCCGGGGGCCAGATAAATCGAACCCACGCGCGTCATCCGTTTTGCCTGAAAACCGATTTCCTCCATAACTTCTCGATGGGCACACGCCTGAGGCGATTCATTTGCATCGATCGTCCCTGCAGGCAATTCAAAAAGATATTCTTCCACCACAGGTCTGTACTGTTTTAAAAAAACGACACGCGAGGAATCGAGAAAAGGGATTATTAAAACGGCTCCGGGGTGACGGATGATATCCAGTTGCGCCACATGTCCGTTGGGCAAGACCCTGGCCTCTTTAAAAACCTGAACCACCCGTCCTGAATAGATCAGCTTTCTTTTTTTCATCTCAACAAAATGAGGCCCGCGAGAACAAGACCAATACCGGCAGTTTTTGCCAAAGTTATTTTTTCACCCAATAAAAATACGCCCATAAAAAATGCGACTAAAGGATATGCTCCGGCGATGGGGACAACTTTAGAGGCTTCTCCGTTTTTTAAAGCGTTATAGAAAAGAAGCTGGCCTAAAAAATTCGCCGTAAACCCTCCAGCTACGATCAAAGCAATATTTTTTATCGGGGCATGGGATAATTCATTTAAAAGCGCGGGATTAAATAAGAATAGAATAACCGCGCCGATTGAAACAGAAAGACAGCGCACAAAAATACCGGCCGCAGGCGTTAATTTAGAAAGCCCCATTTTTTCAAAAACAGGCACAATCCCCCAAAGAAGAGCCGTTAATAAAGCAAAGTAGTATGGTTTCATGATTTTTTTATCTCTTATCTCTTAGACGATTTTTTAATTCTTGCCATGGAAAGCTATTTCCGGGACAAGCCGTTCTTTTTCCAGGGACATCCTTGTGACGAATCACATGGCTTAAGGGAATGTTATAATAATTACTCAGTGTATTAATTAAAAGAACAAGGGAATCCATCTGTTTGCGCGAGGGGCGCTCATGTGTAAAATCTCCGACTAAGCAAATCCCAATACCAAAAGAATTCATCCCGGCAGCATTGCAATGGGCTCCGTCAAGCTGCTTGATCCAGCGGGGAGATGCTTCAATCTGGCCATCAACTCTTGTCTTAGTGCCATTATCAATCACAAAATGATACCCCAGGCCACGGTCAAAACCGCGCTGACGATGAATAGAATCTAAAAGGCTCGCATCACCTGTATCCGTGACACTATGATGAATAACGATATATCTCCATCTATGGGAAGGATAAAGAGGGATCACGCAACGCAACGAAGCCGCATCCGGAACAAGGATAGACTGCCCTATTCTTAATTCTTTTGGGTCAGCAATGCGATTGGCCTTTAGGATAGCATCCATAGGCACATCATACATCTTGCTCACACGAAATACCGTCTCTCCAGGCCCCATGACGTGACGAATATCCTGGCGCGGCAAAGAGGCGCCTGGAAAAGATGCGTAGAAATTTCCCGTTTGTATCGCCGCAGGTTTTGAGGGCACGGTCCCGCACGAAACAAGAAAAAACCCAAGCACACAAGAAATAAAACAACGGATCCCGTCCCGAACAAAATTGATTTTTTTATTTTTCAGCATAATTTTAAAAAAATTATCGCTTATTCCTTTTTGTCCTTATGTCTTTTCCTTCGACGTAAGTACGACTTCCTTTAAAGGAAGTCGTCCGCAGCCAAAATCTTTACCCTCAGGGCAGTATCCTAGAAAATCACACTTGGCGGCAGTCTGGCCAAAGACTTCTGGTAATTTTTGGCGGCATATCTCAAGCATCTGGTCTGCCAGCCTCTTAATTTCCCACTGTGCCCGCGCGCAACAACGCTGATGGAAAAAATGGATCAACTCCCGGCAATTCATCGTAACAACGATCTTCGTCTCAGCTGCCTGCGGCAAGACAAAACGTACATCCTGATTCGCACGCGCGCCAACGCGCCCTTTTAACGTAAATTGCTCCAATAATTTATTGTAACTGGACTGGATCAACTCCATGGTTGAAACAAATTCCTTTTTCAATTCTTCGTCCTCTGCAATGGAAGGCGGAACGACATAATCAAACTTCGTCTCTTTGACATAACGCTGGCTTTGCTGAGAAAAAGAAGCGATGCGATGCCGGACCAACTGGTGGGTCAGCGCCCTTGAAACGCCTTCAATAGCAAAAGTAAACTTAACATGCTCTAAAGGGCTCTCATGACCTGAGGCCACCACTTTTCTTATAAATTCCGTCTGCTGTTCGGCGTTTTGAACTTTCTCGTCGAATAGTTCTCCGGAAAATTTCGAAGAATAACATTGTCTGCAAGCGGCAAAAATAAGGGCGACCGCGTTCTGCGACATTTCCAATAATCTAACATTCAACTGAACTTCCGGCACACATCCTCCCTATCTATGAAAAACTTAACGAATGCATAATATAATAGCATTCTTAAGAAAAATTAGGGAGGATTATTTTCTTCAAAAACGCCGCCCTCTTTTTTAAAGCTTAAACAAAAAACGTTTTAAAACGAATATCATTAATTTTTATTTACAGCCTTAATTTCTCTGTTATAATAAATTTGATCGTTCGGCTACAACTTCTGGCGACATGGAATAAACCATGAGGAAGTTCGCGTAGAAAGAAAATCGTCAGCCTGGGTTTTCGATATCCAGGCTTTATTATTTTTAGCATCGCAACGCCGATTTTTTAAAAGATTCAACCCATTAAGTTGATATGGACACAACAACTGCCCTTAAAAATACGCCTCTGTCCGCCTTTCATGAATCCCTTGGCGCGCAAATGGCGCCTTTCGCCGGCTGGAACATGCCTATCCAATACGAAGGGATCATTAACGAAACACTCGCAACCAGAAAATCTGTTTGCGCTTTTGATATTTGCCATATGGGAGAATTTCTCATTAAAGGCCATTACAAGAAATCGGGTTTAGACAGGATCATTTCCGCCCCTCTTGAAAATCTGGCCATCGGGGCCTGCCGCTACAGCTCTATACTTAACGCGGAAGGCGGGATCATCGATGACCTTATTGTCTACCGCAAAGGCCTCCAAGAGTGGATGATCGTTATCAATGCGGCAACAATCGAAAAAGACAAAGCTCACTTTTTAAAAAACCTTACCCCGGAAACGCATTTCGAGGACCCTTCATGCGCGCTCGGAAAGATTGATCTTCAGGGCCCTTTGAGTCGATCTGTTTTAGAAACGTTCATCCCAACCGCCAAAAATTTAAAATATTTCACTTTTTGCGAAACAGACGTATGCAATGAAAAAAATATCGTCAGCCGCACAGGATACACCGGAGAGCTTGGATTTGAGATCTACGCATCAGACAGCCATATTCAAACAGTCTGGAAAAAACTTTTAGAAAATAAACTCGTTAAACCCGCAGGGTTAGGCGCGCGCGATGTTTTGCGGCTTGAAATGGGCTACAGCCTTTACGGCCAGGATATTGACGAAACTATAACACCTTTAGAGGCGGGCCTTGAAAAATTCATCGATTTTGAAAAAGATTTCATCGGCAAAGACGCGCTATTAAAACAAAAAAAACAAGGCCTTAAACGGCAGCGCTTTTTTTTCAAATCCCTTTCGCGCCGCTCACCGCGCCATCTCCATAAAATTTACCTTAAAAACCGCGAGATAGGCCTCGTCACCAGCGGCACATTCTCACCGCACTTAGAGTGCGGCATTGGTATGGGATTTGCATCACAAGCGCTTGAAATCGGTGAAAATATTTCTTTTGGCGACGAACGCATAAAAATAGAAGCCGTTGTGTGTGAAAAACCGTTTGTCAAAAAGACGTCGATAAAGAACTAAGGCTAAGGTCAAGGTTAAGGTTAAGAAATTTTTTATGCTTTTTCTAAACCTCAACCTTAACCTCAACCTAAATATTACACAGGAGTCATTATGAACATCCCAAACAACCTCTGCTTTACAAAAGAGCACGAGTGGATCAAAATTGAAGGCGACACAGGCACCATGGGCATTACAGACTACGCCCAGCACGCGTTAGGCGACGTTACCTTTGTCGAGATTCCTAAAAAAGATTGTGAGGTCAAACAATTCAACATCATAGCGACGATTGAATCCGTAAAAGCAGCCAGCGATATCTATAGCCCGCTTTCAGGAACCATCACACTTAATAACTCAGAACTTGAAAACAATCCGGCCCTTATTAATCAATCTTGCTATGACCAGGGATGGATCGCGAAAATAAAAATTAAAGATATTGCTGAGAAAAAAAATCTTATGGATAGCACAAGTTATCAAAAATTTGTTGAGGGGCTAGCCCATTGAGCGACTTTATAGCTAACACAGAAAAAGACACCAAAGAAATGCTTGAGGCCATCGGCGCCAAAACATTAGAGGATCTTTTTTCTGACATTCGAGAACACCAAAAACCAAAATCTTTTGAGCTTGTAAGCGGCAAATCCGAATTTGAGGTCATTGATCATATAAAAAAATTAGCCGCCAAAAATGCCACAAACCTGGTTTGTTTTCTCGGGGCCGGCTATTACGACCATCTAATCCCTTCGGTTGTCGATCATTTAAGCTCTAGAAGCGAATTCACCACAGCCTACACACCTTACCAGCCGGAATGCTCTCAAGGAACTTTACAGGCCATTTTTGAATATCAAAGCTCTATCTGCCGTCTTACAGGCTTAGAGATCGCCAACGCGTCGCTCTATGACGGCGGCACCGCTCTCTATGAAGCCATGATGATGGCCCGCCGGATCACCGGACGCAACCGCGTTCTTGTCGATAGCGCGGTAAGCCCCATCTATCGCACGATCATCTACTCCTATACAAAAAATTTAGACATTGAATTTTTAGAAATCCCTGTTGTGCACGGACAGACAGACCGCAATTCTTTAAGAAAAAACTTAAACGACCAGGTGGCCTGCGTCATTCTGCAAAATCCTAATTTTTTCGGAGCCATTGATGACCATGCGGATATTGTTGAAGACATTCATCGTGTCAAAGCCCTTGCGATCGAATCCGTATACCCCCTCTCTCTTGGCCTGCTTAAAACACCAGGTGAAATGGGCATTGATATCGCGACAGGTGAAGGCCAAAGCTTAGGCCTGCCCCTTTCTTTCGGCGGACCCTACTTAGGCTTCATGGCCACAAAAAGAGAATTTGCGCGCAAGATGCCGGGCCGTATCGTCGGACAAACAACCGATGCCGCAAACCGTACAGGTTATGTCCTAACGCTTCAGGCTCGTGAACAACACATCCGCCGCGAAAAAGCCACCTCAAATATTTGTTCAAACGAAGCCCTCTGCGCCCTTCGAGCCCTCATTTACTTAACAGCTTTAGGCAAAAACGGACTCCTGGAAGTAGCACGCTTAAACTACGAAAAAGCTGAATTTGCCAAAAGCCTTCTTTCTAAAATCAAGGGGGTCACCGTTAAACAAAGTTCCCCTACTTTCAATGAATTCACGGTCCTCTTGCCCAAAGATCCGGCTCATGTGATCGCGCGCATGATCGAAAAAGGCTTTGCCGCCGGATTCAGTTTAGAGAGATATTATAAAGATATGAAAAATTACATGCTTATCGCCGTCACCGAAAAACGCACGAAAGAAGAAATTGTCCGCTACGCAGAAAGCCTGGAGTCCGCGCTATGGAGCTGATATTCAACAAAAGCGTTTCCGGCCGTCGTTGCACACAATTCCCTGCAAACGATGTGCCTGTCCTTAAAGAAATTCCAAAAAAATACTTAAGAAAATCTCCTTGCAACCTGCCGGAAGTTTCCGAAATGGACGTCGTGCGGCACTTCACCAATCTTTCTAAATTGAATTTTTCGGTTGATTCGAATTTTTATCCCTTAGGCTCCTGCACCATGAAATATAATCCGAAATTTACGGAAGACGTTGCGCGGTTGGAAGGCTTTACCAAACTCCACCCGCTTCTGCCTCAATTAAGGCTTGGCGGCATCCTTGCCCAAGGGGCTCTAGAAGTCCTCTATGAAATGGACCGGATCTTAAGCGAAATCACGGGAATGGATGCTTTTACGCTTCAACCTGCAGCCGGGGCGCACGGAGAGCTGGCAGGCGTTATGCTGATCGCAGCCTATCACCGCTCTTTAAACCAAAAAAGAAAATATATCCTGGTTCCTGATTCAGCCCATGGGACAAATCCCGCAAGCGCCGCCATCGTCGGATATGAAATCATCAATATTGCGTCAAATAAAAATGGCACCATGGATATCGAAGCTCTTAAAGCCCACTTAAACCAAGATGTGGCCGCTATTATGATGACATGCCCTAACACGTTGGGCCTCTTTGAATCGGATATTGACACAATCGCCAAGCTCGCGCATGCCCAAGGTGCGCTCATGTATTACGACGGCGCGAATTTAAACGCTATTTTAGGGAAATGCCGACCCGGAGACCTTGGCTTTGACGTCATCCATTTGAATCTTCATAAAACATTTGCAACACCTCATGGCGGCGGAGGGCCGGGGTCAGGACCTGTCGGAGTCAAAAAAGAATTGATAGAATTTTTACCGATTTCACGCATTGAAAAACGTGATGATGGAACATTGTATCTGGACTATAAAAAACCTCAATCCATCGGCTATATATCTTCTTTTTACGGAAACTTCCTCGTCATTTTAAAAGCCTATGCCTATATTTTACTCTTAGGCAAAGAGGGGCTCATTCGAACAAGCGAACACGCGGTCCTAAACGCCAACTACGTTTTAGCTAAACTCAAAGACATTTATGAACCGGCCGTCGAGAAAACATGCATGCATGAATGCGTTTTTTCTGCCAGCCGACAGATCCTTAAAAACGTCCATGCATTAGACATCGCCAAATACCTCATTGACTGCGGCATACATCCGCCTACGATTTATTTTCCCTTGATTGTCAAAGAAGCCCTGATGATCGAACCTACAGAAACGGAATCAAAAGAAACACTCGATCATTTCATCCATTGCATGAGAGAAGCCAATCGTCTCACACAGGAAAATCCCGAAGTGCTTAAAAAAGCGCCACAAACAATGCCCATATCACGGCTTGACGAAACCAAAGCTGCACGCGACATGAATTGCGCATCACTGTAAAAAAATCCCAAATGACAAATCTTAAAAATTCAAATAAATTCCAATAACCGAAAAGAAATTCCAACACCCAAAGATGATTTAAAATTTTTGTATTTTTGAATTTGAAGCTTATTTGTCATTTGGTGCTTGTGATTTAAAATTTAACTACAACCTTACGACTTTTTACTAAACACTCCCTACTAACCGCTATACGCTAACAACATGCTTAATGCCCGTCTTATTCAATCCGGATTTTGCAATGCAGCCACAAACATGGCCATTGACGAAGCTTTGTTTCTCTCGTATCGAGAAAATATTTCAACGCCCATATTACGCCTCTACGGCTGGATGCCTGCCTCTCTTTCCATCGGCTGCTTTCAAGACCCTGAAAAAATCTTAAATCTAGAAGCATGCGAAAAAGAAAATATATCTTTTGTGCGCAGACCCACAGGAGGCGGCATTATTTTTCATGACCATGAATTAACCTACAGCCTGATTTTGGCCCAATCCGACATAAAACTATGCGCTGGCGTTAAGGCATCCTTCGAAAAAATAACTCAATTCCTGATTTCAGCTTATCGCAGCCTTAGGCTCGAAACAAATTTTGCAAAAGATATATTAAAAAAGATACCCCTTAAGAATACGCGCGCTGAATTTTGTTTTTCAAGAAGCGAAGAATACGACATCTTGATCTGTGGAAGAAAAATAGGCGGGAACGCTCAGAAACGCAAAAAAAATATCATCCTCCAGCATGGCTCCATTCCTTTCTCTTTTAATAAGCAACGTGTTCAAAAATTCATCAAAGATCCTAAAATTTTTGAAACACTCAACATCACCCACCTTGACGAACAAACAAAAAGCCCGATTGATTTTAAGAACCTCTCTAAGCACCTCATCTATGCTTTTGATCAAAACTTTGGCTTAAAACTACAAAAATCTGATTTAACGACTGAGGAAAAAGAACTCACAGTAAACCTCTTCGTAAACAAATACGCAAATCCAAAATGGAGCTTCCATAAGAAACCCTTGGAATATTCTCATTCATATCTTTAAGGTTAAAAAATGGAAAACCTTCGCCGTCCGGAATGGCTAAAAAAGAAAATCGATTTTGATAAAAACCGAGAAACTTCGCTTTTGTTGAACAGCCTCCAGTTAAACACCGTCTGCCAAGAAGCCAAATGCCCCAACATCTCTGAATGTTTCAAAAACCACCACGCCACATTCCTTATTTTAGGAAAATA
Source organism: Candidatus Omnitrophota bacterium (assembly GCA_020052645.1). Classification (GTDB taxonomy): domain Bacteria; phylum Omnitrophota; class Gorgyraeia; order Velamenicoccales; family Velamenicoccaceae; genus JAGVOQ01. The sequence continues at coordinate 31,803 of JAGVOQ010000011.1, forward strand.
CTGCACCCGTCATTGCAAATTCTGTGCTGTTGAAAAATCAACGCTTGAAAACCCGGATCCGAAAGAACCGCAAACGATCGCCGCATGCGTAAAACAGATGGGCTTAAAACATGTCGTCATCACCAGTGTCACGCGCGATGACCTAAGCGATGGCGGAGCGGCACATTTTGCCAAAACAGTTTTAGAAATCAAAAAACTAGAAAATAACCCGAGTATCGAACTTTTGATCCCGGACTTTAAAGGCCAAAAACATTCTTTAAAAACAATTGTCAAAAGTAAACCTGACATCATCGGACACAACATCGAAACAATCCCAAGGCTTTATTCTCTTAGGCCCGAAGCCTCTTACAAAACATCCCTGGAAGTCCTTGAAAACCTTAAAAGAACAGATAAAACGATCTATACAAAATCAGCGCTGCTTTTAGGACTTGGAGAAAATAAAGATGAAGTCTTAGATACCTTAAAAGATTTAAAAAAAGTGCGGTGTGATTTCCTAGCGCTAGGCCAATATTTACAGCCAACCCTGAATAATGTGGCGGTAGCCGAATACATCAGGCCTGAACAATTTTTAAACTACAAAAACGAAGCTTTAAATCTTGGATTCAAACACGTTGAAAGCAATCCTTATGTGCGCAGCTCTTACAACGCTGCAAATTATCTTTCTTAAAAATTCCATCCTCTTAAAAAAAGGCCACCTTTTTAAAAGGTGGCCTTTGAATTTAACCAGGATTAAATATCTATTTTTTTACAGGAATTTCTCCCAATTCAATAGTACCTGCCTTGGGAGAAGCGCTAGCCTTAGAGCCGCCCTTAAGCCTCTCCACATCCAAAGCCAACTCATCTATTTTGGCTGCGATATCTTTACGCTCTAAATCTGCAGCACTGATCTTGCCTTCAATATTCTTAAAATTCTCAGAATAAGCCTTAGCCTGCACGTTGATCTCTTTTATTTTTGATTGCAAAACCCTGAATGTCGAACGAAAACCATTCACCTCTAACTTCAGCAGCGAGATCTCATCTCTACTAGACACCTGCTGCTCTTTAAGCGCAAGAAAAGCAGCGCCAAGCGATGCAATGACAACGATGATAACTACTAAAAAAATAACCCTGTCTGTCGTCTCACTCTTCATGACATCCCCCTATTCTTTTGCCTCATCTTTTGTTTTATATTACCTCAAAAAATAAGATACTTCAACAAGTAATTAGATGATTCCACTTCGTAAGATATCTAAAAAAATCTCTTAAGATATTTCATACGACACTCATGCAAAGATGTCATCGCGACTTCATCCTTAGGCTTAAAAAGCCTTAAAGGTTTCGCGCTTCGATTTAAACTAAAAAAACGCTTGTCCAATAATCTTGAAAACATAAGCTTTGCTTGGCTTTTAATCAAATAAATTGTAAAATAGGTTCTAATAGATTTTAAAAAAGGGGATGCAATTCATGGAAATAAAAATCGCGAAATCCGCAGGATTCTGTTTCGGCGTTAAAAGGGCGATTGACATCGCCTTTCAAATAGCCCACAGGAAACAACACGTTTACATGCTTGGAGACATCGTCCATAATGAAGACGTTGTCAAAAAAATTAAAGAAGCTGGCATTAAAAATATTCGCCGCCTGGCTTGCGGAAAAGGAAAAATCCTTGTCTTAAGAGCCCATGGAGCAAGCATTGCCATCCGCCAAAATGCCGAAGCTGCAGGCTATGCGATCATTGATGCCACCTGCCCCATGGTCAAAGAAATCCACACAATAGTCAAAAAAATGGAACAGGATGGCTACCGTATCATCGTCATCGGCGATAAAAAACATGAAGAAGTCGAAGGCATCGTCGGCCAAATCCGAGGGAAAGCCCTCGTGATTGATAATATAAAAAACATTCCCTGGACTAACATCAAAAAAATACGAAAAGCCTGTATCGTCGTTCAATCAACCCAAAACCTTGAAAAAACCCTCGCGATCGTTCACACCTTTAAGCCTCATATCAAAGATTTAAAGTTTTTTAACACAATCTGCCGCACCACAATGACCAAGCAGAACGAGATACGTAAAATGCCTCTTCAAAATGATGTCATGATCATCATCGGTTCCAAAAAAAGCGCTAACACGAAACGGCTTTATGAAATTTCCCGTTCCTTAAACAAACGAACGCACTGGTGCCAATCCAAAAAAGATATCCAACCAAAGTGGTTCATAAACGTTCAACGCGTAGGCATTACAGCAGGTGCCTCAACACCTGATGAAACCATCCAGGCCATTGTGGCCACTTTAAAAAGGATGCCCTAAAAACATCCCTTTTCTTAGTCTATATTTTAAAATGTTAAAAAATAATTTTAGAACCGGACGATAGCGCTGGATATGCTGAAATAAATAGCGAGGGTTTGGAGATCGCAAATGGCCAAAACAAGCGGGCCTGAGGCCATCGCAGGATCAATCTTGAAACGTTTAAATAATATCGGTAAAAGCGGCCCTATGGATGCCGAAATAATAATAGCAACAGCCATCGACACCCCTAAGGCGATGCCCAGAAGATAATCGCCCCTCCATAAATAAGCAACAGAACCGACAAAAGCACCACAGGAAAATCCGGTACAGATACCCACAAAAGCTTCCCGAATAAATATTGAACGCAGATGTTTTAACGACACGCGCCCCATGGCGATATTTCGCACAATAATGGTCGCACCCTGAACTCCGGCACTTTCAGAAAGCCCTAAAACAACCGGAACGAAAAGAAAAAATGTTGCCAACGTTTTAAAATCTTTATGAAATAATCCCGTAATATACGCACAAAGAAGCCCTGAAACAATATTGATCGAAAGCCATGGCAATCTTGAAAAAATGACTGTCCCGATAGAACCGGTCCTGAATTCTTCAGTGCTTGTACCAACCATCTTCGCCAAATCATCAATAGCCTCATTTTCAAAAACCTTTAGAGCAGTGTCCGCGCTAATAACACCCACAAGCTTCTGCTCTTCATTGACAACCGGAAGGCCTAGATAATGATGCCTCTGCAACAGGCGCGCCACATCAAGCTGAGACATGCCTGTTTCAACCTGCACCACAGGGCTTTTTAAGATCTCCTTAACCAATCTGTCCGACGCATAAAAAATAAGGTCCCTGACCTGGATAACCCCCATAAGCCGTTGATTATGATCAACCACATAAATATAAGAAACTTTACCCTTTTTGTCTTCTGGCAAGGTCTGCAAGTAACGGATCGCAGCGCCGATCGTTGACTCAAAAGGCACCGCCAAAACTTCTTTGGCCATCAAAGCGCCGGCAGTCTGCGGCGCATATGATAAAATTTCTCTTAAATACCCTGCCCTATCCGACGGAAGCTTTCTTAATATTTTTTCGCTGAGATCTTCGGGGAGATTTCTTAATAGATCTGCTGCCCTGTCTGTCTCAAGGCGCAAAATAATGTCTGAAAAATAAATATCCCCCAAAGATTCAGCAATAACCGCTATTTCCTCAGGTGTCAATTCACAAAATTCAGACGCGGCCTGATTGATGTCGTATTTAAAATAATCGAGCCATTTTTGAATATCTATGGATTCTGTCATAATCCGCAAACGCTTTTTTCGGTTCTTGAAAGATGACTTTCTACGTAACTTGAAAGAATTTCCTGAACCTTAGACGACACAGGAACAACGAAATAAAGTGACACAATGGATCGCGCTATCTCATGCGCCAATATATCAATGCTCAAGTCATTCAAAGAGACGTAAATTGTATTTATATCCGAAACAAAAACGGATTTCCCGGAAAAATCTTTATGGTACGTCGATAGTATAAAAGAGGCGAGCGCTAAAGAATCAGGAAACACAACTATTTCGGCATGATAACTGGGGATATGAATGTCTAAGATGTCCGACACTTCCGTGAAAATGTCATCGATCGGATTTCCTAAAATATCGCAGACACCTTCTTTTTCTGCACCAAAAATTCTTTCCGGTTGGCAGATCGCCCTAAAACGAATTTTAGAAACAAAGGAGGCAGAGCTTACCTGTTCACTGCCATAAACAGAAAAATATTTCGTCTCAAGGATCAAGGCCCGATCTTTTTCCTCAGCGTTCAGACGGCCAGCTTGGAAAAAAATACTACTAGCCAGAATAATAGAGAAAAACAATTTTTTTTTCATCAAACCTTAAAATACTCTAAGGCCTTATCCATCTCATTTAAAAGAAACTCTAATTCCTTTTTTTCTTCTCCGGAAATAAGACCTTCTTTTTGCCTCAAGTAAAGCCTGATCTTATTGGACTTCTCCCTGATTTCCGATTGGCGATGTTTCAAAACAGCCCCCATGTCATTCAGGCTCTGCGCAAGACCTTGAAGCTGATCCTTGGTGCGAATAGTAAAATTCCTGCACAAATCACCTTCTTTTAAACCATCTATTTCTTTGCGCATACGGTAAAGAGGCCCGGCGATCCTATGAGAAACAAGGCCGGCCAAGATTATAACCGCCAGACTCGAAAAAATCGTCACCAGAATAATGGTTTGGAGAGCTATGGGAAAAATAAAATCAGCGGTTTTTTTAACAACCACCTTTGTGTCAACGATAGCAACAGTTGTCGAATTTTGAGACAACCCCAGCAGAATCCCTCCTATTAAAATCGATGAAATAACAACAACCAGGCAAAATTTAAAAATAAAACCCAATTGGAATTTCTTATCAATAAGATACGTTCTTCGCTTTCCAGAACCCTTCATAAAACCCCCTTGCTTTTGACATTCAAAATTTTCTTAAAATTTCTGGATTAGACAAAAAACAATACCTTCTTATTGAAGCCCAAGCTTTTTCTCGTCCACAAAAATAGTCGTTTTCTTTCTTAAGCCTTCCACCCAGCGCTGCATCAATCTGCGGTTCTTTTCGTTTAAAAGGATCCACCGGATGTGCCCATAAACCTCTGAAACATCTTTGGTATTAGCAAAGTGCTTTTCTTTGTTATTAGCGTAAAATTCTTTTATCTCAACATCTGTGACTTTAGCGTGCATGCCAATCTCATTAGCCTGATGCGCCAAGACAGACTTCAAGAGAGACTGCTCCCAAAAAAGCTGAATGTTCTGCAAGAACGAAGGATCTTTGTCGAGCCCTAGATTTTCAGCTTCGCGCAGCATTAATTTTCTAGTAATAAAAATATCTAAAAACATCTTTTTGGCATTTGGATCACTGGAAACATACCGCGACATTCCGAAAGCCCGTTCGAATTCTTTAGCCGTAACCTCAATGGTTCCGATCTTTATAACCGCAGCTTCTTTCTTCGCGCATCCGAAAACAACAGAGCCAAATAATAAAATGCATCCTGATAATATTAAAAACATGGTCCTTTTCATAGAATCTCCTTTTAATGGAGCCCACCTTAGGGCTTTAGCCTAAGGGTTCCTTTGAGGCGCAATACCCAAGCGACCATCCTTAATGTGATTACAGGAAGTCCTGCCATAAGCAGGGCGGCCACAACTATCCCTGCTTTTCAAAGGCTCAGGTTTTTAGGCCGCGGGGTATAAATCCACCTTAAAACATTTAAAAAGAATACGGCAAAAACTTCTTCTGTGTCCGCCTGTTTTAAGTATTGTAAAATTCTTAAAAACCGTAGGTTATGCCTGCCATAACACCCAGCTCATTCGTATTGCTATCAGGCTCGTAGTAAGATGTCCCGCTGATAACAACCGAATTTGAATGAGAGATGTGCCAATAAGTATAATAAGGCGTAACATCCAGCGAAAGGCTTTTTAAAAGATAATATTTTATCGGGGCCTTCACCTCAGTTCCCCACACGTTGCCTAATTTAAAAGTGCCGCCCTCATAGAGATAAGCTTTCATTTTCGGATCAATGGCCAACCAACCCGCCCAATCAATACCCAAAGAAAGTCTTGGTATAACAAAATAATTAATCCCTGCGCCAACGCCATAATACGCCCACTCGTAAGTTTCCTTATAGCACGTAACCCCGGAGATTACTTCATTTTCTCCTCGATTCCACTTTCTTTTTCCCATATCAACATAAAGATAAGTTTCAACGTCCTTAATAAGATCCACGTAAGAACCTAGCTTGGCCCCGTAGCGCGTAATGACAGATTTTTGATCGCAATTAAAAGGAGCGCCACCCGTAGTCGCTCCCTTATAATTAATCACATCGCTATATTTTCTGAAATAAGCCTCTAGAAAAGGACGCCCAAAAAATAATGCGTGATAGTTAGGACTTTTGTATCCGATGCTTGCATATAAACCATCTTCATACCCATAATCCTCATCAAGTTTGTCCCCACTCTCCCATTCGGAATAATGTATATGATTCCTATCAAATCCTATTGATACGGAAAGCGCCTGATCAACAGCCTTTCTCTTCTTTAAGGCAGCTACTTCTTCTTCATAATCTTTAGGGGTTTTACGATGCTCCTGCGGCTTAGGGATATGCCGCTCGGCAACCCGATAAGAATCCAGCACTTTCGTGGTTGTAAGCGCTTTATCTGTTTCTATTTCCGTTAATGTTGTATTGATAACATCCAAACGGGTCGCAGCAAAAGAAAATAAGGGAGAGAAGAAAAGAATTAAAACAGTGATCAGAAGAACCACGAGGTTCATGAATTAATTTTATTGATTTTTAGCTTTATGTCAATAGCGGATTAATAATAAAAAACTTTAAGTCAAATATTGTTCAATCTCTAAGGCAAACGTGCGTGTATTAATAGGCTTAGAGATAAAACCTATGGAACCGAATTTCTTCAAAGCTTCAATTTCATCCAAACCATCTGTTATAACCGACGCCGTCACAAAAATAATAGGGATATTACATGTCTCAAGTTCTGAGCGGAGCTTTCTGGCAATTTCCGTGCCCCTGGCATCAGGAAGGCGTACATCCATCACGATGAGGTCTGGTCTTTCTTTTTTGGCCATCGCAAAACCGCTTGCGGCATCAACAGCCTCTAAAACCTCAAAACCAGCGACTTCCAAAAGGTCTTTTTCTAACGTGCGGTTTCTATCATTATCCTCAACCAGCAAAATTCTCTTTTTTCTTTTACCCATTTGATCACCCCTTGTTTTACCCCGTTCGAGGAAGCCGCCGACTTTATGTCAACGGTTATCCAGCGATAAAGCCGACGGTAGTTTAAGACATCAGTTAAGCGCAGACCGTTAGAAAACCAAGTTCTCTAACGAGGTTTAATGGGCACGGTAAACTTAAAAGTAGACCCTTTCCCCACACCTTCGGATTCCACCCAAATTTTTCCTCGATGCAATTCAATAAGCTTACGGGAATACGCGAGCCCCAAACCCGTACCTTCCGTCAACCTCGTAAAAGGGTTATCCAGGCGTGTGAACGCTTCAAAAATCTTAGGCACATTTTCTTTAGAAATTCCTATACCACTATCTTGAATAGTTACCTCAATCTCTGACTCCATCCTGACAGCTCCTATTTTAATCCTCCCGCCATCAGGTGTAAATTTGATAGCATTGGAAAAAAGATTATAAACCACTTCTTTTATTTTGCGCTCATCGGCATCGATACACCCGATGTCTTGCGGCAAATCCAAACATGTTATTATCTTCTTTTTAAGAGCCATTTCCTGAATCAGGGCCACGCTTTCTTCAAGCAAATCTTTCATAAATATGACTGATATCACAAGCTTCTCTTTTCCAGCCTCCATCTTAGCCATCTCAAGAACGTCGTTAATGAGAGAGAGCAGATGTTTTCCGCTGATTAGGACATAGTTCAGATACTCTTTCTGCTTTAAGTTAAGGGGCCCAAAAGTTTCATCAACCAAAACTTCAGAAAAACCAATGATAGAATTAAGAGGGGTTCTCAGCTCATGGCTTATATTAGCCAAAAATTCAGACTTAACTTTCATGGACCGCTTAAGCTCCTCTGCTGTCTCTACAAGCTTCTGGTTAGCGGCTTCCAATTCAATCGTGCGCAACTTAACCTTAGTTTCAAGGTTTTGATACGATTCTCTAAGCTCTTTCTCACTGCGCTTACGTTCCGCTATATCGCGAATAACACCCAAAATTCCTACGGGATGATTTTCTTCATCCCGCAAAAAACTGGCCTTAATCTCCACATCAATCAGCGAACCGTCTTTACAATATTCCCGAACCTCAAGAACCCTCGTTCTCTGTAAATCCACATTTCCGGATTGCTCGTCCCCCAGCTCTTCACCGATGGCCGATAGGACGATCTGAAAAGAATCAGGATCCAATACTTCATCCACTCTTTTAAGCAGCATCTCTTCAGGAGTAAACCCGAATTTCTGCTTAATTGAAGGACTGAAATAAGTAAAATGCATATTCAGATCCAGGATAAAAATAACATCCGAAATATTATCCGCCAGCAATCGATAGCGCTGTTCGCTTTCTTTTAACGCCACCTCACCCTGTTTACGCTTAGTGATATCCCGGGTAATACCCATGAAACCGATCGCATTTTTCGATGAATCACACAACAAGCTGCAGGTAAGATCGCACCAAATAGCAGAACCATCCTTACGATAATGCTCAAGCTCCATATGGACTGGTTCCTGTTTCTGGCCCGCCTTCGCCTTAACAGCAGCTTCATTAAATATTTTAAGCGCCGGAAAAAGAGAAACTGGAGTTAATGTCTGTCCCATAGTCAACGCCATTGCCTCTTCAACCGTATAACCGCGCTGTTGCTGCACCGAAGGACTGAAATAAGTAAATCGTCCGTCTAAATCCATAGTCCAAATAACATCACTGGCATTTTCAGCTAAAAGCCTATAACGTTCTTCACTAGCGCGTAAATCATCTTCCATGCGCTTGCGCTCAGTGACATCGCGGATTGTCCCAAAATATTCTTTCTCCGAGGTATCCTTGTTTATCCGAACCCCAGATATGATCAATGCGTCTATGACTCTCCCATCCTTACGCTTCAGTCGAGAAAAATTTTCCTGAACAGAACCTTGTTGATCAATAGCTCTAAGGAACACGACGCGATCCTCTTCGTTAACATACAGCGTTGGGACAGCGACCGAAAATAATTCCTCCCGGCTTCCGTATCCGAACATTTCCACTGCGGCATCATTAAAATCAATCCATTTCCCAGAATCAGAAGTAATAAAAACGCAATCCCTGGATGTGGTGAAAAATTCATGATATCGTTTTTCGTTTTCCTGCAACACCGCCTGTGCCTTGCGAAGCTCTGTAATATCGCGTAACGTCGCAAAAAGCATTTTCTGGCCTTCAAGCTCAATCCAATCCACATTCATAAGCGTAAAAAAAATCGAGCCGTCTTTCCGACGCAACGCCAATTCAAAATCACGGACGCGGCCGTTTGTTTTTAAGACAGAAAGTATTTGATTACGACGCATACTATCAACATAAATTTCCTGAACATTAATTTTTTCGAAATCTTCGCCAAAATAGCCCGAAGCCAATTCAACAGCTCGATTATGAGCGAAAACGCTGCCATCCAGCCTCGTTATAATGATCCCATCCGGTGACCAATCAAAAAGATTCCGGTATCTATCCTCGCTTTGCTTAAACTGATCTTGCAATTTTTTGTACTCTGTGATATCGCTTACAACGGTGATGAGATATTTTTCATTCTGAAGTTCTATCATTTCAAGAGAAAGCAATCCAGTACGAAATTCATCGTTACGAATTCTTATCTGCACTTCAAAATCCCGCACAAACCCTTGAGCCTTGAGCAATTGAATAAAGCTGGCACGTTGGTCCGGATTAGCATAGATATTAAGGTCCCGTGTTGTTTTTCCAATGACATCCTCTCGCCTATAATCAAAAATCTTCAAAAAATAATCATTAACTTCAACAAAGCGTCCTTCTTCCACGGTCGTAATCGACATAAGCACAGGGCTCGCCTTGAATGCTTTTGTAAACATCTCTTGGCTCATAGAAAATACGCTCGGCCGCTTTTTATCAAAAACAACCTTTTTGCCGATCCTTTTTTTAATTAACTTTGATTTACCCACGATACCCCGTTTTTTTCTAATTGAAAAAACACTTATGCCTCTTTAGTAAACCCCGTTAGAGAACTTCGTTCTCTAACGGGGTAAAATCTCTTTACAAAAAAATTATTTTTTTTCTAATGAATCAAGATAGGCCTGGTATTGCTTTTGCTGCTTCTCCCATACGCTCAAAAGGCCGTCTAATCTTTTTTGCTGCTCTTCTGTTTTTTCCGATTGTTTCAACAGCCTTTGCAGTATCAGCCTTTGATCATCCCTGAATGCCTTCGTTTCTTCCATTTGGCGGGCAGATTCATTGTTTTGCTTCCTGGCCTCTTCCTGAATTGCTTTTTGAGCTTCCTGAATTTTTTCAGCTTCAGCCTGAAGCCTCTTTTCTTCGGCCAGTCGCCTGTCATACTCTTCCTGCTGTCTGGCGGAAGTAGCAAGCCTATCGCCATATTCTTTCATCATTTTTGTTTTAGCTTCATTTAGAGAAACTTTTTCATCTTCCTGCGTATTCAAATTTTCAGCATTTAAAATACAAGAAAAAGAAAAAATAGAAAAAATCACCAATAACGGAATCACATTAACAGTCTTTTTCATCTTAAAACCCCCTTTTTTTTATTATCGGTTTCTTTTATTTCAAAAATTTGGGTAAAAGGTTCAATCGTTTGCATCTTCGGATACGGCCCCCCACAACCCGATCCGCTCTGACCATTTGGCAGGAATATATATAGTACTTATTTTAACGCGAACAGGTTTTCAACGCAATATATATCACGTCTAAAATCAACTTCTGCTTTACGCGTTTATAGAGTTAAACTCTATAATTTTTTGGACTTAATTTTGTTGCGGATAAAAAAACTTTTTTAAAAAAAATTTATTAACAGCAACTAATTTTCAATCATTGATTTGACAAAATTATCATATTCGGACGTCGAAGAACAGACATCTCCTAAAAGCTCACAACTTACAGAAGGATAGTCGTAATAATGCCGCCCATCTCCTAAAATTTTAATAAACGCAGCGATTTTTTTCCCGCTTGGCACTTCAAAAATCTCAACGATGTTATTCCATCTATTGCATAAAGGCGAACCATTTATTATCTGAACGAAACACTTGCCTAACTTGCGATTATAATGACCTCGATATTCTGAAATTTCCGGACTTTCTGGATTCCGACAACCAAAATTCTTGAAAAAATCGTCCGCCTCCCGCGCGCAACTGTTCTGAGCGTCAAAATCGGATATTGCGTTTTTTCCACCAGGACCTTTAGAGAAGACCATGTCCTTTCCTTTGCGCGATACCTTTAAAAAAAAATGATAAGAAATAAAAACAACTGCCAAATTTAATAAGATAATCAAAATCATCCACCACAGGCTATTCTTCTTAAAAAATTTCTGCATCCACTCTCCCAAATGTGCTCTCATTTTTTTCTCTAAAACAAAACGTTTTTTATTCCAACCTTAACCTAAAGAATTTTTGAAAAAACATCCGCCCGACTATTATCTCGCTTCGGAATATTCCCTAATCGAGCGATCCTGCCACTCCAATATCCCGCTCATTTTTTCTATGTCCTGCTTAGAAGCCTTATGGCTTATGTATATATTTTTAAAAATCTCCATCGCTTCTCTCTTTGATATTTCAGACAAACGGTTATATTTTAAACTGGCCCTTTCGTTACCTAAAACAATGGTCGCCATCAGTGCGTACTTATAAGATTCAATAAGCTTGGCGTGATATTGCTTAAATTCATCAGAAGGATGTAGGACCCCTAACCCATCGATAATAAAACGGCACCTTTGTTGCATACGTTGCGTGGCATCATCCCCCGCGATGGTGCCATCCTCATGTTTAGCCGGCGTTGTCAAACTCTTTTCAATAACTTGATTCACCTTATCCATATAGCTTCGCGCCCTTTTTTCCCATTTTTCAAACGTCCTGTGTTCGTCAGACGTCATAACAATCGTTTGCGCAAAAGCAACGTTTGAAAAAAATAAGGCCGCATTTAATCCCAGAGTTAAAACTTTTTTTATTTTCATGCGTCTGAATCTAAAATTATCCATTTGTTTTAACGTTTCAAGAACCAAAGCCTTGCATAAATAGATAAAAAGGAACCCTTGAAAAACTAAAATTTTTATTTTTTAAAAATAGTCCCCAAAAGGCTCTCAACGATTTCTGCAGCCCCAGACTTATTCTCTTCGTTTGTCTGCGTTGGTAAAACCCTTGAGCCCTGAGCCGATGTTTGGGTATCCGTCTCTTTAACGCCAATGGCTTTATCAATCACCCTGATCAACTGCGTCTTTACTTGATTAACAACAAGCTTTTTCCCTATATACTCCGCGTCTACAATAAATTTCATCTCTCCCGCACTCTTTAAGATTTTAAGAGGGATATAGATCTCTCTATTTTCGTTTAAAAGATACTTAAGCTCCGGGACTCCGGCAACAAAAGCTGAAGAAAATTCCTCAAAAATTAAAAAAGAACCCTCACAAGAAAATGCGCCGTCAAAACCAACTTCAACCGATCCCTTAAATAAGAATTCACTGGAGCCCAAAACCGCTTCCGGAACAACCATGACTCCTTGTTTGATCGTCACAGGCAATTCTATATCCGAAAGAGCCGTATCCGTCTCTGTCAGCTTTTCCCGGTACTTTGTCGGTAAGTTGGTTTCCATTTTTTCAGACAATCCCGGAATTACCGAAATCTTATCCAAAACAGTCTTTAAAACATTAATGTTTTTAAGTTTTGCCTTCTTGACAGAGATTGTTCCTTCTCCCGTCAATGAAGACAGGGCCTTTGGGTCGAACCCCTGGCCGGCAAGCTTCATCCCAACCGAAATATCTCCTTCAACTTTGACAGGCGCTTCTCCCTGTTTAAGAAGCTCTTGCGCTTTTAAATTTTCGGCATTAATGCTTACCGTAAAATTCTGTTCCTTTAAATAATCTTTTATTATCCCGGCAGCGTTAACCGTACCGCCTGCTAAACCCAGCAACGCATCCTCTAAAACAATCTCCGATTGTGTCATCTTAATATCCAACCGAACGTCTTTGATCGGTGAAGCCAATTCCTTAAATTCCGCGAAACCATCTTTTAAGGAAACATCGCCCATTAATTCCGAAAGTCCCCCAGGGCCAACCGTCATCTTTTCAATCTTCACGTCAGCCAGGCCTTTAAGCTGGGTGGGCATTGTCGCGTTCTTTGCGTTAGGAAACACTTCAGGGATCTTTTCTAATAGAAATTCGGAAAGATCTGTTGCGCCTTTTAGCTCAGTAACAGTTGCTGTGTCTGTCTTCATATCAAGGCTGACTTTCCCCTTAATCTTGATATTCTTCTTCGTGCTTAAAACAACACCTTCGGCAACAAAAGGAAAAGGCTCTGTTAAAGAAATATTATCCACCTTAACACTTACATCAGAAATCACCAATTTCAATTCCGGCTCAAAAGACCGATCCAGATATGTCACCTGTCCCCGACTTAACACAAAAGAAGAAATAAGAAGCGGTGGCAAGGCAGGCGTTGCAGAAACAGCCTTCTTTTCTTCTTCTTGTGCCTCTTTTTTCTCGTCTTGAGACACTTTTGATCCAAGACTATTAACATTCAAACTGCCGTCTTTGCGTCGAATAATCGTGACCGTTGGTGTATCAACAAAAATCCGTGGGATCAAAAATTTTTTTTTGAAGAGATACTTTAAAACATCCACGCTTAAAAGAACACCCCGAACATTTAAAAAATCTCCTTTTTGAAATGCTGGATCCTCTCCGATTGAGAGCTCATTGACTTTTAAAACAAATCCATTTGCTAAAGAAATATCTAAGACGGCATTTTCAAAATCAACATCCCTATTCAGCGCAACTTTGGCCTCGCTTAAAATTCGAGGCTTGAAACGATTGACATCGAATGTTTTAACAAAGATAAAAAGAGCAATGATCAAGAGGAACACCAAAACAAAAAACGAAATTAGAACATTCTTAAAAATTTTCAATTTGCTCACCTGGGTTAAATCTTATTTTAAAAAGTAGTGGAATCCCCCGGGCTAAAGGCCGGGGTTCCTTTTTTCTTTCAAACAATCTCGAAAATAATTCTTACAACACCTTCCCGGGGGTCCCCTCCCAAAGGCAACCTGCATTCATCCCCGGCCTAAAGGCCTTAGGAATCCTGCCGTGGGATTGAATAATCGTATACACCGGCACCACTGTCATTGGCTCAATTTAAAATATCGTTTCTTAAAATATAATGACACGCTGACAAGACTTATCAAAACAGGCACCTCCACAAGAGGCCCGATCACAGCCGCAAACGCAGCTCCTGAATTAATTCCGAACACAGCCACGGCCACGGCAATGGCCAATTCAAAATTATTGCTGGCAGCTGTAAATGACAGCGTCGCTGTTTTGGCGTATCCGGCCTTAAATTTATGGCCCATATAAAACGAGATCAAGAACATAACAACAAAATAAATCAAAAGCGGCAAAGCGATCCTTAGAACATCCGAGGGGATGCGCACGATGAATCCGCCTTTTAAAGAAAACATAACGATAATAGTAAATAAGAGTGCTGCAAACGTTATAGGACTGATCCTCGGAATGAATTTCTTTTCGTACCATTCTTTATTTTTAAGTTTGATAAGAACAAAACGCGTGAACATGCCTGCGATAAAAGGAATTCCTAAATAGATAAAAACACTCTTGGCGATCTGAGCTATTGTTATGTTGACCGCGACCCCTTTCAAACCAAACCAGCCCGGCAAAACAGTAATAAAAATCCAGGCATACACCGAATAGAATAAAACCTGAAAAATCGAATTAAATGCCACGAGCCCCGCGCAATATTCGGTATCACCCTTCGCCAACTCGTTCCAAACAATAACCATAGCGATACATCGCGCAAGCCCAATCATAATAAGACCGACCATATATTCAGGATACCCCCGCAAAAATACAACCGCGAGGATAAACATAAGAATAGGCCCAATCACCCAGTTTTGAATAAGCGAAAGCCATAAAACTTTTGTGTTACGAAATACATCCCCCATTTCTTCGTATTTAACCTTTGCCAATGGCGGGTACATCATAAGGATCAGACCGATCGCAATCGGAACATTCGTCGTCCCTGCCTGGAACTGATTCCAAAAATTCACGATCTGTGGAAAAAAATATCCCGACCCTACGCCTAACGCCATAGCCAGAAAAATCCATAACGTCAAAAATCTATCCAAAAAAGATAACCGCCGATCCACGCTCATTGCCATCGCGCCTTCCCTTATTTAAATAACTTCAGAATAGTGGCGTCTAAATAATACAACCCTACAATAATAAAAATACCGCCTGTAATTTTACGGGCATAGTATTCGACTTTCGTGATCCGCTGGAACCAATGACTCATCGAGGTAACGCCTAAGGCAATAGTTACTGAAAATATGAACACCGGAAGCCCCGTTCCCGCACCATAAACAAAAGGCAATAATGCCCCCACTTTGCTATTAAGCGCCAACGGGATAAGGCTGCCGAAAAACAATGCCGCTGAAACCGGACAAAACGCTAATGCGAAAATAACCCCTAAAAAAAACGCTCCGGGCGCTCCTGACTCCGCAAGTTTATTTTGATGATCTTGAGACAATGCCACGCCAGGAAATCTTATTGTGACCACTTCCAGTAAAAATAATCCGGTGATTATCAAAAGAGGCCCTAATGCCTTAACCATATTTTTCTGCAGAAACTGCGCCACTTGCGGCACGCTTAAAAGAGAATTAATAATGACCCAGCCGAGAACTGCATAAGCCGCCATCCTACCAAGTGTGTAGGCAAGCCCTGAAATAAATACCAGCGCCGGATGAGCGATCCTCTTTGAAAGAAACGATACTGCCGCGATATTTGTAGCCAAGGGACACGGACTAATGGATGTCAGAATCCCCAGCCACAATGCTGACGCAAAACTTATCGATATCTCTGTCATTCGGTTTCCTTTAAAAAATTAGCAACTTCACCCTTCACATAATTAATAAATTTCTGCTTATTACCAACATGCTCCCAGACTTTCTCAAGATTAATCCACTTTATTTGCTTGCCGTCCTTGACTAATGACAAAATAAGCGATTTGGTATAAAGTTTGTAGTCGTTTGTATAATGTTCATTACCTTTATCTTCTAAATTCACAGCCTTAAATTCCAGCTTTCCCGACGCGAGCGCATCTTTAAAGTTTGCTTCGATAGCTTCTTGTGAATATTGCTCAAGTTTATGGCAAGTCGAACAACGAAATGTTCCATGAAAATAATAGACAATAACGCGTGAACCCTTTTCATCTTCTCCGGCTTGAATCAACGACACAAGAATCATGCTTAAGCTAATAAACACAACAGCCATTACAAGAATTAAAAATAACTTCTTCAATTTGCCCCCTGTTATTTTGACAAAATCTTCTTAATTTCGTCTTTACTCAACACCTTGCCTGCTGTTATCACAACACCATCCACTACCAAAGCAGGCGTCATCATCACGCCGTACTCGATGATCTTGCCGATATCTGTCACTTTATTGACCTCAACCTGAATATTCAATTCTTTAACTGCCGCCTCTGCATTTGCGGCAAATTGTTTGCATTTAGGGCAACCTGTACCCAAAACTTCAATCTTCATTCTTTCCCTCTTTTCACTTCTTAAAAGCCAGGACTTTAATACTAAGAACCGCGTCTTTGGCGGCCTCAAAATTCTCAAACATCGCATCCACAGGATAACTCGCCTGGCTGACCACTTTTACATCCTGGAATCCGGCCATGGTTATAAATTTCAGATAATCGTCTTTCATAATGGCCCCAGCCAGACAGCCCACGTAAGCCTCAACAGACTCCTTAATAGGATCCGGAAGTTTCTTCGTAAGCACTAAATCAGAAACCATCAACCTGCCGCCGGTTTTTAATACCCTGAAAGCTTCCTTAAAAACCGTCTCTTTATCCGGCGATAAATTAATCACACAGTTTGAGATGATCACGTCTATGGAGCTATCTTCAATAAGGAGTTTCTCTATTTCACCCAAACGAAATTCGACATTTTCATACCCGCCCTTTTCGGCGTTAGCCCTTGCCTTCTCAAGCATTTCAGGAGTCATATCAACACCGATCACACGCCCATTCTGCCCGACTCTTTGTGCTGCAAGAAACGCATCAAATCCGGCACCGCTTCCCAAATCAAGCACGACTTCACCTTCTTTTAAAGATGCCAAGGCAACAGGATTGCCACAGCCTAGCCCGAGGTTGGCACCTTCAGGCACTTCCTTCATCTCTTGATCGCTGTATCCGACAGCAAAACTAACATCCTGCGCTTTATTAACACTTCCACAGCAGGAACTCGAGGAACAACAAGTTGTTCCTCGTGCTGCCACTCTGCCATATCCTTCTTTAACGAATTTTTTTATCTCTTTTGCGTCTTTTTTCATATCTTGCACCTTTCTATCGTAATATCAAATTAAACAAATACCCTGTAAACATAATCCCCATACCCACCACTGAAGCAAAAATGATAAGTAACTTCAGCTTCATGGCTCTTCGCAGAATAATAAATTCCGGAAGCGAAAGCGCGGTAACAGCCATCATAAAAGAAAGAGCTGTTCCCATAGCAACGCCTTTTTCAGTTAACGCGCTGACAAGAGGAATAACCCCGGCAGCATTGGAATACAAAGGAATACCAATAAGCGTCGCCAAAGGAACTGCAAGCCAATTTCCTTTGCCTGCTATTCTGCCTAGAAAATCCGCAGGGACATAACCATGAATCCAGGCCCCTACCCCAATGCCTAAAATAACAAACAACCATATTCTTTTTAAAAGATCCGTAACGTATTCTTCGGCATAAACAATCCTATCCCGAAATTTCATGCCTGATAGTAACACAGCACAGCAAGCCTGCTTCTTTTGACCAAATTGTTCAACCAAATCCTCAACCTTAAAGCTACCGATCACGATGCCTGAAACAATCGCAATAACAAGCCCGCTGCCGATATAAATCAAGGATATCTTCCAACCAAAAATCCCCCACAACATCACCAGCGCCACTTCATTGATCATGGGCGATGCTACTAAAAAAGAAAACGTTACACCCAACGGAACCCCGGCTTCTAAAAAACCCAAAAATAACGGAACAGCACTGCAAGAACAAAACGGGGTAACAATCCCTAAAAATGCCGCCAAAACATTTCCCCAACAATTCTTCTTATTGCTTAAAATTAGGCGCGTTTTTTCAGGAGAAAAAAAAGTCCGTATGATAGCGACGATAAAAATGATAACAGTCAATAAGAGAAAAATCTTGATAGTGTCATAAAGAAAAAAATTAAGGGCCTCAGATAAAAGAGCCCCTTTTCGCATCTTAAAAATACCATACACCAACCAGTCAATGATCGGTTTAATCATGGCTTATCTTTCCCTTTCTTTTTTATAATCTCACAACAGCCGCCTTCAATCCGTATGGCTTTTATATTAACCAGCCCATCAGCAATCTTTCTCTGCGCAGATGTTAAAATGCGAGAGAATGTCGGCCTTGAAATTTGCATGAGCTTTGCGGCATCAATTTGTTTTAATCCTTCCAAACACGCCAGACGAACCGCCTCAAATTCATCCAAAGACAAATAGACCCCTTTGCATTTGCGCATAGGCTTACACTGGGGCTTAAAACAACGTTCGCCCGGAACGCATTTGACCCATCGTGTTTTTTTAGGACGCATAAAATTCATTCCTAGTTATGAACATATGTTCATAACTATACCACCGTCTTTATGAATGTCAAATATAATTTTTGCGGGAAACAAAACAAAAAAGGCACCCAATTACAGGTGCCTTTTTATTGTTTGTTGATCGACTGCATGTTTCACCCTTCGGCGGCACTCACTGAATGTTCCTTTCCGAATGCATTATTGTGTGTCGCGGAACTGCGATCAAGCACATTAATGTGTACCATAGATAGATCCAGCACAGTTCTTGCAAACGTTAGCGAACTAGGGTTGAACGAACGAGAAGATTAAAGAGAGCCACCCGTATTCGCCAAAGGCTCATACGGGTATAGAGATGTCCAATCTAAAATGATGAGCATCTCTTATTTTTCATCAAGCCATGCCTTTACCCTGCGTCTAATTTTATCCCTAACCTCTCGAGTTTTTTCCAATTTTTCTTCCAAACTCCCTTGGAAACTTGACGGATCTTCAAAACCCCAATGCAGCCTTTCGATCACTGCAGGAAAAACCGGGCATTTGCCGGATTGCGATTCATCACAAACAGTAATTACATAATCATAGCGCTTGCCCTGCTTATAAAAATCAAACACACCCTTGGTCTTGTTCTGTGAAATATCGATGTCAATTTCTTTCATGACCTCAACAACCACCGGATTCAGCTCGCCCGGTTCCAAGCCGGCACTCTCCACCTCAAACCTGTCCCCTGCCATCTGTTTTAAAAATGCTTCAGCCATCTGGGATCTAGCAGAATTGTGAACACAAATAAATAATACCTTCTGTTTTTCCATGGGTTTATTTGAGTTTTTCTGGGTGATGCCTGACAACTTCTGCCTGAACCATATAAATAACGTCTTCAGCAATATTCGTCGCATGATCACAAATGCGTTCCAAAAAACGAGCTATGAGCAACAGCTGAACCGCTCTTGGCGCCGTTGAAGCATCTTTAACCATATAATCTTCAATTAACTCTCTTTGAATTACATCGCGAAACTGATTAGCTTCAGAATCTGACAACAAAACTTTTTTAGCTAAAAGAATATCACCTTTGACAAATGCGTCTATCGACATCTTCACCATATTTTGAGCAATGGTTGTTAGCTTCGGAATATCGATCAATGGCTTTAATATAGGCTTATCCACCAATTCAAGCGTACGCTGAGCTATGTCCACGGCGATATCCGCTATTCTTTCCAATTCGGCGTTGATCTTCATCCCGGTTGTAATAAAACGAAGGTCCCGTGCCATGGGTTGATAGCGCGCGATCAAATCAATGCACTTTTCGTCGACATCCAATTCCAACTTATCAATAGCGACGTCATGATCGATAACGCTCTTGGCCATCTCTCTGTCGCGATTTTTAAGCGCTTCTACAGATTTAAAAATGGCTTCCTCCGCCAAAGCGCCCATCTTAAGAATATCTTCTTTTAGTTCTTTTAATTCCTGGTCAACATGTCTTTCCATTATAAACCTCTCTTTTTCCCGCCCTTGGCGGAATTTCACAAGATTACGACATTAAGATGCTCAATTATCCATATCTTCCGGTAATATAATCTTCTGTGCGCTGATCAAGTGGTGCTTTAAAAACCTGGTCAGTCCTACCGAATTCTACCAATTCCCCTAATAGCATAAAACCCGTATCATCCGAAACGCGCGCGGCCTGCTGCATATTATGGGTTACTATTATTATAGTATATTTATTTTTCAATTCTCGCATCAATTCTTCGACTCTTGCAGTTGCCTGCGGGTCTAAAGTAGAGCAGGGTTCATCCATTAACAATACGTCAGGCCTAATAGCAATAAGCCTGGCAATGCAAAGCCTCTGTTTCTGTTCCAAGGATAATCGAAGCGCAGGTTCATTCAGTTTATCTTTTAATTCATCCCACAAAAGAACATCTTTGAGACTTTTCTCAACAATCTCATCCAATTTATCTCTAATTATATGCTCGCCATGAATTTTCTCGCCAAAAATTATATTTTCGTAAATTGACAGCGGAAACGGATTTGGCCTTTGAAAAACCATCCCGACTTTTTTGCGCAGTGCGACTAAATCCACACCTGAATCCAGAATATTTACGCGGTCAATCAAAACCTCGCCTTGCGTACGCACACCGTCAATTAAATCGTTCATACGGTTAAAAACTCTCAGCATGGTAGACTTGCCACACCCCGAAGGCCCGATGATAGCCGTGATCCTGTTAGCCTCAAAGCCTGAATTAATGTTTTTTAAGGCATGGAAACCGCCGTACCAGAGATTTAAATTTTTAGTGATAATCTTGAAGCTCATCCGAATTCCCCTCTTACGTAACCATCTGTGCGTTTATCGCAAGGCGCAGTAAAAATCTTTTCAGTCTTATCCAACTCAATAAGCTCTCCGCTTAAAAAAAACGCGGTTCGATCCCCTACTCGCGCCGCCTGCTTGACGTTATTAGTCACTAAAACAATGGTGTATTTCTCTTTTAGTTTTATCATCGCATCTTCGACTTTAGCTGTAGAAATAGGATCCAGCCCGGAACAAGGCTCATCGAACAAAATCACTTCCGGCCCCACAGCCAGCGTCCTGGCAATACAAAGCCTCTGCTGTTGACCTCCGGATAATTTGAAAGCGGATTCATCCAACCTGTCCTTAACTTCCTCCCACAGGTACGCCTGTTGCAATGCCTCTTCAACCTTATGCCCTAGCACCTTTTTTCTTTTTTCTCCGTACACCCTGATTCCATAAGCCACATTTTCAAATATGGATAACGGCAAAGGCAGAGGCAGAGCAAACACCATTCCGATCCTACGACGTAAATCCTCGATATTGATTCCCCTAATATCCTGCCTTTCAAGTTCCACAGCCCCTGTCATCCTAAATCTTGCATTAAGATCGTTTAAACGGTTGAGGGTGCGCAAGAACGTGGTCTTTCCGCTATTCGAAGGCCCGATCACGCTTAAGATCTCATTGGCCTGAATCTCCAGATTCACCTGTTTTAAGGCTTGGGTCGACGCAAACCAAATATTTAAATCGTGAATTTCAAACTTTACCATTTTTTCTTTTTCCTGAATTTAGTTCGAATGATGATCGCGACCAAATTCATAAACAACACCAGTGTTAATAACACAAAGGCTGTGCCATATCTTATTTTTTCGTCGACATTAGGTACTTGCGTTGAAATAACATAGAGATGATACGGCAATGCCATCGCCTGATCAAAAATAGACTTAGGCAGCCGCGGAAGATAAAACGCGGCAACAGTAAATAAAATAGGCGCTGTCTCGCCAGCTGCTCTCCCCAAACCTAATATGGTGCCGGTCAAAATACCAGGGATAGCGTTCGGCAATACGATATGCCTTATGGTCTGCCACTTGCTGGCCCCAAGCGATAGGCTGACTTCGCGGAATGATTGCGGCACGCTTTCTAAAGCTTCACGCGAAGTCGTAATAATGACAGGCAGGATCATAATTCCAAGCGTAAGTGAACCAGCAAGAATTGATGCGCCGAATTTTAGGAAAACTACAAAAAGAGCCAGGCCAAAGAGCCCATAAACTACCGAGGGTACGCCCGCTAAATTGACAATAGCTAGCTTAATGATTCGAGTGAGCAGATTCTCCTTGGCATATTCACTTAAATAGATCGCCGCCAGAAGCCCTATCGGCAAAGCAAAAAGTATAGCGCCCGATACCAAATAAAACGTCCCTACAATTGCCGGAAATATGCCACCTGTGCGCATCCCTTGCCGCGGTATATCCGAGACAAACTGCCAATTGATCGCGGGCAATCCTTTTTGAATAATAACCACAACGATCAACCCAACCGGTATGATTATTAAAAGCGTGGCTAAGAGCAAAAAGAAAAACGCAATATTTTGTGTTCGATGAGAGTTTCTCATTAACTTTGACTATAAAGGCTTATATTCTCTACAAGGTTAACTCCGAAGCGTACGCAGTAAACCCCGTTAGAGAACGGAGTTCTCTAACGGGGTAAATTACCGAAAGAGAATTTACAAGCATATACGCAAGGAGCAGGTTATTTTACTCTATTGTCTTTTATGTAAAAATAAATCCGCTGTTACGTTAATTGCAAAACTAATAATAAAGAGCACGATGCCTATGGCGAACAAAGCAAAATAATGTTCACTCCCCACCACCGCCTCTCCCATTTCAGCAGCAATGGTAGCTGTTAACGTTCTAACCGGCACCAAGATACTATTTGGCATGACCGCAGCGTTTCCGGTAATCATCATCACCGCCATCGTCTCGCCAATGACGCGTCCGATTCCAAGCATAACTGCCGCAAGTATACCGCTTGAGCTGGCAGGAAGCATCACGCGCCAAATCGTCTGCCAATGTGTTGCTCCCAATGCAAGAGCGCCTTCTTTATATGTCTTGGGAACAGAATACAACGCATCTTCAGCAACCGAGACTATTGTCGGCATTGCCATAAACGCAAGCATGATGGAGCCCGACAAAGCGGTTAGACCGGTTGGCAAATGAAAAACACTTTTAACCAAAGGCACAAGAGTTATCATACCAACGAATCCTAAAACAACGCTAGGAATCGCCGCTAACAATTCTATCCCAGCCTTAAGAATCTCTTTGATCTTTGCCGGAGCTATCTCAGCAATATAAACAGCACAACCCACTCCAACAGGTATGGAAATAATCGCTGCGCCCAAAGTAACCAATAAAGAACCAAAAATTAACGGTAGGATTCCTAACTGCGCAGGTTCTGAAATAGGATACCAACTCTTACCAAATAAAAATTTAAAAGGGCCTACAGTTTTAAATACCGCAAGCCCTTCTTTGAGCAGGAATAAAAAAATCAGCACGACAAAAAATATCGAAGCTAAACCACAGATCAATATCAGTTTTTCGATGATAAACTCTTTTAACTTACGCATTGAGTACCTTAATGTCCTTATCCAGCGAAATCCCGCGACGTATGCCAAAATTTTTAAAGTGAAAAATTTTGGCATATCTTACGCAGCGGGACAGACGCTTTATCTATTTACCGGCACAAAATCAGTTGCCAAGACAATATCCTGGCCTTCTTTAGAAAGAGTAAAATCTATAAATTTTTTAACCAATCCCTCCGGTACGCCGTTCGTATAGAAGAAAAGCGGCCTTGAGATCGGATATTTACCACTGATAACATTCTCTATTGTGGGCGCTTCGTACTCTGACTTCTCATCTTTAGCTATTGATACCGGTTTCTGTTTATTTGAAATATACCCCATCCCGTAATAACCTATAGCAGCAGAATTCCCAGCTATCTCATCAGCGATAGCCTGCGAAGACGAAAGCATTAAAGCACCCGGCGCAAATTCTTCTCTACTGTTGGGATCGTTCTTTCTTAACACGTGCTCTTTAAAGTAAACGTGAGTACCGGAATTAACTTCACGCGACAATAAGACGATCTTCTCGTCTTTTCCGCCCAATTCTTTCCAATTGGTGATCTTCCCGGTAAAAATCGCGGCCAACTGATCCATGGTAAGCTTACTCACTGAGTTCTTCGGACTCACCACAACCGCAAGCCCGTCTAATGCCACTTTTATTTCATTGGGATTAATGCCTTTTTGTTTAGCAAGAGCCACTTCTTTTTCTTTTATATTTCGAGAGCTCATAGCAATATCACAAGTGCCACTCATGAGGCTTGATAATCCAACACCTGAGCCGCCTCCTGTAACTGCTATAAAATTAATTGAATCTTGTTCCATATACTTCTCGGCCCAAGCCTGGCCTAGATTCACCATGGTGTCCGAACCTTTAATCTGTATCGAATTCTTATCTTTTGCGGCAAATGCCGACGTTGCAAACATAAACAATAAAAAAACCCCCAATGCCTTTTTAAACATACACCCTCCTATTTTTAAATAAATCATATTATATTCATATTATGTTTGTGTGAGGTTCATGTAAAATGTGTGTAAAATTTAAAAAGCCTAGAACACCACCTTAAATTTTGTTCCAAGCACATTCGTATCCACCCACGTGTCTGTGCCCTTAGTACTTCGCAGCATGTAATAAAGTTCCACTTTTATATTTTTGGTCAGATCAAAGCTGAAACCGGTAGAAAACCTGTTTTCGTTAAACTGACTGATCGTTCCAAATATGAGAAAAATTTCATCAGACAGATACGGCGCAATCCCCAGCTTTGTAAATTTCAAGGGAAGTTTTATGGTGATTTTATTGCGGTAGCGCCAAAAATCAGTTTGATAATCAAAATGCCTGTATTCCAGACGGCTGCGATCGTCGAATTTGAATCCTTTCGCATCCCAAAAAAGCGTTGCCATGCCGTAAGGCGCACTCTCTCCCTTAAACTTACCACTCTTTTTCTCAAATATCTGCCTGTAACCCAGGCCGACATTCAAATGCTTGCTCATGTTATAAACATAGCCCAAGTCATAATGATGATAATAAAACTCTTCAGCATTATCACCCCAACGGAATTCCTCCTCCAGAGTTATCTTAGAAGACTTATTAATCTTCAGCTCTTCGACATCCGTATTCCATACCTGAAAATCATGATCATCATAGGCATGGCATTCACCTACCAATAAAAAAACACCAACCAAAAAAACATAAAACTTTTTCATCCTTCCCTCCCTGCCTGCCGGCAGGCAGGCTTTTGTGTTAATTGTTTTTCATTTTCTAAGGGAAGTATAAAATACTGACATTAAATCCGCACGAAGGAAAGGTAAAATATAAGTAAAGTCTTTTTTTAAGGGGATTATTGCATTCTATCGGGAATAACGCCCCGCACTTAGAGGCATTACACGGGGGTCCCTCTTACCGAGGGAGGATAAACCAGAACTTCGAACCAAACCCTTCTGTGCTTTCGACGCCGACACAGCCACCATGAAGCTCGACGATATGCTTAACGATAGAAAGCCCGAGACCTGTTCCGCCAAGTTCGCGCGAGTGCGCCTTATCCACGCGGTAGAAACGCTCAAAAATGCGCGAAATGTCTTTTCCCGGGATACCGATTCCTGAATCTTCTATGGTGATTTTTATTTTTCCGTCTGCTTCCTCAGCATATATACGAATAGCGCCTTTTTCTTTATTAAATTTAATCGCATTATCAATAAGATTAGTAAATACTTGTTCTATTTTATTTCTGTCAGCGCTGATCGAAACGCTATCAGACAATTCATTCTTTATTTCTATACTCATTTTTTTCAATTGAGATTTAAAACCTGAAGTAACCTTTTCAAGCTGCAATTTTAAAATAAAACTTTTCTTTTCGAGCGTTATTTCTTTTGACTCAAGATGCGACAGAGAAAGCAAGTCATCAACCAAATTATTAAGCCGTTCGGAATGATCCTGGATAATCTTCAGAAAGTTTCGATTATTTTCTTTATCGTCTAATGCGCCCTCAAGCAGCGTCTCCACAAAACCCTTAATAGAAGTCAGCGGTGTTTTTAATTCATGCGAAACATTAGCCACAAAATCGCTGCGCACCGTCTCAAGCCTTCTTAGCTCGGTTATGTCATGAATAACCACCAAACAGCCTGCTACAATATCATTATCGAAAATAGGCGTGGCATTTACCTCAAAAATCCTACGCATGGGATAAATAAGTGTAATTTCGGTAGTTAGGGGTTTACCTTCTCTTGAGATCGCATTAACAACCTCTGCAATATCATTATTACGTATTGCCTCTAAAAATACTCTGCCTTCCATGGTATCTTTTGTAGCGCCGAATATTTTTTCGATCGTTGAGTTAACGGAGACGATACGGCCTGTCTTGTCTACAACAATAACCCCCTCGACCATGCTATTAAAAATCGCGGAGAGCTTCTGATTCTGCGCCTTAATCTCTTTAATCTTATTCTCTATTGTCTCAGCCATCTTGTTCAAGGTTACTGCAAGCTCCCCTATTTCGTCTTTTGAGGATTGCATGACCCTACGACTAAAATCACCTTCTGAAAACTTACGAGAAACATGTATCATCCTATTAATAGGATCAACTGTTCTCTGGGCCACTATTGAACCTAAAACCAGAACAAGCCCTAGCGCAAAAAGTAACCCGAAAAGAACTGTTTTTCTAATCGCAAACAACGTATTCTTCACACTCTCCAAGGGAAGGGCTAATCTCAAGACTCCCGAGATAGTATTTCCGGCCTCAAGAGGCAACGCAACGTAAAGCATATCTATTTTAAGAGTGGGGGAATACCGAGTGTCACTACCTATGCTGCCACTCAAGGCAATTTTTACTTCTTCCCGATAGAGATGATTCTCCATAAGAAGGACATCTTCTAGGGATTTCTCTGAATCGGCTAAAACCTTCCCCTTCGCATTGATTATAGTGATACGGCATTTTGTCTTAGGGGATAAAGCTTTAACCAGCCTTTCCAAAGAAGCAACATCGTCTTGTTTAAGACTTTCAGCTGAAATCTGAACTTCGATTAGCTTAGCCTGAGCGATAAGGGAAGATTGAATATTTTGGAGAGAGTTTTCTTCTAAATTTCTATCTAGGAAGAGGCCTATAAAACCGAAAGATACCAATATAACAAAAACATACGAAAGGATTAGCTTCAATTTAAAACTTTTAATCTTCATATTCAAATCTGTATCCGTAATTTTTTACGGTAAGGATGCGCTTTGATTCGTTTTTTAGCTTTTTACGCAGCGTCCTAATATGTACATCTACGGTACGCGTCTGAATTTCCATCGCGTGGTCAAAACCCCAGATGGTATCTAAAAGATAGTCCCGTGACAAAACCCTTCCCTTCGCCTTTAACAACGTTTTTAATAATTCAAACTCTTTTGCCGTTACTGCGACGGGCTTATCTTTAACCATCACTACGATCTTTGAAAAATCAACAGTAAGATCGCCGACCCTAAACACCTGTGGCAATTTTTCTTTTTCATTTATACGGCGCAACACCGCCTTTATTCGCGCAATCAATTCCCTGGGGCTAAAAGGTTTTGTAATATAATCGTCTGCTCCTAATTCAAGACCAATAACTTTATCAGATTCCTGCGATTTGGCAGTCAACATAATAATAGGAATAGAGTCTGTTTTTGCTTCTTTTTTTAATTCCTTACAGACTTCCAAACCATCCATCCCCGGAAGCATTAAATCCAACAGCACCAGATCAGGATGCTCCCGCATTGCCATATCCAAAGCATCCTCTCCATCTCTGGCAGACAAAGTTCTAAATCCTTCTTTCTGAAGGTTATATTCCAGCATTTTCACAATATCTTTTTCGTCTTCTACAATCAGAATTTTTTCTTTAGACATAATCTCTCCGTGTGAATCTTATTCTATCATTTCCTTGAAAAACATCAAAACATAAAAAACCTCGGCTAGTATTTCTAGCCGAGGTTTTTTTATCTCTCTATATAGATTTCGAGAGATCAATCTGGTTGCCCAAGTCCGATTGATACTACTTTATAAATACTTCTCTGATAATCTGGTTCATCCAGATAAAATTTGACTTTCGAATCGCAATCGGCCGAAACGAGCCCGATTTGATCTTATCCCAACCTAATCCTCATCGGCACCTAAAAAGTAACAACCTTATCACTTTCTTTTACGATCTCGTACATATCCTTCATCGTATTGATAGGGCACATCTCGGTGCCTTCCTGATTCCGGGATTTAATGCACGTACCACAGGCAAGGATCTTGCCGCCTGCCTTTAAGAGCTTATCTGCCTGCTCAACCGTATTAAACTTTTCAGTGCTTATTTTTTGGTACTCGACACCTTTGCCAGTCAAAAACACCTTAACCTCATCCTTTTGTCCGAGAGAGAAATTAGCATAACGCAGTGCATTCCAGCAGGTTTCCGCATCGTTACTTGAAACAATAACTCCTATTTTCATTTTGCATCCTCCTTCTCTAAAACAATTCCAAAGTGATATGGTTTAAGATCGTATTGAATTGGTTTGTGAAACCCCGCGCTTTGGGCCCATTGAATACATTGTTCCGGCTTTGGCCTTATATCCATCGAAGGCCCGCGAGGCGTCTTTGAATCATAATTCCAGTGCATGATTCCAAGCTTTCCGGCTTTCTTCAAGATTCTTTGTGCCTCGCCAAGCAGAACCTTCGGATTTTCAAGATGAAGGATATTAAAAAGCATTACATAATCCATGCTTTCATCTTTAAGTCCTGACCCATCGGCCATAAAATCGCGCTGTATGGCTTCCACATTAGTCAAACCTTGCTTCTTCGCTTCCTTCCTGGTTAGGCGGATCATATCGGATTCGATATCAAACGTATAGATTTTGCGCTTTATTATTTTGGCAGCGGGAATAGTAAAAGTACCGTAACCGCAGCCAAATTCCGCCACATCATTGATCTGGTTATCTAAGCCAAGCGTGGCTAAAAGCTTCTTGGGGTTAAAGAACTTCTCCCACGTTTCCAGACTCGGCATGCCGCTTTCGCGTATTTTCATATTATTTCCTGATGCGTATTTTTTGGGATAGCTTTTCCGCCCGAGACAGCCTTTCAAGAAGCATCTCTCTGATAATATCAAACGCCTTGCTGATCTTGGGATTCGAGAGAGAATAATAAATCGTAACACCATCCCGGCGAGTGTTAACAATGCCTTTCTCGCGCAAAATGCTCAAATGCTGCGAAAGATTCGCCTGTTTGATATCAAGGCCTTTTGCCAACTGGCCCACCGAAAGCTCCTTTCCTCTCAAGAGGTTCAAAATCTCCAGCCGCTTGGCAGAGGTGAAAATCCGGCACATCTGAGCATGCATTTCGTAAAGTCTCTTATCCATAATCCCTCCATTAATTCATTATATTCGAATATTAGCATATAATAGACTTCCCGTCAAACCTTTCTCTTATCTCTCGAACTACACCGAAATTCCTAAGCCCTTCCTTTATGAGGAATCAGGAAGGCATGCCCTTTCTGTGCTAGGCCCTCCTCTAATAAGGAATTCGGAGGTCTGTCCCTTGTGGACTAGACCCTCCTCTATGAGGAATACGGAGGTCTGTCCCTTGTGGACTAGTTAATGCCAAACATATGCCTCAATTAATGGCGATTACCGTCGATAATTCTATTAACTAGGAACCATAAACTAAGCGCGAATTCAGCGATAAAACGATGGTTTGGCGAGACTTATTGGTCTAGATTTTACGATCTTAGAGTTTCAAATCGTCTGGTTGGTCGACTCGTCAAAAGCCCTCGTCGACACTGCCCTGAATACAAAAAAGCCAACCTCAGAGAATAGAGATTGGCTTTTTTGCCACATTAAAGTGGTTGCGGGGGACCGATTTGAACGGCCGACCTCAAGGTTATGAGCCTCGCGAGCTACCAGGCTGCTCCACCCCGCGATCATATCTTTTTAAAAAATTTTTTATCTTTGTTACTCAATAAAACGTACACAAAGAACATTGGCTGCTCCATCACGTAAAATGGCCTATCGGCCATCACGTGATAGACACGTGGATGCTAAAGGCATCTTTACGTGCCACCCCGCGATCATATCTTTTTAATCTATGGTCTATGGTCAATAGTCTATCAGTAAAACAAAAGAAATAAAATCTAATAAAATGCTACTGTTTCTTTGTCGTATTTGCGAACGTTGCGTTCTCTGTGTTTAACGCAGCCGGCACTTCTTCACCCTCCCGAATGATCTTAATAACCGTCTCGCCTTTTTTAACTACGCCCATTTTTTCACGCGCAACGATTTCCAGATATTCCTGATTTTTCATCTGGGAGAGCTTCTGCTCCAAGGCTCCAATATCATTCAACGCCTTCTTCACCCCGATTTCGGTTTCGCTTAATTTTTGCTTCAACTCCTGAAGCTTGGCGAATCCAGGCAAATAGACGAGAATAAGTATTATTATAATAATGAAGAACCTGAACTTTTGCAACATATATATTAAAACTAAGTAACGCTAATAATCACGAATCCAACGCGAACGGTCGCGAATTAATTCGCGAAAATTTGCGTGTAATTAGCGTAAATTCGCGTTAATAAGAACTTACACCCTCCCAAACACTTTCGGCCAAAGCGTTCCAGCATACACCGCGTTCTTACCTAATTCTTCCTCGATACGCAAAAGCTCATTGTATTTGGCAATACGGTCTGTGCGGGAAAGCGACCCGGTCTTGATCTGTCCCACGCCTGTGGCAACAGCTAAATGCGCAATCGTCGTATCTTCGGTTTCTCCCGAACGATGAGAAATAACAGCTGAATACTTGTTTTCGCCTGCGAGTTCGATACAATCCAGGGTTTCGCTTAAAGAACCAATCTGATTTACCTTAATAAGAATGGAGTTCGCAACGCCTTTTTCAATGCCGTCTTTAAGCCTCTTCACGTTAGTTACAAAAAGATCATCACCCACCAATTGCAATTTTTTCCCTAATGCGTCTGTCAGCTTCTTCCAACCATCCCAATCATCTTCTGCGAGACCGTCTTCGATAGAAACAATAGGATACTTCCCTGAAAGCTCCGCGTACATCTTAATAAGATCTTCCGCTTCTTTCTTTTCGCCTTCAACAAGATATTTTCCGTCTTTATAAAACGAGCTTGAAGCAACGTCGAGAGCTAAGAAAATATCTTTGCCCGGTTTATACCCGGCCTTGACGATGGCCTCATTGATAAGCTCCAGCGCTTCTTCGTTAGATTTCAAACTCGGAGCAAATCCGCCTTCATCACCGACAGAGGTAGAAAGTTTTTTCGATTTCAGGATAGACTTTAAGGAATGGAATGTTTCGGTTGCCGCCCTAAGAGCTTCTTTAAAACTAGGCAGTCCGATGGGCATGATCATAAATTCCTGAAAATCCAGGTTATTATCCGCGTGCAACCCGCCATTTAAAATATTCATCAAAGGAATAGGCAACACATTGGCATTTTTCCCACCAAGGTATTTATAAAGAGACTTGCGTTCAAAAAGGGCTTCCGCTTTGGCCGCAGCCATTGAAACAGCTAAAATAGCATTCGCACCGAGATTGCCCTTATTTTCCGTAGCATCAAGTTTGATCATAACCTTGTCCAAATTCATAAAATTCGGTTCTAGCCCAAGAATTTTTGGCGCTATGATGGTCTGGATATTTTTTACCGCTTTTAAAACCCCTTTGCCCAGATAGCGGCCTTTATCACCGTCTCTTAACTCCAAGGCTTCATGTTCGCCTGTGGAAGCGCCTGAAGGAACAATCGCACGACCGACAATCCCTGAGTCCAACACCACATCAGCCTCAACCGTTGGGTTGCCTCTGGAATCCAAAACCTCTCTTGCCTTTACCTCTTTAATAACTGCCATAATCATCTCCTTCATGAGTCCCGACGTTCCGTCGGGATGAATGAACTCCGGATTTTCTACCTTATTCTTTCTTATTTAGAAAAATACGGAGCAATGTTATATATTTTCTTAGACCCGTCCCTTGTATGGAATGGGTTAGGTCTACCCTTCCTGAATGAACTCCACAGCTTATGCAGTAAATTTTCTGCCCACATATGCTGGTAAGAAAATTTACAAATGCTTAAGCAAGGAGTTTCCTTTAATAAAATTATTTCCCTTTAAGATAATAGAGGTTATCACAAGGGTCATATCCCGTCAAGTGAATAAATCCCTTAAAAATCCCCCTAAAACCCTCTTCATTGACAGTGCGCCCCTTTTATGATATGGTTTTATACTATGAAACTCGATAAACTCATTATTCGCAAATTCATCTCATTCCTCAAAGACCACTGGATCGCCCTTCTGATCGCCGTTGTTATGATCGCTTTGATCATCCTGACCGTCGTGGGCCTCATGGGGATGGAGTCTTTTTACCGCAAAATGCAGCTGGCGCAAATGCCGGCCCAATTTTTGTTTTACATCATAGGCTCAGCCATTGCGGCGGTTATCTATGTGTCTTTCATGTTCGGCCGTTTCGGACAAATTGACAAAAAAAAGATCAGAGGAACAGGCGTCAATGTTAAATTTTCCGATGTGCTCGGGATCAATGAAGCCAAAGAAGAAGCCTTGGAAGTCGTTAATCTCTTAAAAGATCACACCTCCGTTAGAAAAATCGGCGGAAAAATTATTAAAGGGCTGTTGATGGTCGGGCCCCCTGGCTGCGGCAAGACGTATCTAGCAAAGGCCATCGCCACTGAAGCAGGCCTCCCCTTTTTATCTTTATCAGCTTCGGAATTTACGGAAATTTTTGTTGGTGTCGGTGCCAAGCGCGTACGCAAACTTTTTAAACAAGCCCGACGACTCTCCTATGCCTCAGGCGGAGCGATCATTTTCATCGACGAAATCGATGCCATCGGCCGCACACGAACGTTCAGCTTTATGAGCGGTCAAGAAACAAATACAACCCTAAACCAACTCCTGGTCGAAATGGATGGATTGCAGGATGAGAAAGAAAATGTTGTCGTCATCGGCGCCACGAACTCTCCCGAGGAAATTTTAGACCCAGCGCTCTTGCGCCCAGGCCGTTTTGACAGAAAAATTTATGTCGAAAAACCGACCTTAGAAGGCCGAGAAGAACTTTTTAAATTTTACTTAAGCAAAGTCAGCTACGACGCGTCTATTAATGTCGGCCGGCTCGCCCGTAAGGCGGTCTACAAAACACCGGCAGAAATAGAAAATATCGTCAAAGAAGCCTCTCTCATTTGTCTGCGCAACAAACATGATACTATCTCATACAAAGACCTTACCGAAGCCATGGAACGCGTGGACCTCGGCATCAAACACCGCAAGCACATGACGCCGGATGAGCGTAAATTGATCGCCTATCATGAAGCCGGGCACCTCATCACTCTCTATCTCCTGCATCCCACGGACGACGTTTTTAAGGCTTCCATCATTGCACGACGCGGCGCGTTAGGCATGGTCCACCATCAACCGCGCGAAGAGATTTTTACTTCAAACAGAGAACGCCTGCTCGCTAATGTCAAAGTCGCCCTTTCAGGCTATATCGCAGAAAAAATCAAATTCAATACCACCTCAGACGGCGTCGCTTCTGATTTTAACAACGCCACACAACTGGCGCATCTTATGATCTGGCGCCTAGGCATGGGGCCAAAACATTTAGGCGACTTCTACGCGATCCCGGATAAAAATTTATCAGAAAAAATAAAAGAAGAATTGAACGAAGAAACCGAACAGCTTATGCAAGGGGCCTTAAAAGATACAGAGGCGCTTTTAAGACAAGAAATAGTTTTGTTAGACCGCTTTGCCAACGAACTCTTAACAAAAGAAGAACTGGAATACGATGAAATCGATGCCATCTTTAAAGAATACAACAAGTCCAAATTCGATCCTGCAAAAAATCTGTTACTTTAAAACAATCTCCTTAAAATCAATCTTTTCTTTTTTATTGCTCACTCTTTTAGGAATTGTCTTTAGTTCCTGCGAACCCTCTTTCCCGGCAAAAACACTCTCGTCTCAGTTAACAAAACTTGTCAAAGAAGAACAGTCCATTGATATCACCTGCCATATCAGTGGCAAAACTCTTTGGGTGTATGTCCCCTTGACCGACCTGGTCAAAGAAGAAGAACTTTCCTGGAACGAAGCAGGCGCTGAAAAAATGAACAAAGTCCTCTCCTGCATCCACCGTGTCCTCTTAAGCACAGATGCACAACTGAATTTTGCCGTGATGACCGCCGCTGACGTCAAGCACTATGGAGTTCAATTGATCACCATTGAATACATCCCGGATCTCAGGCAGGCGATTTTGGAAAATTTTTCAAGAGGGGAATTTTTTGAACGCAGCGTCAAAGACATTCAGGTTGACCCAAAAGTTGTCAATGACTTAACAGGTGCAACAAGAAAATACTTCGACCTCTCTTTTAATGAATTCATCGCCTTCCAAGTCATTCACCGCGCCAAAAGCCTTTTTCTCAAAGATAAGACTTTGAGTAAACTCTTTGAGCTGAAATCAACGACTCAAAACATAAAATTCGGCATCATCAAGCTTGAATTTGAATTTGTTAAAAAGAAATACGGCGCGGGGGCGGAATTAGAAGCAATAAAACCTTTGGATTATGTTCAAATGATCACAGCCCTGGTCGTCAAAAATTACGACACAAAAGATTTCCAAGCGATACAGATCACCGACACATTCAGCGATGAAAGCCGCAAACTATCCTTCGAAGATCTTAAAAAAACAAAAATCAAGCTCCCGGAATTCCTCGATTAAATTTCTACGGGATATCATTCTAGACTTTATCCTTAGGGTTAAAAAGCCTTGAAGGATTTCGCGCTTCGAAGTGAAGTTCCTTAGGACTTTAAGTCCTAAGGCTTCCTCCTTTAGCAGAAAATGCATAACACCATTCATCCCAAGGGTTAAAGCCCAAAGATTTCTGCGGAGGATTAAAAAAGGCCGTCCCAGAAACGGAAACGGCCTGAAAAAACTTTTTCAAAACTTTCTTTAAAACATCACCGAATCTTTGCCCTTAGGACGACGCGCCTTCCCCGAATCGAAAACCTGTTATCACAAACTTTCTGAATCGCCTCTGAATATATCCCATGCTCAACCTTATGGATTCTTTTCTCGAGCTGAGACATGGTCTCATGATCGCCGACACTAACAACCTCCTGCATAATAATCGGGCCATTGTCAATTTTCTCATCAACAAAATGAACCGTCACGCCCGTCACTTTGGCCCCGTATTCATAGGCGTCATGAATCGCATGCGCCCCTTTAAAAGCAGGCAAAAGGGCCGGATGAATATTTAAGATCCTATTTTTATATTTTTTTAAAAAAACCGGCCCCAGAATACGCATGAAACCCGCCAGAACAATAAAGTCAATTTTCTCATCTTCTAGTAAAGAGATGAGATGGTGTTCGTAATCATTTTTATGGGTAAATTTTTTTGGGTCAACAAAAAAAGCAGGGATCCCTGCTTTTTTGGCACGCCTTAAAGCAAAGGCTGAACTCTTATCGCTCAACACAAGCTTTAAATTCACGCGCAAGGTTCCTTTGGCGATACGATTAATCATCGCCTGGAGATTTGTCCCGTATCCTGAAACGAAAACAGCTATATTTTTCATAGAGTTTTTTAGTTTAGAGGCTCAACCATAAATATTTTAGCACACGAAAGCAAACCTTGCTCTAATTCATTACTTTACCCCGTTAGAGAAAGCCGCCGACTTTAGTCGGCGGTTATCCAGCTGTAAAGCTGACGGTGGCCTAAGACATCAGTTAAGCGCAGACCGTTAGAAAACATAGTTCTCTAACGGGATTTACTTCACTTTTGATAAAATCTCTTGAGCGCGTTCAGAAATTGAATCGATCACTGCCCGGGAAGTAGCGGTCGCGCCTGTAACAGCATCGATAGAAGAATTCAACCCGTTTACCGTCTTGCCTCTGAACTGATCTTGAAACCAAAAACGCCCAGCCGAAACATTCAAAGCCTTCTCATCATCTACAACCCTACTGCCGATCCCGTATGTTTCTTTTTGCGAAAGGATTTTAATACGTGTGATAACTCCGGAAGAGGTCATTCCCACCAGCGTCACGATATCACTGACATATCCCCATTTCTTAACCTGAAAAACATACCCTAAAAGTCTTTTCTCCCGGCTCAAAACCCGATAGTACGATAAAATATCCTTTTCAAAAACAGGCTCGAAAATAACACCATTTGGAAAAACTTCTTTAAAAAACTCCTGCTCCTTAAAACTCTTAGAAACGGCATCCTCGGAAGAACCCAGCCGCTGAACAAAACTTAAAAATAAAGCAATAGCACAAAGAACGATACCGCAGCCGATCAAAATTTTTATGAGTTTACTATTCATACGCGACTCCGATTTTTATCGCTAGATTTTTTTAACCGTTCGATAAAATCTTACCTGTCGCCAAAGGAGTATTTCTGGTCTTTAAAAATCCAATAAAACCGCTTAAGACAAGCAAAGAACTGACTGTCAAAAGAATAACATGATGGCCGATGCGATCTGCCAAAGAAGCAGAGACAAGCATGGCTATTAAAAAACCAAAATGGACGATGATCTCCAAAGAACTGAAAATCTTGCCCCGCATCGAATTGTCCGTCAACTGATGCACCATGGTCGTAGAAATAACCATACTGGGCGAAATAACAAAACCCAGCAAAAAAGCCAGCCCCATCGCAAGAAAAAGATTAGGTATTTTCATGACGGCTATGACAAAAGAAGCCAAAGCCAAGCCCGCTAAAAAAATACAGGTAAAAATCGTTCTGACCCCTGAGCCTTTTTGACCGAATCTTCCATAAGCAAGTGTTCCTAAAAAAAGCCCGATACCTAAAGCCACCACGATCAACCCCACTTCTTTGGTAACAGAAGAAAAAATCTTTTGGATAAAAACAACGACCGTGACATAGACAGCCCCCAGGGCAGCCCATAAAAGAAAAAGCAGACCAAAACAAGCCCTCAATTGTTTCTGATTTTTTAAAAAAATGACCGCATCTTTCATTTCGTTAAAGACAGATTTTCGGATAACTTCGGCAATTTCTTTGCCCACATCGATCAGACGCTCATGTTTTAGTTCCTTCATCAGTTTTGTACTTAAAAAGAAAACCAACATACCTGAAACAAGGAAGCTGATGCCATCGATCACAAAGCCGCCTTCTACACCCACCATGCCAACTAAAATGCCGCCCAAGCCCAAACCAAGCATGGCCGCCACCATCCCAGTCGTATTGACTAAGGAATTAGCCAAAAGAAGATCATCGCTTTTAACGAGATCGGGAATGATAGACATTTTTGCTGGCACATAAAACCGACCGATGGAAAAAACAAGAAAAACAATTATGTAGATAGGCAACAGTGAATGCATACGCATGAAGAACAAAGGAATGAGAAGAATGAGAATGCCTCGGAGAATATCACAAACCACCATGGTGCGCCGCCTGTCCCACCGATCCACATAAACACCGGCAACAGGGCCTATAAGAAAAACAGGAAGGATTGTAAAACTCATGACCTTGGCCATCTGGACGGTTGAACCAGGGGCAAATTTATAGATGAGCGCGATCAAGGCCATCTGATCAAGCCTATCGCCGAATTGCGATATGATCTGTCCTACCCAAAGGAGTGAAAAATTACGATTGCGTATGATATTCCTGAACCGTCCCATAAGATAAAGAGGCTAGCTGTCTAACTAAAAATCCCCCGCCTCGGGAAAAAAATTTACCTTCGGCAGGATTTCGTTAAATGCGCCGATAGCTGCACTTCAGCGCATATTGAGTTCAATAAGCCGATGAGTGGAATCGAACCACCGACCCACGCTTTACGAAAGCGTTGCTCTACCAACTGAGCTACATCGGCATAAAATCGTTTTAATTACTAATCCTGGACGCGCTTAAAAAGCTCGGTCCTTCGACGCGTTCGCCTCTTCGAGGCTCTCTTGCTCAGGATGTTTCGACTTGTGGTGAGCCTGTCGAACCACTTGTGGTGAGCCTGTCGAACCACTACATCGGCATAATAACTATTCACAAGAGCACCAATTATAGCAAAAGACTATTCTAAACTCAAGGTTGCGTTCTTATTCAGGTCTTTGCACCTACTCGCCGACTTTAAACAAGAGCTCCAAATCTTTCTTTGCTTCTTCAAGGTCACAAGCGCTTAATTCTCCAGTTTTTACAATGCATTTCACATTTCCATCATAATCCGACCACTCCTCAGAAAGCAACTCCCCTCTTTCCTCTACTTGCCTAAAATACTCAGTACCTGGAAAAGGGGTCGCATATGAAAACTGACAAGAATCAGGCTTCAATTCTTGGATAAAAGACTTCATCGCGCGGATCGTCTCTTTTGTCTCACCCAATAGCCCTAAACAAAAGGTCAAGTGAACCTTGATCCCTTGATCTTTAGTCGCCTGAATCATCTGCCTTGTTTTTTTAAGATCGATATTTTTCTTGATCCCCTCTAGAACGGCTTGCGAGACAGATTCAACGCCATATTTAACCGCATAAAAACCGCTTCCCGCCAGAACATCTAAGGTTCCTTCATCCATCAAGTCAGCGCGCGCCATGGCTGACCAGGGAACAGACAACTTTCTTTTTTTAATCTCACCGGCAATCCCAAGCACATGGTTTTTATCAACATTGAAGCAATCATCGTCGAAATAGACGGCTTTAAAATGATATTCTTTAACCAAATATTCCATCTCATCGACTACGGCTCTAGGATTTCTGAGGCGGATGCGACGCTCGTTGTAGATCACTTGAGGCCAAAGACAAAACGTACACGCAAACGGACAACCGCGGCTTGACAACATCTGCACGCTTGGAAACGGCATTTGACAAAAACCGTCATGATATCTTTCCAGCGGCAAACTCGCGCGTTCAGGCCAAGGGAGTTCGTCAAGAGGTTCAATGCTCAAACGACGCGGATTTTCTAATACTTGGCCGCTTTCCCGATAAGACAATCCGCGCACCTGGCTTAACTTTGAACCCGTCGCAAGATGCCGCACTAAATCCAAAAGCGTTCCTTCATACTCACCCCGAAAGACATAATCGATAACCGGATAGTGCTCAAGAATCTGTTGTGAAAATACCGTGGCATGCGGCCCAACAAGCGCAACAGAACCAGGAACAAGGCATTCCTTCATTTTCTTAATAAGGAACAAATCGTTGTCAAAAGAAGGCGTGGATGTTTCTACGACGATCAATGTGGGTGAAAAAAACTTTATTTTTTCAATCGTCTCGTTAATATTCAATTCTTGGGCTATTGAATCCAAGAGCAAAACTTCAACTCCGTCTTTTTTTAAAACAGCAGCAGCTGTCGCCAAAAAAAACGGAAAAGGAATATAAGGCAAATGCCCTTTGGGCACTGGAGGCGCTGTGAATGGCCAGCGCGAACCGGCGCGCACGCCAAAACGGCCCCGCACTTCCCAGGGAAGATTAACCAGAACAACGCGCATATTACTTTTTGAAATCAAGGTGTTGCTCGATTTGTTCGAATGTAGAGGTTATTTGCTCAATATTAAGATTCATATCTTTACAATCGCAATTCATCTGTTCCAGCATCTGCTTGGAATCAAACAACATCTGGCCCATGTTGGCGAACATGCGCACCAACGCCGCAGCCAACAGGCTATTGAACAAAATAAAAAAACCCACCAACGGCAAACGCCCCTTCTGAAAATCAAAGATTGTCATGTAAATGGCCCCGCTCGCCCCTAAAAAAACCATGAGCCAGGAAAAAATTTCCAAAACAATCGTTGTCGGCATCTGTTGATTCTTCTTCGTCCATTTAATCATACGTAACCCCCTTTGTTTTGCTTCGCTTAAGGTCTCACCCTTTCAAAACAAACCTCGACGCTTTCTTAAAACTTTTTGAAGTTTTTAAGAGTTTAAGCGGCGGGTTATTCGCTAAATCATCTAAACGCCTTTTCAGAGATTAAACAAGAAATACTTCGCTTCCTTTTTTCACATTTCCCTATGCGTTGCTTCAGCTGCCTGTGCCAGAAGCATCAACATCTCAGGCATGCGCATTCTTAGGCCCTCGACCCATTCTTCAAAACAGACGGAAGATTCTTTTAAAAAACTTGTATCCAAATGAGGATGCTCTTTTTCCCTAATATCCTTCCAGTCATGAGCGCCTTCAACCAAAGCGACAAAACTTTTTAAAAGTTCCTCTTTAACATCAGGAAAAACAGATAAAAAAAGGTCTTTAAAAAAAGACTCACGAAATCGTGAATCGCGAAATTGGTGCCGTAGACAATTACTTAAAAGAAGGGAAAACGCGAAAAAATTCTGCGCAAGCGCCTTTGAGTCCGGGACAAGGCTTAAAAATGTAGAACGCCCTCGGTCCATATGGTAAAAAAAACTTAAGTCCATCAACGCAACAAATCGAGAGAAGTCTGAGGCCTCCTCGCGCGACGATTTCTTTTTCTCCTGAAAAAAGAAAAATTCAAAATCTTTAAAAGCATGATGAACAGCCATTAAAAAATTAATGTAGAGTAAATTTTTGTTTCCCGCTTTTAAGTCTTCTTCCATGTAATGCTGAGCGGTCCAGAAATCTGTTTTGATTTTTGTCAAAAATCGCGTAGCCTGAAAATGATTCTCCTGCGTATAATAAGGCAATTGCCAATGCCAATGATTATTTAAAACAGATATAAGAGTGTCCCGCTTTAAATGGTTCGCGACAGCCCTTGGTTCATATTTAAAAATATACCCCGCGTTCCTCAACCTTGAACAAATCTCAACATCCTCGTAGTTGGTCTTATAAATCTCATCGTAAAGACCGATTTTTGAAAAGACGTCGTGACGAAAAACCGTGTTAGAGCCGAATAAAAAAGGCGGTTCGCTTTGAGTCTCATGCCAATATTGGCGCATATGCACGGAGCGCCACTCATCGCAAACGTTCGACGTATACGCTTCGCAAAGTTTGCCGCCGGCGCCCGCGACGCAAGGCGCGTCAAATTTTTCAACAAGAAGCTTCAGCCAATCGGCTTGCGGAACACAATCCGCATCCAGGGATGCGATAAAAACCGAACGGGTATTCTTAAGACCCGAATTGCGGGCCGCTGCCAGTCCGAGATTGCTTTGATGACGAATGAGACGGACAGGATACCTTAAGACGATATCAACCGTTTCATCACTTGAGCCGTCATCAATGACCAAAACCTCTTTTAATGGAAACGACTGCGCCAACACAGCCTTCAAACAGGGCTCGATGGTGTGCGCGGCGTTAAAACAAGGAATAACAACAGTAACGTCATCCATTTTTTAAATAATCCAGTTTTTTTTGAATATTGTCCTGTGCTGAGCGAATCTCAGCCAATATTTTATTTGAGGCATCCTCTTTCCTTCTTGAAACCATAACTTGATCCAACAAAACACGTGCGATTTTTAAACCCATATATCTAAAATATTGATAAGCCCTGAAATAAAATCTTTTTTTTTGAATTTTCTTGAACTTCGCAACGTTAAACGTCTTTAATAATTTATATCCGCGTGGAACAAAATTACGGTCATAACAACTCATAAGACAACCGCAACAACCAGTTTTTAAAACATCCTGCCGCAAGCGATCATGTGCGTCGGAATTCCAAATATTAAGCAGCGAGCCTTGCGCGATATTACCCAAGGGCTTGTCGCTTAAAACCCAGCAAAGAAAAACATCGCCTTGGGCTGATATAGGGCACGATGTCCATAAGGCACGGCAAGAATGCTCTTTGACAGGCGGCCTTAGATCGCACAGATACGAGGCCAGATCCAAAAGATACCCCTTAGGGTTGGTTTCGATTCCATAAGACCTGGCCAATTCCATCACGCGTTCAAGGCTCGCCTGAACATCCGCAAGCAATTCACTGGAAATAAAAAAATCCCGCCGCTTGTTTTTATCAATAAGAAAAATATCACTAAAGGGCTGGAATTTCACCGAAGAGACGCCGTGACGGCGGGCCAGATCCATAACATCAG
Source organism: Candidatus Omnitrophota bacterium (assembly GCA_020052645.1). Classification (GTDB taxonomy): domain Bacteria; phylum Omnitrophota; class Gorgyraeia; order Velamenicoccales; family Velamenicoccaceae; genus JAGVOQ01. The sequence goes on from JAGVOQ010000011.1 coordinate 73,715, forward strand.
ACAACGTCTGATAATTCTGCCGACACACAATAGTGGCAATCGTTGTCTCAATTTTTTTTGCAGAAAGAATCTCGAGCGCTTTTAAAGCTCTTTTAAAGCTCCCCTGGCCTCTTAAAACATCATGCACGACTTCAGGCCCCTCGAGCGAGATATTAACAACGCCGATTCCCGAAGCTGCGAGACGTTCGGCGATGGCCTCATCAATCAACGTCCCATTAGACGTCAAGCAGGTGTTGATCTTTAATTCATGGACAAGAGACATTAGCTCAAAGATATCAGACCGTACAAGCGGCTCTCCTCCGCTAAAAACAATGCTTTCAGGACACAACCGCGCGGCATCCCGGATCAATCTCTTACACTGTTCAGTGCTTAATTCCGCCTTGTCATTTTTTTCAGGAATCTGACACATGGCACATCTTAAATTGCACCGGTTTGTTATGGAAAGGATGACTTCTTTTAATCTATTGTTCATGGATGGCTGGGTTTTCTTTCTATCATGGACTCATACGGCTTAAGCATCTTCAAGCCTTTTTCTAAAATTTCTCTTTTTTCCAGATCACTTAAAGGCAAGGACTCGATTTGACAGGTAAAATTTTCAACGATAGCACTCAACGAATCAGCTTCAGGCCGCGCCCAACAAGTCTGTAAACACGGCTTAGCGCAACGCAGCATCTTATCTCGGGCTTTTTGAGCCTGGGCGCTCGATAAACAATCATTCAAGCTCATGTCCCTGACGTTGCCGAAAGAAGAACCACAGCTCCTGACATTCCCATCAGGGCCAATATCAATAAATACAAAAGGATTGCACTTCCAAATCTCTCTTGTTAATGTCCCTTGAAAATAATCGAGCCAAAGCATAGGGTCGTGTAGAAAAGCAATCCGCTCGTCATTCTTTTGGGCCGCCGCGATCCGCTCAATCTGAACTTTCAAGAGATTTACCTTATCTTTTCTTACCCAAAACGAACCTGTAGAAATCGTATTCTGCATATCCGCCTGAGCCACGATAACAGGATGATAAACCAAGTGATCTATTTCAAGCTCTTGGGCAAGCGTCATCATATCGCAGAGCTCTTCTAAATTTTCTTTCATAATAGTCATCCAAACAGAAATATCAGGGCCACTCCCCTTCTTTTTCTTTTCTTGGGAAAGAGCACGCAAAGCGCCAACAGCCTTTTGATACGTACCGCCCACGCCACGAATCGCATCATGAGTTTCAGCGACAGCGCCGTCCAAAGAAACAGCGATATTCTTTAAGCCCGAGGCCACAATCTTTTCAATCATATGAGCGCTATCAATCAGGGTGCCATTCGTAACAACTTCTGTTTTTAACCCAAGAGATACCGCCCCATCAATAATGCTAAAAATGTCCCTTCTTAAAAATGGCTCGCCCCCTGTAAAAACAACACAAGGATCCGTTTGCCACTGTGCGATTTCAGCCAAAACCTTTTTCAAAAGCATAAAGTCCAGTTTATGCCGTCGAAGCGTTCTCTTGTTGCCGCACATTTGACAGTCTAAATTACATTTATGAGAAAGGCTGATGTAAATCCATTGCGGCCTAGCCAATGGTTTCTTAAACACAGAGGAAAAATAATATTTCAGATTTTCCTCGAAATTCTTTAGTGGCGCTGAACCCGAATGCGTTTTTTCTAACTTCATTGTTTCATTCATCGTAAAGAATTGATTTTTTTCCTTATACATCCAAGGCGACCCAATTCCCGTCCCAAGCCGTATGTTTCCCAAAAGCCGAAAGCACCCACTTTTTTATCTTTGATTTCTGTCCTTAAAACATCTTCTAAGGCTTTAAGCCTGTCCAAGAGCCCGGCCTTAACCTCGCTCTTTTCATCCTGGGGCTTTGAAGAAACCTTTTTAAGATACTCACTGACTTGAGCTATGATATCCGTCGGAAAATAAATGCAATCCTGCATACAAAAATTCCTGCAGTTTTTAGCGCTTTCCCTGATTTTTTTAGCCTTATGACAAAACCAGAGTTCTTTAAGGGTTTTATTTTTTAAATTTCCATACACACCGAAACAGCTCCAAAGGACACCGTCATAAGAAATAACGATCCGCTTGATCGCCTCATAACAGTTAAAACTTTTGAACACCTTCTTACTTTTAAAATATGCCGGCATGGCGTTAAGAATCGCCCTGTCGGTAAAAACGTTTGTCTCTTTAAAACCAGGTTTTAAGCTTAAAACTTTATTCCAGACTGATTTTAATAAGTCTATATCTCTTGCCTTCGGCCACAGATCATCTTTGGCCTCTTCATACATTTTTGTATTATTTGCCAAAAGTGGCTGAAAAAGGATGCTGCATTTATGATCCCTGGCAAATTCAACTAAAGGTAAGATATCGCCAATGTTAGCCCCCATCACGGTACAATTAATGATAAGGGTCGGAAAAAATGTATTATACACCGACTTCAAGCGATTGAGCCTCTCAATATTCGATTTTACTTTTTCAAAAACACCCACCCCGCGTATAAAATCATTTTTTTCTTTCAAGCCGTCCAAAGAAAAAGACACATTGTTCACTTTCAACTTAATTATCTGTTCGCATTTCGCCTCATCAAGCAAAGTTCCGTTGGTGATAATATCCACCATCTCGATGCCGCGGCGAACAGCATAAGCAACAAGTTCGGATAATCCCTCTTTTAAAAAAGGCTCACCCCCTGAAAATATAATATGCCGGGCCCCCAGATCTTTAATTTGATCAATGATGTTTTTAAGTTCTTCAACACTCAACTCCTGTTCAAGCCTTGATGAAATATCAGGGATATCACACATCTTGCACCGCAGGTTGCAGCGGTTGGTGAGATTGAAATAGACATGTTCCGGAGGGACAAGAGGTCGAGAAAGGGCCCTGCCGAAATAAAACCCTAAGATATCTTTCCACTGATTCAATTCTCTTCGCGCGAATAAATCCATGTTTGAACTTTTTCTTTAACTACACAACTGTTTCGCTAAATGCTTCAAACTCCCCGCGGCTATTTTAGAATAACAGGCCTGTAAACACAGCCGCGTGCACGTCTTGGAATGCCTACGCAATTCATGAGCCTCTTTTGACCTCCAGGCTTTTTTTAATGAACACCTGCTTAAGTCGCCGCAAAGGCCGTGGCAGGAATACGCATAGGGAATTTTATGAGAAAAACAGACAAACAATGTTTTGAAACCTCCAAAACAAACCCAATCTTTTTGAGTCAAAGTTCCGTCGTAATATTTAACAAGAAGATTCAGGCTGGGCTCTTCATAAAGGCGCACATGCCGGTATTGGGCGGTTTTTATTTTTTCGATCTCATCTTTTAACAACCTTAAACTGTTTTTTTGGACCCACCCAGAGCTTTTGGAACAATCCGTAAAATCAGCATTGTCCGAAAGAATCGGCTGAAAATTAATAACATCTATCTTGTGCTCATCCGCCCACGCGGCGATTTTTGACAATTCACCCGCGTTAACATCCATCACTGTGCAGGCGACTCCTAAAGAAAAAAAACGTTTTTTGAAGCGGAACTCATTCAAAAAACCTATCCCTTCAACGATTTTCCCAAACGTCCCAGAACCTCTTAAATGATCATGGGTAGCCTTTAGCCCATCCATTGAAATATGAACATGGGCAACGCCACTGTCAGCGAGTTTTTTAGAAACATCCTCATCTAACAAAGTGCCATTAGTCGTAAGTACAGTCTTTAAGCCGCGTACAGCGGCATAGCGACAAATGTCAAAGATATCGCTCCGAAGAAGCGGCTCTCCACCGGTTAAGACCAATTCCTTAACCCCTAGAGCCACAGCGCCATCTAAGAGCTTTTCCACCTGGGCCTGCGCAAGTTCTTCCTCCTGCGGCAATAATTGCTTTAAATGACAAATTTTGCACTTCAAATTGCAACGATACGTCAGCGCAACCTGCATCACTTGAGGACCAACAAGAGGATAACCGATCTTGTGCGACAGCCAAAAGAAAAAATTATCTTTTTGACAGATCATTTTTTAAATTTATTTTTTGTCATGCTTCACAAAAACACGGTAATAAACATGGCCAGGGACATTTTTTAACACGTGCCGAAGCTCGCATCCTCTTAGGACTATTCAGGATATTTTCAAAATTCTTCTTTTTGATATTACCGTAAGAAGAAAAACAAGTCGTACAATCTCCTAAAGTTGAGACCAAAACAGTCCGGCCGGCAGATTGGCATTGGATATCCCTCGACGTAAGCGTCCCCCGATAATATTTTTTTATCAGCAATAAATTTAAAAGTGAATTTTTTATAAAATTAGGGCACTGGCGCTTTAAAGCAACCAGCTTATCCAACGCGGCATCCAGCACAGAAAAACGCTCTTCAGGAACCCAAAAACCGCTCGCCTTTCTTTCGTCCATCTTTAAATTATTCGGCAAAAGCGACTGGAATTGCAACGAATTGGCACCTAGCGAATGAACGAATGAAACAATCTCATCAAGCTCTTCTAAGTTCTGATTCAAGATGACCGTAATAACATTAAAATTGATCTGGGGATTTTTATTTTTTGCCTGCGCCAACCTTCTCAATACGGCGTGCGTTGCCTCCCAGGCAATTTCAGAATTCCTGACCGTGTTATGGACAACTTGTTTCAAAGAATCAAAAGAAATCACAAGAGAAATGGTATTATCACAAAGATATGGCATCACAACCTCAAAATGTTTTTCTACCAATATACCATTGCTTAAAACCCCTAGATTTTTAATTTTTAGATTCCGCGCGGTTTCAAAAACATTAAATATGTCCTGACGTAAAAGCGGTTCACCGCCGGATAAAGTAATTTCAGGGATCTTAAGTGCCTGGGCTTGCGACAAAATACGCGCAAGAGCATCAAACCCTAAGTCTTCATCCTTGCTTTTAGTTTTCCAAATATCGCAAATATTACACATCAAATTGCATTGATGCGTGATGTCGAGGATCAAAAGACGGGGAACTCCAGCGCCACCGTCGTTTGTGCCGAATCCGTTTTTTTTGATCTGGAAAAATTCGCGAATGTTGCCTGCGATATAACAAATTTTGTGCATCGTAAAAAAAAGATAAATATCACATTTGTTAAAAAATCCTTTCACATCCTCTTCACGAATCAGTTTTCGTCCGCAGAGAAAACTAAAACGCGGGATCTTTAAAATATTGACGAAAGAACCAAACCAAAAAGACAAAGAGCCGGTTCTTAGTTCCTTAAGCAGAGGATGATCTCTATGCATATGCTGAACCAAAAAGTTCCCGCGGCCATAAACAAAGGCCTGCCTTAAAAAACTTTTTACAGTCCCTTCCCTGTCGTGAAGGACTTTGATTTCAGGGATAAAAAGAAAACGCCTGCCTTTTTTAAACAAACGCCAGAAAAATTCAAGATCCTCTCCTCCCGGAAAAAGAAAGCGTTCGTCAAAACTTTTTAAGCCGAAAACATCTCTTTTACATGAAACATTACAGGTAGGGAAAAATATAATTTCTTTCTTGCCAGCCAATTTCGTTTCAATGCTCCATGTGCTTAATTTTTGACTGATCAAAAGATGAGGCGTAGAACACCCTGAAATTGTTTCACCTCCGATACAAGATATCTTGGGGAATTTTTGATGGGCTTCAACCATCTGTGCGACCCATGACCCCATGACCAGGCAATCATCATCAACAAAACCTATCAGAGAGCCACTGGCCACCTCGATGCCGCGATTTCGGGCGCGCGCCGGCCCTTGGTGAGATCCGGAGACATAACGAAGATTAAAAAAATCGTTTTTTGCTTCATCGACAACTTTTTTCGTTGATTCAGAAGCTCCATCATCAACAACAATGATCTCAAAAGTATAGCGGCGATCCTTCATTGCCGCAAAAGAATCCAAACAGCGCTTAAGACTTGCGTCTCGCTTACATGTCGGTAGTACGATCGAAATATCGATGCTCATATTCAACTTTTTTTCCTAAACATCGCCAAAAACAATCCTGCCTGTAAAATATGAATGTTCGCCCATATCTAAAACAGCGGCATTTTTTGTGAGATACTGAAGAATCCTACCTCGAAAATAAAGATCCGAATTAACGATATTTAAACAACCGTTTCTATTATTTGCATCTAAAGAAAAAACAATCGGCGGCAAGGCACCATCGACTCCTGACGCAACCCCTATAGAACGATCGCACTTTTCTTTAGCCCCATCTTCTGTCCAAATCAAATCCCAATCATCATCGATATCGCCTCGAAAATCAGGAAAAGCCCCTTCTGCCCCCAGCCCTTGCCATTTAAGATATTCTTCAGAAAGCATGAGATTCGTTTGCAGGCGTTCAAAAGCAAGCCCTTGATCCAAAATCAGACGTACATTGAAAAAAACCCTCATTTGTTCATCCAGAGAAATTTCCCAAATCTGGCTCATGGGCAACTCTCTCCATCGCCCTCGGGCTCTTATGAAGCGCGCGTTATTCTCTAAAATTTCCCATTGAGCCATTAGCAGGGAATCATGCCAGCGCCCTTTATAGCGCAAAGACGTATAAAAAGCGTGTTTCTTGGTCAGCTCTTTTCCTTTCTTAAACAAACGCACGCATCCATTATCAAAAACTATTTTTTTATTCTCGTCTAAAACGATTTCCGCCCGCATCTTTAGAAAAACAATCGGTTCATTTTTAAATGCGACACTTAATTCAAAACAAGGGGTGAAGCCACGGGAAAATTTCATCCTTCCTTCAGGTTCAACGCGTTCTATTTTTAACTCACGGGCGCTGTACGAAAAATCAGAATTACCGATTTTCGCAAAATTATTCAATACTTTAGAAAATTTTATTTCACAAGAAGGCAAAGAATCACCCTGTGCGCTCAAACCCACAACGCCGCCGCAAATACAACGTTGAACCACATCAAAAAAAACTTCGCCAAAATCATTCAAGAATTCCCCGCGATCAACATCCGTAAACCAATAACCATATTGCGACAAACATCTGAACGTCATGCCCTGACTTTCTATATCCACTTCCTGACTTAAATCCAGGCCCACCTTTACCCTGAATTCGGATTCATTTAAAATTTCTATCTCCCACACCTGGGAAAGAGGCAAGTTGTGCCAAAACCCCCGAGCAATAAGCTTCGTTGCGCTTTCTTTTTTAAACTCCCATTGGGCGTACGTCGAAGAATACCATCGTCCGTTGGCAAAGAAAGAAACGCTCGCATGATCCCCCTTGGTAAGCGTTACCCCTTTACAAGAAACCATGAGGCGGCCGTTATCAAAAACACATTTTAAAGCTCCTTTTTCTAAAACAAATTCTTCCTGTATTTGGCGCAGAAATTTTTCAGGCTCAGGGACCGCGCAAAGAATTTTTCCGGAAAAAATATGCCGATGGACTATCCCCAAATCTTCGTTCTCGTTAAAAACAGTTGTCTTAAATTGCAAAAGACGACAATTCAAAAAATCATCGGAATTAAAGATCTGGGCATGGCAAAGGCCGGACTGCTGAAAGATCAAAGGCGCGAGATTTGTATCGGAAGTTGTCTCTGCCTTAACTCCTAACGCCTTTCTCTCAATATTGTTACCCAGAAAAGCCTGCCAATTCCAACTGGCCTGCCCTTGAGATAAAAATTCACCCTGTTCTAAAGTCGTCATCCAATGCGTAAAGCCGCGGGTAAGCATAATATTGGAGCATCCCTCTTGAACAACGAAATTCCTTGGTCCCTCAACCTCAACCTGCCAATCAATACAACTGTTTCTTAAACTAATTTTCCAGACTTGAGTCAATGCAGGGCTTGAAAGTTTCCCTCTTAAGACCCACAGGCCTTCCCCGCCGCTTGCAACCTCCCAATCGAATTCCTGAGAGCTGACCCATTTATTATCCACGCGCAAAACCATGTGCGCGCCTAAACCCGGGGTCAAAAGCACGTCGCAAAAATTTATGAAGAGCCGGCCGTTATTAAAAATAATTTTTAAAGGCCCCTCTTGCAATCCGGCGATCCCTTTCTTTTCTCCGATATTCTGCAAAAACGCCGAAACAACCAAATCCACCGGCCCATCCTTGATCAGCCGGCCCTCTTTAAAAAGAAGGACGCGACAACACAATTGCCGCAATAAATTAATATCATGCGTCACAAAAAGAATCGTCTTTCCCTGTTCTTTCAGCTCAAAAATCTTCTGAACACATTTTTTCTGAAAATATTCATCACCGACAGCCAAGGTATCATCAATCAAAAGGATGTCCGGATCTACATGTACGGCGATGGCGAAAGCCAGACGCACAAACATGCCTTGCGAATAACATTTAACCGGGGCATGGATAAATTTACCTAAAGCCGCGAAACGTATAATGGCGTCACGACGCTCTTCAATCTGTTTTTTATTTAATCCAAAAAGGCCGCCGCTTAAAAATATATTTTCCTCGCCAGTCAATTCAGGTTGAAATCCGGCCCCAAGCTCTAACAACCCTGAAACACGGCCTTCAATACCAACCTGGCCCCGGTCAGATTTTAGAAGACCAGCTATTAATTTCAAAACCGTCGATTTACCGGCGCCGTTTTCTCCGATAATACCCAGGGTTTCGCCTTTTTCAACGCTAAAACTAACGTCTTTCAAAGCCCAAAAGCTCTCCCAGGCGGTCCTTCGCCTCTGGAAGAACTTAATCCTATACATTTCCCAAACGTTTTTGAATTGAACAACAGGCATCTTAGATTCGTTTTAACAGATTGGATTCAAAACGCGCAAAAATCAATAATCCCAACATTAGGGTTAACCCGGACAAAAGGAAAAGAAGAAAAAAACTAAAAGCAGACGGAATTTGGCCATAAAAAACAAGGGCCCTAAAATCAATCACGTAGAGTGTGACTGGATTAAGAGCAACAATCCAGCGGAATTTCACAGGAAGCATATCCAGCGAATAAAAAACCGGAGTGATCCAAAACCAACACATAAAAATGACGCCCAGAAGATGGCCCAGATCGCGGACAAAAACATTTAGAACAGACAGCGCAAGCCCCGCGCCCCAGGTCAAAAACAAAAATAAAAGAAGAACGATCAAAATAAAAGGAAGGAAAAAAATGATCTTCGGATGTTGGATTATAAACAAAGGAAGAACGACAATCCACCCAATCATAAAATTTAAAAAATTGGCCAGAATAGAAGACAAGGGCAAAATTTCTTTAGGAATGTTGAACTGACGTAAAATAGCGGCTTGGTTTAAGAATACCGAAGAGGCCTCTGTCAACGCGCAGGAAAAAAACATCCATAAAAAAATCCCGGAAAGGACAAAAAGAGAATAGTGACCGACACTCATTCTCGAAAAACCGCTGAATACACATGTAATAGCCAGAGCGACCAACAACGGATTTACGATCGCCCAAAATACCCCCAAAAATGAACCTGCGTATTTAGCCTTAAGCTGCTTGAACGCCAAATCCCACAACGCATGACCGTACAAAAATATATCCTCAACTCGTTTCTTAAAATCCATTCGCACCCCAAGAGGTTTTTTTATGCTTTCCATACGGATATTTCCTTAACAGTTTAAAGGGATATTGCCTCTATTTCAAGCAAAAGGTGAATGCGTCAGGAACGGGACGAATGAGATACAGCCAAGGCAAAAACAACCAGAGCCGCATAACAAAAAACCACGGCAAAAGCAGGGATTTTGACAACTTCGAATGAAGCTAAAGGACACAAGGACAGGATGTGACTACACTTTAAAAAAACAGCTATCAGGAATTCCGCGCCAAAACTTAAAGGCCCAACTAGAAAATCAAAAAAATACCCCAAGACCACCAAGGCAAAACCAGCGGCGATAACCACGGTAGCCAAAGGAACAATAACCATGTTGGCTGCCACAGCGATCAGGGAAACATTGCCGAAGTTTGAAGCGATCAGCGGAGCTGTCCCCAGCCAAGCGGCGCAAGAAACAGAAAAACAATTAACCAGCGAAACAACTACAGGTTTTTGTGGCAAACATTTTAAACAATACTCCCTGATCTTGGGCGAAAGAACAACGATAAAAAATATGCTAAGAAATGAAAGTTGAAAACCAATGTTAAAAAGCTCCAAAGGATTAAGGAACAGGATAAAGAGAGCTGCCAGGCACAACGAATTACAAAACAATGGATTACGCCTGATCAAAAAACTCAGCAGAAAAGCTTCTGTCATAATTGTTGCCCGAACCACCGGCGCACACGCGCCTGTAATCAGGCAATAAATCCATAACAATCCCATGATCAAAAGAATGCGTAAAGTCCGCTGGATCTTAAAAATCTTTAACACGACGAACAGAACAAATGCAACAAAAACAGTATGCGAGCCACTGACCACAACCACATGCCACGTGCCGGTTTTAACCATCATTGTTTTAACGAACGGCGCTAGATGGCTTCCGTCACCCAGCACCATCGCTGAAAGGATAGACGCTGAAAAGTGAGGCAGATGCTGAACAATAACCTTCTTCATCCTGTCTTTTGAAGCAAGGGCCAGAGCCTTAAGCCACCAGCCGCTCTTTCGTCCCGTAAAAATGAGCGCACCAGGTTTATTTTTAACGCACACAACAGGCCTTCCCCGGTATTTAAAAAGAGTGCCCCGGACAATCACCTCGTCCCCGTAAAAATAGTTTTGCGCGTTATACAAACGCACGAAAACATGCCCCGAAACCTTAAATTCCTGATCTTTTTGAACAAGACGGGAAACCTTTAAAAGAAAAAATCTTTTTTTTAAAAAATTTGCATTTTCACTATCCACATTCCCTTTTAAACAAATTGTCCGGCTTCCTGAATTCATTAAATAAATAACAGAATCCTTAGGAATAAGCTGCTTTTGAGCCAGGCATAGAGCCCCAAAAAGAAAAATAATTATGCTTAAACAAATTTCAGGAAGGAATCGTTTTTTTAAGAAAAGAATACTTGCTATCAAAAACAATGCAACGAGGGCCAAAAGGTTCCGGCAAGCAAAGGGCCAATGCCTTTCAAAAATAATCCCAAAACAGAAAAAAATACATCCAAACACCAAAGGCGGGATCTGAAGCTTTTTGAACTGCGCAACAAGAAGACTTAGAAGATAAGAAGCACCCATAGATAAAGGAATAAAAAATTCGCTTTTGCTTTTTCAGGAAGCTTCTTAAGAAATTTTTAAGAAGATGCGGGAAGGATTATAAATTGTTGCTTGTCGCAGCACACAAATATTTTTTTAAAGACTCGAGTTTTTTATCGCTGATCCCTTTGATATTTTTCAGTTCATCGACTCCTGAAAAATACCCATGGTCCAGACGGTAAGCGATGATCGCGTCAGCCGTTACCTCTGCGATGCCCGGCAACGCTATTAATTCTTCTCTTGTTGCATTATTAATATCTAAGGGTTTGCGGACTGGATTTTGCGGGAAAACTCCTAAGAGGAGACACGTGCTTGGGCCTTGGGATTTTTTATAATAACTAAGGCCAAAACCCAAAAGGAACAACAACATCAGAAAAATAAAGATCTTTCGCTCTTGATTTGTTAAAGAGATCATTAGACAACAATGCTGACAAGCTTCTTGGGAACAATCAGGATTTTTTTCACCACTGCCCCCTTGATCCATTCCTGTGTTTTAACATCTGAGAGAACAAGACGCTTGACCTCTTCATCATCAGCATCAAGTTTAACAATGATCTTTGACCTCACCTTGCCATTCACCTGGATCACATAAATCGCTGCATCTTCTTGAAGCTCTTTTTCGCTGAATGTCGGCCAATGAGATTTAAAAACACTCTCTTTGCTTCCTAACCTCTGCCACATCTCTTCACAGACATGCGGCGTAAACGGAGCCAACAAACACACCGTAGCCTGAACGGCCTCAAGGGCTATTGGATGACCCTGTTCTTCTGAAGACAATTTATAGAGTTCATTAACCAATTCCATAACAGCGGAAATCGCGGTATTGAATTTAAAACCGCCGTCCATATCACAAGTGATTTTTTTAACGGTTTCATGCATTTTGCGACGGACATTCTTTAAGCCCGCGCTCTCAGAAGCTAGAGCAGTAACTTTCTTTTCCTGACAGGTTTCCACCAAACGCCAGACGCGGCTCAAAAACCGCCACGCGCCGTCCATGCCTGTATCAGACCAATCCAGTTCTGCTTCGGGAGGCGCGGCAAAAAGAATAAACAATCTTAAAGTATCCGCACCGTATTCTTTAAGCAATCCGTCAGGATCAACGATATTGCCTTTAGACTTTGACATGACTTCACCATCTTTCAAGACCATGCCTTGAGTCAAAAGCCTGTCAAAAGGTTCCTTAAAATCCAACATCCCGATATCCTTCAAAAATTTCGTAAAAAATCTTGAATACAAAAGATGCAAGACCGCGTGTTCAATACCGCCGATATACTGATCCACCGGCATCCAATATTTAACATCTTCTTTTTTAAAAGGCGCTTGATCTTCATCAGGTGAACAAAATCTTAAAAAATACCAGGAGGAATCAATAAAAGTCGCCATGGTGTCTGTTTCACGGCGCGCTTTTTTCCCACATTTCGGGCATTTTGTTTCGACGAAATTTTTAACGTGGTTCAACGGGCTTCCGCCTTCACCCGTGATTTTAACTTTCTCAGGCAACCGGACAGGAAGATCTTTTTCGCTGACGCCGACCACCCCACAGGTATCGCAATAAATAACCGGGATAGGCGTCCCCCAATAACGCTGACGTGAGATCAACCAGTCGCGCAGGCGCCAATGAATTGTCTTTTTACCGATTCTGGATTCTTCCATCCACTGGGCAATCTTTTCTTTGGCCTCTTCATTGCCAACCCCGTTAAAAGCATTGGAGTTAACCAAGACGCCCTCTTCCTCAAAAGCGCTCTCCATCGCATCAGCAGATAAAGTCACGCCTTTAGGCTGAATAACAACGCGCATCGGCAATCCGTGTTCTTTGGCAAATAAGAAATCTCTCTGGTCATGTGTCGGAACTGCCATGATTGCGCCTGTGCCATATCCCATCAATACATAATCAGCCACCCAGACAGGGATCTTCTCTTTCGTAACAGGATTAAGGCAATAGCTGCCTGTAAAACATCCTTCTTTTTTAACATCCGCAGCTTCGCGCACCTGACGGCTCTCATGAGCCACCTTCTCAATAAAGCTTGAGACTTCTTTTTCCTGAGGCTTGTTACGGATCAGTTCTTTGACAACCGGATGCTCGGGTGCCAAAACAACATACGTCGCCCCGAAAATCGTATCCTGACGCGTGGTAAAAACAGGCAAGGTGCGTCCGTCTTCGAGTTTAAAATAAATTTCAACGCCCGTGCTCTTGCCAATCCAATTCTTTTGCATGGCCAAAACACGCACCGGCCAATTTTTTAAAATGTCCAAATCCTCTAGAAGACGCTCGCTGTAATCCGTGATTTTTAAATACCACTGTTCTAATTCCTTATCGACAACCGGCGTATGGCACCGCCAGCAGCCACCCTGGACAACTTCTTCATTAGCCAGCGTTGTCAAGCAACTCGGGCACCAATTAACACTGGATGCCTTGCGGTACGCCAGCCCTTTCTCCAGCATTTTTAAAAAAATCCACTGATTCCATTTATAATAATCGCTTAAGCACGTTGAAACCTCGCGCTCCCAGTCATAGGAATACCCCATGCGAAACATTTCTTTTTTCATCCAATCGATGCATTGTAACGTCCAGTCTTCGGGGTCAGAATTATTTTTAATGGCCGCATTCTCTGCCGGTTGACCGAACGCGTCAAACCCCATGGGATGAAGCACATTGAATCCCTGCATGGTCTTGTAGCGCGCGATCACGTCACCGATCGTGTAATTGCGCACATGGCCCATATGGATCCTGCCCGACGGATAAGGAAACATTTCCAAGACATAATATTTGGGCCGGGACGGATCTGTCACCGCCCGTGCAGCCTTCTCTTTATTCCAGGCCTTTTGCCACTTTTCTTCAATCTTTTTAAAATCAAATTCCATAGCTTCGGGGATCAGGGATCTGGGATCAGGGATCAGTGAAAACTTTTGTTTTCTGATGCCTGATACCTGTTGCCCGTTGTCTGAAAAATTATGTTTTATTAATAAGCTTCTTCACTCTATTTAAATTCAGCTTATCCGCTGTCGGCTTGTCTTTGGGGGTTTCTAAAATAAAAGCTGCTTCCTTTAACGACGGATGATTCACGATATGTTTAAAACCCTTTAAACCGATGAAACCTTTGCCGATATGGTCGTGATGATCAATGTGCGAACCAAGATCTGATTGCGAATCATTAAGATGCACCACGCGAAGAGCGGCCCTGCCGACCTTGCGGTCAATGTCCTCGATCAACGCATTAAAAGTTTCTTCTCGACGGATATCGTAACCAGCGGCAAAAGCATGAGCCGTATCCAGGCAAATACCTAAACGGCTGTTATCTTTAACACTGTCAAAAATCTTTTTATGATGGTCAAAGGTGTATCCCAGCCAGTGGCCGGAACCCGCCGTATTTTCTAAAAGCAACCGCACATTTTTGTTATCTTTCGTTTCTTTAAAAACAATATCCAAAGCTTTTATGAACTGGCTCATCCCCTCTTTTAAGGTGATATTTTTATAACTACCCATGTGAGTCACAAGATAATCCGCGCCCAAGAGAGAGGTTTCCCTGATATCTTCAATGTAAGCTTCAATGGATTTTTTATAAAGAACGTCGTAACCTGTTGCTAAATTAATAAGATACGGAATGTGAACAGCAACAATCTTAACACTGCTGGCCTCTCGCTTATGTCTAAATTCCTGAGCAGCAGTTTCGCTCAAAGGCAATTGGCGCCATTGCCTGGGATTTCTTGAAAAAATCTGCATGGCTGTACAACCTAAGGCTTGAGCCCGCTCAACAGATTCAGAAATTTTCCCGCTTATAGACACATGGACGCCCAAATACATTAAGGAAAATATTAACACAAAATGCAAATGGGTTCAAGGCAGTTTCCGTATAATCAAAAATGAGATTTTATTGAAAAAAATATCAAAAAAATTCAAAAACATTCATCTTGATCTCATTTTGGGAGTTCTGTTGACAATAAAGGCTGACTATACTATTATTATAAGACAAAAATAACTCCAATCTTTTAGCACTTCTGCATCTTTCTCCTCCCCCTTTTAGAAGTATTTTAGGGAACGAGGGTTATAAGTTTACTCTGTAAATTCTGGGGCTGTAGCTCAGCTGGGAGAGTGCCTGACTGGCAGTCAGGAGGTCGCGGGTTCGATCCCCGCCAGCTCCACCATTTTGCCGCCTCTGGCGGCAAAAGGTGGATGCCGAAGTCTCTGACTTCGGCGCCACCACCTTAATTTTTACTTGTGATAAACAAAAATTTTAGTGGATGCCGTACAAACGTAACGTTGCGACAAAGCAACGTAGTGAAGTACGGCGCCACCACCTTAATATTTACTTGCAACAAAGCAACGTCGTTAAGCACGGCACCACCACCCCATTATCTTTTCCTATTCTTATGAAACAAAAAAAAGGAATGCTTTTTTTTGGCCTTACGGAAATAACCATTGGTACGTTCACGCTCATAGCGACGGCCATAAGTTTTTTTTATCACATCTCCACCAAACCGCTCAACATCCTTATCTTTGTTATCGCTAGCAGCATCATCTCGATTTCTTTGGGCTTAGGAATTATCTTACGGTATCATTACGCACGCAAACTTCTTATGTTTTTTGCGGGCTGGATCATTTTAAGTAAATTCCTGGTCTCAACAAACATTATCTCTATCTCAGGGGCCTTGGAAACAACTTTACCTTTAAGCTTAAAAAATATAATTTCTATCCTCTATCATTTAGTAATTATCCTTTACTTCCATCATCCATCCGTCAAAAAGGAGTATGCCGAATGAATGCTAGAAAACCCAAACTTCTTTTATTTATTTTGACCTTTTTTATTTCTTTGTCGTTAAGTCCTTTAACTCAGAGTGAAGAAATCCTAGGAAATAAATTCCTCGTCCTTTCCATCGACAACGCCATCATTGGCCCTGTGATCGCTGATTATATTACTTGTGGCATTGACAAGGCTCAAGAAGAATCTTTCGCAGGCGTTATCATTCAAATGGACACACCTGGAGGGCTGCTTGAATCTACGCGCGTTATCGTTAAAAAAATGATGAATGCCACAATCCCGGTCATTGTCTATATCGCTCCCGCAGGCTCCCGGGCAGGTTCAGCCGGCGTATTCATAACGCTAGCGTCTCATATCGCCGCTATGGCCCCGTCTACGAATATCGGAGCCGCTCATCCCGTTGCTTTAGGCGAAGGTGAAAAAGAAAACCGTTCCTTAAAAAGATCCATCGAAGAATTGATCGAGATGCTTCGAAGTGAGCGGATCAAAAAAACAAAAAAAGATAATTCTGAAAAACAGAATTTAAAAAGTACGCCTGGTGCATCCCCCATGGAAGACAAAATCTTAAATGATACTTTGGCGTGGATCAGCACTATCGCCAAAAGCAGGAATAGAAATGCCATCTGGGCCCGTCAGGCTGTTTCTGAAAGCATCTCCGCCACAGAAAAAGAAGCCTTGGACAATAAAGTCATCAACCTTATCGCTCTTGATTTAAAAGACCTACTCAAAACAATAGACGGAATCACCGTTGGATTTCCTGATAAAACAATAACGCTTCATACAAAAAATGCTCAACTCATCACCCAAGATCTTTCCTGGTCTCAGAATATTTTAAACACACTGATCAACCCTAACATCGCCTATATTCTTATGCTTGTCGGTTTCTTAGGGCTCTTCATTGAAATAACACATCCGGGCGTCATCGTTCCCGGGATTGTCGGCATCATCTCTCTCATTCTTGCCTTTTATGCTTTTGCCATTTTGCCGATCAATTTTGCCGGGCTTCTTTTAATCATAGTCGCGATCGTCCTTTTTATCGGCGAAGCCCTGACACCGATTTCATTCGGCATCCTAACACTAACAGGAGCCATCGCCATGTTTTTTGGCTCGCTCATGCTCATTGATTCAACATTTTTCACTTTGAGAGTTTCTATCGGGGTTATTCTTCCCTTTGTCCTGTCCATAGCAACAATAGTTATCTTTCTGGCCACCAACGTCGTCAAAACCCACCGCCGAAAAGTACAGAGTGGAGTTTCAACTCTGATCGGAAAAATCGGCATGGCGCAAACAGATATTGTTGAGACCGGACAAGTTTTTCTGGATGGAGAAATATGGACAGCCCTTAATCAGGATCAAGCCCCTATTCTTAAAGGACAAAAAGTCAAAGTCTTAGGGATTGACAAAGTTAAGCTTCTTGTGTCAAAATATGTGACCTAAAGTAGGACCTTCGTGGTTTTCGCGAAGATAAAAGGAGGCCGCTATGAACCTAGCAATGATGATCGGGATTTTCATCGTTATCTATTTGCTCAATTCAATAAAAATTCTTAATGAATACGAACGGGGCGTCATTTTCAGACTCGGGCGCATCCTCCCTGTTCCTAAAGGACCGGGCATCATTTTTGTTTTTGCTCCCATTGATAGGATTGTCCGCGTAAGTTTACGCACGATCGCCTTTGACGTACCTCCACAGGACGTCATCACCAAAGACAACGTCTCTGTTAAAGTCAACGCAGTTGTTTATTATAAGGTCATCGATCCCAATCGAGCGATCATTGAAGTCGAAGATTACAATTTTGCGACGTCACAAATGTCTCAGACATCTTTAAGAAGCACGCTGGGTCAGACAAGCCTCGATGAATTACTTTCCGAGAGAGAAAAAATCAACTCTGAACTTCAGCTGATTATCGATCGAGCCACAGATCCTTGGGGCATCAAAGTCTCTCATGTTGAAATAAAACACGTGGATCTACCGCAAGAGATGCAGCGTGCGATGGCGCGCCAGGCTGAAGCAGAACGTGAACGACGCGCTAAAATTATTTCCGCGGAAGGCGAATATCAGGCTTCGGAAAAACTTTCCATGGCTGCTGAAGTTTTACAGAAACAGCCCATGTCACTACAGATGAGATATTTGCAGACATTGATGGATATTTCAACAGAGAAATCTTCCATCATCGTCTTTCCTTTACCGATGGAATTACTGAAGTATTTTAGTAAGCCGGAAAAATAGACAGACATTTTGCGCCTTTGGCGCAATTTCGCTGAATCAAGACATTGTCGTAAGCTCTCCCTCTTCGTACGAATGTACTCCGAGGGATTTCGCTGAATCAAGACATTAAGGTGCTCAATTTGCCGAAGTGGCGGAATGGCATACGCGGCGGTCTCAAAAACCGTTAGGTTCACGCCTGTGTGGGTTCGACTCCCACCTTCGGCACCAAATTAAAAACCTCGACGCTCCATAGTCGGGGTTTTTAATTTGGTCTGTTGTGGGAGTCGAAGCCGACCCGAGCGCCGAAGGATGAAGCGAGGGCGGCCGGCGACGGAGGAGACTCGACGAATGTCGAGTCGGGGGAGGAGGACTCCCACTTTGCTATCTAAAGTTATGCAACCGGGTCACCTCACATCTCGCTGTCCGTGCTAAACATTCAGACTCATTTGTCCAAGGGCGTCCTTCAGCATAGATTTGCCCTCTGAATTATTTTTTCTTCAAATTACTCCGAAGCCTGCGCAGAAAATTTCCAGCCGGTTTGCCCTGGCGGAAATTTACAAGTGTATAGGCAAGGAGCAAAACCACTCCCAACGATCTATAGTTGGGGTTTTTAATTTGGTTTACCGTGGGAATCACTTGCTTCGCGGGATTTCGCTAAATATTTACGCTAATGTCCTCAAGAAGCCGACCCCTGCCTGCTGGCAGGCAGACGAACACCGAAGGATAAAACACGGAGCAATAATAGAAAAACCCCCATAGATACAACAAACAGCTTAAAAAATATCTTCATTTTCGATACTTTTTGCTTGCTTAATGTTAAGGTTCTTTATATAATTGAGGCAATACTATCGACGAGGAGAAATTTCTCGCCAAGAAGACTAAAAAAATGAAAAAAATATCTCTCTTATTTCTCTGCGCACTTTTATTTGGCTGCACAACTATTTCTCGTGTTTCTCCTCGGCTTAATCTGGGAATGACAAAAGCGGAAGTCTTAAAAAAATGCGGGCCTCCTCGTCAGGCAGGAGCCATGAAAGACAATGATCTTCAGATCATAGAAACTTTCAAATACACGGAACTTCCTTTTTTCCATTCCGCCTCAACCGAACCCATCACGACTTATGTCTATTTCTTGGAAGGTAATGTTGTTTACTACGGCCCCAGCCCGCGTTTGCCGAAAGAATTAATCTCTGAACACAAAAAACAAGACCGAAGAAATCAAAACTCACCCACTCTAACCGCTCCTGCGCGCGTTAATCGCTAAAGACCCTTTAATAAACACCTAAAATCAAACCGGCGGCGGAAAACCATGATAAACGCGATCCATGGATATAATGGCCAGGTCGTTAAGGCGGGACTTCACCACGAGGTCCCAAAACCTCTGATATTCAATCAAAGCAAATACGATAAGACATAAAACTAAAAAAATCATCGCCAAATAAAAAAAACAATTCCTAAGCTTAGCCCTTAAAAAAAGAATAACCTCCCAGACACCGCATGCGCTCAATAAATAAAAAGGCCCGCTAACAACACCCATGTACCTCATATTTTTTAAATTCGGCATATAAGTAATGATGCCAATGTAAGCGGTCAAAATAAAAATCATGAAAAAAACAATATCCTGATTTTTATGAAAAAATAGAACTTTGGGTTTAATTTTATTAAATAGCGCCACAACAATAGCCAAGGCACATAAAACCATACTACAAGGCATTAACAACCAAAAACCTTTAATGATTTGAAACCATGGGCCGGAGCAAGTCCTAACGCCATAAGGCGAACCATCCATGATTCCCCGAATATGGGAGATAGCTTCCCACACAATAGGCGCCCCGCCGACTACCCAAAAAAGAATTCCTGCGCTTATCGCCATTCCAAGGATGCTGAAAATTACCAACAAACCTGCCCTTTTAAATTCTTTTTCCCTGAAAATCAAAAATCCCAATACATACAGAAGACACAGCCCATAAATGATAACAGCTGATTCTTTAATGAGCAGACCATACGCACCGGCAACGATAAAAAGAACCATCCAAATCGTCTTGCGAAAATCTTTTATTATCCTGCAGCTTAAATACAAGAGCAACATTCCCAAGCACCCCATCATGGCATCTTGCCAAAATCTTTGCGCCAACGCAATATCTAAGGGAGAAACCGCCGCAAGAAAAAGAGCCAACGCAGCAATCGGCCAATTAAAAAAACGGATGGCAAACATCATCATAAGCAATAATGACACGATAGTAAAAAAACAAGAAACAGCAACCCCACCCTGGAGACTTGGTACTCTTGTTATTTTCATAACCAGTGCAATAGGAACAAGATAACCTATTCTATAAGGAGGTGGATAATACCAGCTTTCTTTATTGGCATTAAAATTTCGCAGCAAAAGCCTTATGCCAGAAATTTCTTTTTCCATTATAGTCGTCGTAAAATAAGCATATATACCTTCATCAGCGCTTCGGCCATCCAACTGATGCATGCTCTCAAGCCGAAAGACGCTCCCAGTAAAAAAAGCCTGGAACAATATTATAGACACAAAAAAATTCCTAATCCTGCGACCAGACCCTCCCTCTATTTTTGCCACAAACACTTCCAGCCGAGCGTCTTCTTTCTTTTTTAGGTCTTTAATAACTTGCTCATCCTTCACCGCAATCTCCTTTTTAAAAGTCTAAAGAACATCAAAAATCTCAATAACCATGGCATTCCTTTCAAACCTTTTTAACAAAACTAAATGATTTTTTAAAAATATCTCTTCCTCGGGCTGCCCCTCATCTTTCAGCGCCTGCTTATCATAAACAAAAATATCAAATTTTTCCTTTACATTAACCACGCGCAACGGTTTTTTAACATAGCCTAACGCAGGGTATCTCAAAACAGCCATAAACGGCCACGAGGTTAAAATACGCTTATCCGAAAAATTTAATTCGACATAACGCGCGGCATCTTGAGAAATTTTCACCGCATCGATATATTCGTTATTATAAACAACTGAATCTAGGGCCCATCCATTAACATCATAGCGCATCAATGAAAATAGTACGGTTAAATAAAATACAACTTTAGGCAAAAGCAATTTATTTTCATCAATAAATCTTACCAAGCTTAGAACCCCCAAAAAATAAAAAAATGGGTAAAAAGGAATCAGCCAACGCGCGCTAAAACTTTTAACAAGAGCAAAAGAAAAGATCACAACGAAAAGAAATAAAATAAAAAAAATCCTTAAAAAACCGAGCGGCTTGCGCCTATGGACGTCGGCAATAAAATGATAAAAAATTATAATTGTCAGGAATACATTCCCAAACAAAAAGAAATGCTCGAATATGCGCCCCACCCTTAAAACATACAATGGGCCTGATAGCTGCAATCCATTGTAACGCTCAAAAATTTCTGAATATAGCAAAATACCGCTTGAGTAATAATGGCCGATAAACCAAGCAACATAAACAATAAAAGGTAAACAAAAAAAGAAACAATCCCTGCTTTTTAATTTTAATCTATCTTTTTCATAAAATTTCAATATGATAAAATTCAAAAAGAGCAAGACACCTATTGATACAATACCGGTGGCTTTCGTTAAAACCGCAAAAGATGAAAAAAGACCGAAAAGAAGATACTTTTTGCGCAACAACGAATATGTTGAAGCCAAAAAAAACGCTGCCAGAGGAACATCCAAGACGACAGTCCCGAAATGAGTAAATACTGTCGGGGAATAAAAAAATAACACCGCCGCAAAAAAACCGATCCTGGCATCTTTGAAAAAATCCCTGCCGATCAGATAGGTATAAAAAAGGGGCATCCAAGAAAAAACTAGAGCTGCCAGATGAGAAACAATGATTTTCTGGCCAAAAACATTCCATAAAAACGCCAGAAATTCGAAATAAAAGAAAGGGTGCCCTGTATCAAAAGGAGCAGCCGAGGAAAAAGGCCAGAGGTGATTCTTAAAAATAACATCCGCATGTCCAATGGTCCATTGTTCATCCCAGTAAAAAGGAAGGCGCAAAACATTGGCCCTGTTTATTAAAACCATTGCGAGAATAAAAAAAGCAACAAAGACAGGACGATCCAACAATCCATCTTTCTTTATATCTTTTACAGGGAAGAGATAGACAAAACAAAACGACAGGGCAGCGCAGGAAAAAAACAGAATTATTTTGTAATGAAGAGGATACGCCTCATGAAAATTATATAAATAATAAAAAGTCAGGCCGCCGGTTAGAACAAAGAACAGTGCTACGGCCGAAAAGAGCTTACTTGCCCTCGCATTCATTCGCGTCAGCATTCGTTTAAAGCGCCTTCTTTAGACCCTTCTTGAGTGAAGTTCCTTAGGACTTTAAGTCCTAAGGCTTCCTCCTTTAGCAGAAAATGCACAACACCATTCATTCTTTAGGGCTAAAAGCCTTAAAAGGATTTCTGCTAAAGGATTAAGCCTAGTTCATCGACGGATCAAAACTATTAATAAAAACGTATAGAAGAAATAAAATAAAAAAATGTTCTTTTCTTTTGCCCCTGATCGTTGAATATAGAAAAAATTTAATGCCCCGTATAAAAATGAAAACGGCAAAAGAAAAAAGGGAATCCGTACAACCACAGTTAAGCGAAGAACTAAAGGTATAATCGCATAGCTGACAAAAACACAGAAAGCAATCAAAGCTCTCGCCTTTCTTGCACCCAAAAGGACAGGCAAAGAATAAACATGAGCGCATTTATCTCCTTCGATATCCTTTAGGTCTTTAATAGATGAGGATAAAAAGAATACAATGAATACTAAAAACCAAATCGGCGCATACGCAAAATTCAACGAGCTTTCAGCCTGTAAAGACAGCTGGCCTATTAAAAATGCCATTAAAGCTTCACTGCCGATAATCAACGATGAGGTCAGAAAAAATTTTTTTATTCTAAAAGGGGGCAAAGAATATACAGCGTAGAACGCGACGAAGATCATCGTCATCATAAAGCACGCGTCTCCAACCCAGAGAGAAAACAAAAAAGCAAAAGCCAGATAAACAAAACCGACTTTGGAATACTCCTCTTTTCCTATCACCTGAGTCACCAAGGGCCTGTCTGTGTTGGAAACCTTGTCGCACTCCACATCAACAACATCATTCGTCACAACAGAAAACTGGAAAGCAAAAAATATAGACGCCAATATCCCAAAAACTTTTAAAAAGAGAAAATAATCATTATTTCCTGTATTCAGCAAATAGAATAAAAGGCCCAAGACAGCCAGTAGCATATAGTGTAAGGAGCGCGTCCATCTTAAATTCCTGACTAAAGCCAGCCATTTATTTCTGTCATATCGATAATACCAGACCACAACCGTGACAAAAGCCACAAAAAGCTCTACAATCATTAAATTCTGGTCCAAAAACACTCCCTCTGAAACAACCTCCGATCCTCTTGACCCTAGCCCTAAAAGATTTCTTAAGAAATGGACAGCTGTATGCAGGAAAGGCGTAACAAAAACACAGGTGTTAATAAAAATTCCCGGGATCGCGATGTAAAAAAAACAGGTAGCAAATATGAAAAAGGCCCCGCCTAAGGATAAAAAAACTTTGCGTCTTTTTAAAAAAATATAAACAAATGATCCTAAAGTAGCTAAGGCAATCTCCAGGCGTAACGTCAACGGGAAGTCAGCGATTCTGAAAAAAGGGTTAAAGAAATTGATAAAATTTAAGCCTACATTTTCTGTGATATAAAAATATTCCATTTCCTTTTTAGTCAATAATATAAAGATAAAGTCAACAATGGCGGGGAAAAGGATCAAAGGGAAAAAGTATATCGCAAGTTTAGAAACTTTGACAATATCAGTTTGCGTAAAAAAATGCAGGAAAACAATAATGGTTAAAAGAAGTGATAAAAAAAACAATGGAAAGTGTACGAGATAAAATGGGTGGATAAAAGGAAATTCTTTCCCGGTCATCACTGTTTCAAAAGCACAGCGTAAAACAACGATACATAAACTCGCAAAAATCCACTGGCCAAAGGTCAAAGGGCTTTCCTCGCAAAATCGGATCATTTCTTTAATTTTATTCATAAGCATCCTTTTTTGATGAATCCTGTGTTCCAAAGACAGTGTTTAATTTCTTCTGGATACTTTCATCATGAAAACCCAATTGATCAGCCTCTTTATAGCACTGTGCGGCCAGTTCATATCTCTTCTTTTTTAAATACAGCAGGGTTAAATTTTTATAACTGACTGCCGACGGCTTAATCGCCAGCGCCTTTTTAAATGACAAAACAGCTTCCTCATCATATCCTAAGCGAGCATGCACAACGCCCAGATTATTATAGTTTTCACCATCTAGGGGATCAATAATAGCAGCTTTTTTAAGCAGGCTTAAAGCTTCTTCGTTTCGTCCTCTAGATAAAAAAACCGTACCTAAATGGCGATAGCCGATCCCAAGATCCGGGTTGATTTCAATCACCCTCTTAAAGCACTGTCCAGCAGCCTCCATTTGATTTCGGTTATAGTAAAGCATTCCAAGGACAGCAAAGGCTTCAGCGAAATCGGGCTTAGTCTCAACAGCCTTTTGACAAGCCTCCAAAGCGCGATCAAAATGGCCCTGGCGGTCATAAGCGACACAAAGGTTCATGTACGCGTTAGGCTTGGCAGGCTCGCTTGCGACAGCTCGCTTTAAAAATTCAATCGCGCGGTCCTGTTCCCCCACCTCACTGGCAAGGCTTCCGAGATTATTAAGAGCAAAATAATGACGCGGCTGGATACTCAGGGTTTTTTTAAAAGAAAGGATTGCCCTTTCTCGATCTCCTCGATCCTGAAGTGCCTTGCCTAAATTATTATAAATCGTGGTTGAATTTTTTGCCCCTGGATTATTCTTAACCGCGTCACTCCATAACGTCACGCTGTCTTTCCAAACCTTACATCTCTCATACGTCAAAAAAACACCCCAGGCTATTAAACATGACAAAAACGCCAAAAAGACAAATTGCATCTTGCGACTCCTAAGAGTCCGCTCTCTGGTCAGCAACGCAATAAAACCTGAGCTTGCAATATAGAAGAAACCTATAGAAGCAATATAGACATACCGATCCGCAACGATAATAGAACCCGCAGGAACAAATTGAAGAACCGGCAATAAAATAACAACATAAAACAAGACACCAAAAACTAAGTTTTTGCGGGTCTTAAAAGCAAAAAAAAGCAACAACCCACAGGCAAATACAAGCACCGGAGTCAAAAAATAAATAAGGGGTAAATCGCCTAAGTTCAATCCTGAATAAGGATATAAATTGCATAAACCAAAAGGGAAAAGAAGCTTATAAATATAAAAAACAAGCACAAAGTTAGCGATAATGAACGAAGAAAAAAAATTAAGAAACTCACTATGACGAATCGCGTGGCTTTCAAAAGCGGCGAAGAGGGCCATATACGCAAAAACAAAAGCTACTGTAAAAAAAGGAATCTTGTCCATCCAAAACTCTTTAGTTTTTTTACGACTGAAGAGGTAATCCAGAAGAAACAAAACAAGAGGCAATGTCATGGCCATAGCTTTTGACAAAAGAGACGCTAAAAACAACACTAAAGAAATAAAGTAAGCGCCATTCAGGCGACCTTTACGTAAATAATATAAATAACTAATCAAGGCGCCTAAAAAAAACAAAGAATACAAAACATCCTTGCGCTCGCTGATCCATGCAACAGACTCCACGTGCATCGGATGAATGCCAAATAACAATGCCGTCAATAAAGCGACAGGGGCATTGGCGCTTATCATCATAACAAACCATGCCACGAGAGCCGTATTGACAATATGCAGACAAAGATTTGTCAGATGATAGCCAAAAGGATCTTGTTTAAAAAAATGATACGTAGAAGCAAAAGAAAGAATGGTCAAGGGCTGGTAATGACCGATAAAAAAAGAGGTGGAAATTTTCTTTAAGTGAGCGAGAGAAAAAGATTTTATAGCAGAGTTGTTCTTAACATAAGCCTCATCATCCCAATTGACAAAGCCATTTTTAAGAGAAGGACTGAAAGCCAAAAACGTTATTATTAAAATAAGTGCAAGCGCACCATAAAATTTTATACCCGGCGACCTAAAACCGCGCCCTTTAAAAGACGCACCTGCCTTCCGACCCTCGGCTTCGCTGCGAGGCGAGCAGACAGAGATGTTTATGGCCGCTTGAACATTCCGCTTAAAAAAGAACCACAGACTTTTGGCCTGGGTAGGCTCCATTTTTTTTTGAAATTCATGCATTTTGCTCAAGCAATAATACGGCGCAAAAGTTAACTATCTATATTTATTTCCAGCCAATTTTTTTATAATAATCCGGCAATTCTTTTATAGAAGCATATTGATCAATCATCTGACAGGCTTCTTCAAAAGAGAGAGGCTTGATAGGCGCACCTTCAGGAAATAACGATTGTAACTGAGAGATTTTTTCTTTTAAGGGACATTTCCTGAAAGGGCTCTTAAATTGAGCGGTGAGTTTTTTCCATTCGGTTTCAAAAGGCTCTTGGCGTATATTTCCAAAAGCCACCTGAAAAAAATCGCAAGGAAACAAATTCCCGAAAGCATCGATATACATGCAACCCTTGCCTCCGCTGCACCCCATATTCTGTTCGCGCTCAGCAAAAGGGATCGACATCCAGTTAGGCCAATCTTTTCTATCTTGAGCCTTAGAACAAAAATCATCCAAAATTTTATTTTCTGCGTCACCAAGAAAAAAATCCTCCTTTTTCCATGTCCAGTTTCCCGACGGCAAAGGCTCCGTAATTCGAATTTCCTGAACTCCTAATCCTTTGGCAAATTTCCAATAATCAGTTAAGAACTTGTCATTAACAACATCTTTGCGAACCGTTAGATGAATAGCCGTATAAAATCGATTTTTTAAAGACACCTCAATAGCGTCCAGGGCCGTACGAAAGGCAAGCTCAGACCTCCTGAAGAGGTTGTGTTCTTTTGCATCGTAATGGTCCAAACTAATAGAAACATAAGAAAGCCCTGCGTCCTTTAAACGCGCGGCCCTATCTTGATGAAGCCCATCTCCTGACGTCAATAGAATGCTGGTCGCCCTTTCGTCAATACTTTTGACGATTTGCTCTAGATCAGGCCTCAGCAACGGCTCACCACCAGTTAAAGCAATAAGACAAATACCAAAATCCTGAAGTTCTTTTACGAGCTCGACCAACCTTTGTGTTGAAAGCTCTTCTCCGACCCGATAGGTTCGACTGCAATGCGAACAATTAAAATGGCATTTATGAGTCACAGCCAAATTCAATTGATAAGGACGGGCTTGGCCATTAAAATCTAGAATTTGTTTTTGTTTATAACGCTCAAAGGCAGGACTCGGAAAAGGCGGCAAGAATGTTGACAAGACATAACGACCATCTAATTTCGTTAACTTAGCCTTCTGGTTTTGACGAAATAGAAACCACAGGATAGACAAGGACGGTTTTTTTAGCCTTTTTTCCTTTATCCATTCATTCAATCTATTGCATGATTTTCTATCTAAAAGGTGTTTTAATAGAATCAAATCTCTTTTTATCCCGACAATTTGTTCCATAGCACTCCTTTTAAAAAAAATTAACCAACTAAAACTTTTAAAGCCTTCAGATATTTCTCAGATGTCTTCTTAATAATCTCTTCGGAAACTTCCGGCGCAGGAGGCGTCTTATCCCATTTTAAACTCTCCAGATAATCACGCATAAACTGTTTATCAAAACTTGGGCAAGACGCGCCGACACGATAACTCTCCTTAGGCCAGAACCTCGATGAATCCGGGGTCAGCGCTTCATCAATCAAAATCAGCTTATTCTGAAAATAGCCGAATTCAAACTTTGTGTCAGCGATAATAATGCCCTTGGTCTCGGCATATCGGCTCGCCTGAACATAAAGCGCCAGGCTTTTCTCTTTTATCTCGCAAAATGCGTCCTCTCCGATAAGTTTTTTAGCCTCGGCATCGTTGATATTCAAATCATGTCCGGATTCAGCTTTGGTCGATGGCGTAAAAATAGGCTGAGGTAATTTTTCTGATTCCTTTAAACCTTTGGGCAAAGCAACACCACAGACAGAAGCCTTATCCCTATATTCCTTCCACCCCGACCCTGATAAATATCCGCGTACAATACATTCAATAGGAAGACTCTTAGCTTTTTTAACAAGCATGGATCTGCCTGCAAGAATTTTTTTATAAGGCTTTAGGCTTTCAGGATATTTATCTACGTCAGCCGTCACCAAATGATTGACAACGATATTTTTAAGATACTCGAACCAAAAAAGAGAAATCGCTGTAAGAACACGCCCCTTTTCAGGGATACCGCATCCTAAAACAACGTCAAAACATGAAATACGATCAGTGGCTACAATCAAGAGATTATCGCCCAAATCGTAGACATCGCGGACCTTGCCTTTTTTCAATAACTTTATTTCCGGAAATTCCGTCGTTAGAAGAATACTATCTCTTTTTTCCATTTTATTTTTTTCCTATAGACTATCGATTATCGTCTAATTATTCCTGAAGTCTTCTATTCTGCTCTTCCCACTCTTTCCAAATCTCCTTAGGAAGCTTATCATCGAAAGTCTTTAAAAACTCCTTCTGAGATTCCATTTCCTGAAGCCACTCAAATTTATCAATTTCAAGAAGCTTGGCCAAATTCTCCTTAGATAAATGCAGGCCGGTCATATCTAAGCTATCAGGAGTAGGCACATAGCCAATGGGGGTTTTTTGGGCGCCTGTGGATTTATTGCATCGATCTAAAATCCATTCTAGGATCCTTAAATTTTCTCCATAACCAGGCCATAAAAACTTCCCCTGCTCATCCAAACGAAACCAATTAACATGAAAAATTTTCGGGACTTTTTCAAGCCGTTGCCCAATAGTCAGCCAGTGTTTAAAGTAATCCCCCATGTGATATCCACAAAATGGCAGCATCGCCATAGGGTCACGACGCACCTCGCCTTGTTCACCAAACTGAGCCGCCGTTCGCTCTGAAGCCATGGTTGCTCCGACATAAACACCATGTTGCCAACTAAAAGACTCATAGACGAGCGGCGCCACATGAGCCCTGCGACCACCAAAAACAATCGCTGAAATAGGAACACCATGATGATGCTCAAGTCTAAAAGAAATAGACGGGCACTGCGCCGCAGGAGTTGTAAAACGACTATTGGCATGCGCCGCCTTGATGCTATTCCCTTTTTCGTCTTTTAAGCCCGGTTTCCAAGGCCTTCCCTGCCAATCCATCCCTTCGCTTGGGGCCAGCTCATCACTATTCTCCCACCACACAGTAAAATCTTTTTTCAGAAGGACATTAGTAAAAATTGTGTTTTTCTTAATGGTGGCAACGGCATTGGGATTTGTTTTAGAATTAGTCCCCGGGGCGACACCAAAAAAACCGCTTTCCGGATTAATAGCCCATAAACCTCCGTCTGTATCGATCCTCATCCAGGCGATATCATCGCCAACAGTCCAAATTTTATAACCTTTAACTTTTAAACCCTCAGGCGGGATCAACATGGCGAGGTTCGTCTTGCCGCAGGCGCTCGGAAAAGCCGCAGCGATATATTCAACGTGACCATTAGGTTCTTCAACGCCCATGATCAGCATATGTTCAGCCAGCCATCCTTCTTGACGCGCCAAAAAGCTTGCGATCCTTAAAGATAGGCACTTTTTCCCTAAAAGTACATTTCCGCCATATCCCGAATTAACGCTCCAAATCGTATTGTCCTCGGGAAAATGTAAAATGAGTCTCTTGTTAATATCTAACTCAGCCTTTGAATGAAGGCACTTGGTAAATTCTCCTTCAGCGCCCAAATAATCTAAAACTTTTTGTCCGACACGCGTCATGATGCGCATATTCAAGACAACATAAATACTGTCCGTAAGCTCAACCCCGACCTTGCTAAAAGGAGATCCTATAGGCCCCATAGAAAAAGGAACAACATACATGGTCCTTCCTTTCATGGAACCTTTAAAATAAGCTCCCGCTTTCTTATAGCCTTCTTTAGGAGCCATCCAATTATTTGTGGGTCCGGCGTCTTTCTTATTTTTACTACAGATAAAGGTTAGATTCTCCGTGCGGGCAACATCATTAACAGCCGTGCGATGATAAAAACAACCAGGGAGCTTCTCCTGATTCAAGCGGATGACCTCACCCGTTGCTACCGCCTCATCCTCGAGCCTCTTTTTTTCTTCCTCTGATCCCTCGATCCAAACAATCCGTTCAGGTTTACACAAAGCCGCCATCCCAGACACCCAAAGCTTGAGCTTTATGTTAAGCGTCTTTGGTCCATCATCGGAAGAAAATAATGAAGCCATCTATATAGTCCTTCTATAGTGAGTCTTTTTGTTATTTTTTAATTTCCGCTGAAATCTCATTTACAGGAACCGACATGAGTGAATTTTTCAACACAGCCCATGTCTTAGGCCCCACCTTACCATCTGTCCTAAGATTATTCTGGCTTTGAAATTCCTTAATCGCCATCTTCGTCTTTGGCCCTAGCTTCCCGTCAACAGACCCTTCGTAAAGCCCGAGATTTTTCAGGGCTTTCTGGATCATAAAGATATCCGGGGTCTCAGAAGAGACGCTTTCCGATGAAACAGATGCCTCAACCAAAGGCGCGGCATCCTGATTAACAACAATCCCATTATTTGTATTCTGCGACGCAGGCATCTGATTGCCTTCAACCGATTGACTCAAAAGTTTATCCGCTCCATTCAAACTTAAGGTCTCCGCATTCAGCACTTCTTCCGGCTTAGGGGCCTTTTTACACCCAACGATCGTCAATGATAAAACCGCCATTAGTACAATAAAAATTCTCACGACCGATCTCCTTTCTTCAAAAAATCCAATATTATTTAAGAAATATACTTTAGAAGTTTTTCCTTAGTGGCCGGGCCAGCAATGCCATCAACTTTCAAACCTTCGGCTTCTTGAAATTTTTTCACAGCGGCCTTCGTTTGGGCTCCAAACTTCCCATCGATTTCACCTTCATAATAACCGGCTTTTTTAAGAGCTTCCTGAACCTGCGTTTTCTTCATGTCCTGAGCTGTCACTTCACCAATCGCAGCCTGCGCGACCTCGAGAGCGGATGCGCCAGATGTATTATTTTCCGCAACAACCTCCTGAGTGCTTGAAGCAGATTCCTTATTTTTCAAAGTTTCTGACAACGATGATTTTGTCGTACTGCAGCCGGAAATAACAAATAATCCTATGAGTCCGAAAAACAATTTCTTTTTCATTCCAATCCTGCTCCTTTCATTGTTTAACCGCCTTACCTTAATATTATATATTTTTTTTAATATAGCACAAAGAGGCAAAAAGTCAAAATTTACCTCTGAAAAATTCCCTGCGGCATCAAAAGCATTAAAGAGAGCGCGATCATCATGACAACCGTACACCAGACAATCAAATTATACCATTTTGTATTTACATGATCTCCCATGAGACGCCGATTGTTGATCAACCGTAACATCAAGATCAAGATAAAAGGAAGCAGAATCCCGTTAGCCACCTGAGAAAACAACATGATCTTAACTAAAGGAATGTTAGGGATCAAAACAAAAGCAGCGCCAAAAATAATAATCGCGGTATAAAGCGAGTAAAATTGAGGGGCTTCGCGAAAACTCTTGTTCACGCCCAATTCCCACCCCATTCCTTCACAAACAGAATAGGCTGTTGAAAGAGGCAAAATAGATGCGGCAAATAAAGACGCATTAAAAAGACCAAAAGCAAATAGTAGATAACAATACGGCCCCGCCAACGGCTTCAAAGCCAAAGCGGCCTCTTTGGCCGTCTCTATGCGAACGCCATGTTTAAAAAGAGTGCTTGCGCACACAATAACGATAAAAAAAGCGACGATATTAACTACAAATCCACCGACAATAACATCCAAACGATGGTACGAGTAATCCTTAAGCTTAATCCCTTTTTCCACAACGGCTGCCTGCTGATAAAACTGCATCCAAGGCGCGATCGTCGTTCCAACGATCCCCACCAGCATAAATAAATAGCCCTTGTTCCATTGAAGCCTTGGTTTCAAAGTTTCAGAAACAATCACATTCCAATCCGGCTTAGTCACAAAACCTGAAACAACATATGCGACATAAAAAACACACGCGACCAAAAAAACTTTTTCAACGGATTTATAATTACCTTTAACTATCAAAACCCAAATAAAAACGGCGCAACACACGATAAGAACGATTCTATTGATCCCAAAAAGGTCGGCGCTGGCAGCGATCCCTGAAAATTCTGCCATAACATTGCCGATATTAGCCAAGACCAAGACAACCATGGCGTAAAAAGTCACCTTAACACCAAATTCTTCCCGAATGAGATCCGCCAGACCCTTTCCTGTCACAACCGCCATACGACTGCACATTTCCTGAATAACTATAAGAGCAAAGACGATAGGGATAAAGGACCAAATCAAGGAGTAGCCGAAATGGGCACCAGCCACCGAATATGTTGTGATCCCGCCGGCATCATTATCGACATTCGCCGTGATGATCCCCGGGCCCATGATGGAAAGATACAAGAGCATCCGTCCCCAAATCGACAAAGAATTATGTTTTACTTTTCCCATAAATTAAGCCACACTCTTTTAAATTTTTCTTTAAAAAATATGCCTAGAGATGCTTCTTTTTTTTGCTGCGCCTCCAGGCGATAGACACCAAACGACTGAAAATATCGTCGATTGTTATAATGCCCACCAAAACATTTGAGGAATCGACGACAGGTAAACAATAAATTTTATATTTATCCATAAGAAAAGCGATTTTTTTAACCTCATCTTCCATGTAGATGCTCACCGTTTTTTTAAAAGCGGCCTTTCTAACACTATCCTTTAAGTCAGCAATTATCAAATGTCGCAAAACAGTCGAACCCACTAAATGATTTTCCTGATCGACAATAAAAATACTTTGTATTGTCTCGGCTTTCGGCGTTTTTTCTTTTATTAAAACGAGGGCCTCTTCAATCGAGGCAGTTTCGGGGACAGCCACGTATTCGGTCGTCATAAGGCCCGCGGCTGATTCACCTGAATACCCCAACAATGTCGACAACATCTTCGCATTTTTGGATTCCATCAGCCTGAGCATATTATGAACATTGGATTTCGGCAACTCGCTCAATAAATCAACCGCTTCGTCCGTCGGCAATTGATTTAAGATCTCAACGGCTTCGCGCTCCCCAATCTCTTCCAATAAAGATTTCTGCTCTTTAAAATCCAAGGTACACAAAAGCTTGCTTTTTGTCGTAATATCAAGAATTTTAAATAAAGCGACCCTGTGTTTTTGGGATAAATCAAGCATGATTTCACTTAAATCCGCCGCAGGAATCTCATTAAGCTGCTTTTGAGAAACATCAACTTTGATCGTCATGCTGACGGGATTGATAGATAAGGGCTGAATATGTTTCCAGGAAATCAACCAAAGTTTCTGCAAATACCGTGAATTTTTGTCAAAAATTCGGACTAAAGTATCGATGAATTTTTCGAAACCCAGTCGACGGACGATTCCACGCAAACCGATATCCACGTGCGCCACAACCAAGTCTTTTTCCGCCATGAGTAAATGTATATCATTAACACGAATAACATTCTGATTATTCATGTCAACAACCTGCTGATCCAGAATGTCCCGACGAATGGATAAATCAGCTTTATGATTCAACAAAGGAGCAAAAATCACTTCACGCGCTTTACCGTTAAGCCGAAGGCACCCCTTGGATACCTGGGAAACAACGCTCCAGGGCACAACGGCCCAGCTTCTGGGTAAGCCTTTTTTTTCAATGATCAAGATTTTTGCTTTAGCATATTTTCCGATGGGTTCAATCAAAATGTCATAAAGACGGCCTAAACAAAATCCGTCGCTGTCCAGGATTTTTGCTTCCTGGATTTCAGAAAAAAATAGGAACATGGATTCGGCTTGTTGGTTAAGCATAAGACATTGAAGGGCTTGGGATTTAATAAAAAGGACCTTAAAACTCGTGCTTATTATACTCGGGGATTAATGAATGTCAAAATTAAATCTTGGAGCTAAGGGTCCCTAAAGCGAAGACGATAAAAAGCTTGAAACAACGCGAGGGTCGAATTGGCGGCGAGCGTCTTTTTTGAGAATTTTTAGCGACTCGTTTCTAGAAAAAGCCTGCGGTCTATACGGACGAGGAGTTGTCAAGGCCTCATAACTTTCAGCCACAGAGATAATTCTGGAACCCAAAGGGATATTCTCGGCCTTCAATCCTTTCGGATACCCCTTTCCGTCATAACGCTCATGGACAGAAAGAATATCTTTGCGCTCAGGACCTAGAAACGCAAAATCCTGAATCATCTCCAGACTTTTAAAAGGATGCCCCTGAATCAATTTTTTTTGGGACTTCGTCAACGGACCTTTTTTTAATAGAATATCTTCTGGCAACGCCAAAAACCCGATATTGCACAAAAGGGCGGCGCGCTTAATCTGCTTGATCTCTTTTTCTGAAGCTAAAAAATTCTTGGCAAGCTTTTCCACCCATTCCAAAACCCTTTCCCGATGCTCGGGAGGATATCCCAATCTTCGATCCGCTTCCTTAACCATAGGCCGCATTGCCTCTAAGACGGATTCTTCGTTCCTTAAATTTATATTCTTGAGCCGCTCGCGCAAATAGTCAAAGGAAACCTCTTTACCCTTACCCGGGGCATCCTTTTCCTCTTTAAAGGTCCCTTTAAAAACAGTGATCTTGTCTCGGCCTGTCGCCTTGCTTTGATACATGGCCGCATCAGCGGCTTCAAATAAACCAGACGCATCAGAAATCCCGACTTCCGGATAAGAAGCAATACCCATACTGATTGTGATATTAATACTTTGATGACCATCCCCGAAAGAAACACGTTCTACGGCTTTAATTATTTTTTGAGCAACCGTCAAAGCGCCGGAAGAATCCGTATCCGAAAGAAAAACAACAAACTCTTCGCCTCCTGAACGAATAATAATATCCGTTTCGCGAACCGTCTTTTTTAAAAGATCAGAAAAGCCTCTTAAAACAAAGTCGCCAAAATTATGACCGTAGGTATCGTTGACTGACTTAAAAAAATCAATATCGATCATGATCAGAGAAAACGGCCTAAAATAACGTTTCGCCCTCTTAATTTCCTCCGACAATCTCTCGCTCAAATAGCGCGCGTTATAAACACCGGTGCGCACATCTCTTAAAGATAAATCGAGCAAAGAATCATTCAAAGATCTCAACGTCAGGTTCGCTTCGCGAAGCTTATCCGTCGTGATTCGCGTTTCAGTAACGTCGGATATAAAGCAAAGGGCATGGGGAGGCTGGCTTCCAAAAACAAGAGGAATGCTCGACATCAACGCATAAAGCGGTGAACCGTCTTTTTTGATAAAAGTGATCTCACGCGCTTTACGAATAAGCTTGACAGCCACCAATTTCTCGCGTTCATTAAAAGCAATAAAGTCAGTTATGTTGTGATTCAATAATTCCATCTCCGTATGCCCCACCATGGCCAAGAAGCTGCGATTAATAAATTCTATTGTATTATCCGTCCTTAATTCCAAGATGCCCTCAACAGCATGCTCCATGATCGCATGAATTTTTTTATAATAATATTCCAGCGTTTCTTCAAATTTCTTTTTTACAGTAATATCGCGAAAAATTTCTATACGACCGCCGCTTAAGTCTCCAGTTGAGACGGGATAGCTTACGTGCTCTAAGATATATTTCTCTCCTGATTCAGGAGAAGAAATTTCGCATTCAAATCCCATGATAGGCACTCTCATCTCATAAGCAGACAGCACATTTTCCAAAAATTCATCTCGCTTCAGAAAAAAAGCACCCATTTTATTCTTAAAAAGCTCCCGCACGTCTTCGGCGACAACAACAGATTTATCCAGGCCGAAATACTTCTGAATATTGCCTGAGGCCCATTTAACTTTCAAGTCTTTATTTAAAATAATAATGACAGAATCCATAGAACCGATACCGTCTTCCAGCATCGACTCATATTTTTTCTCCAAACTTTCCATTTCTAAAAGCTGGGTTCGATCCCGAAATACGGCTTTAGCCCCGCAGTACTTACCATAGTTGTCATAAAAAGCCATAGAGCTCATCTCTCCTAAAACCCTTCCATCATATTTCGTTTTTAAAGCGAAGTTCACAAGCGTGACCTTGCCAATCTTCAGGAAATCTTTAGCGCACTCCTTAAATTCATCTTTAGATTCCGGGGCAACAATATCATTCATGTGCATGCCCAGCATTTCTTTTTTCGTATACCCTAAAGAATCTCCGAGCTTTTTATTGATGTAAATAAATCTTCCTTCCCGATCCGTAATGCACATAAGGTCGCTTGATTCATCCAATAGCGGCCTGTATTTTTCATCAATAAATTGATAGAGCAGCTTGGAGATCAGCGACTCATCCTGGCCACCCTTTGGATCTACAAACTTTTCGTCAGACATTTTATCCTCACTAGAAAAAGGTCAAAAAAATAAAAAAAGACCCTCATGTTTCGGGTCTTCTAAATTCATTCTAATCCTTTTAGGTAACAGGCTCATACACGACCTGTGTTGCTTTCTCCCCCTGTTTTAAGAATAACACGAAAAAAGCATCTTTTCAATAAAACGTTCTTAAACACGGATAGCTTTCTGCCTACACTCATAAACCGCCTGCCATTGAACAGGCTCACTTCTTCAAAGAATCCGCTCGAGACAAAAACTGAAAAGATTTTAAGGCGTGCTGAAAAAGAGGCTTCTGGGAAAAGAATTTTTTCTTGTCGTTAATATAGCGAATAACGTAAAATGTCTTTGCGCGCCCAACAATAACGATCCTCTCACGAAGGATCACGTCCTCGGCCCCTGCGTCGTAAATTTTCGTACGCCCCTTATACTCCACATCGATTAAGGCAGCTTTTTCACCGGATACCTTGAGAACGCTTCGTTTTAAAATGCGCGCGCCACTAAGTTTTAAACATCTTTTTTCCGCATCTAGAGCAACCGCGTCAAGGGTCCGTGAAGAAAGAGCAAAAGCCTCTGCCTTTTTCGCCGTCACAACAAAATTCGCCTGATAAATTTTTGCACCCTGACTCTTTTCCATAAAAACAACCCCCCAGAAACCCATGCCGGGACCCCCAAACTCTTCATGCCGCCAATCTGACGGAATCTTCCATTCAAAACTTAAATCCGGCTTAATATTTTTATAAACCGCAAAAGACGTCCCTTTCGCGCAACTTATCATAAGCACTCCTATCGCAATAAAACAAAAAAGTTTTTTTAAAAAATGGATTGTCATGGATTCATTCCTTTCGCGTAAGGTGCATAACCCGCGTAAGTCCTAGCAATCGCCGCATACAAATACTCAGGCCCCTGTTCGTAAAGACCTAAAAGATAATCAAATTCAGCGTTCGTCTGAAGTCCTTTGACCTCTTTCCAAAACAAACATGAGATTTCAAAAGCATGGTACTCCTGATATATGGAATCCAGTAGAACGTCTTGCCCGAGCACAGGATCATAATACCAATTTAATTCCGATTCCGCGACTCCCAGGTCTGCGACAGCATGCGCCACCCATGTATCGGTGTTATGGTCCCAGTCCGCGTGCATGGCTTCATGAACAAGAACACTCGCAATCGCCTCTTTAGACCAATCGCCCTTCAAGTCTATAGACAAATTGATCGAATTAGTTTCCAGAGGCTCGTCAGGAACAAAATCTTTCCACCATGTCGGTATATACTGTCCTAGAACGCCCGGATCTAAAGTAGCATAATAAACGCCCACGTCTTCCTCATTGATTAAGTCGTAAAAATAATCCCCAATCACCGTGTCTTTCAATACCTCAAGAATTTCCGGAGCTGACACAATAAGAAAAGAAGCTGCAGATGAGCCACCGCCACCGGAGCCGCCTGAAGAACCACCCCCTGAAGATCCATCCCCACTAGAGCCACCGCCAGAAGAGCCTCCTCCTGAAGAACCACCACCACCGCCACCACTGCCGCCGCCGCCACCGCCGCCACCACCGCC
>JAGVOQ010000045.1 GCA_020052645.1 Candidatus Omnitrophota bacterium
GGAGCCGCTCAAGAAGTGGCGGCGAACGTTAATCATCTGTCCGCATTTATCCTTGACACAAACGGGTAAAAATACCTATATTCGTGTCAAGGATTAATTCGCAGACGCTTAATACAAATGAAAAACGTACGCTACACTTTACATTCGTTATCACTCTGTAAAGTGTCTGCTCATTAAAAGGAGGAGTTATCATGGCAGTGAAAGTTGGTATTAACGGTTTTGGGAGGATTGGCCGGTTGGTGGCACGGGCTATTCTGGAAAGAAAAAATTCAAGCATAGAATTAGTGGCGATCAATGATATCACTGATTCTATAACAAACGCCTATTTATTTAAGTATGATTCTGTGCATGGCCCGTTTAAGGGTGATGTTAAGGCAACAGCGGACGATGAAATTACCGTTGATGGTAAGGTTATCAAAGTGTTCGCAAAGAGAGACCCAGCAGAATTACCTTGGAAGTCGCTCGGCGTTGATATTGTTGTTGAGTCCACAGGACTTTTCACGATAAAAAAAGACGGCGTTAATAAGAAGGGTAAAGAAGTTAAGGGCGCTGAAAACCATATCACTAAAGGCGGGGCAAAGAAAGTTATTATTTCTGCTCCTGCTGAAGGTGAAGATTTGACGATTGTTATGGGAGTTAATGAAGAAAAATATGATCCTAAGAATCATACGGTGATTTCGAACGCGTCCTGCACCACGAATTGTTTAGCACCTGTAGCTAAGGTCATAAATGATAACTGGGGCATTGTGAAGGGTCTGATGACGACGATCCACGCGTATACCAATGATCAGAGAGTTCAGGATCAGGCGCATTCTGATTTAAGAAGGTCTCGTGCTGCGGCCCTTTCCATGATTCCAACATCAACTGGAGCTGCCAAGGCTATCTCGCTCGTTATTCCTGAACTTAAAGGTAAGTTGGATGGTTTTTCTATGCGCGTGCCGTGTGCGAATGTTTCTGTTGTTGATTTAACGGTTCAGTTGGCAAAAAAAGCGACGATTGAGGAAATCAACGCAGCACTTAAGAAAGCTTCGGAGACGACAATGAAGGGTATTTTGGGTTATACCGAAGATCCTGTTGTGTCCGTTGATTTCAATCATTGCGCCTTAAGCTCTATCGTAGATGCCAAGAGCACTAAGGTTATGCAGGATGATTTTGTCAAGATACTGGCCTGGTATGATAATGAATGGGGATATTCTTCGCGCGTTGTGGATTTGTGCGAATACCTTGTGAAAAAAGGTGTTTAAAAAATACCTAAGTTGAAATAGAATAAGAGGGCAGCCTGGTTTGCTGCCCTCTTTTTTCTATTTTTAAAAGATAAGTTATTAAACGTTTTTTAAAAGGGAATTAAAATTATGTATGAAGAATTCTTAAGGACGTTTTCGTCCTCTCAATGGAAGCGCATCGGTATTCAGAGGCGCGCTGGCGTTGCAGTTCCGCTTTTCTCGGTTTATTCAGCTGATAGCATTGGCATTGGAGATATCCTTGATTTAAAATATCTCGTTGATTGGTGTCAGGCAACAGGCATGAGCATCATTCAGCTTCTTCCCATGAATGATATTGGTTTTAATTTTATGCCCTATGATGCTTCGAGTACGTTTGCGCTTGAACCCATGTATCTATCTCTTTCTAATCTTAAAGACGTCGATGAGGTTCCTTTTTTAAAAGACCTGAATGATTTAAAGAAAAATTTTCCCACAGGCGTACCAAGAGTTAACTATAAAATAAAATCGGAAAAACTGAGTCTTTTGTGGAAAATTTTTCAGGCTCAAGCTTTCGAAAGAAATCATTCATTTGAAAATTTTGTCAAACAACATTCATTCTGGCTCAAAGATTATTGTCTCTATAAAGTACTCAAAGAACTTCATCAGGAAAAACCCTGGGAAGAATGGCCTATAGAATACAAGAATCGAGAGGGCCGGAGTTTAAATGTTTTAAATGAAAAATATCGCATGAATATTCTTTTCCATGAGTGGCTGCAGTGGCAGCTTTATGAACAATTCGTTGGGATTAAGAAATATGCAGCTGAAAAAAAAATATTTTTAATGGGGGATTTACCATTTTTGGTCTCTCGTGACAGCGCTGACGTATGGGCGCATCAGAATTATTTCAGGCTTGATGAAGCAGCAGGGGCGCCTTCGGACATGCTTTTTTCTAAAGGACAAAGGTGGGGCATGCCCCCATATCATTGGGAGCATATCGCCAGAAATCATTACGATTATACGATTGAGAAGTTGAGATACGCCGAGAATTTCTACGATTTATATCGCATCGATCACTCAGTTGGGATTTTTAGGTTATGGACGATCCCTCTGTCAGAGCCTTTAGAGTTGGGTGGGTTGCATGGTTTTTTTGTTCCCAAAGATGAACATTGCTGGGAAGCACACGGCCTTGACCTTTTAACCGTTATGATCAAGAACAGCCAGATGTTGGCTTGCGCGGAAGATTTAGGGACTGTTCCGCCTTGTTCGTACAAAGTTTTGTCGGAGTTCGGTATTCCAGGCATTGATGTTCAGCGCTGGATGAGGGATTGGGATAAAAGTTTTGATTTTAAAGACCCTTCTGGTTACCGAAAGAATTCCGTCTCAACCATTGCCACGCACGATTTAAGCGGTTTGGGCGCTTGGTGGAAGGTGGAGGCCGGAACTGTCGATGAGGAACTTTTTAAACGGAAATGCCAGGAAAAAAATATTTCATTTGAGTCTGTTTCAAGAAGGCTATTTGATTTTGATCATTCGAACCATGGAAGATTGCGTTGGAAGAAGGATGTTTTGAATACAGGAGTTCTGTTGGATCGCCTGGGGCTTAGCGAATCATCGTGTAAGGACTTACTAGATCTCTACAAAGGTTCTTATGACGAAAAGAATAAATTTTTAAATTTTCTTGGGTTTAAGGATGTCGCCGAAGATGAATTTACTCCTCTTTTTGTAAAACGTGTTTTAGAAAAAGTAAATTCCAGCGCATCGATTTTTAGTATTCAGCTCTTGCATGATTGGCTGACATTGGATGATTTGTTTGACTTTGATCCTTGGGAGCTGAGGATTAATTTTCCCGGCACTATGAGTGGAAAAAACTGGTCTATGGTGCTCCCCCTGTCATTGGAAGATTTGTTAGCTTTGCCTGTAAACGAAGTCATTAAAACAATTAACGGACAGGCTTTAAGGATATAGGAA
Source organism: Candidatus Omnitrophota bacterium (assembly GCA_020052645.1). Classification (GTDB taxonomy): domain Bacteria; phylum Omnitrophota; class Gorgyraeia; order Velamenicoccales; family Velamenicoccaceae; genus JAGVOQ01. Next base: position 3,171 of record JAGVOQ010000045.1, read on the forward strand.
GATTGGGTTTTGAATTTTTTATGGAGTTTCTCTGAATTTGTTAAAGAAAGTGTCCCTTGTTTAGGCACACTAAAATTTTTTACCCATCGCAATCGGGGTAAGAAATTTTAGAGTAAACTTCGGGATTCGTTTTGTTAGGAAAAATTACCTTAAACGATTCAAAACGAAGGAGGCTAAGATGAAAACTTTTCTGTGTAAGGTTTGCGGACATATCGCATTTAACGAAGCCCCTGGATTTTGTCCGGTTTGTGGAGCGCCAAAAACAAGTTTTGTAGAGAAGCCGGATATCATTCAAAAACCCGGGTCATCCCAGGGAAAAGGTGAGGCTGAAGCAAAGCATATTCCGAAGATCGTGATTGTGAAAAAATGTGATCTTGTGTCAGGTGGCTGTGTTGATGTCCATGCGAAGATAGGAGAGGCGGAACACCCCATGCTTAAAGAACACCACATCACTTTTATTGATTTTTATCTGGATACAACTTTTCTTTCAAGGGTTCATTTAACGCCTGAACGCTTGAATCCTGCAGCTGCGCTGCATTTAAAAAGAACAAGCGGTGAATTAACTGTTGTGGAGCATTGCAATGTCCATGGTTATTGGATGGCAACAGCTATTCTTTAAAATGGCGTAACCCCAGTGTTTATATAATTTTATTGTAAAAAAGTATTGATTTTTTTATGGTATACTATAAAATAAAAGAGGTAGCAAGAAAGTCAATATGAAAAAAAAGATTAAACAGAATTTCCTGAATTTTGTTATTTTTTTTGTTTTTTCTCTAACAGTTTTTATGTGTTTTGCAGAAGAGGAAGTTATTTTCACCAGTTATTATCCCGCACCCTTTGGTATCTATAGTCAATTAAAATCAGTCTATTTTTCAGTTGGCCAGGAATTTGCTAATACGACCCAATATTGTTGGGGTTCTGGTTGCCCGGATACTATCGATGAGAACACGAGCATGATCGTTTTTGGAAGAGCTGCTATTGGTCATTACAACGCGACCAGCACTTTGGATATTGTCTGGTCGCCTTTGAACCCGCCGAATTATCCTTATTTTGGCAATCAGGTTGGTTCTTGGGCGGAAATAATCAGGCTCAATGCTACGCCTGCTTCAGCTAATGAAAATGTTTCTATTACATTTCCTAATGCTAATGCGCTTATCGGTTTTGGAGTAAATCCTCGGGGTTTTTATATTGTTGATGAAGTCCCGTTTGAACACACTGAACTTTGGGTGGATATGGACCAAAACGTAACACATGTAAGTAGTTTAAACGTAAGCAAATTGGGGATCAACGTATATGGTGCTCCGACTTCAAACTTTCAGGTTAATGGAACGTCTAATACCTGCGTTAGAAGGAGTTATACTGTAACGAGTGGTGATACTTTATGTCCTGATGGATATCATGTGACAGTGCCTGGTCAGGTGGTTGATGACGCATATTCAGAAACATCATATTCTGCTCCTTATTCTTTTGCAAAAGCCGGTGTTTTTACTTGTTGCAGAGTTTGTCCTAATTCAGTAAGTTCAAGCGGAGACGGCTCATGCGGATCTTAAAAATTGATTCACGCATATATTCTCTTGAGGCTATTCTTTCGGCTTGTTATGCTTTTTTGGA
>JAGVOQ010000021.1 GCA_020052645.1 Candidatus Omnitrophota bacterium
CTGTTACCTGTTACCTGTTACCTGTTACCTGTTACCTGTTACCTGTTACCTGCTGCCCGGTTTATTTCTTCTTCGCCATCTCATCAGCTTTTAACTTCGTCAACTCCGCACCCAATTCTTCGGGTGTTTTTTCACCGATAATAATCGACTGGATCCCTTTATCAAAACGCTCGATAACTTTAGGCAGCTCATTCACCGGCCAGACGTTGGGATGCGTTACATTCTCCATCCCTTTGGAAAAATCAGCCAATAATGCCGATATCTTTGCCAACGCTTTTTTATTAGACGGAAGATTGCGCGTTTTTTCTGCTAAAAAAGCCTGCTGTTCCGGCGAGGTCAACCATTTTAAAAATTCAATCGCTTCGCTCTTCACCGAAGAGCGATCATTAACCAAGAACGAAGATCCTGCCCCTCCCCAGATATATACAGGGTTCGATGGATTGATTTTCGGAGGCAGCATAACGCCATAATCCAAACCTGGATTCATACCATGATAGACATTCACGCACCATGAACCGTTGAACGCAAAAGCGGCGCGCTCATTGGCAAAAGACTGCTCAGCGCTTTTATTAACCATGGTAACAATACCACTCGCCAGCATTTTTTTATCCGCCATCTCCTTAAACAATGAAAAAACTTTGATCCATTGCGAATCCGAATACGGCACTTCTCCTCTTAGTGTCGCAAAAACTTTCTCAGGCCCCATCACATTAAAAGCAAAATTTGAAGCCAGGCAATCAATCATCCAGACTTCACCCCAACCGCTCACCAAGCCCTGGATACCGGCGGCATTTAACTTAGTACAGGCATCTACGAAACTTTCCCAATCTACAGGAGGCTTTTCAGGGTCTAATCCGGCTTTTTTAAATAAAGCCTTATTGTAAAGCATTTGAATATTCATGACGTCAATGGGTGCGCCATAAATTCCGGCGGTAACTCCATATTCATTATTTTCTTTAAATTCGTTAACAGCCAGCGCTTTTTCAAAGAGCATATTTTTCCACGCCCCAAAATCAGCGTTCATTTCTTCTGTCAAAGATGCGACATGACCGGCTTTAATAAAAGCAGCAAAATCCCTTTTCTCCCCCAAGAGACCAAAAATATCAGGAAGCGCAAGCGCCTGAGCTGAAGCCCTTACCTTTTGAGAATAAGCATCCGAAGGCGCATAGAGTTCAAGCGCCACCTCAATGCCGGTCCTCGCCTCATACTGTTTAGCCAATTCCTGAAAAGCCTCATCACGATCTGTCATCCAATGCCAGACGACAATCTTCTTGGCCTTAGACGGAGATGTGCCTGTTGCACATTTCGAACCACAACCATTTAACAAAACAACAAATGACAAAATCCAAATAACAAATAAATGACAAAACCCAAATTTCAAATAATTCAACAATTTATTTGGAAATTTTAAATTGGAATTTATTTGGGATTTGAATTTTGATAATTGGAATTTAAACATATTAGCTCCTGTTTTTGAATTATCCTAAAACAACGCGCACCTTATGTGTCTTGCCGTCTCCGACAACCTTGACCAGATTGCCCTGAAGACGCTTTCCGTCACAATAAAGTTCACGCACACCTTTCTCAACGCCGTTGGGATTTTCTATTTCAATCTCGTAAACGTCTCCACGAAAAGGCCGACGGATAGAACACTTTTTCCAACTTGACGGAATGCAAGGATCAATGCGTAATCCCTCATAATCCCGACGAGCTCCTAAAATCCACTCCGTTGCCGCCATAAAAGCCCATCCTGAAGTTCCTGTAATCCATGTGAATTGCCCTTCGCCGTAACGATAAGGATTCTCAGGACCCACAAGATATTCCGCATACACATAAGGCTCTGCTTTATAAAGATCATAATTTTTCTGTTTATTAGGCATGATTTTCACCAGCGATTCATACGCCTTATTGCCACGACCCGCCATACAATAAGCAACGATAAGAAAATGCGCGGCATGGCAAAACACAGCCGCATTCTCTTTCGTCCCTTCGGAAAACATGCTGATACGGCCTAACTCCGGTCGAAATTTCGTAAAAGCCGGATAGAACATCGCAAGGCCATGAGGACCGTCTAAATATTTATCGCAGGACTTTAAAACTTTCTGCAAGCGCTCGCCTTCGGCGATCCCGGCAAGGATAGACCACGCCTGACTCATGATATAAATTTTGCCTTCGTCATACGCTTTAACACCATAAGGAATGCCATCGTCCGTAAAACCACGCGTATACCAATCTCCGTCCCATGCCACCCCATTGACGCGTTCACTCATGGTTTTTGCTTTATTCAAAAACTCCTTAGCCTTTTCTTTCTCGCCCATTAATTCAGCGAGTTCAGAAAAATATTTCTGGGAACGCACCAACGCCTGAGCCAACCAAACGCTCTCGCCCTTATGGCGTTTGCCGGCGGCGTCAATAGCATCATTCCAATCCGCGTGGCCGATCTTAGGCAACCCATGCGCACCGACGTCATTAAAACAAAAATCGAGATTTTTTTCCAAATGCTCTAAAATCGTGCCTTCTCCATCAGATGTCGCTCCGCCTTTATGCGTATGATCAATCTCCCATCCTCCCAGCCATTTATCTTTTAAATAGGGCACGTATTCTTTTAAGATATCCTTGTCGCCTGTTTCCTGAATATAAGCCCGCACCGTTGCAGTGAGCCAGATCTGATGATCTTTATTAGGGCGATGCGTCGCAGGGCCGGTCGTATCAGACCAACCCGGTGCCGAAGTCCCATCTTTCCTGATGAGAGACGCCAACTGTAAAATTCTTTTACGCGTTAGTTCGGGATTTAAAACAACAATAGACTCTGAATCTTGTGCCGAATCACGATAACCACGGCCGCCAGAACCTTCATGATAGAATGACGGTGAGCGCGACCAAAGATTACAGATATAAACCTGATACTTCACCCAAAGATTTATCATTGTATCAAAATCGCTATCAGGCGTTTTAACAACAACATTACCTTCTAAACGATTAAGCCAAAGCTCTTTCGTTTCCTTGAGGGCTTTTTTCACATGAGCCAAATCCCTGTATTTCTCAACGAGTTTCGTCGCGTGCGCCTGGCCTTCAGTAGAACCTAAGATAACGACAAATTCTTTTGTCTGCTTGGCCCCAAGTTTCACGACATGCTTAAAACATCCGATTCCGTCTTCTCCCGAACAAAGAGGGGTATTTTTAAACGTACCCTCAAGGATCGCCTCAGGTTTTTCTTCCGTGTTATAACGGCCTAAAAATTCTGTCTTACGGGTAGCATAACCTTTCACATCAAGGCTAGTCGCAAAAAATGAATAATTCTTAAATTCTTTAATATTCATTCCCTGCCAGAAAGCCGTCTTCCAACCAAAAATAATTTCATGGGTCTCATCAAACCACATCTTATTGTAGAGATTCATGATATTACGATACCGCAACTCTTCCTGATAATCACCCACAAGCCACTCGATATAAGGATAAAGTTCTAATTTTTTTTCTTTATTGGTTTCATTGGAAAGAGTGACGAGCCATAATTCACAATCATCGTCGACGGGAACGAAGTAAGTCATGTTGGATTTAATGCCATTGTATTTAGAAGTTATGGTCGTATAACCGAAACCATGACGACATTCAAAAGAATCAAGCTTGGTTCTAAGCGGCTGATACGTCAACGACCAGATTTTTGTTTTTTTCTGTTGCCTGTTGCCTGTTGCCTGTTCCCTGACATAAATATATCGGCCAGGCCTGTCAAAATTTTTATTATCAGGCGCCCATCGCAGGATCCTGTCTGTACGGCAATCCTTATAAAAGCTATAACCGCCGGCAGTCTGTGAAATAACAGCGCAATATTTTTCGTTTGTTAAATAATTGATCCACGGGGTGGGGGTCAAGGGATCATTGATGATAAATTCGCGACCGTCTGCGGAAAAATGTCCGTACTTCATTTAATTTTTTGCTCCTTTAATGAGCGCATAACTTATGCCTGCCGGTAGGCAGGGAACGATTTTGTGACGTAAGCTATCTGCGCAAATTGAACTTTTTAATTCTTATGATAAAATCTATAAAGTGAAGTCCGCCAAAGATTTAATGGCGGATGAAAATAGTTTAAAAAGTTTAACATAATGCCCTAATATAATCAAGCATAATAATAAATAAATTAAGCTGAGGACTATAGCGGCAAAAGAGCTCTTTTTTGATACAAAAAAGCTCTTGTTTTGTGGCTATTTTACTTACCTGATATTGTCTTGTATGGTATAGACAATCTTTATGCTTAAATAAATTCCATCTTTACGAATTAAGAAATTCCCTCCCACCATTTCGCTACGAACTGATTAGGAAAATTCTTAGACACATGCCCTAAGATGCTTTTTTTATGACAATCTCGAATTCTCCTAAATTCAATTCCTGTCATATACTTACAGTCCTGCTCTAAACCATCTAATTCACGTTGCCAAACAACATTGGCATCAAAACATACGGGTCCATTTCCTTGATCAGGAATATCCAAAACCAACGACAACTGATCACCGACTCTGTGTTTCTCGACCATGGCAAGCTTCGCTCCAAGTGTACTTAAATCCTGCGTATGACTGCACCCCTCATTCGGTCTCAAGTGGCTGTAATAGCGAACAGGTAAAGAAACTTGCCAACGAATAGCGCCTCTTCGATCCTCTTCCATAGGAAACCTCCTTGATTTTGTTCATGAGTTCACCAATGTTTCAATGGTGAACGAGTGAACTCTTAATTACTGTATTTTTACAGGAATTAACTCCAGATCTTCCCTCCTTAATGTTATTCCAAAAGAAGATATGGAGCAATACAATTTCTCTGCCTTAGCCCCTACCCTTTCTAGGTTAGACCCTTCCCCCAGCTCTTACTCAACAACTTTCAACAATCTTGCCATACTCATAAAACGAGCTTTGTCAAAAGAAACTCCCAACTTCCATGCATCGCCCAATGATTGGCTCCAAGCCACTTTACCTAAAAGATGCATCGGCTCAAAACCATCAGGCAAATCAAACCACATCTCCAAAGGCGTACGTGGTTTAATCTCTTGCGAACAATCGATCCCCGCGCCGCTGCCGCTAATATCATGACACACAGCAGAACCTCTCTGGCCGATTTTAAGGTCTTTAAACCTCATGGGAAGATTGTCCACAGCAAAACGAGAGAATACTCTCTTGTCATTCTCATAACCGGTATCTTTCAGAATCTCAAGATTTTTTCTTTTCGCTTTTGCCATAACCCACCTCCTTCCATTATTATCGAACTTTTATTGGATTTAATCCAGAAAAACTTATCTTTAAACTCTTGATTCCACCTCCTTCCCTGGGTTTTAAAATTCTGTTCAAACGCTCCTGTGAATCTCGTAGTTTTCTTTCTCTTAAAAAAATCTGCAATGCATAATCGCTTGAATATTGAACCGACGAGCTGGTGCTGGCCTTATCAACAGTTAACTGGTTAACCGACAACCGGCTAACTAAAACAACCGGCGAGCCCGCCTGCGGCGAGGCTTCGCCCGTCGATAGTCGAGGGTCAATGGTCGATGAATTATATTTTTTCCGTGGTCTGTGAACCGTGGACTGTGGACTAATACCCACCGGCGAGCTGAAAGAAACAAACCGCTCTGACTGAGCCTGATTATCTTGCGCTGGCAGAACTCTCATGTTGTCACCATAACCCATATTTGCCCAATACCAGTCTTTCCCTCCATTAGTGCTGTATTGCATTGTCCCTTCGCCAAAGAATGATTTATGTGGCAAAACTACAAACTTCGCTATTCCTTCTACATTGTAATCAATTAAACGCGCCCAGTAATAACGCCACATCTTTTGTCCCGATTTTGAGTCATCCCTCCCCCATAGCCGTACCAACAACTGCTTTTGAGGAGCCGTGATTTGACTTGGATCAACATTAAGTATAAATGAAATACTTAGCTGCTGCCCCTTCATCGGACGAATCTCTTTTTCTCCATCCCATGATCTTACCCTGGTATTCCCAAAGACTTCTTTCCACGACTTGCCTGCGTTTAAACTATATTCAACATAATATTCGCCATGAAATTTCGGCGGCAACTCTACGCTAAAGAAATAAAACGGCTTTTCAGGATCAATAGAAAGCACCATAGGCATATACCGCCACGTTCTTCCCTGATGAGCATAACTCAATAGCCGGAGCCTGGCGCTTAATTCACTGCTATCGATAAATTTTTCATCAAATCTCAATTTTAGACAAATCGTTTGCGCTATTTTTTGCAAACCCTCTAAAGCCAAAGGCCACTCTCCAGCCGGCAGAGCTTCTTCCAAAAAAGGCCTAATAGATAAATCTTGCAACAGTTTCATGGCAATTCCAACTTTTTGACGCCAAAGCCGCTCATGACCAATAACACTCATCTTCCTTAAATCAAACATACTTAAAGACACATCCTCCCAACCCCTAAAAAAAGTCTTATAATACGGGGCCAAATTATACTTCCTTCTATACCTATTGTCTCCGCTGCAAACAGCATCTATCGTCGAAGCATAAACTGTGTCGAAACCCAATATTTGAGCAAGACGGCAAAAACCAAATATTCCTGCCAAAACCCACCCACTAAAAAGTCGCTGATGGAATGCTGATAAGCGATAAAATGATTTACCTGCCTGGATCTCCCAAGCACGCAACAATGGTTTATATCGATCTGGGTCAGCCTCAAATCTAATATAAAATCGTCCGGCGGCTTCAGGAAAATACCCTCGCCAGTGGTTAGGATGAAAATCTGAAAAAGAATGGCCTTCAATAACAGGAGTCACATGTAGATAAAACGAAGACTCTTCGAAAAGATCAAAAGATTCCAACCAGACATCATAGACAACAGGCCTTGCGCCATAGTAGGTTGTTATAGAATCTAAATAATAAGGTTTTCTGTTACTAAATTTCCCATCCAATACCGCAGGATATTTCTTTGATGGATTTTTCTTCTTATAACCTTCTAATTGCTTATAAACCTTTTCTTGAAATCTATTCAGGCGACTCAAGGAAGAAACACGAAATTCCCGTAATGATGGAATAAAACGATTTTTAAGCAGCCCGAGCCATATGCTAATCGGCGAACTGGAGCGAAGCGAAGTATGAGAGACGTCTGCTAGATTACTCCTTATTTCTGCTAATGCCTGAACAACACCAGGCATGAATTTGGCGTCTTCTGAAATATATCTCTCGTGATATTCCCTCAACCAACTCGACAAAACCTCACTCCCTGAAGAATCGCCCATCTCTTCAATCAGTGCCTGATGGACGCCAAACAAAATATCTCTAACGCTTTCCTGATTGGAAAATACAGGATTTTGCAATTCAAGAAACATATTATGAATAAACTGAGTAGGAGGCTGTTTAATCAAATCCATGGCAGCGGTCAGAATGACATGTCCGCTTATTCTACTCCTCATAAAATCACCCCTAGCCGCCATAATATTTACAGCATCTCCTTCTGTCTTAATAAAGTATTTGGTCAAAATCCTCGCGATATCTTTAAGACTAAATCCATAAAAAGTCTCTTTTCTTACAAGTTCAAAAAAATCAGTATCAATCTCCTTAAGCCCATTGTATTCTTCCATATACTGCATACTAAAAACCGGAATTTCTATCTCTTCTCCATACCTTTCCGATCTAACAAATGCCGCCACCCCTGGCTTAACAACATCAGAACTATCAAGTTCATACAACCTCGCCAGGTTCATAAAATTTCTATGGACAGGATTGTCTTGCTTTTCTCCACCTTCAACATCATCCGTTCCCCAAAATCCTTGTCCAATAGAAACAATGAATTTACTAACGCGGCCGCCCTCATTTAAGCCGACTTCAACTGCGAATATCATCTCAGCCATGCTGCCGTCGAGATAAGTAAATTTGATTCTAACGATAGAATCGCCCTTAACAACCTTGCCTGATCCAACGCGGATAATACTCTCTTTTATAAATTCTTCTTCTTTCACAAGATTTGTGATCAATGTCTGTATATCCATCTTACTTAATGATGAGAAATCAGAGTAGCGCGGTAAAGAACATATCTCAATATCAAGATTCCCAGCAAATTCTATGCCTACTACAGGCGTCAGAGAAATTCTCGAGATAAATATAAGCCGCGCCCCCTGCACCCCATCCACCGGCGAGCTGGTGCTGGCCTTGCCGGCAGTTAACCGGTTTTCCGGTTTGCCGGTTTGCCGGTTAAAATCCAAGCCGGCTGACTGACTAACCGGCAACTTTTTACATTCAACTTGCGGCTTTGCGACTTTTTGACCTTGTGACCTTGTGACCTTGTGACCTTGTGACTTTTCAATCACCGGTGAGCTGGAACGAATAATAAAATTGGCTATATTTTTATCAGATAAAACGCTGCACTTAACAGCCTCTGAAATCAAATCGATAGAGCCCTTATCTAGGCTAATCCTGTTCTCAATCAATGAACCAATGAGATCGGCGACACGCCAAGCATCACGCTCCAGGGCATGCCTCATCTGTTGCGGAGTGGAATATTCCAAAAGTCTTTCCATAGTCAGACCGTTAAAATAATTAAGGAGATCGCGCACGATTTCCTCGGCTTTAACCGGCTTTTCCAGAACATAAAACGGCAATAAACCATCTGGCTTCAAACGATACAAAACCTTCCAGCCCCTTGCTTCATAATGAGCACCTGTAAAACGCAACAAAGGTAACTGCGTTACTATAAGATGCCCCCCGGGACGCACCATATGATAAACTTCATCAAGAACTTTATCCGCGGTCCCAAATGACAATGTTGCAGCACACAAGAGCCCTTCCAATACTACTATGTCGTACAACCCGCCTTCTAATTTCTCCTTAAGCTGCATTGCATCAACTTGCACAATATGTCCTTCGGGAATACCAGCTTTTATAAAATTTTCTCTGGCAACGGCAACCATATCACGATTAATATCTGAACCGAACACTTCAACATTTAAGCCTTGCGACATAGCAATTTCTTTAATCTGAATAAGCCTTAACCCTTTGCTACAGGCCGGATCCAAAACCTTAACCGCTCTTTTTGCTTCCTTATCTCCCTCGGATATCAATCGCTCTACCCATTCTGCAATATCCTTAGCAAGCGCACGAAACGGATAATCGTCAACAATTTCATAGCCTTGGCCGCTTTTTGACCAAAAAGAAGACGGGAGACTGTTTTCTCTCATATACGAATAAGGCTTAATTTCAATACCTCTTGTTCTCCTTAATAAAACATATGCGTCTCCGACACGCTCTGTCCCATAATGCTTACTGTTAATCGAAATTGACCGAATATCGCTAAAAATACTTCCTGGCATGCCTTCTTCGTCCTTATGAATATGCGCCGTAACTGCGGCATGACCTATGTTTGGCCCTTTCACCATGAAAGATATAACCGCGTGTGTCTGAAAATCAATTACTACCTCAGAACTCCATCGTTTAAGGGTTAAAACAAATTCTTCCCAAAGAGGATCATTCGGACTTAAATCCTTGTCAAAATCCACAGGCAGCGACCGGACAGGCTTATACGGGGTGAACTCTTGAAGGCGTAATTGTATATTTCTCTGGACTTGACGTGCTAATTCTTTTATTTCTTTTTTCCGGCTAACAACATATTCGGCTCGGCAATTAAACGGCAGGTCTCTTGTTTGTAAGACGTAATATAGCCTTTCCTTATTATCATATGCTTCCTTGTGCATCACCCGAATAATATGAATACCGCCAGGCAATTTCATTAACATATACAAAACGTCTTTTCCAATACTCTTGATAGCGTTGAAATTTTCCTGAAATGAAAATATGCCGAACAGATCATTTTTGATTTGAGAAATAACTTGGCGTGTTACAAACCCAGACATAGACAATTTAAGCGCAAAAGCAGCAATCTGTAATTGCTCTGATTCCATAACATCCTCGATGCTGTTAATCTTCTTAAGTCCTACCTTCACTTGCTGCTGGAATAATAGAATATACGGCTTAATGACACTGCCAGGAATAATACCAGCCTCGACATTATTAATCCGCTCTTCTATTTGTTCCGTCAGCCACGCTTTGATAATTTCGACCTCGCCAAAATAAGATGCTTTCTCAATTATATCCCCAACGACAAACACGGGAAATTTTTTAAGCAAATACATGAAAAACACACCTCTTGTCTTCCACTGCAAGTACCCTCCTGCATCCATATTCACAGACGTTCGCTTTAGAATCCAAAGCAACTCCAATATCCCAAGATAAACCGATATCCTTGTTCCTTCTAGACTTCGTAAAGGAATTCGCTGCGTCCATGCCAATACGGCATACTTTAAATTAGAATTTTCCTTACTCATCGACGGTGTAAAATAACTACCGGTATGACAAATAATGCTATGTGTAAGATCCTGATAATAAGCATCTCTGCTACCTCCTGTGAAATAAAGCTCTTTTATTCGCAGCCATAACTTATTCGTAACATATTGGTCAAAAATATCCTTGCTAACACTGTAAGCTCCGGCATCCTCTAAAAGCCTGGACGCCTCCCTGATAATTGCCAAACATTCAACTTCATCAAGACTTTTCTCTTCGGACTCCACCGGCGAGCTGGAAATATCCTTCTCAGCACCACTATCTTCCTTTTTCTTTAGGACGCCTTTTTTTTGATGTACAGGCTTTTTATTATTTCCTCGTTTCATAATAAATGAAATCAAGCAACAAATAATAAAAACAAGAACACTTAATGCTATGCCCCTTATACCAGCTTTTTTAACATGCCTAAGGAAAGAATTGGTCCTTTCATATTCATGTTTTAAGTCTTTTAAAAGAGCTGAGAGATATGACCTAATCGGAGAGCTGGAATTATCTAGCTGCAAACTGCTAGCTTCTGGCCTCTGGCTTAAAGATTTTAACCCGTAACCTGCAGCCCGTAGCCTGCGGCCTTCATCTTTCACCGGCGAACTGGATAAAACCGAACTGCTTCTCCTTAAATATATTACGTTTTTCCTCTTCATTTCTACGGCTCTGGATATCTTTGCTTTCTTAGCACCCCTATCAAACCCCTCCTTCAAGCGCAAGAAATCCTGCCGCAATTGAGTCAATATATAAACCCTCTCCACAAATTCCGAATCCTCAAGACTGTCCTTTTGTTTTCTGCCTTTAAGAAAATCTTTGATCCCATAAAAATGCGCTGAGATAAATTCTTGAATTTTTCCAAAATCACCTATTTTGGCATACTCTTCCATTAAACTTCTTGTTGTTTCATCAAGAGCGCCCTTGTTTTCATTCTTATCGGAATACAGCTCTTCAAATATGAAAGTAACTAAATCAACGGCAACCTTGGTAATTCTTTCTGCCTGCTCAAGAAGAGAAAAGTCCACTACATGTATTTTTTCATTTTCCCCAAACCCTGCAGTAGTCCAATGTTTAGTCTCATCTTGAGAGGTATAAAAATACGTGGCAAATTCAAAAATTCCGGCCTCAAGTGGCTCAATAGAAAGCTCTAAATTAAAAGCATCTCCGACTTCGCCATTATAATTACTATAAGGGCCTCCTTTTATTTCCGGGTGCCAGGCTGGCCTGCTCCAAACAGATTTGGCATGATTAGAATTTCCTGCAAATTGATACACCTTAACTATCTCTATATTATTCCTGTAAACCTTGCACGGAATATTTGACCACATACCTATCTTAATATCCCCTTTTTCCAATAATGCAAAAAAGTCTTCTATGCCTAAAACCGTATCCAGCTTTACAATCCCGTAACCAAAACATGGTTGCCCTAAACATAGAGACTCACCGCTTGGCAAACTACTCAAACCCCACGCCTCAACTATTTTTGGTATCCTTCTTATATTAAGAAATGCAACTTTGTCAATCGGAGAACTCGATGAATCATCAGGTGTATTTTTGAATGGACTCTCGACGCGTTTTTTATTTTTGAAATACTCATCCGATTTCTTTCGCATGCGGGCTGCGTCACGGTCAAAACCGACTTCAGCCGGATGCCTTACGCCAAGACTGTCGCTGTGTTCAGGCAAAACAAAAAGTATGGAATTTTGTATTAAATCATCACGCAGCTTTAATACCAATTCATTAAATTGATCCGCTATAAGCTGGGCAGCTTCTTGACCGCCATCAGTATTAAGCGCAAGACGAATAAGTTTCTCAGACAACTCGTCAAGAATTTCTACATCATCCCCATTGCTCAGCCTTTCAAAGAAACTTTTTAACTTGGCCTTATCCTCATCCGTAACTTCTTTGGGCAAAGAATTAAGCAAATTATCAAAATCTTCTTTATAATTAGCAATGCTTTTAAAAAATTCAAGCAAAGCCGGTTTATAGTCGTCTTTTTTGTCTTTTAAAAGAACGAAAAACAACTCCACGACATCTTCGCGCGTCACAGGCGGCAAGCGTTTCATTTTCATTAGCTCAGCAATCGTCCAATTCAGCGCAATATCCGAAGCCGTTATTTCCATTACATCACCCAAAGCCCATCTGTAACCATCACGTGCAAGAGCCCCCTTGATTTGATACACAAGAAAATTCATAGCAACCTCTTCGGACGATTGCATGACACCTCGGACAGTAATCCCTGGAACAATTTCTGTATCAAATGAAGACACTAATTCTTTTAGCTTTCCTGACTTTAAAGCCAGCTCATCCAAAGCCGCTGCATCTCCTTTGAGCGCCCTGGCGATCAACTCACCTATTGTTTTTATCCGAGCGGCAAAATCATCAAAAGTATTTCGAACCTCTGGCTGCAATTTATAGTCTTCGACGAACTTCGCCAAAAATGAAATATATTTCGCCTGAACACCGATTTCTTTAAGCTTCTTCTCCAACTCAGGACTTAACCTGCCTTCTTCCAAATACTTAGCCTCTGTATCAATAAGCAATAAATAATCATCCATGAAACCTAAAAGCCTATCAAAAGTCCCAATTATGTCCATGGACTCAATCGTCGACTTCCCATCAACAACTTCTCTTTTTGACGAAACGCTTCCCCGGATATCAGACTTACAGCTAATATTTCCCTCTAAGTCAAAATTAAAACGTATTCCTAGCCCTATCGTCTGATTTTGAATTTTTGGATTGCCATAACGATACGCTTCCCACTGGCAATACGGCCCGACCACTATATCGCTCAAACCCATCCAATCATTGATAACAATCCCCACCTCTGATTTTAATACCTCATCAAAAAACTTCTGCTTTTGCGGCCTATTGCCAACAGGACGAAACATATCGCGGGAAGTTTCTTTTTTGTAGCCCACTGCAAAATGCAGCGCCACACCATCGCATAATGGCCTGCTCTGCGCGCTTGATCCAAATTTCAAAAGATTAGCTCCATCTAAAAGCCCATAGGCCGCGGTCAACTTCAAATACTCTAAATAATCCGCACTCCAACGCTTCGTCTGAAGACTTGTTTGAAAGAGAAGGCCATAGGCATCACCTGAAACAGCAAAGATATTTTCATCAGCCTGAGATACCTCAAGATTCATCGCCCCTTGGAACATTGGAGAAACTCCAAAAGACACATTCTCGTAATCAGATAGATTCAACAAAGCACTCGCTTCAAAACCTAAGGTAGCAATAGGTAGTATATGAATCACTTTTATGTCCAGATATCGCCTTAAAGCAAAAAATGCCGGTGTATTTTGCGAGAAATAAGGGCCAAAATAAGTCGTTGAGCCAAAATAGAAATGAGAAATTTGACGTGAAATATTTTCCTGATAATCAAATAAAGTATATAGAGGATTCAATTTTGCTTCATAGCCACCCACCTGAAGACCCCATTCAAAAATATTCTTGTTTCCAAAATATGTTGTTTCACTCTCTCCTTGCAGAGCAAGAGTAGCGAAAGTACCGCGATAAATCAAATCACTCGAAAAACCAAACTGACCGGCTTTTAACATAAATCCTGTCTCAGGAAAACCGAGACTACCATACCTATAATCTGGATCAAGAACGACTTGGCTTTCCACAATAACATCGTCTTGTTGCAAAACAGGACCCAAGCGTTCTTCAATAGGTTCAGCGATTCTGCCCAAGAAATCGATCTGCTGTGCATCTTTCTGTAAAAATAGTTCTGGGGAATGATAAGGTGGAAAATAAAGACCTTCAATATCAATAACAATGTGAGGAGGGGTAAGCGCATTCAACTTAAAAACAAATTCATCCTTAAAAGTATCCTCACAAGGCGGAGGCCTTATCGCATTTTGAGAAAGCCCATAAGTCGACGCATAGACAATATCAATATAAGAAAATATAAACGCTACAATGGCCATACCAAACGAAACCAATTGCTTAAACAAAACCGAAACACTTGAGATTCGAATCTTTGTTCCAGATGCTTTCTCTTTTGTGCTTTTAGAATCCCTTACGGGCAAAGCCTCGACAAGCTTTGTGGCGGGCGAGCTTCCACGCTGCTCTGTGGCGGGCAAAACCTCTTTAGCCTGTTTTAAATATTCCTCGGCCCTTTTGAGAAAGTATTGTTCAAGGATGCCTGAATCAGCAGCTTGGCTAAGTACTTGCCAGACAGAAAATGAAAGTTGCCCAAACAAAAATCTTAATGCATTTAAACCGCTATAAATCTTAAAACCTTTTTCTTCTAATGTTTTTTCTTTGACTTTGTCAAATTCGCCAGAATTAATATTTAAGCATTCCAACACAACACTTCTAGCGCAGAAATCAAACAGTCTATAATTATCATTGCTCTGCATTTGACCGATAAAGGCGTGGTCAGCTCTTTCACTGATACATTCTTTCCACATAACCACGAGATCTTTAAAATCAAGCGTATCTAAAAGAAAGTATGTAAAAATAGCTCCCTGAACACAGTTAGCGAGACATTGCTGCAATTTAAAGATAGCATTATTTATTTTGTCCTTTTCAAGTCCACCTATAGAAAGTTTGTTTTTTATGGAATCAAAGCCCATTTCAGCCAACCTGTCATCACTCTCTCCCATAAAAACGCGCGAGATATCTCTTAAAACAGCCAAAAATTGCCCAGGAGCATCACATTCCATAAGCCATGAATAAAACCAATTGATAGCATCGTCTTTTTTTAACTCTCCCAACCCAAACTTTGCGACGAATGGTTTGATGACTCGGTTGCGTATTTCTGTAATTTTTTCATCATAACTCATTTCCACCGGCGAGCTTGTTAATTCACCATCCTTCTCTTTGTTTCCCATAGTAAAGATAAGGTCGCTTACAACCAACTGTTCAATCTGTTTCTTCTTTAACGTAGTACCGCTTTCTACTGATTCTTTATATTTAGTTTCCCAAAGTTTTTGTATATTTTCTTCTACGAAGACAAACTTCTGTTTTAAATAGAAAACCACACTGCCCGCAGATATAGCATCAATATCATTAAACTGATTATAGGGAATTACTATTTTATTTACCTTTATGCCAAATAACCGGTCAATTGATGCTAAATAGGCCTTAAATGCTAATTTGCTTAATCCTTTTCGGCCTCTATTCTCTTTAAATATATGAAAATATATATGGGCTGTATCGGCATCACCCTCCAGACAAACCCCGCCATATCCTATAACCCTAAAATCTTTAACAACTAACAGGTAATAACTGTCAAAGATAGGCTGAGCCTTGCCATAACTTATGTCTTTTTGTCTATGCATAAACACAAGATAGAAATCCTCAGAAATTTCCGTTGAATAAACATCATCTTCTTCAACATCCTTAGCTTGTTTCCAAAAATATCTTCCCCTGTTATTTACTACCCATCTAAATAGCTCAGAGTAATATTTGGCTTCTTGCCGGCTTTCGTGTTTAAGAATAGTGATTGGAAAAAACTGGCTCACGACATCTCCCTTTACGCCTTCTTTTTTAACCGGCGAGCCCGCCACTAATGCTCTGGCGGACAAGCTAACAGAATCAACCAACGATGAAGAAACGGTTGATTTTCGAATCTGGTATAATTTAAATAAACTATGCCCGCTAAATTCAAACTCTGTAAATTCTTTAACAATAGCAAGCTCCCGCCCTCTTCCTAGATATCCATCTCTAAAATGCTTTTCAAAAACATCGCATTCAGTCGTAAATCCACCTTTAAAACCTTCGATTATCGCATCTCCATGCAGAATAAACCCATCCCGAGCAACTACCTTCAAAACTGCATCAAATAATTTCCGCCTATTAGGAGCCACTGAAGAAACGTTAGTCATTATAATGCCACTGGCCAACCCTGCGGCTAATTGCGCGTCTTCCATCAAACTATCAATATAAGAAATACACCCTAAAGAATGCACGCCAGCAACAACCTTGACTTTCTCTTTTTCTCGCTCAATCCTTTCCTTAAGCCATTGATTTTGATTCCGAGAACTACGATAACTCAACGGTTGCACATTAATAACATTGATCCCTAAACCTGCGACAACAAGAGACGCTTGAGGAAACTGTGCTGGCCCAACAATGACAACCGTATTATCTATTCCTAAGGACATTGAATCTACAGCATTGGCTGTTATTGGTACCATTATCCCCGTATACCAGCCCAAACCTTCGCATAGTTTTCTAGCTCTGGTCAACGACGAAGCTTTTTCTATGACCGGCGAAGAAGCAACATGCTTTTTTCGGACAATAGTAAAAAAGTGCCTTGTCCCAAACTTAGATATCAGCTTTTTTGAAAAAACACACCCGGTAGCTTCAAAAACTTTGAGCACCGCATCCTGTTCTGTATCGATGGTGAGCACATCGAACCCTTTCTTATCAACTTCATGAACAAAGAAATTTGCCAATCTTTTGGCTATCCCCTGGCCCTGAAATTGTTTTCTGACCACAATGGCTGTTAGGTGGAATTTCTCTTCGCTTACAGGCAAGCCAACAGCATATCCGGCGATCATAGACAATCCGGGCGTCTTCCTGATGGCAATATAAGCTATTGAGCGCGGTGAAAAGAAAGCTTCCTTAACATAAGCCCAGTAGTCTCCGTTTTTAACACCGAAGCTGTCTTTGCTGATATAGTAAAGAACCCTCTTTATTCTATCCCAGCCTGCCGCACCTTCCCGATACTTAACAATAAACGTTAGCGGAACAATTCTTTTCTTATTTTTTTCTACGGGTGAGGAAATAGCCTTACGGATTAGATCTGTCGGATTTTTGGAATTCGATGGGTTGCTTCGGAGCATAAAACGCGCGGTCGATAAAACAGGACTGCTTAATGTTTCTGACGGCCCGCGGATAAGGTTAGCCCCTTTGCCTTGTAACGCTGCAATAGACAAAGGACTGCCGTCCATCAATAAGCGCACAACTTTATCCAAATGCTTTTTTTCAGTTACAAAATCAATGACCGCCCTTACGTCCTGCGAGACGAGAGGTTTTTTCACATTTGCTTCAACACCGTCCTGTCTAATCACATAGTGCACATAAGGAGACGGAGTTTTTTCGGTATCAGAATCTTCTTCGTAAGCGCGATACCTTATATTTTTTTCGTAATTTCGCACATGTTCCTGCCATAAAGAAATAACTTCCGAGGGCGGCGCAAAATATCCTTGCAAGGCAGGCATAAAGATCAAGACATTAACCTGATTGCGACGGAAACGGTCCAAACAAAGACTTCCGGGCTGCAGCTTATTGTTCAACCATCTCAATAAATGCTTAAACACCTCATAGGCACAAACGTCGCTGTAAGCCCCTACAATCGAAAAAGCTAAATCTCCGCCGTCGCTTCCTGAATAAAAATTCTCAAACTCAAGATAAGCCTCTTGATAACTTTCATAAAGCGAATCAATATGGCTCGGTGGATCAATGTTCTCCTCTATGGAAAAACCATTGCTCCTTAAAGCCTGATAAAAATAATTCTCGGCATCGCTCCTGCTCGCGAAATCAGGATAAAAGAGATCGTAGTAATTTTTTCTATGAAACTCAAGCCCAACGCCGTAGACAAGAATTTTCGCAGCAGCTATTCCCTGGATAAAAGGTTTCGCCTCTGGACAGGGCGAGCTGGTGCTAGCTTGTCCTGAGCGAAGTCGAAGGGCTTCGCCCGCCAAAAAGATCGGCGAGGCTTCGCCCGCCAAAAAGATCGGCGAGACTTCGCCCGCTGCAAGACTCGGCGACGCTTCTTCAGCAATTAACTGCGCTTTTAATCTCTCTCTTACAAATGGATCCCTCAAGATAATGCTTATCTTAGCCTTATCGCTATAAATATTTTTTAATCGGGATTCCAACTCCGGAGCAAAAGACAGAGCCCTGCGCAAAAGCCCTTCAGCAGGGTCTTCTTCTTTTAACATAAATGCAGTAAAAGGATTTTTTGTAATATTATCGACAATCTCCGACAAATCCTGTTCGTAAATATTTCCTAAGTCAAAAATCCCGTAAAAATAACTATCAATATTAACAGTGCCGTCCGGATAAATATCAAGGTGACCGTTGGCCGACGCCACAGATTTTCCGCCTGTGGCCTTTTCATAATTCTGCCTAAAAAGCACCTGATCAAGTTTTGCGGCCTCGCCGATAAAATCAACAGCCCCCCTCTTGAAATGCACCAAACCTAAATATTTATCAGATAAAACTTCGCGCAGTTGTCTGTAAGACAGGTCATAATTAACAAAATGATCAAAAACAGTTAAAGCCAATTCGATCTGGGTGGGATAATATTCTTTAACCACCTTGACAATATTGGCGATATTCTCAACCGGGACGAGCGAACGCCCCTTAGAAGTCCTCTGGCTAAAAACAAACTGATTAACGCTCAACTGAAGAGCCAAATCCTTGTCTCCTCCGGAAGCCCACATCAAGATGTCTCTTAAAATATTCCTGGTCGTATCAAAATCTTTCGCCCAAAAACCGTTGGTGGCCAAAGTAACAGAATCTGACTGAATGTATCTAATGATCGTTTGGACCAATCGAGGCCTTGTATAGGCTTCGCCTCCTGTAATGCCCAGATGCCTGACCCCGCCAAATCCGTTGATCTTATCCTTGATCATCAACAACTGATCCATTGTCATAGGAGGGATTTTTTTGTAAGTATTCGGCAAATAGCAATGAGCGCATCTTAACAAACACCTGAAAGTGACATAAATATTAATGGAATCCAACGTCACCGGCGAACCCTGCACCAGATTCTCATCGGTGCATGGCGAGCCCTGCACCAGGTTTCTCTCAATACAGGGCGAGCTGGTGCTGGCTTCGTCAGCAGTTCCCCCACTAAAACTTCGACGGACAGGCAATAGTCCACAGTTAATAGTCGATAGTAGAAAACCTTTATTGTTTTGTCTTCTGGCCATCGGCCATCGACCATCGACTAATTCGCTGTCATAATCAACTGAATAGTCGATTCCATTTAAAGCCATATCCCCTGATGCAGGGCTTGAGACTTTGGTAACCAATGTTGGTGGATTACCTACTGATGGACTAAAAACAAAGCCAGCGTTTTCTCTATCATGCTCATTTCTATTTTTATTAATAAAATATATTCTTCGATAAGATGGAGTATTAAATAACGACAATAAGGGCAGCAAAAATTTCATTAAAGATTTGTTATATCTTCCAAATACTCTGCCTGAAATAATAGAAAGCATAAGTTGAATTGGCCACAAGAAGACATTAACGTTATCTTGCCAGAAATATGATCCTATTTTTTGTGTATCTAGCCCGTCTTTTCCTGTGTTTTTATTTAACGTTGCTAATCCAACCTCTTTAAATATGGAAACAATCTCCTCGTGGGTTGGTAAGCCGTATTTTTTATGCTCATCAAGCCAAAAATTAGTTTTACCGAGCAACTTTTTGAATAAATAATTTACGATTCGTTCGGCATGAATAGATAGATTGCCGATAGGAAAACCGATGACCAACCACCCACCATCAGAAAGAATATCAATCAAATTCTTTATGGCAACAAAACGATTCTTCTTGTCAATGTGCTCCAACATATCCAAACTAACAGCAACCTCAACCGAAGACTTTCTTAAGGGTAGCTCTACGATATCGCTTTCAATTAATTTAATAACACTATGAAATCTTTTTGAAAATTCTCTCGCACGTTGATCAAAAAAGTCGATTCCAACCAATTTCATCTGATCATCCCCATAGAGGGCTAATCCCATCTTAGGCCCAATCCCCACTTCAACAATAACTGAGTTTTCCAGTTTAAGTTTTTTCAAAAATCTCAATACTGGACGATATCTTAAAGCTTCGTCCAGCCTCCAGTATCTTAAAAGCTCGTCTTGTGACCCTGTGACTTTGCCTGTGCCCGCAAGGGTGTGACTTTGTGACTTTTCAATCACTGGTGAGCTGACATATCTTCCTTCGGAATCCTGCTTAAATTTACTCGGGAGTAACAATCTGAAGAGTTCTTTGATATTAGGGATTTTGGTGCTGCGGCTTGGACTTGAAAAGATATTATATATTTTATCCTCCCTACGATGTTCGCCTATCAGACTACTTGCCCTAAGCGAACATAGGCGAGCCAAATGATTAGCGAACATCCCTGTCCCTGCCCTGGATACAATGGAACTTTCAAGCCCTTGAGTTTTAAGCCATGCTTCAGTATTTTTAAAGCCAGGGCTTAACCTGCCTGCATATGACGCTCTTTTGGCTGTGCTGGGTGCTAAAGACGATACCATTGAGAAAAGTTTGTTGCCTGCCTTAAAGATTTTGTTTTGCTGAACTAGCTCTTGATTAATAGGTTCCCTTGAATTAGTAATCGGCGAAGAACCTTTTGATTTCGGGCTTACGCCTTTTAACAATAACTTTTCAACCCTAGACAAAAGCTCTTCGAGCGCCTTGATAGAGTTGCCTTTTTTCGTTTCTTTAGAAGTATCCGCATTATAAGTGGCAGCCCTATAAAAAATCTCTCCGATATAAAAGAGTTTGCTTCTATCGGATAAATCATCGTCTAAAATGCCGTTTGTTTGAATCATGCTAACTTTATTCAACCCTTCAGGAATATATTTTCCCAATAAATCTTTCCAACGGACAGCCTCCAGGGAATAAGCCATCAGTTCTTCGGCCTTGCGTGTTTCATCCCCAAGCCTATGCAATAGACCTTTTACATAAAGATCCTTGGCTTCGGACATCAAGGATCTAGAGTCGACCACTGACAGATAGCGCTCAACAAATTCTTTTAGCGACCCTAAGACAATCTTCTCCTGCCCTAATCTTTCTCTCATGGCCTCAAGGCTTCCCGACAGAACACGGTCTTTACTTCTATTGATGTATCGCTCTAAATAATCCTTCAATTCGACTTTCATCTTTTTAACAGGCAAGCGGGCTGGTATCAGATTGCTCACAAAAGTCTTAAACGCCTTCTTTTCCTTATCGGCAAAAACTGTCTTTTCAAAATCTTTCGACAATTTCTGCAATTTCGTGATGAATCCACTTTTGCCCGTCTCGCTAAAAATCAGCTGTGATACTTCGCGCACAAAAATTTGGCTAAAAATACCGTTTATAAAATC
The DNA here is from genome assembly GCA_020052645.1 of Candidatus Omnitrophota bacterium. Taxonomy (GTDB): domain Bacteria; phylum Omnitrophota; class Gorgyraeia; order Velamenicoccales; family Velamenicoccaceae; genus JAGVOQ01. Next base: position 21,378 of record JAGVOQ010000021.1, read on the forward strand.
ATAGATCTCCCCCTCAAATTTTTCGATATGCCTGAAGGCAAAATGGTAAGCCTTCTTCAAAATCACAGACTTAGCAAAGGGAATCTTTTTTACCTGTTCTGGCTGGGTCTTGAAGGTGACAAGAAAATCTTCTTTGCCAATGACCATAAGCACCCTTTTCATTAGTCGTGGGAGCTCTTCAATTTTATTTTGCTTTAAAATATTCTCCAAATGAAGCGGCGCATCCCCATAGAGGCTTCTTAGTGCAAAAGGTATCAACTCATCTAATTCTTCTTCTGTCATGTCTTTTTCTAAAATGGTTCTCTTCAGGATGGCCTTGACTCTTTTTGAGACAAACGGGAACTGATACCATAAATACAGACTCAATGAAAGATTCTGCAAGAAATATCGCGCCCCTTTATTCCCTGTGCGCTTCAGGAGCCATTTTGAAGTCTTATCAACCGGGAAAGATTTTAAAAATGGCCCCCAGGTATCATATCCATCTCTGACGTCGCCTGCGGTTGAAGAAAGCCAAAACAGGCCTTCTAAGAGAGCGTCATCCACAAAAGGCAAGTTGCCCAAAATGGCCTTCATCTCCAGCGCATTCATAACGCCCATGCTATGGGCATCCAAAATAAAATGTTCGATTCCGTATTTCTCCATATAGAAACGAAGCACGGTCTGCGTGTCTAAAGCGTTAGTCCTAAAACTAACTTTTTTAGAATCCAAAGAATTCTGTGACCGGCCCTGACCGCGGGGATCGATCTCAATAATATCGAACATATCTTCAAACAAAGCCGTTAAAAAACGCAATTGCTTACATGTCTCCAGCCAGCCCGGCATAATCACGCAGGCGATTTTAAAAGGATTATCTTTCGCGCGCCGGATGGCGGAATATATTTTTGTATTGTCGACGTCAACGCTCTTGACAAAATTTTCTTCGATCCCGGCGAATGGCTCTAGCATGTTTCTTAATGAACGGGATTCGACGCGCGTGCTGTCAGGCAACGTAAATCGCGGCTCAAGGGTTATGTGTTCTTGCCACCAATATCTTAAATAATCAAAAAGTTTTTGTTGCGCTGATTTTTTAACATGAAAACTGATGATATCGATCAGTTGCTCGATACGGCCGTCCTCATTGACATCATCATAAAAACAATAGAGGCTTTTCATAAAGGCAGCCCCTTCAGGAGATTTTTTTAAGAAGTTGACATCCCTTGATTCTGACTGACGTTTTGTCAGAAGATTGTAACGATAAAGCCCAAGAAGGAAAGCCAAAAACTGGAAACGTTCATCCATACCCGAAAGGTCACCGGAAAGAATGACTGTGCGCCCGCCTTCTTCCAGCCTCATTAAAGGCAAGATAACATATTCCGGCCCTAGCTCCCTGGCAAGCAATTCATCTTTTTTACAATCTTTTATTAGCTTCTGTTCCATGACAAACCTAAAGCGTACAGGAATCGTCAAGCTATATCTCTCCTTAACAAATACCGGTAGCGTCTTTTTATAGGCATTAAATTTTTTAATGCATCTTTCAATCATCCGGCGTGCCTGCACTTTCTGTAGCGCTGTTAAATTACCGACGATCTCAATTTTTTTCAATCGGGACTTCGCTTTAGAGGTCTTGACCGGCGAGCTGGAATAAATATCTTTGATAGTAGAACTCCTATCACGAGTGTGCTCTTCGTGAACAAAACCATTATTCGCCAAACGAAGCACGACATCTAACAGACCTTCATTTTTCCGCTCATGAGGTTCACCAAATAGATCTTCAAAAATATTCAAGCCATATGCTTGAACAATGTCGCTCATATTCACATTGAGCAAAGTCTCTATCCTTCCCGGTAATAATCCTGGAACTAAAAATCGCTGCATCCGTTTTAACAAATTATCCTTAAAATCTTTTCTCTTATGGCTGAAATAATTAATAAAAACATTTTTGATTTCTTCAGTCGTCCTTTCTGGCTTTAAATACGCTATAATGGATCGGAATCCTAATATTTGAGCAATATATCGGGCTGTGGCAAGCTCGTTATTCTTAAGCTTTGGCTCTGCTTTCCATATCTCTTCTTTAATGTATTGCAATCGATAAATGACTTTCGACGTACGCCTGCTAGAAACATTATTAGACAGATTGCGGATATGGTCTTTGATGAAGGCGCGCGCGTAGTTATGAACTTCGTAATCATCACCTAATAAATCCCACTCATCATCCTGCGGCGCCCCATAAAAAGAAGAAACATATAATCCCGCCGATTTCTTATAAACAAGAGCAAACTCCAGGTCTAGATCGGATTCAACAGATGTGCACCGTTCAACCAAACCACGCAAACCGAGAACTCTAACCTTTTCATAAGGATTCATGCGAGACTTAACCCATGACCTTACTCTTGGTCTTGAACCATCAAGCTGAGGTCGTTGACCACCTATACGAAGAGTGCCCGTATTATCCAAAAAGGAATAGGTTACTAACCTTTTTTTGGAAGAAAACCTTTCCTGGCTCAAAGAATCAAGGTGCACCCCGACAATCTTTTCTGTTTCTTTATCTGCAATGGGCAAAAACTCATAAGAGGCAAAATTTGGCAAAAAGCATATTCTCACCGGAATTCCGTTTATTATTTCCCATTCATATTTCGTTTCAGGATAATTTTTAAACTGAAAAAACCCCATGGCTCTGCCCAATCCTACACGACTCAGACCATTGCTCTTTCCCTCAACCACAATATGCCCAAGCTTAATTCTATCCTCGTATAATAAAGGAAGATCTTCCTCTTTTAGATACAAAGGCTTACTGTGCTCCTCGGCGAGAGAAAGAATTTGGCGCCAGGCGGTTTCCCTTTTTTCTATATCTGCACACCACGGGAAAACACTCATATTGCCTTTACCTTGACTTCTCAGTTTTCTATGTAATTTGATAATATCTCTATTTTCTAAACCCAGTCTTTTGAAATCAGCTAAAGTTACCCCATTCTCCACCGGCGAGCTTGCAAAGTAATAACCTTCTTCTTCGGATTTATTATGTCGTGTATTATGTCGTGACTTAGTCTCGACAGATTCTATAACGGGCGAGCTGGAACGATGTTTTTTAGCATCTTTTAAAACTATTATTTTGCTGTTTTGATAAAAAGATTCTATGGAGCCCTCCCTCCACCAGCCTTTAAGAGGGGGGCGAAGTATCAATTCCGGCTTATGAAACGGAACGACTCCGGGATTCAAATGATAACCGCGAGAAAGCACCCCTCTGATTTGCATATATTCTCCACCTAAAAACTCTTTTCCTAATTTTCTCAAAACTCTGCGTATAGCTATATCCTGATAGTGATGACCGGCTGTTTCTTGCCGATTATAATCTAAACCACTATCGATATTGCTCAACGCATTGTCGTAGACATCTTTGGCATTCTCAACCAACCATTTAAGTTTTTCGGGGCGGATTTTAAAAAACCTAAAATAAGCTTCTTCATACAAGTCTAAGGCCTTCTGAGGAGACACCAATAGGTCTTCAACAAAATGAAGCAACTGCCAGCTATCCTTTCCAAACCATTCATCCAATCTTTTAAATACGTCTTTTCTCTCATAACCGAAAAACCCTGGACGAAAATAACCTTTTTCCTGATAAATTTGCAGAAATCGCTCTTTTTCAATATTCAAAATAATACAACTTTTCTGCACTTCATTTCTCTCATTATTATTTCCGATACCTATCAAAGTCTTTGCCATCCCCGGGATTAAAGGCAAGCCAGCGTCTTTTCTGTAATAAATAACGGCTTCATTAAACAGCCTCAGGCTATGATAAGCATGGAGCAGAACAAAATATCTAGAATGCATCGCGTAAAAGACAACCTGGCCTGTCTGTAGATTACGGTTATGCATATAAAAAGGCCAATCAACGTCGTTAAAAGCGACCCGCTCACCTTCGGCACGGTGGCTGACTTTAGGTAATCCAACCTTCTCTCCTCGTCCATAGCCGACGAAACCCTCAACTCTCTCCAATGGATTCCCCTCCTTTTCTGAGAAATACTCAAGTACGGACTTAACGTAATAGATTGTCCTGCCTGTTGCGTGCAAATCAACGATACGGATATTTTTATAGTCCAAAACGCCGATATTCTTTAACTGTTTATATATAAATTCTGCTTCGCATCTTACGATTTCATCTGTTTCAATAAGCCTGGTTAACTCTTTCTTAAATCTCCGGGAGAATGCGAGATATATTTTTTCGTCAAACTTGTTCTCATCAATACCGCCAGAATATTCTTTTTGCTCGGGAATATTGAGCGCCTTTTTTGTTTCATAAAATATTTTTCCGGTTAATTCTCTCGCATGATTCAAGCTTTCGCTGGAAACATAACAACTGTAATTATAATATGGGGGCAATCCTGGTTGATAAACCAAACCGGCTCTTTTAGGTCTATTTTTAAAAGCATCTAGATAAGACAAAAACTCAAATGCGCTTATTGCATCCCGCGCCAAGAAAACAGTAAATTCGCTATCTTTTAAATCAATGGTTTCAAAAAATAAACGATGTTCATCAATTCTCTTTTCCAGCTTAACTCTATAACTTACCCTGCCCCGTTTATCCATATGACCAAAATCATTCATAATCCCATAAAACGCGATTCCCTCATTAAGATAGAAATCAGCCCGTTCCAAAGCCTTATTGACGGAATTTAACACAAAGAATATTTCTTCCTTATACAAAGGCCTGACAAGACCTTTGTCATCCAAAATCCAAAGATTTTTTGGTAAAGCCCAAAAAAGGCTATTTAAATCCTCAATCGTAAGACCTTTTGCATTGATAATTTTTTCAGCGCTTGCAACCGCATGGTCCGCTAATCTCAAAAGATTTTCTCGGTCTTTATAGAAGACATTTCCTCTATCATGTGGATATACTTCCATAACGGACAACTGATTATTTAAAAGGAATAATCTGGAAAATGAATAATCATGGCCTATAAAAGACACGCAATCCCGGTGTTCAGTAATATAGGCATACAGAACAAAAGGTTTTTTTCTCCCCTTAATCGATGATAAAGAACTTACTTTATAAGAAGAGAAATATTTCTCTTTATCAAATAAATAAGTCAAACATAATTTGCAAATCTCTTCTGACACCGAGACTGGACAGCCTAATATTTTTGCAAATCTATGGATTGTATCTTGCGGAATATTTACAGGCGAACTTGTCTGTGACAAAGGCTGCAATATATATATATGATGTGGATTATCGAAAATACTCCAAGACAATTTACCTCTGGTAACAAATAAGCTGTCTTTAAGCGCTTCAACTCTATTCCCTCTATAATGAATGTCTGTTTCAAGCAAATATCCCTGTTGAGAAGTTTGCCTATACATCAGATTCCAAAATTTGCTGGATGCTGCCAAACCTCCGCAATAGCCGGGATAATTAATATAAACAAGGTCAAATTTTCCTTTGTAATCAAAGATATCCTGAACTAAAAACTGAATTGTAATAATTCGATTATTCATCCATGGAGCTGCTTCAATTTTTTCATTAAAATATAGGGATAAACAAAGTTCCATTTTTTCAATTGAAACAATATCAACCTGGCTCTTGTTTTGGTCAATGAGTTTTTCATGTTGATAGCTAAATTCGGCTAATCTCCTCTTCATCTGCTGTTGCAATAAAGTCATATCACCGGACTGATAATAACGATAGGCTACCGAGGCATTTAGCCCATCATCTTCCCATGGTTTAAAAATAGTGGCTGCATTCATTTCGTCAGGGTCTAAAACATCAACATATACTAAATTCTTAAGACGAGGCAATAATTTACCTAATAAAATCACGCTCTCCAAATCCAATTCACTGGCGGGATAATAGACAGGCCCTTCAAAAACCATAAAGGAATCTTTCATCGCATTTGTTTTTCCAATCGGCGAGCTGGACAAATCAGTTAGCCGGTTCACCCATTGTTCAGTCCTTCGACTAAACTCAGGACTCCCTGCCTGACCGACAGGCAGGTCTTCGGTCGTTTGCCAGTTAAAATCAAAACCGGCTAACTGGCTAACCGGCAACCGACTAACCAAAACAACCGGCGAGCTGACGGCGGTTTTATCGATCTCTATTTCTATTCTTAAGCTCCCATCACGCAAAGATTTGGCAAGTTCAAAATCTGCATCAGAAACCATAAAGCTCCAACCGTCAACCTTATCCTCTGATGGCTCAAGCTCCAATCTTTTGCCCAATGATTGTAAAACAATTTTACCCTTAAGGCTGCCGACTATCTTTTGGCAAACATGCCAGATACCAAAAGAAGCAGGAGCATCTTTGCCCCTGGGTTTTTTCCCAAGCAATCTAAGGGGCCTTAAAGTCCTGACATCAATGCCAGTCCCTTTATCCTGAATAATAATTCTGATTTTACCGTTGAGATCTTCTCTAACAACAACGGCCTTGCCCTTCCCGTGTTTTAGGCCATTTTCCACCAAGCCTGCCAATGAATTAACCAACTCTTCATCATTCTCAAACTCCAACCACTTCATCGACTTGATTTTTCTTACTATTGAAGGATATTTGCTCCTGCCTGATAGCTTAAATGCGCTTAAATGAGAAAGGTTCTTAAGCGCTTTGTCCGCTTTATAATTTTCACGCCATCCTTTCAAAAGAATCTCGTCAATATAATTATTAATCCTGATTTCTTTTAAAATGGACTCTTCATTTAAAATATCGATAAAAACATCGTGAATCTTTGGATCAAACTGGCTTCCTCGGCCTCCCCACATAAGATTCTTAGCTTTATCAAAAGACATCCCATCGCGATAAGGCCTGTCCGAAGTCATCGCATCAAATGTATCGGCTATTGCTAAAATTCTTGCGCCCAGAGGTATCTCTTCTTTACTTAATCCTTCAGGATACCCGCCTCCGTCAAAACGTTCGTGATGATGCTTTATGATTAAAACAACCTCTTCAATCTCAGGGGCCGCAACCCGGGAGAGAATAAAGACTCCTTCAGGAATATGTTCCTTTATCACGGCGAATTCTTCCTCCGTCAAGCTAGTGGGCTTGTCTAAAACAGCTCTCGTGATAGCTATCTTTCCAATATCATGGAGCCGTGCTGCGAGCTTAATCCGCTCTACTTCACTCTTTGGCAATCCTAAGCGATGGGCTATTAAAGAAGCGTACGTTTCGACCCTTGCGCTATGACCGCTTGTGTAAGGATTTTTTGCTTCAAGCGCTGAAGTAACAATATTTAAAATATCTACGGCTTTATTAACCTGATAAGCTCTTATGCGATCGATAGACAAAGCGCCTAACTGTGCAAAAACTTCTGCTCTATTTAAATCTTCTTGGGTAAAAACACCATTTCTTTTATTAACAAGCTCCAGTATTCCTATAACTTCATCATTGATTTTTAAAGGAACCAACAATAAAGACTGCGTCGCATGCTTTGTGAATTTATCGATCCTTACATCAAATACTGCTTCCCTAGAAACATTATTTACAAAAAATGCCTCTTCTTTAATGATGGCTTGACCTGTAAAACCCCTGTCTGCATTAAGCAAAACATCATGTAATTTCTGGCTTTGTGGGCCTATGGCTGAAGCAAAATAAAGATAATCACGGCTGCCAGGGACAAACAACAACAGAGACCCTCCATCCGTACCTATTAAATCAACAAGGCTTTCAACCAAAGTATCTGCCACCACGCTTAATTCACGGGAAGAAAGCTTTTCCAGTAAACTTCCCATTATAGACGTTGATAAGGAAACTTTTTCAAGAGAGCCAGCCCTATTGTCTTCTTCAATAGGCGAACTGGTTTTTTGATATATGAAAACACCCTTTTCTTGAACATGTCCATAGTTTATTTCTTCTATATGCTCCAATAATTCAATTTTCTCATAACCGGAAATCAATCTGTCCGAAACGACAATCCCTTTGTTTTGTAATAAATTAAAGATAAACGCAATAGCATCTGGCTCAAGCTTCCCGGGATACATGGCTTTATAATTAATGTTATTGATCGCGAATTTTTTGAGGCAAGTCTTTAACAGAGCCGGATAAGAAGATAAATCATTAATATCGACTCCTCCGAAAAAGAACAACTCCCTTGCCTGTCCATCCAAAATACCTTCTTCGTCATAGCTAAATTGTAAATGCGCTGTATTATCGTCTATATAATTCAAACCTATTCTCTCTTTATCCACACCCATCAGCTCTAACTCCCAAAAAATAGGATCCTCTAAAAAAAGGAAGTCTTCTAAACCTCCCGTGTGCGAAAAGCCGTCTATTTGCTTATCGATGAAATACTCATCCTTTGCCCATCTCTTATTTGTCTCTCCGCGAGACTCACCCTCCCCAAAGCTCAACTGATCCACGCAAATCATTACTCTTGGATTAAAAAGAAAATATGATAAAAGAATATCTGAGCCGGATGACGGATAAAACAATACTGAATCACCGAAATTACAATTAAAACGCATACCCCTTATGACACCCTTCAGACGACGGAACATATCTGCCCTTTCTCTGCCATAAAGGAAATCAAGCCCCTGCTCAATGGGTAAGCCTACCGGTGAGCTAGAAGTAAAATCAGGCGATAGATGATGGCCAATAATCGATAGTTTTAAATTTTCGACTGAAGGCTGACCTGTGCCCGTAAGGGTAAGGCTGACGACTGATGACCAATAACCCGCCGGTGAGGAAGCAACACTCCAACCACGAAGACTGCTTGTTCCAACAAGCTCGCCGTCTGAACCAAAATACTCGATAGAAGTTGAGCCGCCAGTTGAAATTGTAAGGCCTTCTATGCTATGGCGGTCGCCTTCAGTCCAGCCCAACGCTGTCTTAAACGCAAAGCCCAACTCGCCGCCGCTTATAAATGCTCTTTTGATGCTCCCCGCCTCTGTCAACTCTCTAACCTTACGCGCTATAACAAAAGTACCCTGACAATAAGGTTTCTTTTCAAATCTGCCCAAAGGCCCTTCCCACAACAATGTGTCTGTCTTTAATAAAATACGTCCTATTCTTTGTTGCGATCTTAAACCAATATCCTGGCCATCAATCAAATCTTCGGTAATGAATATTTTTACTCCATTGTTTGATAAGTGCTGCTGCAATTGTGTATCTAACAATTCAGTGCCAAATTTTCCAGAAAGAATCAGGTTGTACCCACCCTTTAAATATTTAATTACAAATTGAGCGATTTCCCTGCTCTTGTCTTTCTTCGCTCCGGCAAATATTGCCGTTAACCTGCCCCTCTGTTTCAAGTCTTTCAAAAGGCCTAGAAATTCGTTATGAAGCTCTTCTTCTTCAACCTGCCAAAAACCTTTTACTCCTGGGATTAATTTTGAAAGCCTTGTTAAAGAAGCTGTCCCCTTGCGGTGCATGATCGGGAAACCTTCTGCAACAAAAACCGCCTGAACACCAAAAGGAATCAGACTTACTAGATCCTTCGCAAAAGATATCCGCTCTTGCTCATTTTCTGACGTTTCGCGTAAATCAAAACGGGTATTTTCAAGCATAACAGCTTCAGAAGGATTCATCTCAGCGACAGCCTTGCGCTCCTGGTCTCCGATAATCCTAAATATTCCATTTTCTAAAACAACACCGTCTAATTTTTTGACTTTCACTCCGCTATTTTTCTCAACGGCCTTAGCCAATCTGTCCGTTTCTAGTCTTTTTACGATTCTTCCTTTTGGACGGCCTATATGATTAAATAAAACCATTTTCCCGCCGTGTTGCGCAATATGCCTGACTGTCCTTGAGTGCATATTAATGCGAATATCATCTATAATACTTTTCCTTAAATCAAAATGCGTATCGTCAAGATTGGTTCGAACAAGAAATATTGTATTCTCGATCCATTCAACAGGAACATCCGCTAAATTATAATAAATTCGAGGCGCCCTGCTATTAACCGGAGAGGAAGAAACATCAGACGATAGTCTTTTGCTTTCAACTTGTATCTTTGTGACCTTGCCTGTGCCCGCAAGGGTATGACCTTGTGACTTTTCAATCACCGGTGAGCTTACTCTTGAATTTTTCGAGAAATTGATAATCCGGCCGGAGGCGGAAAGATACAACAACCCTTCTTTACCTTTATACTCTTTAAGCTTACGGCTCTCCCACAAAACCTCGAAGAGATCTATCGCCCTAATTTCCTGATTAGCTATTATGGAAAAGCTAAAGACTCCATTAACATAAAAATGATCGCTTATCCTCTCATCCCTTAAAGGACAATAAAAAGAACCCTTTTCTATCACATTAGTAGTATAAAATTGATATGTAAGTTTTGTATCGGCAATACTGAATATGTTAACTATTGTATGTTTCTTGGTATAGGCACAGAATTGAGCAAGCCACGCCTCTGATAAATTGAATTCGTGCGTTAACGAGAGTCCGACCAGAATGTTATCCTCACCAGAATAATCCTTTCCGTAAAGGACAAGGGCAACGGGTTTAATTCCTACATCTTCGGATAGCGCTCCAAGTTTCTCAGAATAAACAACCGCAAAAGGGATGCCAGCATTATCCAATAAACCATGGATACTCTCATCCAAAACAATCTTCTTTAATATCTCTTTGAAGGTATTACGCAATTTCCATAGCTCCTGAGGCATGAAATATATATGAGTAAAACTTCCGGCCAAATTTGTGTCTTTCGGCAAAACATATTCGGAATCTTCATTTTTGAATCTGACGTCTAAGCCTGCATCTCTTGTCTTTGGTAAATCCATAACAGTCAAAATTTCTAATTTAACATCTTGCACAATAGGAGAACTTGTCCGTTGAGACAAATCTTCCTCGATAGTTTTAATAAAATCCTCATATCCATTCCAGAAAGATATTTTTCTATCAGCAGAAATCGTAAACCCTTCCCTCTTCTCAGGATTAGCCACAGCATCTTCAGTTCCCTCTTTTTCTCCATTGAGTCCAATCTCGGCGCGCCAGGCTTGTTTCTCAGGACGCCTCTCTTTTTCTTTTACATACACCGACCAAGTGCCGGTATTGCCATAATTTGCTTTTGTAAAATGGCTCAAGAAAGCATTAACAGGCCCTTGATTCATAAGAACAGCCTCATGGGTGTGCCCACTGAAGAGGGTCAACAAAGGATCTTCATCGCCCGTATACCACGAAGCAAAATTCATCACAGCAAGAGCGCGATTCACAAAATCCTTCATCCCTGAAACTAAAACACCGGGAAACAGCTTCCCGACGATTTGCTTTGCTCTTTTATAAATCCTTGTCAAATCACGCTCAGCCCGGCTCCAGCCCAGACGCACAAACAAATACACAATCCAGGTGATGACCCTGCCGCTTTTACTTTGATAGCAGAATGGATCTGAGACATGCCCATGCTCATACAAAAGTCCTCTATGCCGGTCAAAATAATAGCTAAGGATATCAACTCGAGAACCTAAATCCCTCCTTACCACATCACTCAAATGCTGTTGAGCGTCTTCAATCAGTTTCATCAGGCGCTTTCCCGTTACTTTCCGGTTATTATGGCGGGCAAAATCCAAAATGCCTTTATCAACATAAAAAATCTTATCTTCTTTATCTAAAACAACGCCGATCTCAGAAATGCCTTTGGCAAGAATAAAATCATATCCGTCTTTGGCCAGGTTCTCCGCCACATCACGAATAAACGGCCACTCTGAAAGTATCTTTATGAATTCCGAGCGAGGGCGCGATCTCTTTACTATATTCATTCTTGCGATTTTGCGCGCCTCATAAGACTTCTTGTCGATTTTTTCTCTTAAGACGTCTTCATCATGGTTACCTACGACATAGATAATCCGTCTGACTTGGGCCAATTTTTCAAAAAGCAATTGATAACTATGCTTAATTTTTCCGTATTTTTCCTGCCAAAGTTCCAAGAAATCACCGCAGGTAACAAACCTGCCGCGAAGCCTGATGATTTCTTCCGTGATTTTTATCAGTTCTTTTTCTTTGTCGCTGCCAAAATTATCTATACGATCCTTCCCTGCAAGGTGAGTATCGGATATTACTACAGTCATAGAAAAACCTTCAACAAAAGATAAAATCTCATTTTCAGCCGCCACATCTTTATATTCAGAAACAAGCTCAACCGATGAATAATCAAACTCTATCCAGACATTGCCAAGTTTCGCTAATGTTTCTTTCCTATGCTGCTTTAATTCTTCAACCAATTCCTCTGCTTCAAACTGTTCTATTCTTCCGTAAACAACAGTTGCTTTCTCGGCCTCTTTTCCGCAGGCAAGCGAAAGCGAATAAAGACTGGTTTCTATTTCTTCTGATTTAATTAAATCTTTATAAAAAGCATCCTGCGGAATCATTGCTAAAAATTCATTTTTATGCACATGCTCTAAGATGAGCCTATCAACAGACTCCCTGGCTCTTGCAAAAACCTTACGGGCAAGCCTGCCCATTTCTACGTCAGGCTCATGACTATTCCCTCGATAAACATTTACGACAAAAGGATCAATAACAAACAATAAATCTTCTTTTTGAGACTGCTTCCAGAATGAAGCGCCCATAACAAGCTCACGGACAAATTCATTTAAACTCAATTCATCTTCTGCGGCAACACCCAGATAAGTCGGCTTTTGGCCTATCATCTGAGTGTAGAGCTTCCTATTGCCGGCTAAGGCCTGCCAACTCTTTCCAAGTTTCGATGCCTCATCCAAATCGCCGAATTTCATTGTCAGTCCAACCGTCCTTTTCGAATCAACCGGAACCCTTACTTTATAAACCCCCAAAGGTAGAGCTGCAGTTATAGGGCTGCTGGAAAACTTATCGTCTGTTTCTAAAACCTCCTTATGAGATCCTTTAGCTAAAACATATAACCCCGCAAGCTCTTTCAATAAATCAAACCGCTTAAGTTCCGTTTTAAAATTTTCCAAATCAGCGGGTTTTATCAGAATCATGCTCAGGTTAATAATTTTTTGGAAAGCTGAGATAGACGACTCGACAGAAAAACCTGCTTTATTCATCAGTTCTAGACTAGTCTGATCTGCCAAAAGATCTCCTCTTATACCCTCTCGCATTGCAACATGCAGCATGACCTCATCTGCAATAAACAAACTTAAAAGAGACGGAACAAAAACCCAAAAAGCTAGAATTGGATTAGAGAAACACCCAAGCACCGTGCACAAAACCATAGCTACAACACTCTTACGTAAAATATTATTTTTAATCCACATATGGGCGGTTTTCTTTAGTTTAGTAATATTAACCAAATGGCCTGCCTCATGGCCGACAAAGAAAGCCACTTCTGAATCGCTGATAGACAAGGGATCAAGCCACGTAGTACCTATTGTAATCTTTACAACATGCTCGCTAATCCTTGAAAAATCTATGCACGCCTCTATATCATTTTTTGAATCTACGGTAAATTCAAAGGTTACGCGATCAAGGATCGGATGCAGATCTTTAGCTGCTTTTTCAATTTTTTCACCGATTCTCTTGAGTCTTTTAAACGCAGCCTCTTCTTCTACAGGTGAACTCGCCTTCAGCGAAGATTTTTCTAATTTTTCAGCAGCGGATGAATTGGATAGGATTATATCTGAGGAGGAATTTAAAGAAATGCTTACCTTATTTACTGCAGATTCTTCATCGCCTTTGTCAGAACCCCTTAATCTATAAAGATAATAAAGAAACCAATCTGAAATAATTGACCTGTTGCCCTCAAGCCTAAAAATACCAAGAGGCGCAACTATCAAAGCACCTCGACCAATGGGCTTTTTGGTAATAACAACCTCTGCCTCCATCAATGCGCGCGCCCATAAACCACCTGTAATAGTAAATAATGAATCCACGTAATCGCATACGTCACCAAAGACGGCATCATGAAGCTCTTTGCCTATACCTATTAATGCGGCCCAAATAAAACCAAGAGGGCCCAAAAACCCGATTCCTACACTTGCTAAAAAGTGCTTTACCAAATCAGGTCTGCCTAACAAATTAACAAAAGATGTTGTTTCTATCGCCAAATTTGCTAAAAACAGGCTGACAGAAATACCTAAAACCGGTTTTAAAACAGGCACCTTCTCAAGTTTATCCACAAAAATTTTGAGCGCTGATATCGGGCTGCTACAGGTAAAAATGCCATCATCAAGACTGAACAAAACTCTTTCAAACAACTCATTACCAATACTCCTGACCTCCCCTTGCATATCCAAAAGCCTCTCATTTTGCAAAGACCTGCCCAGACCATATTCTTTCCATGCCCTAGCTACCCTTTTCCATTCCGGCGAGATCACTGAAATTATCGGTGATGAAACACCAGAACCCTCAACAGAAACACTTCTTTTATTCGAATAAAACCCCACAATACTCTCCGCTTCATCTGCCAATATCTGCAATAAATTCCTTACCTCAGCAACTTTTTCCTTATTTTTCTTTCGCCAGCCAATTAAAAGTTTATAGCTAGCGGCATCGTCTAAAACTATTTTTCCGGAAAGAGACCCAGTCAAAATATCTGACAGAAGCTCTGAAAAAAGTCTGTGTGCATCATCTCTCCAAATAAGGCCAAGCGAGAAATCTATATCTGAAAGCTCAAGACCTTGATTCATGAGATGGTGATTCAATATACTCTTGTGCAAATACTGAATTGACTTTGCCTGTGTCTCTATACCTGATATATCTACAAAACCATACTCAATCCTGACATATTCCTTAGCCCTTAAAACCTCTACATCCTCATCTTCAGGCAAAATCACCTTCTCCGATCTTTTTGTCTTTATTCTATTATCACTTGCAAAAGCCACTACATTAGCAAGCATAAGCAAGCGGGCGTCATCATGGAATTCCATATAACAAAATTGATCCCAGAGTTCTCTTGGAATACCCATATTAATCTGAATGGAAATAATGTCCTTATCTGAAATACTGGCGACTTCCATAACCTTCTTTAGAATATAGAGCTGTGTCCTGAAACTGACAGAAGGAGCAAGATTAAATTCTAAAACCCCGGCAGAATCAACATAATTAGGCAAACAATAAATTGCAGAGCGGTCTCTCCCCTCTTTAGCTTTCTTTAAAACATCACCTATTTCCTTATATTTTCTTTTTGATAATTCTATCTCCCATCCGGTCGGTGAATTAAGGAATTCCTCCCTGGCTTCAAGTCCTAATATCGCTCCTTCTCCGGCTCCAAATAATAATGCGTGTTTTGCGGCAGGCATAATCTCATTTTGCGTTTTGTCTTTTTGATTTTGATCTTTTATCGGTGAACTTGAAAAATCATAATCCTTGTCTCCTTCGTCTGTCTGCCTGCGCGCATGCAATCCCGACAAATCGCCTTTTTCAAAATTCAAGCTTCCGGAAATAATGGTACCATTACTGGATGAGATATTTTCTGAAGCAGCGAACACCTCTTTATTTTCCTCATCTGTAAACATCCCCTTGCATTCTTTCTCTGACAAAAGCACGGCTTTATAATTTTTGCCATTGAACAAAAATTCAAAAACTTTAGCCCCATAAATACTTATTGTAGGCGTCATGCCCAGATTCAAGATATCTTCTATAGGGCGCCTGCTTCTTAAGTTCGGATAATGCCTAGCAAGTAAAAATAATTCTTCTAACAATTGGCGCCTTAAGTCATCCCGGAAGAAAAAGAGTCTCATCATAGCTATCGCAAGGTTGTTATATTGATCCTTATCTAATTTCCTAATATCCTTGCCAAAGAAAGCTAAGCTTGATCGTAAGTATATTTTCTGAACTGGCTGAAGTTCAACAAAACGACTGACCACATCATCTAAGACATTACCCAGCTCTTCAAGATGAGCAATGATATTTAAAAGATTTTTTTTCACACACTTGCTTGATACCCCGGCATTTTTAGCAAGATCTTCTATCTCTGGCACGCTATCTCTAAAAGCAATGTGTCGTGTTAAAAGAACTAAATCTTTGCACGGATTTTTAGTTATAACAAATTTCCTTCCCACTTTTATCGCTTCTTTTAACTCCCGCAGGATCTGCTCTTTCCTTAACTCAACCTCTTGACCTATGTTTGGATTTTTCCTGAATTGTGCAGATAAAAAGCTTATGTTCACCATAAGGTTTTTTGCAAGGTTCTTCTCGTCTAAATCTTTTAAGGATTCTGCTTTTTTGATTAAATCCATGGCTCTCTTTGGAAAACTTTCCACGATTGTTTTAACAATCTGATATTTTCTTGATTCAATCTCCAGGCCTATAAAAGGGTTCCTCTTGATGTATAAAGAAAAAAGACTACGTCTTACCCCGAGCTTCTCCGCAAGTTTATCCCTGTCTAAATTTTTTACTGATTTTACTCTTTTTATTGAAACTATGGCCTTCTTTGAGAAGGCTGACACGGCAGGCGACAACTTCTTAGGCATAGAGCCCGCTTTAATCTGCATTCTTCTCAACTCTATTTCTATACGTATAAAAGGATCTTCTTGTATATATTTCAACAGAGACCGACGAGTTACTCCAAGTTTAAAAGCCAAAGGAATCATTTCTAAATCATCAAGCATAGTGATTCTCTTGATAAAATTAATAGCCCTTTCAGAAAAACTTGGTACCTTTGGCATTGCTTCTGCAACTTCAGGATAATCTTTATATCTCAATACGGTTTGATGGCTCAAGCGAGACTCTCTAGCTATAAGCCGCCAGCTTACCCTAAATTTTCCGCTCTCATTACTACGCTTCTTTAAAGTTTCAATTGCAGAAATAATCTTTTTCAGCGAACCTTTATCCTCACTTACGTCTTTTTGTAGTTCCTGGTCTGTTTCCAAATAACCACTAACCATCCATTTGCTCAAGCCCGACTTTTTAGCCAAAGAACGAATATTTATTTTTCCGCCTTCCATTAAAAGTTCTAGCTGCGCTAATTTTATTTTCGTCTCTCTGAAATGAAAAATTCGCTCGTTTGCTCTTTCGATGGCTGCCCTTAATCTCGGATGTTTATGTATATGTTTCTGAACGGTCTTTTTAGGCAGTCCACTCTCGCTTATTATTGACTGTACTCCTGAAACAAGCCCTTTCTGTTCAAGCTGAATTATCGCGTTGACAATCTTCTTCTTCGAAGAGATTTTTGTTTTTGGAAGAGCATCTTCTATCGGCGAGCTGGTTCTGGCTTTGCCCGCCACAAAGTTCAGCGAGGCTTCGTCAGCAATCAATAAACAATAGTCGATAGTTAGTGGTTTTTTGTTTTTGACTTGTGACTTGTGACGTGTGACTTGTGACTTTTCCATCACCGGAGAGCTTACCGTTACAAGAGAAACCAGTTTTTGGGCATAATCATCAGAAACAACATAAGGCACAAAAATCGTAACTATTTTGGCGGGATTACGCAGGCTGGTGACTAATTCAAGATTTTCGTAATCCTTATTTTTCTTTCTGATTCTTTCGAATTCCGACCTGGCCTCTTTATCTAAGAAATAAACAGGTGTTTTACCCATATCGCGGCGCTTGCCCAAAGCGCATCTTGCACCCTTGTATTCAGGATGCGGTTTGAAACCCATGTTCAATAACGCCTTACCCATAAAAGGATGGTTGACCATTGAGGTCTGAAGCAAAGAATATCCTTTAAATTCTTCAATAATTCCAACGGCTTCAATCAAACCATGCGTAAATAAATAAGAATACCCTCTGCCGCGAAAACCGCTGTCCACCTGCCAATGATAAGGCTCAATTGTTTGTGTATCGCTATAGGCGTAAAATGCCAGTTTACCCAGCTCTGTCGAATCCTTATCAAAGAAATTCAAACACCAGAGAACATAACCGCGTTGAGCATCCATCTCAAGCTTATTTAAAGTCGCGCCCATACGACCCGACGCGACGCTGATCTGCGCTTCCGGAAAAACATCCGTAATAATAGGAGAAGAACTCGCTAAGGCTATGACTTCCTCGCGCGCATTGATCAACACAGCTTCTGAGCCCTCAAAAGTAATGATTTTAAGATCAAACCTGGTCGACAATAACGGGTCAAGGTTATCTGCCGCAGGAAAAACAGCCTTACTATCAATTTCAGCCGAATAAACAACATCGTTCGACAGCTCCCTTACGCTTTGCTTTTTGCCAAGATAATAATAAAATGCGGAATTATTTCTATATTCTTTGAAAATCTCCAGACATTCGCTGCGCCCGAATTCATGGTTTGTCACCCCACGTCTGGATTTCGGCTGAATAGCTGGTTCAAACAGAATTATATTTATCTTTTTACCATATAAGCTTTGATTATTCATCCTTATCCACGTCATGCAATGCTTCAACGCAACATAAACACAATCATCGTAAAAAGCGCCTGTGATGGCTATTGTAAGAACCTTCGCCGTTCCTGAATACTGACTGTATTCATTCAAGAGTTCTTCAATAACCTGAAAATGCAAAGAATCCCCATAAATAACTCCGTTTTCCTTAAAAATAACCTCAAAGCCATAGCTGAAAATATCGCGCAATCTCTTTTCAGCCTGCGGCTGGCCCGCATAGAATTCCTTTTTCCAGGACAAGCGGTCAGGATCAAGCACGCAACAATCATGGGCCAAAGAATATACCAAAATTGGAATTGTACTTAACTCCACCGCTGAGCTTGCGGTTCTTCCATTGATACAGACAACATTTTCTACCTGTAAATCGGAAACCGCGCTGCGCAAAACTTCAAATATTTCGTCTGCTATATTGTCTGATTTTTGTTTTGACTTAAGGGGAGAACTTTGGAAAAGTGCTGATGAGGATGCAGAGAAAAATAACGTGTCTTTAATCGACGCAACAGGAACATCCGCTAAATTATAATAAATTCGAAGCGCTCTGCTATTCACCGGCGAGCTTGATTTGTATACAGCGGAACAACTATCGGAAAAACTGTTGTCTTCTGCTAATTCTTCATATGAAAAAGAATCATACCCATACCAAAATGGACGCGCATCAAACGCCTGGCCTGCATACGGACTCTCCTGAATAACTTCGCGCCACCACCCCATCTCAAGATCAAACGCGTCCATGGGGCTGCTTGTACTTCTGTCCTTGTCCATTAATGCTTCTTTTCTAACAGGCGAAGAAACAGACAAAAGATTTTTATAAACATCCCATGTGTGCTTCTCTGAACTGAGACGGGTAATTTGTTTCTTTTCGATAGCCAACCCAATGTGCCTGACAATGCCTTGGGATTCAAGTTTTGACAAGAAACCTCTTGCCGGGTCTGTCGCATCATGAAGGGTCAAATAATGCAATGGGATATCCTGAGGAGGCTTTTGAAGTAAAGACTTAACCAACATTGTCATGTTACCGCGGTGCCGCTTGTCTTTGTCCGTATTCATGGCAAAACCATAGGAAGTCTTTTCTAAATTATTATTGGTCAGGCTCCTTAACTCTTCAATCACGTTCGGCTTCATGAAATTTTTTGTTACAGCTAAGGAAAATGGGAATTTAAACACGACACTAGCAATGATATTTTCAGTTTTGTCTTTTGCAATTAAACTATAGCTGTCATTAAGCACTATTTCAGAAAGACGAGCCTTCGCCATCCCATAGCCGATGATCGGTGAACTGGCTTCGACATTATTTCCTTTTGACGCCTTTTGTAGTTCTAGTTCTCCAAGCAGCTTTTCACCGGCAATCTTCTCTTTTTCAAAAGATGTCTTAGAAAGAACCTCTTCAACAATCTTTTTAGCCTTGTCAAATTCTCCCAATCCGGCATGTGCTTTAGCAAGATTATAATGAACCCCAAAATTATCAAAACCAGAAGCGAGCGCTCCGTTCAACATCTTTCTCGCCTCCTGAAACTCACCTTTCATTAAATAGATTACTCCGAGATTGTTATAAGCAAATGCAAAGTTCGGATCAGCCTTCAAGGCATTCTTGTATGCTTTCTCAGCTTCTACATGCTTCAATTCTCCGGCATCCAAATAAGCTTCTCCCAACTTGTAATAAACTTCTGCATCATCAAAAGACTTAAGGAAATAGCCAGTGCTAAAATGAAGAGGTGCAAATATGCATAACGATTGCCGAATGCTTAAGTCTTGAAAGATAACAAGGCGGCCCAGGCTGTCCAAACCAAAAGAACGCATAAGAGGGTTAGATAAGCGGTTTTTGTGGCAATATTCAATAATATAATCCTGAATATCGCCCTGGTGTCTATTGATGTACTGCTTTAATTTATGACCATTAGTAAATTGCCAAAACACTTCAAAAGTTACTCTAAAAACTACATACATAAGCCCAAACACCGATAAACCAAGAAAATCACCGTTAACAGCTCTGAAGATCATCGGCAAATAGAAAAATATTAGACTTATATAGAATATAACAGATTTAAAGAAATCACTTTCATGCACGATTTCTTCTAGATACCTTACATGAGTAAAGCCTCCAAAAATGTCATCTTTTAATTCATCAAGAGTTATTTTAATCGGAGAGCTTGTTCTTTTTTGCTTATCAAGCAGCTCCTGGATAAACCTTCCAGTAATGCCATTTTCAGGAACATCTAAAACCAATGACTCGGCGGCTTTTTTAACAGCCTTTGTGGCTGCCGCGCGCAAGGCCGGCTGAAAAGCGCCCAAGAGCAGCTTGATCTCGCGATGAGCCTGGGCTGCTTCTTTCTTAAAAGCCCCTTGAATAAGTTTTTCAACGCTAAACTCAATGGCGCGGCGCAAAACAGCCCTGCCGGCAAAATATTTGACATGGATAAGTTCCAGTTCCGAAAGCGTGCGCGCGTCGATGATATTTAAATATCCCACAGCCAAAGCGCCTACAAGAATCGTATAATGGCGCTGCCTGATAGGGTCTATATAAAACTCAATCAATCCCCTGACATGTTCTTTATCCGTATTTTTAATATGCCCTTTGCGATCATCCGAAACGATCTGAGCCAATAAGAGCACTAGGAGGGCGCCTTCCAAACCTCCTTGAGGCTGACCCCTTAACAATTCAAGCTTAGTTAATAAGACATTAAAATTCTCCCTGATCTTCTCCGTAAGAACATGCTCATTAGAGCCCCAGCGATAAGCGTCATGCAACAAGTACGCGATGATCGGATAATTCTGAAGATTAATAAGCATAATGATTTTTTCAACCTGCTCAACCCCACCAATCCGCATCTTTTGAAAAATTTCTTGCAACGCCGCATCATCGACAACATTAACAGCTTCGCGAATCTCTCCTTTTGAATAGTAATAGCCTAAATTAATCAGGTATCCGGCCATGGCTTCAGCTTCCAAACACCCTTCAGGTTCTGAAATATAGTCATACATAATATTCCTGTTTACATTCGTTAATTTATTGAGCAGGCTCACGCTTGAAAGATAATCCAACACCGTATCGCAAGCTTTCTCTGAATTGACAACGAGAGATAAAATATATGTAATCAAGCCTTTATTGGCTTTCAATAATATCTTTAAAAGCATGTCATGGTCATATTCAAAAACAACAGGAATGCTGATTAAATCATAGATAAGCGTTTTAAGAATCATGGGTTCGCGAACGTTAAGATAGCTTCGGTCGCCGATTTTTCCTTCTTCCAGAAGCCGTATTATTTTAGAGTGATCGAACCCTTCGTCCCTTAAACAATAAATTAGATAGCTGTGTGCGCGGTTAGCCGCTCTGATATCTGTGTTAATCTTCCTGGCTTTACTTTCCAACTCAGCTTCTTCTTTCTCTGAAATACCGACCATTAAATCTTGTAATTCAAGACTGACAAAAACCTGCCTCAGCCCCTGCCCCTCTTCTTCGGCGCTGACATTCAAAGCAAGACCGCAAAAATCTTTAACATTCTGTTTTTCCTGTGCTGAAAAAACGCGGTAACGACTGAACGCTTTGGCCATAGCCAAATACTCATCCTGAACACTAGTTTTATCCCCCTGATTAATCCTTATGATCGAAGTCATAAAACAATATCCTAGTCCTAAAAAGAGTATTTCACGCCATGCCTCGGCTGATTCCAATTGCCTGATATTTAATGAAATATCGCTATTTTCATCGATATGAAATAAAGCAGCTTTAGCATCTTTGCGCACAACCAACCGGATGCGCTGCATCCTCGAATAATTAACATAACGAAACGCGTAGCTCTTGATAACATTATGAATAAACCGACTGATTTCATTAATCTGCTGAATTGTCAGGGGCCCCATAACTTCTGTTGAGTCGATCTGAAGAGAATGAACATCATCAAAATTAAATAAAGAAGTCAGCCAACGCCCTGTTGCCGTAATGCCATACAAGCTTGATTTCATTAAGATATCCAGAGAGACCAAGCATAACGCTGGCTCAGATAGGCTTGCGCTTAACAAAGCCTGAGACAGTCCTTCCTCGGTTGCATAAGGCGACTTAATCCCTTCAGCCAAATATCTGAAAGCACTATGTGCGAAAACTTTTAAAACTTCCGGCTGGATATTTTGCGATAAACCAAAAGTTTCCAGATACGGATACAAGAGGTTCCAGCGGATTATTAAAGAAGCTGTATTTTTCTGCCCGTCATAAGAGAGAGTCAGAAGCTTTCCTGCGTGGGGACTGATAATCACAGAATCAAGATCCTCGATAAACTCTTGCGGCAAATTGTAATTAATGAGTTCATTGACCTGGCCCGTAACCGCCTGGAGCTCTTCTCTAGATATTGTCTTCATAGAGTCCGTCCGTCCTAAAATAACAAATCTTCGGGTATCTTCATCTTTTATAAAAGAAAGCTTCGGCTTGCTCACCCAAGAAGCTTCGGCAGGGTAAGACAGGCGCCATTTTTCCGTTTTAGTCTCAATAATCGGCGAGAAAAATGTTTCTTCTTCTGGCGACTGCAATGCTTCATTTCTTGCTCTGTCTATACTGCGCTGATAATCAAACCCCGCATCAGCTTTGGTTTTATGCTGCTCTAGTAGATACAATGCTAATTGCTTAGGATTGACTTTTTCTCCGTCGGAAAAATTAAACCGCGGATCCTTGAATACCTGATATATGGTAACCCAGAATAGTTTTGAAGCAGCTAAAACAACCTCTTTCCAGATTTCATGGTCTATGTTGACTTCGTCAATTCTTTCTAGGAACTCAGGAATAAAAATATCTAAAGTCTGGAAAAAAGTTTTTCTGGAAAAATTCGGATTTTTAGAAAAAATAGTGCGCAGGTTATTTATCCTATCGCCGAATTTTGCCAGTATTACCTCTAAATCAAAAATAAAACCATGATACTTTGAAACTCTTCTTAAATACTGATTCTTATTTTCTGATGGATCCATAGTAATACGCACTATCGGTATAAATAATGACTTAAACTGTGCCCCTAAATCTTTTTTGCTGATAAAACCATCTTCAACGCTATCATGTAAAATAACAATTAACATTATCAGAAAGCATTCGTGACGTTCTAGCTTCTTCCCAATTTTAAGTTCAATAAAGAGTATCTTCAAAATATCCATGACGTGCATGATGTAAGGAGTCCTTCTGTCTTTCCTAAGCATGCTCATTTGCTTATAAGATACAACCCTAAAAGCTTTTAAAAGATATTCTTTTTGCGCATTACTCAACCAATCTATACCAGCTTCCTTTAAAAAACGCTCAAGAAGATAGGCTGACAATCTTGCTTCAGTAATTTTAAACTCCTCTGGATCAATCTTAAGAATTGATGCAAATTTTTTGCGGAACTCTTCAATATCGCAAGAAACAGGCATTTCTATGCTAAAGAGATACTCAAGTTGACCTTTTTTATTTGGCTGAGGATTCAGAAATGAAGAGATGCTTATTTTATTTTTTTCAAAATACTCAAGAATATTGATAAATCTTTTCATCTGCCTTCTATTAAAAACTGCGTTGGCAGAAATAGTAAAAGTTCTCTTAAAAATATTTGCATTTGTTTTATCTTCATAATCTTTTATCTTGCTTAAGTATATTAATACTTGATCTTGAATGTCTTTCTCAAGATATATTTCCAAGACAATGGTTCTTTCTATGCCTGCGCGAATTAACTCTACCTTAATGCCTGCACAACCACCCAAAGAATAAACAGCAGAATAAATATCGTAGAGAATCCCTGGCCGGTCGTACCTAAAGAATAGCCTAACCTCATAAATCAAAAACCCGTTTTCCCTTCCTAATTCTTTGTGCCCATTTACAATACAGCGCTCACTAGAAACCAAGGATTCTTCGTCTCCAATCGGCGAGCTTGACGGCATGCCAAAACCATCTTCATCATCGGAATCTTCTTTAAGATGGATGCCTGTTTGGTGGTATATTTTTTCAATAGTATCTTTTTTCTGAGCAACAACAACATGCAACTCCTTGTTTAAGGCCCATATCTGCTGGCATTTTTTCCTCACTTCAAAGACTGCAACACAAGAAATGGCCACACAACAAATCTTAAGCATTAAACTTTCAGGATTAGTGCTATAAATAAGGAAACCTGATAATACCAAAACAAACATACAAAGCTGCCTGGTAAACGCCTGGGATCGTTGTTTTAATATATTAGCCTTTTCTTCTCTCAAAGATTTTAACTGCGCATAGAGCTTAGTAGCGTCTTTTTTACCATTTGTCTCTTCTTGGATAGGGCTGGAGGAACGAAGTGACGACATCCTGCGAAATCCTGAGCTTGTCGAAAAGAACGAAGTCAAAGTGCTAGAAACAACCCCTTGTCGAGACTTAGTCTCGACAGATGCGTGAGAAGTCGAAGGGCTCGAAACCGCAACTAATTCCCTTAGCTCTGAAATTGCCTGATCAAGCTCTGTCTTAAGCTGGATAAGATACTCTTCCCATGCGGGTTTAAGTGAATTAAGATGAGCGGGATTTTGGGCACTAATGGTGTAGTCAGTAACGTGGAGAATAGCTTGCTGAAGGAGTTCTTCAAGATCTTTGATTTTAGATTTAAGATAAAGTTGTTTTGATTCAAGATTTTTGGTCAAGAGCGTGGAATGACGCGATGGCTGCCCAGGATTCCGATGACCGCGAGCCGGACTGCTTGCGGCCACCTGCTTCACTGCCCTTGTGACCATTGAATTGCCAAAACCAAGGGTTTCTCTTCCTTCCTCTGTCTGCGCAAAAACTATAGGACTGCCTGCAATGCGGCTTTGGCCAAAATGAGACGAAACGAATCTGGCTTGTTTTGTTTCATTTTTAACTAGTGATTCTATTCCCTGCGAGGAAACTTCCCTTTTTGCTTCCTCATGACTGCCAGAAGAAATCGGCGAGCTTGTGCTGGCTTTGCCAGCAGTTCCACCACTAAAACTTCGGCGGACAGGCAATAGTCTATTGTCCATGGTCGATGGACTTGATTTTTTGTTCTTACTATTGACTATTGACCATTGTCTATCGACTGATAACACCGGCGAAGAAGAAATGTTGCCGGTTTCGCCTGACAAAAATTCTCTTACAGCCGGTAAATGCATAATATCGGCTATCTTCTTTCTAGCCAGTTTACCGTCTTCTTCCTTAAAATAGACATCTATGTTCATTGACTTTGGAATATCCAGCCATCGATAGACCTTACCCCTCAACTTTGGCTGTCTGTATCTATGCCATTCCTTCTCTATTGATCCTGGATTAGATAAAAGCTCAACTACCCCCTTAACATGAGCCTCTCCAACAATAGATGTAATAACTAAATCAGATTTCTTAAGTACTTCAGGAAAATAATCAAGCTTCGTTGCAAAAATCAAATTTCTGAAATCTACAATGATTTCATCGAGTTTATCGCCAAAGTAAATCCAAATAAATAAAAGGAGCAGGACAGAATAGTCGTATGAGCTAATCAGGGTTCTGGTTATACCGGGCAAATCACACAAAGCAACATACACGCGGGCAAATATTGATACGACAAAAGCCAAATAAGGCACGAATGAGTACTGAACCGGGGTCCTCCTAAGATGCACGTCAAAACCATAAAGAGAATATTTATCTTGCAAAAGCTGCCCAAAATGTAGGATTTGGTCACGCGCCCTGCCAGAGAACTTGTAAACCATCCTATAAACAAATAATTGAACATGCTGCAAAATCTTTAAGAAAACAAATTCTATAGATTCGGTTTTTGCTGTTTCGAAAAACACAATATCGCTTCCCTCAATAGCCTCTTTTACTCCTTCTGCCTCATATGACCCAAAATGGGCGACGCCAACTATCCTGTATTCTACATTCCCTCTCCTGATCACCTGATAGGAAACAGGCGAGCTTGTGCTGGCTTTGCCAGCAGTTCCACCACTAAAACTTCGGCGGACAGGCAATGGTCCATAGTCAATAGTCAATGGATTAGAATTTTTGACTGAAGGCTGAAGACTGACGGCTGACGGCTGCAACATCGGCGAGCTGGTAAATTTTACATTATTCGCGCATTCACTCGATAAAGGAGTATTCGAGAGACGCCTATAAATTCCTCCAATAAACCACCCAGCCAAACTAATACGCAAAGCTAATTTATACGGCGATTGGCTAAAATATTGCTCTAAGCGGTCATAATGCATTTCACCTGAAATAATCAACTCTTTTGGATTAAAAGTGTCTATCAAAGCACCAAGACTATCATTTTCTGCTCTTTCAGTTGCCTGAGAATCTCCTGAAATACCATAATTTGGAAGATTAGCAAAAAGCGTATCAATCCTAGTATTCGACATATTCGCATCGGACAATTGACTAAACTGTTTTCCGAAATAACTAAAATCAATCCTCTCCTGGGATAAACCATTGATTTCTAAAGACTCTAAGAAAGCTTCTTTTAACAAATTTTCTTGGTGCTTATCTGCATTGTGTTCTAAAACATAGACTTTATCAGCACCTAACATCAAACCTGCGTATTCCAAAATGCCGTTACCGCATCCGGCATCCATGCAAACCTTTCCTTTAAAATCAATTTGCTGCATGGACAACAACATCCCTATTGTAAAGTTTTGGAAACGACGATCATCGACTAGATAGGAATATCGAACCTTTCCTCTCACAGGGTTGCCGCTTTGAAGTTTTGCCCAAATGACGATGGCACCGCTTTCGCTAATCGCCTGTTCAGACACTTCATGACGACGCTGTTCGTCAATAACAAAAATATTTCCAGACCGATAAAAGTTTGTTTCGATATCTCTATTGTGCCGATCAGGATGGCAATTTATTTGAAATACAACAGAGCTTTCTATTACATTAGCGAAATCTCTATGGCGCAAATTTTGTAAATCATATGTTTTATACAATGTTCTTTCGAGATATTTTTCGAATCCATCGGCTTTTTCAATCGGCGAGCTGGACTGCAAAGAACTTAAAATCTCGTCATATTTTGTTAATGCTTCTTTCGCATAATCCTTCTGCGTTTTATCTTGTCTAGTCATGAGGCCATGCAAGTGTTCACGCAAGCCGAGCCTTGAAGCTATTGCAACAAATAAATCTGTATCTATTTCAAAACAAACATCAAATACATTTTTAATAGCTCGATAATGTTCGACATCATTATACGGGGCATAAAATTTAGAAATTGTTCTGGCAAGTAAACGCTCGGCCCTTTCTTCATTAGTTTCAGGTAAAATTAAATATTGTTCTCCTATCTTCTTAAGCGATCTCTTAGCTGATTCTACCTCATCTTTCTTATCGGCCCTCTCAGAAAGCACCCTGCTTAAGTGCCGCGCAACATCATTAATCATGCCTGCTTTATAAATAGCATCAGCCATATCTCCTAAGCGCGATATATAATAACTAAATTCGTATTTTGAATATGGAAAATACATTTTGCTCAAAACATCTTCAACCAACTCAATATTCGCCCTGACTTCTTCAGCCTGTCTTAACCACTCATTAATCGTCTCATGCTCTCCAGTCGCAAACGTTGTCTGTTTTTTAACAAAACCAGAAATGAACATCTCCCGATCTTTCTGAGCCATCATAAACCCAGCACCATTTTTATTAAAAATAGATACTGCGTGCTGGTTGAACCCTGCATCAATAAGGGCCTGAAGTTCACGTTCGCCAAACCCACTTTCAGCATCAACAAAGAAATACCCACCCGGCTTTAATACTCGATAGATGCCGTCAAAGAATGATTTATAATCTTTCACTTCTACGTTAGATATCAACGTAAACCCAGACCAGACAACGTCTATTTGTTCTGCATAAATAACACCTTGAGCCAATGCTTCATTAAGATTTATCAAATAATGAACTTTTAGACTATTGCGGATTTCTTTTTGTTTAGCTGGATTCAATTCTTCTATCAAATCAGAAACAAGATTTAGCTCGAACCGATCATATACGCCCATATCCTTATCTATGGTTCCGTCTATTAACTTTTTCGCTACAATATCACCGCCTGGCACATGGCCTGTCAGAGGATCAATCAAAAATGCCTTGCCTGCACCGCACTTAACAGCTTGAATAGCAAAGAATGGATGTGGCCCAGCTCCGAGATCAAGCACCTCTTTACCCTTTAGCGACACAACATAACTATCAATCATTTCCACAAGCTGGCTGGCAACTTTAAAACGCGCTCTTTGCCAACCAGAACATCTTGAATAAAGCGCTAATTTCTCAGCAAAAAATTGAGACAAGGCATGAAACGAATCTATTGCGTCTTGTTCTGCTACCGGCGAGCTGGAAGATGTTGCGTTTCTATCTTCACGTTTTCTGCCAGACACTTGTCTAAGTTCATGAAAATTTCTCTCATCCTCGGATACTTGCGCTTTTCGCCATTGCGTTAACAAGCTCCTGGATTTATAAATAATGTAGCCTAACCACAGATTACTCAACAAAGGCAGAATCACAGGAATCGCTGGGCTAACATCCGCCAATTTTTTGCTGAAAATATTTAAGCCAAAAACAACCAGCATATTGACTATCACGATAATGATGTTTCGAGCCGGAGAACTGTCCCTTAAAGCCCTTACAGCCGCCACGAGCTCACGGCTGACCTGTTCGGATATGTCGTAATTTTTAATTTTACTGCGTCCGTTCTCCTTTAATATCATCTTTGTAACCGTAAAATCTTTTAATTCAATAAGCCCTGCTTCCCAATCCGCCGGCCTGCTGTTATCCATATTCAGATTCTCAATAATTAAAGATAACGACCTGCCCTGGTAATTTCTGGAAAAGGCAACATGGCGCAGATCGGTTAAGGATTCCGTTATTTCTCCCTCACCGCCTGAAAATGGATGAGAGTGCCCTGAAAGAATAAGACTATTTTTCTTCCCTACCTCTTCCGCAGGGCCCCTTGACCTGTAACAGAATATACCTCCTTTTGAAAAATCGAAAAGTATCCGGGCAGGCGATTTTAAAAAAACAAGCTTGATCCCGCCGTTCCAGGTCTTAAACAACGCAAAACTTGTTTCGATAGCCAGCTTGTTTAGATCTTCTTCCTTAAATCCGTTGAGATTCTTTTTCTCAATCAATACCCTGGCTATATCCGATAAGGTCGCCATATCCCAGGCAAAACCAGAAGGCATTTTTATTTTCTCATCTCCAAGCAATCTACTGAATTTACTTCTAATCCTGACAGCTTTGCGATGGATAATGACCTCATAGCGATGAGCAGGGTGTGTTTGCTCTAAAATAACCTCCTGACTTGAATCAAAATACCCTTTCGAATGAAAGACAATCTTTTGAGCCAATAGATAAACGATCTTATCGAGCGCTTCCTTGTTTTCCTCTAAAATTGGAATATCCAGACGAAGCAGCCAGTCTTTGAGCCTGACAGACAGCACGTTGACCTCATGTTCCATTTCACAGATAGGGCTGGAAGAATAATCCTTCTCTAAACTGCCCAGAATGACGTCGATTTCCGACAGAATCTTTTGAAATGCAACCTGATTTCTTCTCGGGTTAGCCAAACGAGAACTCGAAAGGTTCAATCTCTCAATACGGCAAATCTTATCTATCTGATCTGCCGTGGCTTTTAAAAACTTTTCGGTAAAGAAATATTCCGATGCTGTCTGTGCAAAACCTCCTTGAGACAGAACAGGCCGTGCCTCCAGAAAACCCAGATCCCTTAAAACCTTCAATTCCCACCAAATAACTGTGCGGCTGAAAGGTTGGCCTTCAGGATGCTTCTTCGTAACATTCAACCGCCTCCATTGCGGCCAGCCCAAAGAAGGCTTCCTCGTGTTGGCGATCGCAATTCCTTTACCTTTATCCATAAACTCGATAAGCGCATCTTTATGACAATATAAATCTTTCAAGCATTCAGCCGGTGAATCCTGGATCAACGCATGGGACGGAATTCTGACGCGCACCGGCGAGCTTGACGTTTCAGCAGAATCTCTCAGCTCTGAAATCGCCTCATCAAGCTCTATCCTAAGCTGGACAAGATGTTCTTCCCATGCAATTTTAAATGAATTAAGATGAGGGGTTTTTTTGGCTCTAATGGTATAGCTAACAGTGTGGAGAATAGCTTGCTGAATAAGCTCTTCAAGATCTTCAATTTTAAGTTTAAGATCAATTTGTTTTTCTTTAAGGCGCAGATTTAAAGATATGAAAGATTGCGGTGATTGTCCAAAATTCCGATGACCGCGAGCCGGACTGCTTGCGGCCACCTGCTTCACTGCCCTTGTAACCATTGAATTACCAAAACCGAGAACTTCTCTTCCTACTTCTGACTGCACAAAAATTATAGGGCTGCTCATCATACGGCTTTGACCAAAATGAGACAGGATTTCTCTTGTTTGTTTTTTTTCGTTTTTAACTTGTGATCCTGTCCCCTGCAAAGAAACTTCCCTTTTTGCTTCCTCTTGACAACCGGAAGAAACCGGCAAACCCGAAAGCATATCTTCATTTAACAATATTTTATTACGGACTTTAAATCCAAAACAACTTGTAAAACCAAAAGTTAACCATTCTCTCTTCAAAATAGAGTGCGTATTTTTTAGAAGATCTTCTATAAAATCAATCCAACTATTACCACCAGTTAAAAAAGCAAAAACAAGCCAACCGCCAGGCATTATCTCCCGAATCATTTTTAATACGATCTCCTTCTGCTTAGCCGTGTCTGAATCATCAAGAACATTTAGCGCCATAACAACCTTCTGGCTAGAAGCTGCGATATCCAAATCAAGATAATTCTTCGGATAATAAATATCGTATCTCCCACCACTAGAAGATATTAGATCTCTGATATATTCAACAAGTTCAGGTTCCTGCTCAAAATCCCGATTGTATAAGGTAACGGACGTCACATGAGCCCCTTTCATCGCCATTGATAAAAGATGAAGAAAATAATTATTAGTTCCTATAGACACAACGCCATCTCCTGGCCTTATATCCAAGAGGGAAGCAAGATTAAGCTCTTCATGACGATGTATCCAATTTTTCCAAGCCAATTCATCATCTTTATTCTCTGTACTCTGTCTTTCCACTGGCGAGCCCGCCTCGTTGCTTCTGACGATAGGTGAGGCAGAGATATCAAGCGATGGTAAAAATCTTTTGTTGTTTTGTCTATTGACCATCGACCATTGACCATTGACCGATAACACCGGCGAACTCGAAACCGTAACTAATTCCCTCAACTCTGAAATCACCTGGTCTAATTCTGTTCTAAGTTGAGCAAGATGTTCTACCCATATAATCTTAAATGAATTTAGGCGAGGATCTTTTTTAGCTTTGATGGTGTAGTCAGTGACGTAGAGAATGGCTTGCTGAATGAGTATTTCGAGATCTTCGATTCTTAACTTAAGGTAATATTTTTTTTCTTTCAGATGCTCTATTTCTCTAACTGGCTTGATCGGGCTAGAAGACAAACCAGAAGAAAACGATCCTTTTTCTTTATTTAATATCTGATTAAATAGTTCATTTATTCTGCTTCTACGAGGAGAACAAACAATATCAGTCGGATGAGAAACGATCTTTTTAATGAGCTTTTGTTTTTGCTCTCCTGATAATACTTCTAGCAAAGTCATACAATTGAGAGAGCCAAAGCTTTGGGCTCCAATATAACTTAGATGTGGACAAGGATAGGCGTTAAAATCAGGGCCTATCACAGGCATAATTTGAGATGCAACACAATTTAAACAACTCTTCTGCATATTATGAGATGTTTTTCCTTCATCAGAAGTCACCATTACTTTAAAATTATTGCCTTCGTACCTTTCTTTAGCCAAAGACATCGATTGTTCACACTCGCCCCATTGCTCTAAGGTTAACATCCTCTCGCTGGCCTGCATAAGAGCCCTAAATCTAATAAAATCTACCCCTATATCATTAGCAATTTTTGTCGCCTCCAGAACCTCTTTATAATTTCCCCGCTCTGCCAAAAACGCAATTCCTATCTTGCTATCAAATCCCTTCCTATTTCTTGTTTGAACTAGCTTGCGTATATTCCCAATAAGAGGATGAAGAGCTTTCTCGTCTACGCCGGCAACTAAACCGTAAATTTTTGGCGAAGCTCCATAAAGGCTAACAATAACATCCGTAACTGAGGAAGTAATTATTTCTCTCTTTTGGTCATTATCAAGAAGCCTTCCATTTGTTAAAAGTGTCACATTGAAACCCAAAGCGGCTAATTCTCTTATGGCGTAAATCGTATTTTTATTGCAGGTAGGTTCACCAGTAAGCCCAGAAAATATGATGCGTTTAACAGGATTATACCCCAATGATTTTGTTACATAGGAATTATAATCTTTTATATCTTTAATCAGTTTAGAAAATTGTTCCTGAGAAATTGAGACAGGCTTACAAGGCCGCTGAATATTCTTAAGCGTCTTATTAATAGCTACCCCGATACAACCCAGACACTTATTATTACAGATACTGGTCGCATGAATTTGAACTTCAAATAAAGGAACTTGCCTACCTTCTCTTATCGCGCTGATGATATCTGGACGCTCGTTAAGTATTTTTCTTTCTACAGCGAGATATTCAACACTCTCGTTTGTCAAAAATGTACTGAGGCCGTCCACGGAATTTCCTAACTTTGTCTTATCATTAAAAGACGCCGCCTTTTCAGCCATTTTTCTTTGTTCTACCGGCGAGCTGGAAATATCTCCCGTTTCCCGGCTGATGGCCAAGATCGCGTCGATTTCCAACAAGATTTTTTGAAATGCAGCATGGTTCCTTCTTGGATTAGCCAGTCGAGAACTCGAAAGACTCAACTTCTCGATACGGCAAATCTTATCTATCTGATCTGCCGTAGCTTTCAAAAACTTTTCGGTAAAGAAATATTCCGATGCCGTCTCCACAAAACCTCCTGACGTCGGGACAGGTCGTGCCTCCAAGAAACCCAGATCCTTAAGAACCTTCAATTCCCACCAAATAGCTGTTCGGCTAAAAGGCCGGCCTTCAGGATGCTTCTTCGTAACATTCAACCGCCTCCATTGCGGCCAGCCCAAAGAAGGCTTCCTCGTATTGGCGATCGCAATGCCTTTACCTTTATCCATGAACACGATAAGCGCATCTTTATGACGGCATAAGTCTTTCAGGCATTCTGCCGGTGAATCCTGGATCGGCGCATGGAATGGAACCCTAACGCGAACCGGCGAGCTCTGCGAAGCCTCGCCAAGATTTGTGGCGGGTCGAAGACCTCGCTGTTCTGTAGCGGGCGAACTGGCAGAATTATGATTAATGATAGGAATAATACTGCTTTGCTTCAATCTACACCAAGAACTATTATTGATTTTTAAATCATAGGAAGGAGTAAAAGTGTATATCTGAGCTTGTTCCAAGAAATAATTTACCTCAGCTTCATTATCAAAACCTCTGAGATGGAAATTAATTCGACGCGTTGATTTATTAGCATAGATATTTAATTTAACATGAATATCAATGCCATAAGGATCAAGAAAATCCTTTAGATACATTGCTTTATAGCCTTCCACAATCAACACTTTTGGCTGATCTTCTCTTAAGGTTCTTAAAACCTCATCTCTTAAATCATGCCACATGACATAATCAAATAATTCTTTATGCTCCTTATCAACAATCCTAAAATCATCCACGTGGATGACCCGCACGCTCCCCGGGCCATCTTGCAACATTTTAGAGATAGTGGTTTTCCCTACGGCTGGTAATCCATCAATAACAAGAATAACCGTTGATCCAACGGACAAATGTTGTTTTACAGCAAAAATAATCTTTTTCAACGAAGATAACGCGCAGAACGCTGGGAGCCGGATCTTAAAAAACCTATGCAATAGCTGACACAGCGATACAAAAACCATACCCTGGAGATTGCGATATTCTCCAAACAACGCTATCGGCGAGCTACTCGATTTCATAGAATCTTTACTGACATTGTCTTCTTTGAATAACGTCTTTTCTCTGCCGGCTGTTTTAAATATTTTCGCTACCCTCTGTGGCAACAAACCTGCAACTCTATTTACAACTCTTCTAAACATGCTCTCAGGGGCCTGTGGCAATCCTGTTTGCACTGCTTCAATCTGCACCTCTTTTTGTTGCGCTTGCAAAACTTCAGGTTCTGCTGCCACTGCTTCCGGCTGCATGCCAAAAGGAGTATCGACAACATTTAAACGCACACAAGACTGTTTACTTGAAGCAGCTTTCTTTAAATTTATGCCCAAACGACGAGCTGCTGTGATAATTTCATTTTTATACACCTTATCTAAAAGTAAGACTGCGCCACCTCTGTCTATCAAAGTCAATAACGCTATCAGTTGAGCGCTGCCCATACCGGTTGCGGACGGGATGACCGCTCCATTGAATCTACGGCCTTGCGCTATATCAGGAATACCTTCATATCTTAGATCCAGCACATTCCCATTGCCGGCCTTATTTGTCATCGCTTTAATGAAATTCTTTATCACTTGCTCTCTTCTGGCTTCTACTGAAAGCTCTGGGCTGTTAAAAATAGGGCGTGGCTGTAGTTCAGGATTGGTTGCTACAACAACCTGCACTTGTTTACGATCAACCCGCTTGCCAACGGGCAACCGTGTCTCTGCGTTAACAACGCTCTTACGAACCTCCAGAGCCTGTGCCTCTCTTACAACCTTTTCTTCCTCGAGCTTCCTTAATCGAGCTTCTTCATTTTCAATTTCAGTTGTAAACCAGAATAAATTATCCTCCCAATATCTGCCTTTATTAACGATATTCTTCTCGCACGCATCAACGATTTTTCTTATATCCTCCAAATCATGCCACTCTCTTAATAATCTCTTGGCAAAAGCAGGCTGCCTGACAGTTAAAATTATCCTGGTTAAGACTGTAACAACCCTAAACCCTTCTTCCGGCAACAGCGTAAAAAGCACATCTATAAAACCATCCTGCCATTCTCTCTTTTCTCCATTCTCAAACTTGCCGTAAATATCGCCATCTACCTTAAATATTCCGACCATAACCTCAAGCATATGCCAGTTAATGCCTTCAAGCCAATTAATGCTCTCCTTCTTTGAATGCATGCCTGCCAAATACATACTTAACAAATGAGTCCCCGGAAACGCCCTATAGAATGCGACCAACACATCCTCAAATTCGGCATTATGCGACCTGATGGCACAATTCACACTTCTGTTCACAGGCCTTGAAATGAGCTGAGATTCTTGTGCCTGAATTTTCCTAACGCCTGCATCTTGTTTATAAAAACCGACTTCTCCTTTATACATCAAACACAATTCATTAAATATTGCGCCGAATTTCTCACCAACTTCAACGACATCTTGCCAATCTTTATAAAGACTTGAAAGCCCGTCGCCCAATAAAACAACATCTTTGCCAAAACATTCTGATGGATTCAAGACAGACTTGAACTTCAATTCTTTACCTATCCTGACCAGCCTTTCATTCACTATCTTTTCATTAAAATAGGACTGAATATATCCAGTTACGCGCTTAATGATCAAAGTACAAACAGCCTGAACAACTTCTTTTCTTTCCGTGTGCAATTGAACCTTTTCAAAAAAGGAATAAATGGTCCTAAGACTCGCAAAATCAGGCGCGCG
Organism: Candidatus Omnitrophota bacterium; assembly: GCA_020052645.1. Lineage (GTDB taxonomy): Bacteria > Omnitrophota > Gorgyraeia > Velamenicoccales > Velamenicoccaceae > JAGVOQ01. The sequence continues at coordinate 57,084 of JAGVOQ010000021.1, forward strand.
TTCGCCCAATTCGTGATTAATGTGCCTGATGAGATTATTAAAACGCTCCTCATTGGCAGACACCAAATCAAAAGCCAATTTTCCATTGCCAGGGGAATTAACCCTTGCACCCAAAAGATTAGCAAGGCGCAAAACAACATTCCTTCTGCCATTGTCGATAATATTCACGAGTTCTTTTTCCAACATTCCATTCTTACCATTCCTGCCGGATTTGTTGTTAATCGGGCTGGAGGAACCAGCCATAACATTCAGGTTTGTTACATTCTGGTTCTGAGTGCGAAGCCTGCCCGCAAGGGTACATGCTGAGCAAAGCGAAGTGCTGGAGGAAGTATCTATTGGCCCGTTAACCGGTTGGCCCATTAACCGGTTAAAATCAAAATTGGCCAACTGACTAACCGGCAACCGACTAACCAAATTCACCGGTGAGCTGGATTTTTCTGCAAAGAGCCACAAAACCTGCGACAACGGATTTTCCTTCCAACAGCCCAAAGTTGCACCAAAAATAGCGATATTGTTAAATTGTACAAATAATTTCGATAATTCGGTTTTTGCAAAAAACCTCCTTGTCACTCCTTTTTCATCGGTGGACGCATTATTTTGTGCTTTCTTATGCTCTCTATTCTTCCAATCCGAAACATCGCGAACAGACACAAAGACTCTTCCTGCAGGTTTTAATACACGCAACATCTCTTTAATAATGCCTGCCATCTGTTCATCGTTGAAATACATCAAGCTCTGATGTGCGTATACCGCATCAAATTGACCTGGGTTAAAATTAAGCGGCTCGGTAACATCTTGCAGCTTTGCCTTGAAATTATTGCCAAGGTTTAATTCTTCAGCCTTAGCTCGCATATACTGAACGCTTTCGTTGCTCACATCAGTAGCGGTCACAACAATTTCTCGAGATACAAAATATCTTTCATCTTCACCAAACCCAGCTCCAAGGGACAAAACAACATCCCCTTTCTTGAGATAAGAACGCGCTATCAGGTATTCAGCGAAATTTGTTGGCGCTTCTTCTCTTGCAGGATTATTTTTGAGATTTCCCCATGATGTATTAAATTTAGAAGCAAGCACTGAAGGGACATTCAGTAAGATATTCTCCGCTTTATCTGCTGAACCGCTGTCGTTAACGTAATCTTTTTTCTTATCAATCGGACTGGAGGAATCAGCATCTTCTCCATCTTTGACACCTTCGTCGTTCTTACTCTCTGCGAGAAGCTCTTTTATATCAATAACTTTTCCAGAAACAGAATACCCCTTGTCCACTTTTGGCTCAGGCTTAAAAACTATGTTATACGAGTTACGCAACATAAATATGTTATTTACTATATAAACCATAAATATTATGCCTCTATAATGCTTCGCACATACAACAAGTAATATCAAAGAAGTAATCATGGCTGCAAAATTAACCCAAGCTGCGCAATGTGAAATAATCAACGCCTTGTCTTTATCCCCTGTTTTGACTAAAATGGCGTTTTTCTTTAAGCTAAGGGTAACATTTTTGACGTGAAGGAATTTTGCCATTAAATAATAGGCTGATAAAGTGAGTACCGTTGATGTAGCGATTACAACAGGCACGTAAAAGAAGCCTGAAATCAGGCTAGGAACATGGCCAGTCAAAGAGAATACTGCCCAAGCAAAAGTCGTAGCTAAAAATGCATAAACAAAATGCTTATAGCCGATAGAAAATTGATAACTGTAAACACTGCTTCTTCTTATCGGTGAGCTGGATTTTTCTTTACTTATTAAGCTATCATATATCTGCCGATACAAACCTTTCAGATTTGATAAATTATAGGGATTTGTATCAAAGGCAATATTTAATAATCTTAATGCTTCTATCCATTCCTTACTGTTTATAGATTGCTCGGCTTTTCCAATATAGGAACGCGCTAAAAACTCACCATCCCTAAAATAATTTTCTATATCCGGCGGATTTACATCAAGCCATGTCCAAGAGGCCTTATCGTTTTTATCATGTAAGATTCCTTTGGTTATGCTTTCTGTAGTATCTACAGGCCAATCTTTTCCGTGGTAATCGGGAATATTGTAAACTGCGGGTAAATCTTGTTCAGTCATCCCTGCCGCTGATCTTATGTCTTGAATAAACACATCGACCCCAGCCCTCTCGCTCTTTGACCAGCCAACGCCTATTGCATGAAGAACATTCTTCTCAACCATTCTAATAACTGTAGCCCTAAAGGCCTCTTTATCTGACGGCTTAATTTCCTTTATAACATAAAACTCAAATCCGAGATGCGCCAGGGCAACCCGGCAGCCAAGCCTTGAAACTTCTTCTGCAACACTCTCAACGCGTAGCATAAAAGTTTTAGAAATTTTTTCGATCTCCTGATCAGAATACGCTAAATCAAAGAATGTCCTTAATGCCCTTCTTCGTACCGATGCCTCTGACTGCCATGCTGGAGCCTTTTCCCTTGGCCATTTCAAAAGCTTATCTGTCCAATTACCAAGATAATCAAGTTTGGTATAAAGATCTTTTTTGTACATACTCTTATGCTTTTCTACGTAAGCTTTAACATCAGCAAACCACGATGATAATGCTTGTTTTAATTCATCCAGATTGTTATTCTGGATCAAGTTTTTCTTATATAAATCTGTAGCGATATCTTGAAGTTCAGCACGCAAGCCCTCCTGCTTAGTAAGACTGCCCCATACAGAGCTGAATTCATCCGAGTCGCCTAATTCAACTGCTCGCTTAAACCTCCACCTGAAATTATTCTGCATTGATTCAAATATCTTGCTTCCGAGGCAGCTCACTTTATCTATAACATTTTCATCATGCGGAAGAATAACAACAATATGTGTAATCGCTGCTGCCCCTACGAAGGGAGTATCTATTTCTACTCCAGGCCGCATATCCAATATATAATTTAAGTTCTTTGCATATTTCATTGCCTTGATAGAACCTGTTATTCGGTCATGCCCGGTAACATAAAGAACAGTAACGCCATTGGCTATAGCATGATTCACCAATTTTTTAGGAGTCAACTTACCATCATCTTTAACTTTGGTATGCGCATGATATACCGGTACACCTAATCTAATGAATTTTTCTCGTGCCTTAAGCACACCTGCAAGCTGGCTCCTTAAAACAACTAATTGTTCCACCGCTGGCTTGCTATTGTTCTTAATTAATTTTTTCTCTAAAGCCGCTATCTTTTTTTCCAGATTCTTTTGTAATTCTAAAATTGCCAGCTCTCCCGCTCTAAATAATTCATGCACGTTGGATTCATATGGATTAATTTTTATTTCTTTCTCTAAAAAATCCTTAACAATATTGATCGTCGCGTTTATTTTTTTATCTCCGACCGGGCTACTAACAACGACTTTATCCTCAAACCACTTCTTCATCTTCTCAGTTTTTCTCCAAGCCAGGATTTCGATATCAGGCTTACCGTTGGTATTGGACAAAATTGTCTCTCCATCAAGATAGACAAGGTATGAAAGAGCGTAGTCCTGCATTATTGTTAGATACGAAGATCCGCCAACGGAAGATTCGCCTCCAATTTCAGTTGAAAATAAAGACATTATATCTCGTTTTCCGCTTTTCACCTCCTGTGCCATAAAAGCTTCATCGGTTAAATCAAGAGGTATGTGTACTTGCAAGGTTGAAGGGTTCTGATTGTTTTTATGCAGCTCACTTATACTCCGACAAAGCGCTCCGAAATTATCCTTCATACAATATTGCATTGCCGCCCCAACATGAACAAAGCCAACGATCTGGTCTGCGTAATGACTTTGCTCTAACAAGCGACATAATCCAACACTACAAATTCCTCCATGCGGATCTATGTATGGATCATACCTATAGACGTCCTCTATCTTCATCTCAAACTTAAGCCAGCTTAGTCTTGAATTAATTGCCAAAACACCCGCTTCCCCTAAAGTACGTACATGCGTTTTTATAAGATAAATTGGGAAATGTGGCGAAACTTTTGGTTCTGAAATATTTACGCTGAGATCATCCCCCGTTAACGAACAAATATCAGTAAAACCTTCTTTTCTTAATTTCTCAACGGTCTGTTTAAGATTATTAAAATTGGGGTCAAAAGTTAATTTATCGGCTTGTTTTAAGCTCAACAGAATATCTCTAATCCGCGCAGGATAAATCCCTGGAAGAATAGCATTCTTAAATACAAGCTCTCTTAGATTTCCATTCTTCCTATAGATATTTTCCAAGCCCCAAGATATATAACCGAAACGGGATTGAAGAACTTTAAGTAACTCTCTGAATTTCTTTTCAGATTGATAGGTACCGATGAACACTTTCCAAAATTCATAGTTATAAAATAGATGAGAATTCAATATAAAGCCTATACATTCAACCTGTTCGGATACAGAAAACCCATGGAAAGAACTTACTTTAATTTCATCTGTAATAATCTCCAAAATCGCTAATTCCAAATCTGTAGGTGGCTCATGGGTAGAATCATAACAGTGAATAAGATGAAGCAGTTGTTTTTCAAGCTCCAACTCGATAAAAGGTCTGCTGCGGCTTACAAGGAAATTTTCAGAAATAACAATTACGCCGTAACCTAAGGTAGCATCAAATAAATGATCAAGATTATATCCAGCGTGAGATACTAAAACTATATCGGGTTTTATACTTATACCTGTTCTTCTATATATCTTTAAAGACGCATTAAGATATGCTTTTCTAAAATCTTTTGCCATCTCAACTCTCGAAATATCATTCTTAAAGAAAGCAACTATTTTACCCAAATCACCTTGCTCTAAAGTAATTGCTCCGCGCATCTCCTCAGAGGTGAATTTTTTAACTTTTTTAGACAAATTTAAAAGGGGCAAGTTACCCTTACCAAAGAAAATAATTTTCAACCAAGTATGCTGATTTGTATAATTTTTAATTAAACCTACAATGTTAGAAACGATTCTAGCTTCAATCGGCGAGCTGAAAATATCAGACAATAGACCATAGTCAATAATCGATAGTTCCATGCTTTCAACTTGCGACCTTGTGTCTTGCCTGTGCTCGTAAGGATATGATTTATTATTCACAGGAGAACTCACGCCGTCATTCTGCAATACTGCAAGTTTTTCTCTTACATATTTAAATCCTCCAGCTTTATATATTATAGAGTCTGTTGTGCCCGACTCCGGAACAATGCCTATTTTTTTAGCGCCACGAACGTCCACCAGATGTTTACTCATAAATGCTAAAAGGGCTGTTGCGATACCCTTCTTTTCGAAATGCTTGTCTACGCCAGCCTGTTTTAAAATGCTGTCATAGTATCTTTCACAAGGAGTCATGCCTGCAAGAATAAAACCTTCTATCCTGCCTTTATTGCGATAAACAGCGATCATATCCGACATCCTGGAACCAGAAACAATGCGTTCTGCGTCGTAAGAACTTAAAACATCGTCCTCTCTCATATTGCCCAGGTGTTCAAGCCGTTCGCTTAACTTCGCAATAGCCTCCGCATCCCCTGTAATAAAATTATCCCCAGATAAAATACTCACGCCTTTGTAAATCTCTTCATAGACTATAAACTTTGCCTTTAAAACCTGAACAACCAAAAACTCAATAGGACTGGAAACAAGAGAAGACGCTTTAAATTCAACGCTTATCGGATATATGCTTTTTAACGCTTCAACAACTTCCGCTTTTTTACCGATTTCATTCAAATGCTTTAAAACAATCAACAAATTTTTCAAATGGCTCTCAACTATCGGCATATCATTTTTTAACAACTCTATTTCTTTGTTCTTATCTGTCTTGGAACAATCCTCTATAAATTCCACACGATAAGATGCAGGCAAAATTAAACTAAGAATCAATTGCTTAATATCGTAATCTCCAAAAGTTTTAAACTTTAAAAATTCAACCCAATCTTCAGTTGTGCCTTGTTTTTCGGCCCGTTTAATATTTGAAGACTTTTTGTTAAAATCACACAATATCCCTTTAGCCTGTTGTTCAACCATCTCTAGAGAAAGCTTTAAAATTTCATCTATGATTGAGATTACCGTCTTCTTAATTTCGGGGTGTTGTGTTTGTAAGATATCAATCACACATTTTCCAAGCCCTTCACCATTAATCTGGCTATCCCTCGTGTATATCGCCGCCACAAGCCCCTTCTCAATAACTTCGGTAACAAAATATTTAACACTGTCTACCGACGAGCTCGCATCATCCGCCATCTCTTTATACGCCTCAATCAACCCTGTTGTTGAAGAATCATGCCCGCTGACTTCGGCTTCAGGTTTCAGTTGTTTAAG
>JAGVOQ010000031.1 GCA_020052645.1 Candidatus Omnitrophota bacterium
CATTATCTTCCCAATCTCTGTTTCGTATCTTTTTGATCGCATTGAAATATTTTATTAAAAATCTAGCTATCTCAATCTGCATATCCCCATGCTGGTAATAGTATAAGAAAATTGGTTTTTGCTTACTTTTCTTAGCTTCAGAGGAAATCGAACCTACTAAATAGTCAATAAGAAAAGCTTGAGAAATAGACATTCTAGATTTTTCTTCATCTGTCATATCATCAGGGACAGTTCCCAACATTTTTATCCTTTTAAAAAAAGGAGATATCTCAATCTCATTCAATATCTTTATTGTTTCATGCATAAAAGTTATTTCATCTAATTCATAACTGAATTCTCCAGATAAATGATATAACAACGATTTATTCACACTTTTTTGAGTATAATTTATCGTATAGAATAATTTGGCCAACACACTTCGGTCAAACCCTATAATAAAAGATACAAGTAAATCATATTTATTTATAATTTCAGGCTTTGCCTCTTCTAATCCAGCCAACCTATGTTGACCATCTATTACCAATATCGAATTTTCTTTGTAGGGTATATATAAATAAGTTTTCCCAGATTCTTCAATAACAAAGGAAAGATTTTTATTTTCTTCCAACAAATCCTTCAAATCCTTCTCGTTAGAAGATTTCAAAACACCACCATCTGTGTAAGCATTCACTAAATCACATGCTGCTATAATCGTGTTAGGAAATAAAGCGAAATCTTCATTTTCCAAGAATTTTTTAATTTCTTTAACTCTTCCTTCTTTTAGTTTCCTTTGAAACGCCTTTGAAGGAATTCTCTTTTTATCTTTTGTTATTAAATAGTTGTAGTAATCAGCATCGTCTTTAAATTTTGCCGCAGCTGCTGCCTGTATTTCAACATCATATTCAGCTGGCTCAACTGTATATAATTTCAAAAGGTCTGTGGTTGGTATTTTGCCAACAAAAAAATTCTTGTTTTTCTGAGTCAAAGAAACAATCTCAACTTTTAAAAACTCTCTATCAAACTTCTTAACTTTTTCTGAGTTCATGTTTCTGCTCCTAACTCACCTTTCATTTTATTTACTTTCTTGCCAATCTTATCAGTTTCATCTCGCTTTCTGATGCCATATTCACGATCAATGTTTTCACTTAAAACAGCTCGATTAAGAAGGACTGAGAAACACAAAGTAACAGCATATAGTTTGCATGACAATAAAAACAAGGAGTTTGAAAAAATCTCGCTAGGGCAGCGATTCAAATTATAAAAAATATAAGCGCTCCAAATTGCGAAAACAAAAAAAAGAACAATCCAAGATAGCAGATCTGAGTATATCCGCACTCCTGCAGCCGCTTGTTGCTCTCGTCTTGAGTAGAGACTTGCTAAAAGGGAGGTAAAAAGATATGCCAAATAACTTGTAAAGAGGATACCTGGATTACCTATTTGAAAAAAATAAGTTGCACACAACGGTATTATGCAGAATACAAAATTAATAAAAAACCATACGAACCATTTTTCAATACTAATCCATAACTTAAGTGTGTCCATGACTCCGCTCGTATAAATTTCAGAAATATAACTGTATCTTATTGTGCTTGTTTCTATTATAGCACCCTGCCTTTTTGTCTACAAGGAAATCCCAAGGCACTAGTTTTACTCATGGGGGGGGTGTTCGGGGGGTCAGTGGGGGTAGGGTTTTTGGCTAAGTGTCCAAATAGTGCCCACATTTTAACCAAGCCATACTAAGCCATACCAATTGTGTCCACATAAAGAAATCTCCTAAGTGATTCAGGAGATTATAATTATTGAAAATCCTTATGGTTATGAAAACTGCCCTTGTTGGTTTAGGAAACCTATGCTCTATCCAGATGAGCTACGGGGGCGTATATTATAACTATTTATTTTTCAAAGAATTAGAAAAATACTTATTTTATTTTCTCCGTCCTGCCGGACACAGGTGCCAAAATTATGCCAATTCCAATGACAAGAATCCTTGCAATTTAATTCAGATAATATTTTATATCAGATTTTGCGAGGGGTGTAAAGAAAGATTTCCTGCAAGGCGAGGATACATTAAATAGAGGTCGCGAGCATGACGTGCGTGGCGGCAGTCTTTTCTTCTTTGGTCTTATGTCTTATGATAATCTCCACATCGCGGTCAAGCGCGTTCAATAATTCAAAAAGATGATCCAAGGAAAACATACTCAGCTTACCATTCATAAGACAGGAAACTTTTGACTGAGGAATACCCAACACCCCAGATGCTTGTTTTTGAGTGAGACCCCGTTCTTTGATAATCTCCGATATGCGCAACATGATCTCGGCACGGGCCATCACTCTTTCTGGATGAGCAACACCGATATCCGCAAATACATTGCTACTTCCCCTATGGATTTTTTCTTTTATATTCATGGTTTATTCACCTCTCATAATTTGCTTTATAATCTTCTTGTGCCGTCTTCAGCCTCTGTCTGATTAAATCAATATCACTCTGCGGTGTCTTAATGCCGCGTTTCGATTTCTTTTGGAAACAATGCAACACATAAACTGCCTTCTGAAATTTAACCGTATAAACCGCCCGATAGGCATCTCCGAAAAAATTCTCGACTATTTCTAGGACTCCGGCTCCACCAAAGCCCTTCAGTGGTTTTGCAGATACCGGCTTCAGGCCTTTCTGGACCTCAAAAAGCGCAAACCCGATATCCTGTCTTACTTCTTCAGGAAACTCTTTCAGATCTTCTCTGGAAGATCCAACGAAATCCAGCTTCTTTATACTTCTTTCTTCAATCATAATATACCATATTTGGTATAATTAGTCAAGCTGGCTTAAATGAAAAAACGACACAGTAAAAGACATTGTAAGCCTGTTTCCGATATCTGCCTCTAGTTTTTTCTTCTTTGATATCTTTGCCTTGAACTTATTAATTAAGGTATATTTCCAATGTTTCTTAAGGTTAACTTATGTTACGAAAGGTTTCTTAGGGTTGCTTTTTGCAACTTTAAGAAACTTAAAGGAACATGACGCAACCTTCTTTTTAATATTTTAATATGGAATAAACAGGATAGCCTTTTAATTTTTCCCTGCCCTTTAAATCACAGAGTTCGATTAAAAAGATAATACCGAAAATTTTTGCCTGAACCTTTTCTGCTAACTGGACCACCGCAGACATGGTGCCACCTGTTGCAAGAAGGTCATCGACAATGAGGATTTTTGAATTAGGCTTAATGGCATCTTTATGCATTTCTAAAGTATCCGTGCCATATTCAAGTGAATAATTGACGGAAATAGTCTCAGCAGGAAGCTTTCCTTTTTTTCTAACCGGAACAAATCCTGCTCCGAGTTTATACGCTAATGCCGCTCCAAAAATAAAACCACGAGACTCGATGGAAAGCACATAATCTATTTTTTTGCCTTTAACAACTTTGGCCATAGAATCAACAGCCTTCTTAAAAGCAGCCTTATTTTTAAGAAGTGTCGAGATATCCTTAAACAAAATCCCCTCTTTAGGAAAATCGGGGATTGAACGAATGTGTTTTTTTAATTGTTCGGACATATTTGCCATCCTTGTTTTCTAAGCTAAGCTTTTTCTAAAACAAGTGTTGACTCTCTTTTAATGAGTTTGGCCGGCAAAACAACCTTAATCGGCTCCCGCTCTTTTCCTAAAAGCATCTGGTTCAGTTTTTCGAGCGCCAAACGCCCCATTTCAACAATGGGCTGAGAAACAGTAGTAAGCCTAACCGGACTATAGCCAGCAATAGGATTATCATCAAAACCCACCAAAGACAAATCCCAAGGAATACGCATCCCTTCACTTTTAGCCTCATCGACAACTTCTAAAGCCATGACATCGCTGGCAGAGAAAATAGCCGTAGGCCTGGCTTCCAAATTCAAAAGATTTTTTGCAGCGCCACGCGCAGGCGTCCTTAAGAAAAATCCTTCCTGGACATATTCTTTAGGGACTTCAAGCCCATGCTTGGCCATCGCCTGTTTGTAACCTTCCAATCTTGCTTCACCGGCCTGGGTATTCAAATCACCGGCAATAGTCGCGATTTTTTTATGCCCCAGCTTGATCAGATACTCTACGACATCCATAGCGGCTTTACGATTATCGATAGCAATACAATTGATGTCTTCGCTGAAATAGTTATTCATAACAATATAAGGAATGCCACGTTTAGAAAATTCCAAAAGTTGTTTTTTATCTCCGTCGATATCGGCAAAAATGACGCCCTTAACATAATCAGAGGCAAAAGACTCGCTCGTCATCCAGTCACCGTGCGATTTTCTTTCGGTGATATGGATCAGGATGTCTGCTTTTAAACGGCTTGCGGACGCGGTCACCCCTTTGATCACTTCAGAAGCGAAAAAAGAATGGAACACATCTTCAAATCTTGGAATTACTAGGGTGTAAAATTTGGCATTGGGCATTTTATCTCATCTCCTCCTTATCCTGCTCCGCCATGAATTTTTTTAATTTTTTAAGAGCGTTTTCTTCTATCTGACGGACACGCTCGCGCGACACGCCCAGCTTTTTGGCCACATGAGCTAAAGTATGTGTTGAACCATCTGTTAATCCGAAACGTAAATTTAAAACCTCATGCTCGCGCTCGTTGACTCCGTCCAAAAGACCTTTCAAGCGCTCTTTAACAAACATGGCATCCATCTCTGTTTCCGGTGAAACGGAATTTTTATCTTCGATCAAATCAATGATCTCATTGCCGTTCTCTTCATCAATGGGCGCGTCAAGCGAAGACGTTTTCGTAACATAGCTGCGCGTTTTTGTCATTTTATCTTCACTCAAATGCATGGATTTAGCGATCTCTTTTTCCGTCGGCATACGCCTGAGCTTTCCCATTAAACGCTCATTTGTTTTTTTGTATTTACTGAGCATCTCATTGACGTAAACCGGGATTCGCACGGTGCGACTTGAATCAAAAATCGATCGCGTGATCGACTGCTTGATCCACCAAGCCGCATATGTTGAAAAACGAAAACCTTTAGAAGGATTAAATTTTTCAACAGCCTTCATCAGGCCGACATTGCCGTCTTCAATCAAATCCATTAAAGGAATACCAAGATACATATAGTGTTTGGCAATATTAATAACGAGACGCAAATTAGAACGAATCATCTTATCGCGCGCCTCTTTACTTCCTTTTTTCGCTTTTTTAGAAAGATCAATTTCTTCTTTAGCGGTCAAAAGGGGGATCTTGCGCACTTCTTTTAAATATGATTTTATATTTTCCATTTTATCGAGCACGTGACTTATGCCTGCCTGCCGGCAGGCAGGGAACGATTTTCGTAACATAAGTCACTGTGCGAGTTAAATCCTTGACATCTACCTTACAAACATTTGTAGGTAAATGTCAAGGATCAATTTGAGCCTACAAATTAAGTACGCTTACGCTTCTTAATTTGTGGCTTCATTTGATTCGCCAACACCGCTCGCGCCGAAGCCAGGCGTGCGATCGGCACGCGAAATGGCGAGCAACTCACATAATTCATACCCGCACGATAACAAAAATCAATCGAGCGAGGATCACCGCCGTGTTCGCCGCAAATACCAATTTTCAACTTAGGGTTAGTTTTACGCCCGCGATCAATGCCCATGCGGATCAACTCACCCACGCCCACCTGATCAACAGTCTGAAACGGATCTTCAAGTAATATACCTTTTTTTAAGTACTCTTGCAAGAAACTACCCATATCGTCACGCGAGAAACCAAAAGTCATCTGGGTCAAATCATTCGTTCCAAATGAAAAGAATGACGCGACCTCCGCTAGTTTATCAGCAACAAGTACTGCACGCGGGATCTCAATCATCGTACCAAACATGTGATCGATTTTTTTCAAGCCGAATTTTGTCAAAACTTCTGCGTAGACTTTTTTAGCGATCACAAGCTGATCCTCAAGTTCTTTCACGTCACAAACAACAGGGATCATGATTTCAGGAAAAACTTTTTTGCCGGCCTTGATCAACTCAGCCGCAGATTCCAAGATCGCCCTGAATTGCATTTCGCTCACCTCAGGATACGTCACGCCCAAACGCACGCCACGATGCCCCATCATCGGATTAGACTCGGATAAACCATCGGCGCGTTTAACAAATTCCTCCATCGGAATATTCAGGCTCTTTGCGATATTTTCTCTTTGTGCTTCCTGATGCGGAACAAACTCATGCAACGGTGGATCCAATAAACGAATAGTTACAGGAAATCCCTCCATCGCCTCAAGGGTACCTTTAACGCTTGACTTCACATAAGGGAAAAGCTCGTCTACCGCTTTTTGCCTCTCTTGGACAGAACTTGACATGATCATCTTTCTTAATCTAAAAAGTGGTTCTTCAGAACCCTTACCATAAAACATATGCTCTGTCCTGAATAGGCCAATGCCTTCTGCTCCGAATTGACGCGCTTTCGCGGCATCCTCAGGTGTGTCTGCATTCGTTCTGATTTTAAGGACTCTAATGGAATCACAGATCAACAAAAATTCATTCAAGATTTCATTTTCAGAAGAAGCATCTATCATCTTCAGAAAACCAAGGTACACCAGTCCCTTAGTACCGTTGAGTGTAATGGCGTCACCTTCTTTAATGATCTTTCCTTCAACTTCAATTTCTTTTTTATTCGCATCAACTTCTAAGGCTGAACAACCCACTACGCAGCACTTGCCCCAACCGCGGGCCACAAGAGCCGCGTGCGAAGTCATCCCACCGCGTGCCGTCAAAATCGCCTCAGCTGCGCGCATCCCGTCGATATCTTCAGGATTTGTCTCTTCGCGGACTAAAATAACCTTTTTACCCTCTTTTTTCAATCGAACCGCTTCAGAAGAAGTAAATACCACAACGCCAGCAGCTGCCCCAGGTCCTGCGGGCAAACCCTTTGCAATAGGCTTATGAATTTTTTCTTCTGATGGTGCGATGATCGGATGCAATAACTCATCCAATTGCTCAGGCGTTACACGTGCCACAGCCTCTTCTTTAGAAATAAACTTTTCTTTTACCATGTCTGTTGCGATCTTAACAGCAGCCGGGCCGTTTCTTTTACCAATGCGGCACTGCAACATGAAAAGACGGTCTTTTTCTATGGTAAACTCAATATCCTGCATGTCGCGATAATGTTTTTCCAAGCGCTTCTGGATATCAAACAACTCTTTATAAACCTTAGGCATAATATCTGCCAAAAGCTTTAATTCTTTATTGTGCTCACTCTGGGAATATTTATTGATGGGCGCAGGCGTCCTAATACCTGCCACAACATCTTCGCCTTGAGCATTAATCAAATATTCTCCGTAGAACGACGCATCGCCAGTACCAGGATTGCGTGTAAACGCCACACCCGTGGCTGAATCATCACCCATATTACCGAACACCATGGTCTGAACGTTAACCGCGGTTCCCCACTCATGCGGGATTTTTTCAATATTGCGATAAGCCACCGCGCGCTTTCCATTCCATGAAGAAAATACCGCGCCGATGCCGCCCCAGAGCTGAGCCATAGGCTCATCCGGAAATTCTTTTCCTAAAACTTCTTTAATCTTCTTCTTAAAGTCCGCGCAGAGCATTTTCAAATCTTCTGCTTTTAAATCCGTATCGGACTTGGTCCCTCTTCTCTTTTTAGCCTCATCCATGACTTTCTCAAGCTGCTTACGAATTCCCATATCTTCCTTAGGTTCAATACCAGCAGCCTTTTCCATAACAACATCGGAATACATCATGATAAGCCTGCGATATGCGTCATAAACAAAACGGCCGTTTCCGCCCGCCTGCTTAATAAGGCCAGGAATTGTTTTCTCAGTCAATCCGACGTTTAAAACGGTCTCCATCATCCCAGGCATAGACTTTCTCGCGCCAGAACGCACAGACACAAGAAGTGGATTTTCGGCATCACCGAATTTACGACCCATCAAAACTTCAACTTTCTTTAATGCTTTTTCAACCTCTTCTTTAAGGCCTGTGGGATATTTTTTCCCATGTTCATAATAATACGTGCATACTTCTGTCGTAATCGTAAACCCTGGAGGCACAGGTAAACGCAAGGCCGGATGCCCGGCCATCTCAGCGAGATTAGCGCCCTTACCACCCAAGAGATTTTTCATGCTTTCGTTACCGTCTGCTTTGCCGCCCCCAAAAAAATAAACATTTTTCTTACCCATTGCTACTGAACTCCTTTCTAAAACATTATTATTGTAACTTGCACTACAGGCTTACGCCTGCAGAATTAAATTCCCCATACGTAAATATGGGATGAATCCTTAGGCCAGCTTTTCGACCAAATATTTCTGCAACATATCGACATCAATACGGTCCTGAAGCATCGTATCCCGATCGCGTACGGTGACCTTTTTGTCTTCTAAAGACTGCACATCCACTGTCACGCAATAAAGTGTTCCCACCTCATCCTGACGGCGATACAACTTGCCGATAGCAGCCGTATCGTCATAAACAACACGAATGTCTTTCATAAGGCTTTGCGCGATACCTTTAGCCATCTCAACAATCTGAGGCCTGTTCTTAAGCAAAGGCAATATCGCCGCTTTAATAGGCGCAAGTTCCGGAGAAAATCTTAAGACCACTCTCGTTTCTTCTTTAACCTTCTCTTCATGATACGCATCCACAAGAAAAGCCAACGTCGCGCGATCCACGCCTCCCGAAGGTTCGATAATGTAAGGACGGATCTTTTTATTCTCTACAGAATCAAAATAGACCATTTCTTTTCCACTAAATTGCTCATGCTGTTTCAAATCAAAATCAGACCTGTTGGCAATACCTTCTAATTCAGACCACCCAAACGGAAAATTATATTCTATGTCCGAGCACGCTTTGGCATAGTGTGCCAACTCATCTTTAGCGTGCGCGCGTATCCTTAAATTCTCTTTTTTGATCCCATAACGAAGGTACCAATTAAAACGCTCTTGAGTCCAGAATTCATACCACTTCTCGTCTTCTTCGGGCCTGACAAAATACTCAATCTCCATTTGTTCAAATTCACGGGTACGAAAAGTAAAATTCCCAGGAGTAATCTCGTTACGGAATGATTTGCCAATCTGGGCAACGCCAAAAGGAAGTTTTTTGCGTGTCGTATCTAAAACATTCAGAAAATTCACAAAAATTCCCTGGGCTGTTTCAGGCCGCATGTATGTCACGGCACTTTCATCTTCAACAGCTCCAAGAAAAGTTTTCATCATCAAATTGAACATGCGCGGAGCGCTGATTTTTAGATCGATCTTAGCACCGCAGGAAGAACATTCTTTAACGTGCTCTTCTTTTGTATCAATGAGATTATCCAGGCGGAATCGCTTCTTGCATTCCTTGCAATCAACCAGGGGATCGGAAAAGCCATCAACGTGGCCGGATGCTTTCCAGACTTGCGGGAGCATGAGAATGGCGCAATCCAAACCCACCATGTCCATGCGTTCATGAACTACGGACTTCCACCAAAGATTTTTAACGTTTCTCTTAAGCTCCGCGCCTAAAGGACCATAGTCCCAGACACTTCCCAAGCCACCGTAAATTTCGGAACTTTGGAAGATAAATCCGCGGCGCTTACATAAAGAAACGATCTTATCCATCAGGATTGGTTCAGGCATGAAAACAGACAACTTTCATTCTTTTAAACACGTTGTAAACAATACCTCCATGACGAAAGTACTATTTTTACTCTCATTTTTACACTATGTCAATAGAAAAAACGAAGATTTGGCTTAAAAAACTTAAGAAAGAAAAAATGAAACTCTAGTTTTCTTCCTGTAACTTCTTTAATTCATCGGCATTCATGCCGTAAGAATGTTCTTTGTCAGGAAATCGCCCTTCCAAAACATCTTTCGCATATTCCTGAAACGCTTGCACCATTACATCGGTCAAATGCGCGTATTTTTTAACGAATTTCGGGATATGCCGGTCAAAAAACCCTAACATATCATGGGTCACCAAAACCTGGCCATCGCAAAAAGGCCCGGCGCCAATTCCAATCGTCGGAACCCGGATTTTTTTTGTGATGATCTCTGCAACACGGTCAGGCACACATTCCAAAACAATGCTAAAGACCCCCATCAACTCCAACAAAGTCGCTTCTTTTGTCAGTTCTTTGGCGGCGCAAGCATCTTTCCCTTGAACCTTAAAACCATTGAGCTTATCAGCAGTCTGAGGCGTTAAACCAATATGGCCCATAACAGGAATCCCGGCATCAATCACTCTTTTTATAACGTCAGGAGCTCTATCAAACCACTCTATTTTAACAGCATGACACCCTGCTTCGTTTATAAAACGGAGAGCATTCTTGACCGCATCTGCATCATCCTTCTGATACGCCTCAAAAGGCATGTCAGCGACAACCAACGACCTCTTTACCGCGCGACAAACCGCCTTTGCATGATAAAGCATCTCTTCCATCGTAATATCTTTAGTCGACTCAAGGCCTAAAACCACATTAGCCAAAGAATCTCCAATAAGAATAATATCAATTCCCGCTTTATCCATTGCTTGCGCCATAGGATAATCATAGGCGGTCAGCATAGTAATCTTTCTCGAGTTTTTTAGTTGTTTGATAGACTCAATTGTTATTTTTTCGTCCATAATATTTTCTGACTAATAAGGCCTAACTTTTGCTAAAAAAGTTTTAATTTTTCTCTTCACCACATCTTGATGCGTTATAAAAGCATCATTATGCGCTCCATCCAGCTCAATGAATGTCTTAGGATAACCCGCATTTTTAAAAAGTTTCTCACCCATTTCAAACGGAACGATTTCATCGTCGCGGCTGTGTATTATCAACAACGGAACCTGAAGCAATCCGATCTTCTCGATCGAATCAAAACGAGATTCCAAAATCCAGATCGGGAAAAATGGACAGACCTTTTGAGCCATATCTTTAAGGGAAGAAAGAGGACTTTCCAGTATTACCGCGCTGACTTTATTTTTTGAAGCGCATTCTATGGCAACAGATCCCCCTAGTGATTCTCCAAAAATCACGATCTGCTTAGGCTTAAATTTCATATCATTCACCAAGTAGTCATAACTCGCCTGCGCGTCCAAAGTAAGTCCTTTTTCGCTTGGACTACCGCTGCTCTTTCCATACCCGCGATATTCAACGATAAAAACACTTAACCCTAAAGAATTAAAAAACGCTATTTTTTCAATTCTATGACTCAAGTTCCCGCCATTGCCATGAAAAAACAAAAGCGCGAACTTGGCATTTTTTGCAGGGATATACCACGCGTTGATATTCTCCCCATCGGACGTGGTAAGCGTCAAATCCTTAAAATCAAGCCCCAGAAAAATCGGTGTTTCTATAATTTTTTTCGTTGGGAAAAATATAACCCTTCTTTCCAATATTCGGATAGTAAAATACCCAACCACGACCAAAATAATTAAAATAAAAAGATTTTTTATCATTTACTTCTCCGAGACGGAACCCCTAATATCTTGTAAATATCAGCCCATGGTTTGCGGCTCTTTAAAATCACGACAGCGACCTTGCGGTCTTCATAAAAAGCAACTCCCGCGTAGCAATGCCTCGCCGCACGCGTATACCCGGTTTTGCCTAAAACACGCGGATACGAAAGACGCCAGAGCAATTTATTATGGTTAAACTTCTGAATTCGACTCCCGTCACTGCCTGAAATAGCAACACTCTTTTTCCGCATGACAGAAGCGATAAAAGCATTATTCATCGCCACCCGAACGACCAAAGCTAAATCATAAGCTGAAGTAACCTGCCGTTCATCAGGAAGTCCCGTAGGATTTGTGAATGTTGAATCACGAAGACCCAGCGCCTTAGCTTTTCTGTTCATTAAAACAGCAAAGGCTTTTTCGCTTCCCGAAACCCCTTGTGCCAAAGCGACAGCTGCGTCGTTCGCCGAAGCCGCCAACATCACTTTCAATAAATCTTCAACGCTATAGGAAACCCCTCTATGAAGACCCGCCTTGGTAGGCTCGACATGAACAGCCTGCTGTCTAACCACGACGCGATCGCTTCGTTTTTTATGATCCAACACCACCAGCGCTGTCAACAGTTTCACCGTACTGGCAGGATGAAATTTCACATGGGCATTGCGTGAATACAAAACTTTACGATGTGTATAATCAAACGCATAGGCTGCCTGTGCCGTAACCTCTCTCTTGACACTCTTCTTTTTCGATCGCGTTTGGGATGAAACAGAAGCGGCAGATGAACATTCAACCCAAAGACATCCACAGATCAAAATCAAAATAAATTTACGGATGAAGACCGTATTCTTTAAAATATTCACAGGTTTTGCAAAGGTTTTTTTTAATACTCAAAGGATGCGGGGCGTCTCGATCCATCTTGCAGCATGCAACGTCTAAGAGCCAACACCGCCATTCCAAAACTTCCGGCATCATGCATTTTTTTTGATCGGACTCCAGACAATTAAAAAATTTCCAGCATCGTTCGATTGTTTGATTTTTATTTTTTTTCATTTTTGTTCAGGCAAACCCCGTTAGTAACACTGCACATTAATCTATTAAATGAAACTACACAATACTCTTAGTCTCCACCCTGCTCTTTACTAACAAAAATTCTCCTACGGAAACACAAGAACAAAAGGCGTTTCCTGTTTCTAACGGGGCAAAAAAACCAAGCCGTTCAAGAAACCCTGAAAAACCGAATCTTTGTACGGCGTACTCCAAACCACCTTCCCACGAACAATCTTAGTCGAATCTTTCGTATCAAAATAAATTTTTAATTTAATAACACTTCCAAATTTAAAACTTTTCTGAGAAAAAAAACATAGACCTTGAAGGCTTATATCTTTGGTTACCGTCTCATCTGTAGGAGACAAGAAACCTTTCTTATATTGCAGAATTGTCGTTGAAGTAATCCTGACGTGCTTTCTTCGTTCTTGCATATTTCCCTCTACCTCGCTTCACTGTTTAAGAAATTCTTAATTCTTCAAAATACCTCTAAGTCCTTTTTTCACGAAGCGTGCCGTCATTTAAAACAATAATGGCGTGACATCCTTTAAATTTTTCAAGGAGGGCGAAACTTTTGGCCGCACCCACCAAAACACAAACTTTTGCCAGCACAACAGCGGTTACAGCTGAAGACGCTATAATTGTCGCTGAAACTATTTCGCTATCCGCGGGGTATCCTGTCTTAGGGTCTATTATATGAGAATAACGCTTATCTTTAAAGATAAAAAATTGCTCGTAATCTCCTGAGGTTGCGCAAGCCGTATTTTCCAAAGGGATTGATTTAATAATATGTTTCGGCTTTTTAGGATCCTGAACACCGATACGCCAGGGTCTGCTTCGATTCCTCCCTAAACAATACAAGTCTCCTCCGGCATCGATCATAGCCTCGCGCACACCCGCCTGCTTCAACTTCAGGACTGCTTTATCCAAGGCCACTCCTTTGACAATACCTCCACAATCGAGCTTTGCGCCGTCTTTGAGCAATTTAACGAAATGTTTATTCTCATCTAGATAAACAAAATTAAAACCCACAAAACTTAGCGCCTCTTTTACCTTTGCATCCTCAGGCATTTGTGACTTCTGGATCGCGTTTTTCCATAATAAAGAAACAGGGCCTATGGAAATATCAAAAAAACCTTCTGTTTGAACAAAATAATCACGAGAAACTTTTAAGACCTCATAGAAATCTGAGGAAGCCAAAACTTCTCCATCTAAATTCAAACGCGACAATTCGCTTTGATCATCAAACAAATTAAAAATTTTTTCTAAACGACCAAACTCCGCAAAAACAATTTTTGCAGCTCTCGGATCACTTGACGTAACTTCCACCACAGTCCCCATACTAAACAAAGAATCATGATAAACCTTTAGACCGCAGCCAAAGATATTAGTAAAAAAAACAAACACAAAAACATACAAAAGTTTTCGTCGTTTCATTTTTTGATCGTTTTCAACAACTCAGGCAAACTTAAAGAATTCAAAACATTTTGTTTTTCAAGCCAACCGCGCCGCGCCAGGCCCACCCCGAATTTCATATACTCAAGATGGCCCGTGTTATGAGCATCCGTATCGATCGCGCACCGGACACCGTTGTCCTTAGCCGCTCGCGCGTAAATATCTGACAAGTCCATGCGATACGGGTGCGCGTTGATCTCAAGGGCTGTGTTCGTTTGACGCGCAACTTTTAATATTTCTTTAAAATCAATTTCGTATGAATCTCTCGTTACGCGAAGCTTTCCCGTCGGATGCGCGATAATATGAACATATTTATTTTCACAAGCCCTAACAATTCTTCGAGTAAGCTGCTCTTTTGATTGCTTGAAACCCGAATGGATCGCCGCGACAACGAGATCAAACTCTTTTAAAACACTGTCTTTGTAATCCAGGGACCCTTGAGCGTCAATTTCTACTTCCGTCCCGAAAAGAATCCTGATTTTCTTTAGACGCTTCTGTACTTTTTCGATTTCTTTTTTCTTTTTCTTTAAATCCGCCGGGCTTAAGCCTCTGGCGATTTTTAAAGAAGCGGAATGATCAGTGAGACAAATATATTGATA
This sequence comes from Candidatus Omnitrophota bacterium, assembly GCA_020052645.1. Taxonomy (GTDB): domain Bacteria; phylum Omnitrophota; class Gorgyraeia; order Velamenicoccales; family Velamenicoccaceae; genus JAGVOQ01. The sequence continues at coordinate 14,462 of JAGVOQ010000031.1, forward strand.
CCCTAGCTCATGCGCGCGACGCGCCATCTCTTCGATTGAATTCTCTCCATCAGAATAATTCGTATGCACGTGAAAATCCCCCTTGATATCTCCAAGAGAAATAAGCTCAGGCAGCTCATGGTTCAGAGCAGCTTCGATCTCACCCGTATCTTCACGCAATTCAGGCGGGATAAAATCCAACCCCAACGCCTTATACACCTCTTCCTCGGTTTTCGAAGCCATGCACTTGTTTTTTTTATCAAAAACACCATACTCATTGATCTTATAGTCTTTTTTTATGGCCAATTGCCTCAAGCGGATATTATGGTTCTTGGAACCGGTAAAATAAATAAGCCCGGCGCCAAATGATTGTGGTTTGAAAACTCTCAAATCAACCTGTTGATCAGAATCAGTCAGAATGGAGGATTTCGCAGGACCTTGCGCAAGTATTTTTTTCACACCAGGGCCTGCGAGAAAAGAAGCGATTATTTCTTGAGGGTGATTTGAAGCAATCAAAATATCGACATCATGAATGCCGTCTTTCATTCTTCTCAAACTTCCTGCAGGAACTATTTTTTCTTTTTTTGCCAACGCTCTCAGCTTCTCAACGAAACCCTCGGCAACAGTGGTCGCCGTCAGCACATCCATATCGCGAAGTCCCTTTTCAAGCAATGTAATCCCTTTTAAGATATTGGCGACTGACTTGTCTTTAATACCTGGCAATCCGGATAATTTTCCCTTGGTCGCTGCGGTTTTAAGCTCGTCAATAGAAGCTATCTTCAACTTATCAAAAAATAAACGCGCGCTCTGCGGCCCAACAGAAGGAACTTGAAGCAACGCCACAACGCCTTCAGGAATGATTTTTTTTAAATCTTCATACTGCTGACACGTACCGGTTTTTACGATCTCTTTAATCTTTGAAGCTAAATCATGACCAATCCCCGGGACATCTTCCAGCTTTTTTTCAGCGATCATATCCTCTATATCTATTTTAAGCGCATCAAGATTATCTGCGGCACGAATATAAGCCCGGATTCGAAAAGGATTATCCTCATTTATTTCCAGCAATTCGGCAATATTTCTGAATACACTGCTCACAAATTCATTTTTCATGTGTTTAAGTATTGGCCTGGAAGGAATTTCTCAATTATTTTTTAAAAACGAAACTACGCGCGGAGGCCTGCTTAAAGACGTTTTAAAAAGGGCGCCTTAAAACCTTAATAACCTACAAAATCTTCTGTAACTATTTTTTCTACGGACAAAGCTAATTTATCCTTAAGCATTGAACGCATGGCTTCCACCATACCAGGAGGACCACAGATGTAGAAGGTACGCTCCGGATAATCAGGGATCACTTCACGCACCATCTGGTCATCAATGTGCCCGTGACGGCAGCCGGGGACCGACACCTTGCAATCCGAAAGTGTAAAAATAATTTTTATGTTTTTATTCACCTCCTGTATCTCTACGAGGTCTTTTTGAAAGATTAAATACTCAGGCGATCTGCTTGAATACAGCAAAACGACATCAACATTAAGATTCTTATCCGCCAAAAATTTTAGAATACTACGTATGGGCGTTATTCCAATCCCACCGCTTAAAAAAGCCACTTTAGGAACTTTATTCTCACCCAAAGCATCCAATTCTGGCGGAGGAAATGGCAAAGTGAACTTTCCCATAGGAAGGCGCAAAAATACTTCATCACCAGGCACCATGTGATCAAGAATTTTAGAAAAATCACTAGAACTGATTTTTTTTGTTACTTCAATATATCCTATCTCTGTTGGAGAACTTGAAATCGAAAGGGCTTTCGAAATTTTCTTGCCCCCAGTTGTGAGCGTTAGAACAAGATATTGGCCTGGTTCGTAGACAACATCACGCTCAAGCTTAAAACGGAATGTTTTAACATCACAGCAATGAGCAACAACCTTGATCAGCATCCCTTTAAGTTCAATCATAACGCTCCTCTCAACAACCTTAAGCAATCATAAAAAGGAAATGCAAGAATCATACCGCCTCGTTCAGACGGCATGATGAAAAGGATTTTTTTAGGAAGCGCATGACTCTATTTTCATTCACCCATCGCTTTAACAATAACACGTTTTCGTCTCTGTCCGTCAAACTCCGCGTAAAAAACCTGCTGCCAGGGACCAAAATCAAGCTTTCCCTTAGTCACCGGGATAACAACTTCATGATGAATTAATAAACTCTTTAAATGCGCATCTGCGTTTGTTTCTCCTGTACGGTGATGTTTGTAATCGCGTTTAAACGGGGCTAAGTGCTCAACCCATGCGTCGATATCTTCAATAATGCCCTCTTCATGATCATTGACATACACCCCTGCTGTAATGTGCATGGCTGAAACAAGAATCATCCCTTCCGAAATCTTACTCTTAGCCAAAACCTCCTCCACCTGCGGCGTTATATTGATATATTCACGCTTATTTTCAGTATTAAACCAAAAATATTCAGTATAGGTTTTCATAATTTTTTCAGGCATCAGGTATCAGGCAACAGGTAACGAAAAAATCTTAGCTTTCCGATCCCTGATCCCTGTTCCCCGATACCTGTATTTTTTTATAAGCACATCTCCACGATCCTGCCCAGGAACCGCTCAAGATTTGCCGCAACGTCACGCACTTAAACTCATTCCCTTTAATCGTCTTCTGCATTCCAAACCGATTCTCATAATCCGAGCAACGGTACCGGCCGTCGGGTTCCCCAACAAGCCTGACGCAAGGATCTTTCTCAAAAACACCGCAACAAGCCCCGCACCTCAAACAACGATTTTCATATTCTTTTTCTTTCTGCTCCAAATATTTCTGATACTTAAGAATTTCTAACATAACTTTTCTTTAAGCCGATAATAGACGCAGCGGACTTTGCTATTTTCAACTATTTTTACGTCAAATTCTTTTGTTATTGTTAAAACGGCGTGCCAAATCCCTTTTTTTAAGATAACAGGCTTATCCAATAAAAAACATTTAATCGCGGATGCGTCTTTTTTTTGAGAAACAAACAACAACCCTTTTCCTTTGATAGGTTCGAAACTTTCGCAACTATCAGGGTGAGACTCAATTTTGTCGATAACGCGATCCCTGACAACCAGATAGGCAATGCGCCAGCCTTCACGCGGCTGGCGTAAAACAATACGAAAAAGATTTTTTGTTTTTTGCGCTTTTCGCCGCTGGGGATAATCGATGATCCAACCATAGGGCTTAAAAAGGCTTGCCTTAATCTTAAAAACCTTTAGGTGAATAATTTTCATAACGTTTTAATCATACAGGAAAGAAGCATTTTTTACAAGAAAAATGGGCTTAAAGAAAAGCTGGATTAGTTCAAAAAGTCACCTGAACTGAATACAACTTTATGTTCTGTACGTTGCGGTCTCGTTTAGGGAAGGTTGAGGTATTTATCCCAATACAAAAAGAGCTCTTTGGTGGCAACAACATCTCGTAGGCAATAGCGGGCGATATCAAAATATTTGGCTTGATTATAAAGATCTTTGACATCAAGCCCTGTAATACCTTCTTCTTTGGGGCTTTTAATACCAAACGCATGGCACCACATATGCAGGCTGAAACGTTTGCGCGAGGCCCCTAAAAAAGAAAGCTTTTCCATTAAATCAATATGTGCGGTTGAGCGATAACGATCCGGCATCAGATTTTTCGATGGTTTGAGCTGATTAATGGCAGAACGAATAAGCAAAAAAGAACAGTCAAACCCACGACCATTAAAAGTAACAAACTGATCATATTTCTCAATCTTTTTCCAAAATAACTCTAAGACTTGTTTTTCGTGCGGGACAGCGAGATATTCGGTGCTATTTTCAACAATACGTTCCGGCGCCTGATCCGGCGTTTTATAACAGACAAAGCTCTTATCTGTTTCGACCTCCAGCATCGCGATCGTCACCACCTGAGCGGTCACAGGATAAAAACTTAAAGAATCCTTAACTAGCTGTTCTTCTTCTTCTGTTTTGGCATATTTTAAAAGATACTCCTGTGTGGATGCGTCAAAATCACCAATAGAAGCGCCAACTGTTTCAATATCAAAAATAATCTTGCTCATGGGAATCAAAGTAATCGACCAGTTTATGGTAAAGACCTTGTTTATCCATACGACCTGCCAAGGAAGAATCCTCTCTTTCACCATCGCCTTCTTCAAACCAGGAATAAGCCGTTGTCAACGTATTCATAACTCTTTGGTCACTGATAAAACGCGACAAACGGTTAAAACTATTGACACCTCCATTACGGCCTTCGTTATGCATGGACAAATGCAAATGCTGCTTCGCCCGCGTCGCGGCCACATAAAGAAGTCTGCGCTCTTCTTCAATAGAATCTTCATTGTCTAATGAATACGACACGGGCAGACAACCATCCATAAGAGCAATTAAAAAAACAATATCCCATTCAAGGCCTTTGGCCGAGTGTATTGTCGAAAGAGTCACGGGCCTTTCATCTTCCTTTTTTCCTTCAATCGAAAACACGCTTCTTTCAGGAGGCTCCAAAGCCACAAAATCCACTAAGAACTGCTCCACGGATTCATACGTGGCTGAGATTTCCTCAAACGCCTTTAGATCTTCTTCACGTACAGCGAAATCGTCAAACTTTTCTTTTAAAAAAGGCGCGTAAAAATGAAGTATTTTTTTTATTTTTCGGTTTATCTCTTTCGTTTCTTTAAGTCCCTCAAATAAAGCGATAAGCCTACAAACATCTTTTTGCATGCCTTCATTTTTAACAACCTCTTTCAAAACCGCGTCCCTATCTGTCGATGAGCTCTTGATCACGGCATCCCGAATCCTTTCGGCTGTTTTAGGCCCAACGCCGTTTAAAAGCATAAGGACGCGCGACCAGGCCAAATCATCCGATGGATTATGATGAGCCTTTAAAAAAGCGAGGACATCTTTAATGTGGGCTGTTTCGATAAATTTAATGCCTCCATAAACCGCAAAAGGAATATTTCGCTTAGACAATTCCAACTGGATCGGAAGCGACATAAAATTCGACCTATACAAGACACATAACGCGGAAAGCGCATGCCCCTCGCCCCTGTACTCCTGAATCTTATCCACAATACCTTCTGCTTCAGTATAAGCATCTTTAAAATATGAAAGCGTCGGCTTCTCATCGCCGGATTTTGTCGTAAACAATGCTTTAGAATACTTGTTTTTGGCTTCTTCGATAACCGCGTTAGCCACATCAAGAATAGGCTGCGTGCTGCGGTAGTTATACTCTAACTTTATGATTTTAGTATCTGGAAAACGATTCGGAAAATCAAACATATTTTTATAATACGCTCCCCGGAAACTGTAGATACTCTGAGTATCATCCCCTACCGCCATACAATTAAGGTGGTTCTTTGCTAAAAGATACACAATGTCCGCCTGGAGCTTATTCGTATCCTGAAATTCATCCACCATGACATATCGATACTGAGAAGAAACCTTTTTATTGATATCAGCGTCTTCTAAAAGAAACTTCAGATAGATCAGCATATCATCATAATCAATCAAGTTACGCTGAATTTTATATTCCGCGTATTTCTTGCGCAAATCCTCAAGCTCAGAGACAAAATGAAGAAATTGCGGATAATCACATGTCAGGACTTCGCGAATACTTTGATTACGATTGATGCTCATGCTCAAAATATTTTTTAACGTATCCTTTTTCGGAAATCGCGTTTTATCCCCCAAAAAACCCAGCCGCGAAGCCAGTAAATGCAGCGCATCCGCACAATCGCTTTCATCAATAAAAGAAATAGGATCTTCAAGGCCAACGGCCTTCTTATATTTTTTGATCACACGATACGCAAAAGAATGGAATGTCCCGCCGTCAATCTTTCGACATAAGGCCTCATGGCCGCAGGCACGGCTAAGCATTTCTCGGGCCGCTTTACGAGTAAAGGTAAGAAGCAGAATCTGTTCCGGAGGGATGCCTTTTTGAACCATAGTAAGACAACGATATTCAATAACACGGGTCTTTCCTGTTCCAGCCCCGGCCACCACCAATAGAGCACCTTCCGTTGTCGTCACAGCATCCAACTGAGAAGGATTGAGTTCCTTTTTTAAATCCTGGAATGAAATTTTTTTCATAACGGCTTCTTAAGCTGGCGGTTCTTCGTGCGAAGGACGAGGATGAAACCCATCAATAAGAGTTTCTCTTTTTGACTTGGATTTATCTTTTTCCTGCGGTTTTTTCTCAACAACTTCTTTCTTCGACGGTTCTTGTTTCAAAGGCTCTTTTTTAACAGGTTCAGGCTTCGGCGACCCTGCTTGTGGCAGCTCACCTTTTGGTGCCTGAGGTTTCAATGGTTCAACTTGTGACGGTTCAACCTTAACGGGCTCGGCTTTTGGCATCTCGGTTTTTGGAGGTTCTATTTTTGCAGCCTCCGCTTTTGGCGTCTGAGGCTTAGGCGATTCAACCTTTGGCAATTCCGCTTGTGGCGTTTCAACCTTAAGAAGCTCCTGTTTTAACGGCTCTGCCTTAGGAGATTCATCTTTCAATGCCTCAGGCTCCACTGGCTCTGTCTTTAAAACTTGGGGCTTGGGCGTTTCAGAATCTTCCGGTCTTGGTCTATTAACATTTGTTAATTTAAAATTTTGCGGCATTCCACCTAAAAAAACTTCTTCGTCCCCTTGTTTAGAAGCGTCGGATGAAGTTTTTAAAAAATCCGTGTCTTTGGGGACACCCTGCTTAATGTCTATTTTTGTTTCAGTTTTCTTAGGAAAACCTGGAATCTCTTTAGATTCGCCTGCCTTAAGTACGGGCTCAGAAGGTACAGCTTTTTTAGGTACAAGAACATCACCCAGTTGTGCTGGTTTTTTCAAAACATCTTGCTCTGAACTTTTTACTTCGGGTTTTTCTTTCGGCGTTTCTTCTTTCTCTTTTTCTTCAGATGGTTTTATCGATACCTCATCTTCTTTTTTCTTTTCTTCCCCCAACGCCTGAACAGGCGCTGCTTCTTTTTTTACAACAGGGACAGGCCCCTCTTTTTGCTCAGCCTTTTTCTCTGGAAGCCCTGGTTCCTTAAACTTACTTTTCGCCATTTCTTCCCGGGCCCTCTGAAGTTCGCCCTCTAATTCACTGAACTGCCCTTTCAAACCATCAAACATCTCTGTTTTTGTTTTTAATTCACCCCGCAAAACCTCAAGCTCCTTAGCGAGCTTTAAAGCTTCCTGATCTTTTAAAGCCAGCTCTCCCTGCAATTTCTGACAGGCGAGTGTTTCCTGCTCAATAAGCATATCCCTCTGCTTTATTTCGGCTTTGGATTCAGAAAATTCTTCTTTGGTCCTTTCGAGAAGTTTTATCTTTTGAGCCATTTCTAAATTTTCTTTCTTTAAGATATCCGCATCATCTTTAACCTTAAAAAATTCATCCTCGAGCTTTTGGCGTTCTTCCATGGTCTTTTTTAAATCTTTATCACGATGACTGATCTCCGCTTCAAGGTCGGAAAGTTTTTTTGATTTAGAGTCTTCACTGATTTTTTGCCACTTGGATTCTTCGCCGGAAAACTTAAGAACCAACCCGACTAAAGCCAGCAACCCAAGAGCCAAACCAACAATCAAAATCTCCATGAAAGTCCCCCGTTTTCTTTATTTAAACGATGTGAGAATAATGAGACTCTATCGTCTTGATGAGATCAACGAGAAGCGCATTGACAGGCGTTTTAACCCCTAAGCTTTCCCCTTGCCGGACAATGACGCCATTCATAAAATCGATCTCAGTCCTTTTTTTATTTAAAATATCCTGCAACATGCTCGAAACATTTTCCGCGGTCGCTTCGCAAACAGACTCAGCCTTGGCAAGACAATCATCAGACATTAATTTAATTCTTTTGCGTTTGGCAACTTTTACCGCTTCTGTCACAGCTTCGCGTAAAATTTTATGCGAATTCTCAGATTGGATCAGCCGGCCGTTCTTCAATCTCAAAATACCCGAAAGCGCATTAATACCGACGTTAACAACCAACTTTGACCAAAGAACCCCATTGATATCTTTGGAAATCTTAATCGGCAGTTTGGATTTCAAAAAAAGTTCCCTAACATCTTTAAGCGTTACGCTCATCGTGCCGTCAAACCGTCCGATGACCGTTTCTCCTTCTCCCGCATGACGGACAGATCCTTCTTCCAATAACGTCGATGCCATATGAGTGGTGCCCAATAAAATGCGCGCGCCCCCCAAGCGTTCAATCAAAAGTTCCCCGTTACCGATGCCATTCTGCAACGAAAGAACGGACGCCTGAGGCGCCACATGATCAGCGATCTTTTTTAAAACATTCTTCGTATCATAGGATTTAACACAGATAAACCACACGTCAGCATCTTTGACATCTTCGGGGTGAGACGTGATTTTAGGACTTGCAATTTTGAATGAAGTCAATCCTTCGCACCTTAGGCCGTTTTTCTTAATACGAGCCGCGCGATCGGCATCTTTATCCAAAAGCCAAACATCTTCTTTGGACTTCGATAAAAGCCCTGCCAATAATATCCCGATCGCCCCTGGACCAACGACAACGACTTTCATAGTTTTTCACTCCATTTTTTTCTTACCTTAACACAGATAAAAATTAAAGTCAAATAGAACACCATAATGTCTTATCCAGTGAAATCCAACGAAGCCGTTTTTACGGCGTAGTTGGATGGAACACTAAAAAGCAATACTTTGTGAAATCCAACGAAGCCGTTTTTACGGCGTAGTTGGACAGAAACTCCTTTAGGCATCAAGGACATCAAGATCAGGATGAACTGTTTTCATTTTTTTACCGACATGAAAATAAAAAAAACAATTTAAAATCATTTCCAACTGCTTCTTAATCGGAGGAGAAAATTGCAATCTCAAGGACTTAGACCAATCGGATTTTTCAATATAAAGGATCGAAGCAATCGTTCCTGGCAGCGTTTCCTCAGCCAAAGGATCGCGCCTCAGACAATGTGGACACAAAAGCCCTCCCTTTGAATGGCTGAAATAAGCGGATTGAACGATTCTCGACTCACAGATAACACAAGAATCAAAACGCGGCTTAAAACCCGAAAGAGCCAAAATCTTAATTTGAAAAAGCACAGGCGCTAAATGAGGATTGTTTTTTAATGTATTCAAAAAATTAAATATGAGATCAAAAACTTCCCGTTGAGGATCTTCTAAAGGCAAAAGAAGATCTACCATCTCGATAACGCGATTGGAACTCCTGAAAGCCTGCAGCTGCCCTCGGAAAAGACCAAAATCATCGACTAAGTCGCACTGACTCACCAGGTGAATCTCAGAGTTTCTCTTCTGATAGAAAACAATATGATTAAGAGATAAAGCAGACAAGACGGAGGAGAATTTTTTGTGGTCGCGACGAATGCCTTTTAAAACACCTTTCACCTTGCCAAAATCGCGGGAAAAGAAAACAGCGATCTTGCTGGTTTCCCTAAAATCATATGTTTTTAAAACAAAGGCTGGCGTTGAACAAATCATAAATTTATTTTAGATAAGATTTTCAGGGACCGGAAAGCAGAAACCAGGGATCAGAAAAAATTTTATTTTTCAGTTACCTGATACCTGTTGCCCGTTGCCTGAGAAATAATTTTCTTTAACAAAAGCTCTTGTCTCTTCCACATCCTGCGCCGCAGTATATCGGTTGAATCATCATAACCAACGAGATGCAAAATCCCATGGACCACGTAACGATACAATTCTTCCTTAAAACTAACATTCAATTGTTGTGAGACGAAGAGCGCCGCATCGACTGAAACAAAAATATCGCCAAACAGATATCTTTTTTTCTTAAAAGGAGATTTTAACTCAAAGGCCAGGACATCGGTCAGGGCATTTCTAGAATGGAATTTTTTATTCAAAGATTTCAAAAAAAGATCCGAGGTTAGAATAAGTGCAACCGTCGCTTTAAAAATACCTTCTTTGTTAAGAACGTATTTAATCAAATTTTTTAACTCAAGAGCGCTAACATACTTTTGTTTTTTAAGAAAAATGATTTCAACGGAACAACGAGCGGGGTTTCTTTTCCTGAGTGGTTTTTTAATTCGAGGTTTCGCTTTAACGATTTTCACCTTTAATGACGACTAAAGTTATGGAACGATTTTAGTGACATAACTTTAAGGTCGGAATTAAATCCAGCACTAATTTGACTTAAATTAAACTGGATTATGGTTAAGCACTTACCCTCTAGATTAAGAATAAAGAATTAGTGCTGGGTTACCTGCCTGCCGGCAGGCAGGAATTCAGGCAAACAGCTTATGCCAATTCTTTTAAGTAAGCTAATGCCTTCATTTAACCTTTATTTTGCTCCGGATATTCAATCCGTGAATGATAAAAAGCACCCAAGATATGGATGAAAACAGAAGAAATCTTTTCCAAATCTTTCAACGTCAAATCGCACATATCCAACTGACCATCAATGAATTTATTATTCATGATCTTGCGCACAACATCAGAAATCCGCTCTGCGGTCGCCTCTTCCAACGTCCGGCAGGCGGCCTCCACAGAATCGGCTAAAAGGACAATGGCCGTCTCTTTTGTTTGAGGCTTAGGTCCCGGATAACGAAACACTTCTTCTTTAACGCCTTCAGCAATCTCAGGGCTTTCCAAGGCCCTGCGATAAAAGTAATAAACGAGGCTCGTGCCATGGTGCTGCGTGATAAAATCAATGATCGCATTATTCAAATGGAATTTTTTTGCCAACTCTTCGCCCGACTTCACATGATCCATGATGACCAGCGTGCTCATAGAAGCGCTCAAGTCATCATGCTTAGAAGAAAACTTCCCCTGATTCTCGCTAAAATATTCCGGCTTGACCAGCTTGCCAACATCATGATAATAAGCCCCGACTCTGGCCAAAAGCGCATTGGCGCCAACAGCCTCCGAAGCCATCTCCGCTAGATTACCTACCATAAGGCTATGATGGTACGTACCCGGGGCTTCCAGCACCAAACGTTTCAAAAGCGGATGGTTAAAATCCGCGAGTTCCAAAAGGCTAATATTGGTTGAAACATTAAAAAGATATTCGAAAACAGGCAAGATGCTGGCCACGAAAAAAGACGCGATGAGACCATTCAAAAAAGGCAAAAAACAAAGCTGAAGCGCTTGACGACCGAAAAAAGGAAACAACGTCAACATCGCCAACGCCTGAATAAGACCAACACAAAAACCCGCTGTGATAATCTTGGATCTGCGACGCGCCTGCCAAACAAACATAATAGAGGAAACAGATCCCATCAGTAAAACAATGGTTAAATATATATCTCCTCCGTTGAACAAACCCGCCAAGATACTTAAAACAACGCTAAAGAACACGGCAAGCTCAAGATCACGATAAAGCAAAACAATCAACATGGGAAAAACCGACAACGGGATCAAGTAAGGCGACAACGACGTGTAATCGCGCAAGGCAAGTATCAAAAAAATTCCTAGAAGAAAAAGAAGAACGAGACAACAGCGGCAATATTTTTTTTCCATCTGATTCAAACAGGAAATTTTTAAAATAGCGATGAAAACAAAAATAAGCAAAACAGCGATCATGGGGATTTGAGCTATAAAACTGTAGGCGAAAACAGCCAAAATCCCTAAAATCAAAAAAATAATATTTTTAACAGGTACATCACTTTGCTTTTTCATAAGCCTCAATAATCCTCTGGACAAGTTCGTGTCTAACAACATCCGCGCCGGTCAGATGGATCATTTTAATGCCATTGATAGAAGTAAGGAGATTCTCCGCCTGAAGCAACCCTAAAGGCCTGCCTCCAGGCAGATCACTCTGCGTCATATCACCCGTGATCACAGCCTTTGAATCAAACCCTAACCGCGTTAAAAACATTTTTAATTGCTCCGGCGTACAATTCTGAGCCTCATCTAAAATAATAAAAGCATCGTTTAGGGTACGGCCGCGCATATACGCCAAAGGCGCCACTTCAATAATCCCCATCTCCAGATATTTATCTATTCTTTCGACTTCCATCATATCGTAAAGAGCATCGTAAAGCGGACGCAAATACGGAGAAAGTTTCTCATGGACATCCCCGGGTAAAAATCCGAGGCTCTCTCCAGCCTCCAAAGCCGGACGCGTTAATATGATTCTTCTAACCCTTCCGGAATTCAAGGCCGCTACCGCCATAGCCATGGCAAGATAAGTTTTTCCTGTCCCAGCCGGCCCGAGTCCAAAAACAATATCATACTTCTTGATCGCTTCCACATAATCCGACTGTCCTTTTGTTTTAGGGACAGCGACTTTTTCTTTCTTGGATATATCCGGGGTTTCGAAATACGGCTCTAAAGAAAGCTTGGATTCTCCTGGTTTATTTTCCCGATTTTTTCCGCGCGTGGATACAAGCATCAATTCTAATTCCTTATGATCGGGGTTACGATGAGTCCTGATAAGATGCAAAAAATTCTCAATACAATAAACAGCCCGTTCAAGCTTACCGTGATTGGAAGCGCTGACCTTTAAACCCTCTGACTTGGAAGAGATCTTAACATTAAACTCTTTTTCAATCAGCCTAGCATTCTCATCATGTCGACCAAAAAAATCCTGCACTTCTTTGGGATTTTCTATTTTTATGATTCTAAACATCTTATACTAAACCTTATTCTTGAGGAATATTTAAAACCTGTCCCGCGTAAATACGGTCCGGGGTTTTCAGCTTATCCTTATTGGCGTCGAAAATCACTTTCCACTTATTCATCGTTCCATAAACCTTTTGCGATATCTTCTGCAACGTATCATTACGCTCGACGGTATATGTCGTCACTTTCAAAACTGCGTTCGCCTCAAGAACTGCTTGAGAAACAACGGGCTCAACATTTTCAACCTCAGGCGCTTCTTCGACGACTCTTTTTACTTCCTTAATCACCGTTTTCTTTTTTTGAACAGGACCTCCTACTTCAACCTCAGCCACGTAAGTCTTACGCGTCAACCTACGCTCAGAAGTACATTGAGAAGGCTTAGACGTTCCAGACAAATAGCCTGCGTTCCCTTGAGTCAAATCCTGGTCAACGCGTTCTTTCTCGACCGTATAGGTCCGCACATGCGTACAGCCACTCGAAAGTACCAATACAAACATCAGTAGAATCAAAAATAGAAAGATGTTTTTGTTTTTCATCTAAACCCCCTGTTTTGGAATAACCATTTTAATAAACAATTCTTTTAATTGCTTATCTGAAACATCGGAAGGCGCGTCCGACAGCGGACACACCGCTTTTTGATTCTTAGGAAAAGCAATGATATCGCGAATACTTTCCGTGCCAAACAATATAGACATAATCCTGTCTAGTCCGAATGCGATGCCGCCATGCGGCGGAGCGCCGTATTTAAAAGCCTGCAAAAGAAAACCGAATCGCGACTGAATCTCATCGTCTGAAATCTTCAAAATCTGAAAAATCTTTTTTTGTAATTCTTGGCTGTGGATACGGATCGAACCACTGGCGATCTCATTGCCATTTAAAACCAAATCATAGGAGCGAGACCTAATAGGGCCCAAATCATCCCGGACTAGGAGATCAAGATCCTGGGCATGCGGCGCGGTAAACGGATGATGCTCGCTATTCCACCTTTTTTCTTCATCATCATAATGAAATAACGGAAAATCAACCACCCAGACAAAAGCGATTTCATCCTTATCCTCTTTATTTTTTCTCATGTCCGGTTTATCAGAACCAAAGCGCTCTATGGCTTCTTTATAACTGATTCTTGGGAACGGCGCTTTTATATCCACATTTTTGAGCTCTTTTAAAAGAAGGACAAAAAGCTTTTCGCTTAAAGAAAAAATATCCTCCTCTTCAATAAAAGACATCTCAATATCCAACTGCGTAAATTCTGGCTGACGGTCAGCCCTCAAATCTTCATCACGGAAACACTTAGCTATTTGATAATATCTGTCGAATCCGCCCACCATGAGTAATTGTTTAAAAAGCTGGGGTGACTGAGGAAGCGCAAAAAACTTTCCAGGATTCACCCGGGAAGGCACAAGATAATCACGCGCCCCTTCCGGCGTAGACTTCGTCAAGATCGGCGTCTCAACCTCTAAGAATCCAAACGAATTCATGAAATTCCGAATGATAAGATTCATTTGATGTCGCTTATGCAGGTAGGCGAACATTTTAGGACGCCTGAGATCAAGATATCTAAAAGGAAGTCGGATGTCTTCGGATAAAACAAGATCATCTTCAATTTCAAATGGTGGATTAAGAGAAGGATTCAATATGTCTAATTCTTTGGCGATCAACTCCACTTCGCCTGTGGGGATCTTTGGGTTGATGTTATTTTTCGGCCTTAAATTCACGATCCCTTTAAGACGGATCGCGAATTCAGATCTTAGGTCTGTTGCCACTCGATGGGCTTCAGGAGAATCTTTTGGACTGAACATCACCTGAGTAAAGCCATATCTGTCGCGAATATCAATAAAAATAAGCTTGCCATGATCCCTGCGACGATGCACCCATCCGCAGAGCACAACCTCTTGCCCAACATTCTCTTTCGTTAATTCTCCACATGTGTGCGTGCGTAACATATTGCCTTTCCTTAAATAATCAGGTTGAGGTTAAGAAGTTCTAAATTTTTCTAAACCTTAGCCTTTATTTTATTGACTAATTCTGCCAACAACACTTCTTCCTGTGTACTCTGACTCATATTCTTTAGAATACCCGTGCACTTCGCCAATTCATTATCTCCAATAATCAGACAAAATTTTGCGTTTTTCTTATCCGCTCTTCTTAAGCGTGCCTTAAGAGATCCATCAAGATAATCCAAATCACTGGGAACCCCGGACATTCTTAAATCATTCAAAACACTCAATGATTTTTTTAAAGCAGCCTCACCCAAAGGAATAATATAACAATCCAAAAGCGTCTTGCTCGCTTCTTCTGTTTTTGCGCTCAAGGCCAGCAAGAGACGCTCCACCCCTAAAGCAAAACCTATTGAGCCACGGCTCGGACCTCCCAATTCTTCAACAAGGTTATCATATCGACCTCCAGCGCCCAACGCATCCTGCGCCCCCAGCTCTTTAGACGATATCTCAAAAACAGTCCTTGTGTAATAATCCAAACCGCGCACTAAGAGAGGATCTATCTTATAGCGCACGCCAAGCGTATCTAAAGCAGCCAAAACACTTTCGAAATGTTTGTGGCAATCTTCGCAGATATGCGCCTGAGCCCACGATAACGACATAATGATATCTTTGCATTGCGGATTTTTACAATCAAGCACCCTAAAGACATTTTTATCAATTCTTGAGACGCAATCCTCGCACAACGATTTTTTGTGAGGCATGAGTTTTTCTTTAAGGTTTACAGACATTTTCTTCTTATCGGACTGACACCCCAAAGTATTAACAACAACTTCAAAATCAGACAAACCCAGCTCAAAGATAATTCGCGTCGCAAGGTAAATAAGCTCAGCATCTAAAAACGGATTCGCAGAACCAATCGCCTCTGCCCCGAAATGATGGAACTGCCGCAGGCGCCCCTTCTGCGGGCGTTCGGCGCGAAACATGGGGCCCATATAATAAAATTTGCAAACATTGCTGATATTATAAAGATCATGTTCTACGTAAGCGCGCACAATAGAAGCTGTTGCTTCAGGCCGAAGAACAAACGTATCGGTTTCTCTTTTAATTAAAAACATCTGTTTCTGAACAATATCCGTAAAATCACCCAATGAGCGCGCAAACAACTTGGCATCTTCAATCAACGGCGTTCGGATCTCTTCAAAACCAAAAAGAGAAAAAATCTTCCTTGCCTTTGATTCTATTGTCTGCCACTTTGAAGATTCTTGCGGGAGTATATCTTTTGTTCCGCGAGGAGATTTGAAAAGCATGCTAAAAAGTCTCTCTTTATCGTTTGTATAAAGTTTATGGGATAAAGGCGGGATTACTCACCCCGCCTTTTCTCTTATCGTATTTTTACTTAAAAACTCCCTTTAAACAACCCTGTTTAGTGACATCCCCACCGTGCACCCTTGTATATATTGAATTCCAGTTGAGGCGGGAAAATCACTCTATAATTTCACCACATCAGAGGCCTGAGGGCCTTTTTCACCCTGAATGATCTCGAATTGAACTTTTTGCCCTTCCTCTAATGCTTTATAACCTTCACCTTTAATGGCAGAAAAATGAACAAAAACATCCTGACCATCTTCACATTCAATAAAACCGAATCCTTTAGGAGCTGAAAACCACTTCACCTTACCAACCTGCGGCATACCTCTTGCCTCCTTGAGTCTAAAAGAGTTTTTTTTAAAAACCTACTTTATTTTTTTCTTCATCTCAAGGCCGGACTTAAAAACAACGACCTTGCGAGCAGGAACAGGAACAACTTGACCTGTGCGAGGATTGCGGCCTGTACGGCTGCGTCTCTCTTTGATCTTGAACACGCCAAAATTCCTAAGCTCAACTTTCTCGCCGCGGGCCAAACTCATCACAATATGATCGAATGTTTTTTGCACAACCTTTTTAACGTCAATCTGTTTGATGCCGGTCTCGTCCGCGATTTTTAAAACGATATCTTTTTTCGTCATGTGCCTTACCCCCTTGTTAGGTGGCCTTTAAACAACCTTTGTATTTTTTCCATGCTTTGCCTTAAAAAAGGCGCATTGGATCTTGCTTTATCTGCAAGCCCTACATACGAAACAACATAAGGCGAATAACCCGCCAATAAAAAACACGGGTCGCATTATTTTTTAAAACTAAAGATGCTAAATCTTATTTCGTAAATAGAGTAACATTAAAGAGTTACAACGTCAATAAAAATCTTTCTTCCCCTAAAAGATCTTCAATTTCGTTGAATAACTCCGGCTGGGGAGCGACAAAAAGGTCTTGAGAGACGAGAATTTTCAATTTTTGATTGGTTTGCGAGTCAAGATGAAGGTAAACAGGCACACTGCCGGAAAACAAAGAAAGTTTTTCTTTCAAAGCCAAGAGAAGGTTCTCTTTTAAGCCCGTTAAATCGATATTAATGGCGCTGATCATGCGATACGCGTCATCAATAGGACTGATATTGCTGGCTAAAATCTTAGGAGTTTCTTCTCTTAAACTAAGCTTCCCTCGAATGAGCACAACACTATTAGCCACTATGAAACGCGCAACCTGCTTATAAGTATTTGGAAAAACAAGGATTTCCACCATTCCTTCGAGATCTTCCACCTTTAAAATCGCCATCTTTTCCGCTTTGGCACGCGTTGTCGTCAGCTTAATCTTATTAATAAGCCCGACAATAGAGATTTCTTCCTGGTCCTTGTGACTGATTAAATGCGAAATAGAACATGAGGAAAAACGCTTGAGCAAGTGTTCATAACGGACCAACGGATGGCCGCTGATGTACAACCCTAGGATTTCCTTTTCAAAAGATAAAAGCTGGATCTCCGGCCATTCCTTGATGTCAGGAACCTTAACATTAAATCTCTTAAAACCGTTTCCTTCAGTAAAGCCCATATCAAAAAAAGAAAGCTGACCGCTTGACCGATCCCGATGGGATTTTACTGAATAATCCAGACATTCCGGCAGCATGGCCATCAACTGGCTCCGACGAAGCCCGAAAACATCCATTGTCCCGCATTTAATAAGACTTTCCGTCACCTTACGATTGACAAGCCTTAAGTCCACGCGCTCACACAAATCTTCAAGGGATTTAAATGCGCCGCCCTCCTGCCGCGCGGCAACAATAGAATCTATCGCGCCCTGCCCCACATTTTTCAACGCCAACAAACCAAATCGGATCGTCGTCTCATTTTCAACCGTAAATTTAGAAAAACTTTCATTTACCGACGGATTAGAAACCGTCAAACCCATGCGCGCGCATTCTTTGACATATTCAACCACTTTGTCCGTATTTTCTTTTTCAGAAGTTAAAAGAGCCGACATAAATTCAACAGGATAGCTCGCTTTTAAATAAGCGGTCCTGTAAGAAATAAGCGCGTAAGCGGCAGAATGGCTGCGGTTAAAACCATATCCTGAAAAATAATCAATCAAGTCGAATACTTTTGTCGCAATGCGGCGTTCGATTTTATTGTGAATAGCCCCTTCGATAAATAACCGACGCTGTTTCTCCATGTCTTCAGGGATCTTTTTCGCCATAGCGCGGCGTAATAAATCCGCTTGAGAGAGACTGAAGCCCGCTAACGCTGAGGCGATCTGCATGACTTGTTCCTGATAAACCATGATGCCGTACGTATCTTTTAAAATCCCCTCTAATTTCGGATGGTCGTAAATAATAGGCCGAAGCCCGTGTTTACGCTGAATGAAATCATCCAACATACCACTGCCTATGGGCCCAGGACGGTAAAGCGCCAATAGTGCGATCAATTCTTCAAACTGTGTCGGATTAAGTTTCTTCAAAAGATCTCTCATGCCAGCGCTTTCCAACTGAAAAACTCCCATGGTCTGCGCGCTGGCCAAAAGCTCAAAAGTTTTCTTATCGTCAAGCGGGATCGCGTCTATATCCACATCAATGTTCCTCGTTCTTTTGACGATTTTCAATGTTTCTGCAACAACTGTTAAAGTACGAAGTCCTAAAAAATCCATTTTTAAAAGGCCGATTTTTTCTAAAGCCTTCATGGAATAGCCGGAAGTCACCGTATCTTCATCGACTTTGCACAAAGGCATATACGAATCCAAGGGCCTATCACCGATAACAACGCCGGCCGCGTGAACCGAAGCATGCCGCGACAACCCTTCAAGATCTTTAGCGGTATCAATCAATTCGCGCACCTGAGCATTATTCGTATATAAATTTTTTAACTCATCAGTCTTTAACGCATCCTCAAGGGTGATGCCTAATTCTGCAGGAACAAGCTTGGCGATTTTATCGACTTCTGCATAGGGAACTGCCATAACACGGCCAACATCCCGGATAACCGCGCGCGCCAACATGGTCCCGAACGTAATGATCTGTGCCACATTCTCTTTGCCGTATTTTTGATTCACATAATCAATAACTTCCTGGCGGCGTTCAAAACAAAAATCAATATCGATATCCGGCAATCCAACGCGTTCAGGATTTAAAAAACGTTCGAACAAAAGATTGTATTTTAAAGGATCAAGCTCCGTGATCCCCAAAAGAAAACTTACCAAACTCCCGGCGGCCGAACCACGTCCCGGGCCTACGGGGATACCTTTACCTTTAGCATAATGGATGAAATCCCAAACAATAAGAAAATAGCTGACGAACCCCATTTTCTTGATCGTCATAAGTTCATGTTCAAGCCGACTCAAAACTTCTGGCCCCGCCCCACCTGCATATCTTCTTTTCAAGCCTTCTTCACACAGATTGCGCAGATATTCATCGCGATCTTGTCCTCTCGGAACCGTATATTGAGGCAAATGGAGTTTCCCAAATTTCAACTCTACATTACAACGTTCGGCGATCTCAATTGTATTGCGAATCGCTTGAGGAGCATATTTGAAAAGTTCTTTCATTTCTTCGGGGCTTTTAAAATAAAATTCTTCTGTCTGAAATCTCATGCGGTTGGGGTCTTGCAGGGTCGTCTGTGTCTGAATACACAAAAGCGCTTCATGAGAATGAGCGCTTTTCTTTTTTAAATAGTGGACATCATTGGTCGCGACAAGCGGCAAGTTAAGCTCTTGGGCGATCTTTAAAATTCCCTCATTAACAATTTTCTGCTCTGGGATAAAATTTTCCTGAATTTCTAAAAAGAAATTATCTTTACCCAGGATCGATGAAAACTCATCAGCACACTTCAAAGCATCGTTATATCTATTGTCCATGAGAAGGCTGGGTATCTCGCCTTTAAGACAAGCGCTCGTGCCGATAAGACCTTTGCCGTATTGAGCCAATACGTCCTTATCAATCCGCGGCTTATAATAGAAACCTTCCAGATACGCGATAGAAACCAGCTTCATTAAATTCTGATATCCTTCTTCATCCCGGGCTAAAAGAATAAAATGATTAGAACTCTCGCCCATCTTTAAATCAGCTTTTTCGATTCTACTTTTCGGAGCGATATACATCTCGCAACCGATGATGGGTTTTAAACCGTGTTTACGAACTTCTTCATAGAATTCAATAGCTCCGAACATATTACCGTGGTCTGTAATAGCGACCGCCGGCATTTTAAATTCCAAAGCCGTTGCGATGAGCTCTTTGATACGGCAAGCGCCGTCGAGGAGGCTGTATTGCGTGTGAACGTGCAGATGGACAAAATCAGAATGAGTCATATGCTTCTATAGAGGCGTCTGTTCTCGCACAGCGCCTCTCCCCGTTAAACAACAATTAAAAATTCAACACAATAAGTGTTGGACCTTACTAATTCCCTATAAAGGAAGGGTCAACAATGAACAATTATTTTTTAATTGTTCATTCTTCATTTTTTTGCCTTTCCTCTAAAAGGAACCAGGAAAGCACAACGCTTTCTGCGTTGCATTGTTCATTGCTTTTTATTCCCACTCTATCGTGGCCGGCGGCTTAGAACTAATATCATAAACCACACGGTTGACCCCTTGAACTTCATTGATAATTCTGTTAGAAACTTTTCCTAAAAACGCGGGTTCTAATTTTACCCAATCAGCTGTCATGCCGTCAGTGCTAGACACACAACGAAGAGCGATCACATTGTCATAAGTTCGCTCATCGCCCATAACCCCGACACTTTTGACGGTTAATAAAATCGCGAATGACTGCCAAACTTCTTCATAAAGACCGGCCTTACGGATCTCTGCGACGAAAATATCCTCAGCTTCACGTAAAATCTGCAAACGCTCAGGAGTCACGTCTCCGATAATACGAATGGCCAAGCCCGGCCCCGGAAACGGTTGACGCGTGATGATCTCAGGAGGCAATCCCAGCTGTTTGGCCAATTGTCTCACTTCATCTTTAAAAAGTTGTCGCAGCGGTTCAATAAGTTTCAAGTTCATATGTTCCGGAAGGCCACCAACATTATGATGACTTTTGATCTTGGCCGTTGGGCTTCCTGTCGCAGATATAGACTCGATGACATCCGGATAAAGAGTCCCCTGAGCCAGATACTTGACGCGACGTATTTTTTTAGCTTCTTCTTCAAAAACCTTTATAAACTCATCGCCAATAATTTTTCGTTTTTCCTCAGGGTCTGTCACGCCCTTAAGCCGCTTCAAGAAACGATTCTGAGCATTGACAAAATCAAGATTCATATGAAAATTGCCGCGGAAGATATTCTTGATCTCTTCAGGTTCTCTGTTTCTCACAAGGCCATTGTCCACAAAAACACACCTGAGCTGTCTTCCGACAGCCCTATGAACAAGCATCGCCGTGACCGATGAGTCAACGCCACCGCTCAAGCCACAAACCACATTATCGTCACCAACAAGGGTGCGAATCTGAGCAACGGTATTCTTAATAAAAGAACCCATCTCCCAACTAGGACTGCAACGACAAACACGATAAAGAAAGTTAGAAATAATCTGTGAGCCATGGGACGTGTGCGCAACTTCCGGATGAAACTGAACGCCAATGATCTTTTTATCCCGGCTTGCAAAAGCCGCATTAGGCGTATTAAGCGTATGCGCAATCGATGTAAAACCTTTGGGCAGTTTCGAAACAAAATCCCCGTGACTCATCCAGCACGTGATATTCCCTGGCAAGGCGTTAAGAAAATCAGAATGGTCATCAATGAAGAGTTCCATCCGGCCATATTCACGCTCTCTTGTCCGCTTAACTTTTCCACCAAAATACTGAGCCAGCAATTGCTGGCCGTAACAAATACCTAAAATAGGAAGTCCCAACTTAAAAATAGCCTTGTCGCACTTAGGACTTTTTTCATCGTAGACACTGGCAGGCCCACCAGAAAAAATAAGGCCCTTGGGCGCTATTTTTTTAATCTCTTCAGCGGTTATAGTGTGTGAAACAATCGTGCTATAAACTTTATTCTCACGAACACGACGCGCGATCAACTGCGTATATTGTGAACCAAAATCAAGGATCAATATGGCATTCTTCAAATGAGGTGCCATAATCGGCGCTTGAAACTTCTTCCCGGACTTTTGTTTATGCGAAAAATGAAACTTTTTGTGGAACTTTTTAATGCGGGGCTTTATTAACTTTTTTACTGATTTGAATCTTTTCAAAGGTGCTCTTTTTTTTGTTTTTTTCATTTTCCCATTCCTACGCGTTGCACTGCCTGGAATACTTTTCCTTCTGTCTGGATTGACGGAGCAATGATCATTTCCACATCATGCATTTCTTTTATATTTTGAGCCCCCAATGAACCCATGGAAGTTTTCAAAGCCCCCACTAAATTCTGAGAACCATCATCAACCGTTGCCGGCCCTATTAAAATTTGTTCCAGCGTTCCCGAAGTCCCGACTTTTATGCGAGTTCCGCGGGGTAAGTTTGCGTGAGACGTTGCCATTCCCCAATGATAACCCCGGCCCGGGGCTTCTTGCGCCCGTGCGAATGAAGAACCTACCATAACAGCGTCAGCGCCGGATGCGATAGCTTTACATATTTCACCGCCGATACGCATCCCGCCATCGGTAATAATTGGAATATATTTTCCTGTGCGTTTAAAAAAGTAATCCCTGGCTGCCGCAGCATCGATCGTCGATGTCACCTGAGGCACGCCAATACCCAACACGCCACGCGTGGTGCATGCGGCACCCGGCCCTACGCCTATCAACACAGCGTTTGCTCCCAATTCCAAGAGATCGAGCGTCATCTTATAAGTAACCGCATTCCCAATACCAACCGGAATTTTCAAGTCTTTACATAATTGACCATAATCACAGACTTTATATTCTGTTGAAATATGCCGTGCTGATGAAACTTGTGATTGAACGATAAAACAATCTGCGCCCGATTCCTGGGCGATTCTTCCAAACTTCTCCGCATTCTGAGGAATGCAACTTACAAGCGCGGGAACTTTTGCTGCTTTTATCTGTTGAATTCTTTTTCTGATAAGCGATTCTTTGATTTCGGGTTGGTATAGTTTCTGAAGGATTTCCGTGGCTTCTTCATTGCTTGCTTTTGAAATATCATTTAATATCTGACTTGGATCTTCGTAACGCGTTTGAACTCCATCTAAATTTAAAACCCCGATGGCCCCTAATTTGCCCATGGCAATCGCGAAATTAACATCAACAACCCCATCCATGGCCGCTGCAATAATTGGAATATCGAGCTTAAGGCCTGCAACTTCCCACCTTATATCAACTTCGTTTGGATTGATGGTTTGTCCTCCTGGGACTAAAGCCACTTCATCAAATCCATAGCAACGCCTGGCACGCCTGTTGATTCCAATCCACTCTCCCATAATCAACCTCCAAAAGTACGTAAGATAAGTTTTGTATAAGGTACCACATCTTTGCCTGAACTTCAATGATTTTATATATAAAGAACCTGCTTAAAACAAAAAGCTGGGTCTTTTTAAAAGACCCAGCTTTTTGTCAAAACCAGAGAACCTTCGGGCATAATTAATACATCCCGCCCATTCCGCCTCCAGGAGGCATGGGTGGCATACCCGGCTTATCCTTCTCCGGAATATCCGTCACCAAAGCCTCTGTTGTTAAAAGAAGCGACGCGATACTGGATGCATTCTGTAAAGCCGAACGAGTCACCTTGGTAGGATCGATAATACCCGCATCCACCATGTCCACAAACTTATCTGAGCTAACATCATAACCCATGTTCTTCTTTTCTAATTTAACTCTCTGAACAATAACCGAACCATCGACACCGGCATTCGCCGTTAGCTGTCTTAAAGGCTCTTCCAAAGCGCGACGAACGATATTGACACCAACCTTTTCATCTTCATCAGCGATCTTGAAATTATCAAGTGCCGGGATACATCTGATCAACGCCACGCCACCGCCAGGAACAATGCCTTCCTGAACCGCGGCGCGAGTCGCGTGAAGCGCGTCTTCCACGCGCGCCTTCTTCTCTTTCATTTCTGTTTCTGTAGCAGCGCCCACATTAATAACCGCCACGCCACCGGCCAACTTAGCCAAACGTTCCTGAAGCTTCTCTTTATCATAATCCGAATCGCTATCTTCAATCTGTTTCTTAATTTGAGCAATACGGCCAGTGATCGCCTGTGTCTTTCCTGCCCCTTCAATGATCGTTGTATCGTCTTTATCGATTTTAACTCTCTTAGCGCGTCCCATCTGATCTAAGTCAACGCTTTCAAGTTTAATGCCTCTATCTTCTGTAATCGCGTCACCGCCAGTTAAAACAGCGATATCTTCAATCATCGCGCGTCGTCTATCTCCATAACCAGGAGCCTTTACCGCGCAACAAGATAAAACACCTTTAAGTTTGTTGACTACAAGAGTCGTCAAAGCTTCACCGTCAACATCCTCAGCGATAATAAGAAGCGACCTGCCGGAACGGGCAACTTTTTCCAAAAGCGGCAGAAGATCTTTAATAGAAGATACTTTTTTTTCATAGATCAAAATATACGGTTCTTCTAAAATAGTCTCCATCTTCTCAGCATCTGTCACAAAATATGGCGACAAATATCCCTGGTCAAACTGCATCCCCTCAACAACATCCAGGGTCGTCTGCGTTGACTTGGCTTCTTCAACCGTGATAACACCGTCCTTACCGACTTTATCCATGGCTTCGGCAATATCCGCCCCTATTTTTGTATCACCATTCGCAGCAATACTGGCGACCTGGGCCACTTCTTTCTTATCCTTAATAGATGTAGAAAGCTTCTTAAGTTCCTCAATGACAACTTCAACGGCCTTCTCAATGCCTCTTTTTAGAGCCATCGGATTAACACCAGCGGTCACATTTTTTAAACCTTCTCTGTAAATCGATTCAGCCAAAACAGTCGCCGTCGTCGTACCGTCACCTGCAACATCAGAGGTCTTCTCCGCCACTTCCTTAACCATCTGAGCGCCCATATTTTCATAAGGATCTTCCAGCTCGACTTCTTTAGCTACGGTCACGCCGTCCTTAGTAATGGTCGGTGAACCGAATTTTTTATCCAAAACAACATTTCTGCCCTTAGGGCCAAGTGTCACCTTAACAGCCCTGGACAACTGTTCAACGCCGCGCAAAATAGCCCTTCGCGCTTCGTCACTGAATAGTAATTGCTTTGCCATAAAACCTCCTTAAATTTGCCTGTTACAGGTTTTTTTACTTAACAGATTTAACTCCGCAGCTTACGCCGCAAATTTCCTGCCGGCTTGCCGTGGCGGAAATTTACAAGTTCTTAAGCCAGGAGTCATTCAAAACTTTGTTATTTTTCTTTTTTCACTATAGCCACGATATCATCTTCACGAACGATCAAATACTCTTCACCATCTTTCGTCGTGACTTCTGTTCCTGAATATTTGGCGTAAAGAACGATATCACCTTCCTTCACTTCAGGCTTTTGAACTGTGCCGTTTTCTAAAACTTTTCCTTTACCCACAGCCACAACTTTACCCTCTTGCGGTTTCTCTTTAACCGTATCAGGCAAAAGAATACCACCCTTTGTCTTTGTCTCTGGCTCCAGAGGTTTTATAATTATTCTGTCGCCTAATGGTTGAAAATTCATGCCACTCCTCCTTTTTTAATGAGCGCATAGCTTATGGAACATTCTTTGTGACATAAGTTATTGGCGCGAATTAATCCTTGACATTTACCCTAAAAAATCATCAAAGTAAATGTCAAGGGTCAAATTCAGACAAACAACTTATGTGCGCTCCGCTTTTTAAGTTGTGTCTTCATTTGACTCCTTTTTTATATTTAGTTTTTAACAAGTTTTCAAATTAGCACTCTTTTTAGAAGAGTGCTAATTTTAAAATAAAACGAAAACATTGTCAAGAGTTTTTTTTAATACTACTGAAAAAACAACAATCCTCGATCATGGAAATTATGCTTTCTTAATACGCTTGAATTGGCTTTTAAACGTCTTATTTCTTGAGTTTCTGGCTGGAAAAAATCAAGTAGAGACCTTTTAAAATAAGATGATCTTCAATAACAGAAAAATGCGAAGAATATGGCTTAATAAGAGCCACGTCTCCCCCGGTTGCGACAACACGGAACCCCTTGCACTCCTTTTTCAAAAGCTTTTCAATAATCCCATCACAAAGACTCGCCGTCCCGTAAATGAGTCCAGCTCGAATGCTTGCCACAGTATCGCGCCCAATGATCTCGATGGGACGCGCCAATTCCACATAAGGCAGAAGAGCTGTTTTTTTATGCAAACCATCCTGCACCATCTTAAGACCCGGAGTGATCAGGCCTCCCAGGTATTCGTATTTTTTTGAAAGAATATCAAAAGTTATCGCTGTCCCAAAATCAATAATAATAAGGCCAGGCCCGTATAATTTGGAAGCCGCGTACGCATTGACAAGCCTATCCTGACCTACCTGAGACGGAATGCGATACCTATTCATAAGAGGTACTGTGACATGTTCGCCTACAACACAAGGATCCTGACCAAAAACTTTCTTCAAGACATAAACAGCATTTTTATTTACAGAAGGTACAACACTGCAGACGTACACCGCCTCAACATCTTTTAAATGACCGATGGTTGCGCAAATTTTTTTACGAATTCCCGAAACAGCTCTATTCTTTGATTTTAAAAGAAGTGTTTCGACTTTGAAAAAATGAGAAACAACGCCATCGTTGAACAATCCGATAGTGACATTGGTGTTTCCTATATCGACGCCGATAAACATTAACTTTGCCTATATTGATTTTGTATACTAAGGGTATTCTTACCTTGCAAAATAAGTCCCTTCCTTTATTTGGAACCAGTAAGGACTATCCTTTCTGGATTAGACCCTACCCTTATGTGGAATTGGGCTAGGTCTATCCCTTCTGGATTAGTCCCTTCCTTTATTTGGAACCTTTCTATACCCGGCCTTTATGGAAAGGCCGGTATGCCGCTTTCTGCGGCAGGACTACGCTTTCTGCGCTAGACCCTACCCTTATGTGGAATTGGGTTAGGTCTATCCCTTCTGGATTAAAAGCACTAAATGACCCGAAGAAATCTTTTCCAAAAACCCGTTGTCTCTGCGGATAACAAGATTGCCATCCTCATCAAAATCGACGGCGTATCCTTCTACTTCTTTATCCTCCCACGAAACTCTAACGCGCCCCCCAAGGACGAGCTTTGAAAATTCCTTAATTTCATCAATCATCGTCGTAAAATCATCTTCAAGCATGCGATGGTAATATTCATCAATCCTTTTTAATATTATATGGGCTAAATCAGCGATGTCAAATTCTCTTGAGGAGATACATTTTAATGATGTCGCCTCTTTAGGTAATTCATGAGCCTCTGAAAGTACGTTTAAACCCACACCGATGACAACATAATTGATCTTCTTACCGGAGACGTTCAACTCAGTCAGTATTCCGCAGATTTTCTTATTTTTAACCAAAACATCATTAGGCCATTTGATGGAAACATCCTCTATATGAATATCCGAAAGAGAACGTCTAACAGCAAGCGCTGTCATCAAAGTCACTCGAGAAGCTTTAGATAAAGACAACTTAGGTCTAAGAATAAAAGAAAAATAAAGTCCTTTGCCTTCTGGCGAAACCCAGGCATTGCCCAAACGCCCGCGGCCGTGTGTTTGACCTTTGGCAAAAACAACCAGCCCTTCTGGCTCATGATGTTGCGCGAAAAAGTGCGCCAGATCATTGGTTGATGTCACTAAATCATAGGAACATATTTTTCTTCCAACGATTTTTGTGCCCAAGTCTTTCTTGGTTTCTCTCTTATGAATACGATGTATAAGTCCTTCGTCCATAATCAACTCATTTAAAAAAATAAATGTTTCAGGGAACAAAAATCAGGCAACAGGTATCAGAAAAATCATTAAATGAATCTACTTAAATCCGTATATCGAAATCCGAAACAGGCTTTTTAAAAAAGCAATATTTCTGATTGAATCCCAAACTTTGAATTTATTAAATCCCCAGCCCCTAAGCTATTTTTTGTTTCCTTTTACTGTTACCCGATACCCGCTACCTGTTACCCGATTTGCTTTTTGCAATTTTGCAATTTCATCTCTGAGTGCGGCGGCTTCTTCAAATTTAAGATTCCGCGCGGCGAGCTCCATGTCGTGCTGCAAAAGCGAGACCAGAGAATCAAATTCATATTCTTGGATCTTTTGACCGGAAAGTTTCGCGAGGAATTTCTTAGACTCACTCTCCTCCTCTAGACTTTCACGTATCTCCTTCTGGATCGATCGCGAAGTAATATGATGCTTATTATTATATTCCAACTGGATGTTTCGTCGGCGGTTGCTCTCTTTAATGGCTGTACGCATGGCGTTTGAAACCGTATCCGCATACATAACGACTTGACCGTTAATATTTCGAGCAGCCCGACCAGCCAATTGGATCAAAGAAACACCGGATCTTAAAAAACCTTCTTTATCCGCGTCTAAAATAGCGACGAGAGATACCTCCGGCAAATCCAAACCTTCTCTCAAAAGATTAACCCCCACGATACAGTCAAATTCTTTTTTTCTCAACTTTCTTAAAATCTCGATCCTCTCGATCGTCTTGATCTCTGAATGAAGATAGCTGACCTTTAACCCCTTTTCCTCTAAATATTGACTCAAATCTTCCGCCATCTTTTTAGTTAACGTCGTTACTAAAACACGTTCATTCTTTTCGGCTCTTTCACGGATAAGCGCCTCAAGATCATCAACTTGGCCCTGACTCTTTTTGATAATGATATCAGGATCCGGAATGCCTGTCGGTCGTATGATCTGTTCAGCCGTAATACCGCCGGATTTTTTTAATTCATAAGGGCTGGGTGTGGCTGAAACAAAAACTGCCTGTTTGACGAGACCCTGAAATTCATCGAATTTCAAAGGTCGGTTATCCAAACAAGATGGCAGACGGAATCCAAAATTCACCAAAGTCTCTTTTCTCGCCTTATCACCTTCGTACATCCCGCGCACCTGAGGAAGCGTAACATGGCTTTCATCAAAAAACACGACATAATCATCTTGAAAATAATCCAATAAACAAAACGGCCGCGATCCGGGCGTACGAAATGACAAGTGCCTGGAATAATTCTCAATCCCATGGCAATAACCTACTTCTTTAAGCATTTCCATATCATAACGCGTGCGTTGTTCCAAGCGTTGCGCCTCCAGTAATTTATTTTGTTTGCGCAACTCTTTCAATTGATCCTCTAATTCCAACGATATGGATTTAAGCGCCTCCTCAATCGCGTCTTCTGAAACAATGTAATGCTTGGCCGGATATATTCCCACCTTATCCAGATCGCCAAATTTTTTACTGGTCAAAGGATTTATTTCGTAGATTTTTTTTATTTCGTCGCCATACAGCTCTACTCTGATCGCCCGCTCTGAATAAGCCGGAAATATATCAACCACATCCCCCTTAACCCTGACCTTACCCCGCTTAAATTCAAAATCATTACGTTCATACTGGATCACAACAAGACGCCTTAAGATATCATGACGAGACACCGTCTGGCCAACTTCTAAAAAAACCATAAATTCTTTATACTCACGCGGCGAACCCAGGTTGTAAATGCAGGAAACTGATGCCACGATCAACGTATCGGAACGTGAGAATAACGATGTTGTTGCCGACAACCTCAAGCGATCCAAACGTTCATTGATCGAAGCGTCTTTTTCAATATAGGTGTCTGTCTGCGGGATATACGCCTCAGGCTGATAATAATCATAATAGCTTACAAAATACTCGACGGCATTCTCCGGAAAAAATTCTTTGAATTCAAAATAAAGCTGAGCAGCCAAAGTCTTATTGTGAGAAATAACAAGCGCCGGTTTATTAATACGCTCGATCACATTAGCCATGGTGAAGGTCTTACCTGAACCCGTAACCCCTAAGAGTGTCAAAAAATCTTTTTTTGATTCAAGTCCTCGACTTAATTTTTCAATAGCCGTAACCTGATCCAAGGAAGGTTTAAATTTACTTTTGAGGTTAAAATGAGGCATGATTAGTCTATAGTCAATAGCTTATAGTAAATAGTTACTTGGGGAGACCAAAAGACTTAAATCATAAAAAAATGAGTATTTAAAAAGGACAACTTTTGAATACTCAAAATAAGATTTCTGCTGAATCGCGATATTTTAATCTACTAAATTATGTTTAAAAATAAGTTCTTTAAAGGACTTATTTTAATCTATCGTCTATAGTCTATCGACTATAGACTTGCATAATTTCCAACGATACGTCGAGGGCACGGGCGGAATGTGTTAAAGCGCCCAGGGAAATAAAATCAATCCCCTTGATGGCGAACTGCGAAAGATTTGCAGGAGTAATGCCACCGGACAACTCGATCAAAGGCCTCTTATTTTTAGTAGGAAACATCTGTCTGACCACGCGGATCGCCTTCCTGATATTTTCAGGGGAAAAATTATCCAACATTATAATATCAGGAAAATAGAAAAGAAAAGATTTCAGCTCTTCCAATGATTCAACTTCAATCTCAAACGGCACCTTAAGCGCCCGTTCAGACAGAAGCGATAATTTCTTAGACTTCTTTAAAATAGAAAGATGGTTGTCTTTAACCAGATATTGCTTAGAAAGATCTAGCCGGTGATTTTTGCCGCCTCCTGAAAGGACCGCGTATTTTTCAAAAACACGAAGCAGAGGCGTTGTTTT
Organism: Candidatus Omnitrophota bacterium; assembly: GCA_020052645.1. Lineage (GTDB taxonomy): Bacteria > Omnitrophota > Gorgyraeia > Velamenicoccales > Velamenicoccaceae > JAGVOQ01. The sequence continues at coordinate 44,980 of JAGVOQ010000031.1, forward strand.
GCGTGTATCAAGGATCTGGATACCGCAAGATTTAACGCGCTGCACAGCCTTTTTAGTATCGGTTGAAATACCTGAAAGATACGAAATAAAATTCAAAGCCACTCGTTCACAGGAAAGGATTGAGCGCGCGCGCCCCGAAACAATAGCTATCACCTGCCCCTTCTTAACATCCTCTCCATCCTTCATTCGAGCATTAAAACATGTCTTAGGATCGAATATCTTGAAAGTTTCTCGCGCCAAAGGGATCCCGCAGACAACCCCGTCTTCTTTCACAAAAATCTTTGCCTGAATACGCACGCCTGTAGGGATGAACGTTAACGTCGTTATATCACCAAAGGCGGCGTCTTCTTTTAAAGCCTCCGAAACCACATAACGTATGTTTTCTTTACTTAAAAGCACTTAAGACTCCTTCCAGGCGCTTAATCATGGATTCTAATTCTTTGAGGCGCTCCTGTTCTTTCGAAACAACCTCACTTGGCGCGCTCTTCACAAAATTTTTATTCGACAATAAACCCTTCTTCTTTTCAGCCTGGCCTTTCAGTTCGTTAATCTCGCATCCCAGGCGTTCTTTTTCTTTTTTGATATCCACCAATCCTTCTAATAATAAATACACCTGAAGATCTTTATCTATCAAGGCGCTCAAAGAATTTTTAACAACCTCTTCGTGAGTCGTAATCTCTAAATTTTCGATCAAAGCCAAATGCTTAATCATACCGGATGCAGTCTCGAGCTTTTCCTTAAATGCCTGACGCGTCCATAAACGAACACTAATTTTTGCCGTTGGAGCCACTTTTAAGTCATGACGCATGAACCGCAATTGAAAAATGATTTCCTGAACCCAGCTCATGAGCTTTAAAACTTCTTTATCCGTTTTAAGCTTTTCATACCGAGGCCAAGCCTCAAGGGCGATTGTCCGGTGCCTCTCTTTCATCGGTAGCTTGCTCGATATCTCATCTGTAATAAACGGCATAAACGGATGCAACAACAAAAGCGTCTTCTTTAAAACATAGAGAAGTACTTCTTGAGTATTTTTTTCATCGATCGTCATTTTGGCAATTTCCAAATACCAATCACAAAAAGAATGCCAGAAAAAATTAAACAAAAGATTTACAGCTTCATTAAACTTAAAAGCGTCCAGGGCCTTTTCCACGCGGCGCGTTGTATCGTTAAGTTCAGAAATAATCCATCTATCCTGAATTTTTAAAGTGCCTTGATCGATGCTCTCTCCCGTAACCCCTTCCTTTAAATTCATAAGAATAAACCTGGAGGCGTTCCATATTTTATTGGAAAAATTTCTCCCCTGTTCAAAGCGTTCTTTCGATAAAAAAATATCAGAACCGCTGGCCGCGATAGCGATAAGGCTAAATCTTAAGGCATCGGTTCCGTAATCGTTAATAACATTCAAAGGATCGATGCTGTTACCTAAAGACTTAGACATCTTTCTACCTTCACCATCCCGAACAGTCCCGTGGAGATAAACGTCGCTAAAGGGAACTTTACCCATAAATGCACAACCGGCCATAATCATGCGCGCCACCCAAAAAAAGATAATTTCCGGCGCTGTAGCCAATGTCGCAGTGGGATAAAAATAATCTAATTCTTTCTGCCTCTCGTTCCACGTTTCACGTTGCACGTCTTTTTCTTCTGACGTGTTACTTGTAACTTGCGACGTGTGACGTGTAAATGGCCATCCAAATGTCGCGAAAGGCCACAACCATGAAGAAAACCATGTATCAAGCACGTCCTCATCCTGAAAAATTTCCCTAGAACCGCAGACAGGACACATCTCAGGCGCCACGCGGGAAACGATCACCCCTTCATCAACAGCCAACTTTTGACAATCTTTGCAATACCATACAGGCAATCGATGGCCCCACCAGATCTGACGCGAAATACACCAATCTTTAATATTCTCCATCCAGTTGAGATAGACTTTCATCCAACGCTTAGGATGAAATTTAATTTCACCTGTCTTAACTGCCTTAAGTGCTGGCATGCTCAAGGGCTTCATCTTAACAAACCACTGCTTGGATAAATAGGGCTCAACAACAGTATGGCACCTGTAACAATGCCCGACCGCGTGTTTATGAGGCTCAATTTTTTCCAGTAACTTGCGCTCTTTCAAATCTTCGACAATGGCTTCCCTGGCTTCAAAACGATCCATACCGGCATACGCGCCCGCCAAAGCATTTAAAATCCCATCAGGATTCATGATATTAATAAACTCTAGATTGTGGGTTTTGCCGACCAGATAATCATTAGGGTCATGCGCCGGCGTCACTTTGACGGCCCCGGTCCCGAATTTTTTGTCCACCATATCGTCAGCAATGATTTCTATTTCACGCTCCATTAAAGGCAAAATGATCTTTGATCCGATCAAATGTTTATATCTTTTATCTTTGGGATTGACGGCAACGGCGGTATCACCCAGCATCGTTTCAGGACGCGTCGTCGCCACCACGATATAGTCAATAGTCGATAGTCTATAGTCGATAGTTTTTTTACTTTTGGCGTGAGACGTGGAACGTGAAACATGAGGCTGCTTTAACGGATATTTTATATAATAAAGATTTCCCTCGAGCTCATGATGCGGCGCTTCTTCGTCAGCCAGTGCTGTTTGACAACGCGGGCACCAGTTAATAATATAATCCCCCCGGTAGATCAATCCTTTCTCATACAGTCTAACAAAGACATCGATCACGGCGACGGAATAATCTTCATCCATCGTAAAACGCTCTCTAGACCAATCACAACTGGCGCCCATGCGCTTGAGTTGGTGAATGATGGTTGAGCCATGTTCTTCTTTCCAATGCCAAACTCGTTTTAAGAAATCCTTCCTACCTAAATCATGCCGGTTAAGGCTCTCTTTAGCCAATTGTCTCTCAACAACATTTTGAGTCGCAATACCGGCGTGATCTGTCCCAGGCATCCAGAGTGCTTCATACCCCTGCATACGCCGATAGCGTATAAGAATATCTTGAATAGTATTATTTAAGGCATGGCCCATGTGAAGAATTCCCGTCACATTAGGCGGAGGGATGACGATGCAATAAGGTTTCTTCTTCGGGTCAACCGTTGCGTGAAAAACAGAAGGATCCGACCACAAGGCCGTCCATTTTTCTTCCACTTCCTTTGGATTATATTGAGGCATTAACTCTTGATTCATAAAATTCAATGAAGATCGAGGTCTTTCTAGGAAGAGAACGCAAAACCTTTCTTTCAAGAACTTCAAACTTCTTTTAATTTACCCCGTTAGAGAAAGCCGCCGACTTTAGTTGGCGGTTATGCAGCGATAAAGCTATCGGTGGTTTAAGACATCAATCAACGCAACCGTTAGAGAACGAAGTTCTCTAACGGGGCTTACTGTCTTTTAGTAATTTATATTCTATGCTGTCCACAAGGGCCTGCCAGGACGCTTCAATAAGGTTTTCTGAAACACCGACTGTTGTCCAAGAGTCCTCTTCATCCTGTGATTGTATGAGAACCCGCACCTTGGCAGCGGTACCTTCTTTTGCGTCTAAAACACGCACCTTATAATCAGAAAGATGCATCTTTGAAAGCTTCGGATAGAAACCTTTCAAGGCCTTACGAAGGGCGTTATCCAAAGCGTTTACAGGACCGTCACCCTCACTGGACGTGTGTTCTTGAACATCTTCAACACGCAGCTTAACGGTTGCTTCCGAATAGATCTTCCCTTTCTCCCTCTTCTCGATAATAACGCGGAAACCTTCCATCTCAAAAAATTTCTTATACTCTTTCAACGTCTTCTTAACCAGTAATTCAAAGCTGGCATCCGCACCTTCAAATTGATACCCTTCATGCTCCAAATCCTGAAGAAGTTTAACAATTTTCTTTGTCTCCGGAGAATCTTTCTTCAATTCCAATTTCAACTCTTCAGCCTTCATTAAAACAGGAGACTTCCCCGCAAGCTCGGAAACAAGCATCCTGCGAGAATTTCCTATCAAGGCAGGATCCATGTGTTCGTAACTTAAAGAATTTTTCAACATGGCATTAATATGCACGCCTGCTTTGTGGGCAAAAGCGGACTTGCCTACAAACGGCTGATTATCCGCCTGCTTCATATTGCTGATTTCACTGACGAACCTCGATACTTCCGTTAATTCGCGCAAATTATCATCACTGATACAATCTTTTTTTAATTTCAATTTTAAAATACTGATGATCGGGACAAGGTCCGCATTTCCGCAACGCTCACCGTATCCATTAATCGTCCCCTGCACCTGGACGCACCCTGCCTCAACCGCTGCCACTGAATTAGCAATCGCTAAACCGCAATCATTATGCGTGTGAATCCCTAGGGGGATTTTCACGGCCTCTTTCACCTTTCGAATAATTGAAATAATTTCTGACGTCAGTGTGCCACCATTGGTATCACAAAGACAGATAAGCCTCGCGCCACTCACCTCTGCGGCATGAAGTGTTTTTAAAGCATACTCGGGATTACTTTTATACGCGTCGAAGAAATGCTCTGCATCATAAATAACTTCGCACTTTTCAGCCTTTAAATATTTTACCGAATCCCTGATCATCTCCAGGTTTTCTTCAAGAGTTACTTTTAAAACATCATGCACATGCAGATCCCAGGTTTTCCCAAAAATCGTCACGACCGGCGCGCCTGATTCCACCAGGCTTTTTAATCCATGATCCTCAGACGCGCGTACGCCAGCTTTGCGCGTTGAGCCAAAAGCCACGAGCTTCGAATTTTTAAGCGGGTTTTTTTTGAATTCAGAAAAAAAAGACTTATCTTTAGGGTTTGACCCCGGATAACCGCCTTCGACATAATGGATCCCCATCTCATCCAGTTTCCTGGCGATTCGGACTTTGTCAAAAACAGAATAAGAAATCCCTTCGGATTGCGAACCATCACGCAATGTTGTGTCATACAATTCGATTTTATACATTGTGCACCTTTCCCTCCACGCTATTCTTTCAACCTAAACCAAATTTTGCATGAATCGATCGAACAGCCTTTTCCGCATTCTTCTTTTTAATAATACAGGAAATACTGATCTCAGAAGTCGTTATCATATCAATATTGATTTTTTTCTCTGCCAAGGCCTCAAACATTTTCGCAGCAACACCTGTGTGCGTTTTCATGCCGACGCCAACAATAGAAACGCGTGCGATATCCCTGTCTTCTATGATTCTGCCTGCTTTGATTTTTTTCGTAAAAACCTGCATCAAACCCTTTGCCTTCGATAAATCGGCCAAAGGAACGGTAAACGACACATCCGTCGTTCCGGTACGGCTGACATTCTGAACAATCGTATCAACATTAACGCCATTTTTTGCGATTTCCTTAAATAGCTTCGCCGCGATGCCCGGTTTATCAAGAACATCACAAATGGTGATCTTAGCTTCATTTCTATTTAACGTTACGCCACTGATAACAAAATCTTCCATTTTATCCGCCTCCTTTAAAATCATCGTTCCTTCTTCTTGATTAAAACTTGATCTCACATGGATAGGAATATCAAATTTCTTAGCCACTTCAATGGAACGCGCCTGCATCACCTGTGCTCCCAAAGAAGCCATTTCCAACATCTCATCATACGTGATTGATTTAAGTTTTTTTGCATTCGAAACAATCCGCGGATCCGTCGTATAAACCCCTTCAACATCCGTATAAATCTCGCAAAGATCTGCATGCAGGGCCTTCGCAAGAGCCACAGCCGTTAAATCCGATCCACCACGGCCTAAAGTCGTAATATCCTGATCCGCGTTTACGCCCTGGAAACCTGCCACGATTACAACCTTGCCTTCGTTAAGTGCTTGACGGATCCTGTCACCCGAAATATCTAAAATCTTGGCTTTTGTGTGTATTTTATCTGTTTGAATACCCACTTGCGCGCCGGTAAAAGAAATGGCCCTGACCCTAAGTTTCTCAATAGCCATCGCCAAAAGCGCACAGGAGATTTGCTCGCCTGTTGAAAGAAGCATATCCATTTCACGCGCCGGCGGCGCATTCGTGATTTGCTCTGATAAAGCAATCAGATCATCCGTCGTATCGCCAAGAGCAGATACAACCACAACCAGACTGAATCCTTTTTTTCTATAGGAAACAACTCTTTCGGCCACTCTTTTAATGCGCTCAACATCAGCAACAGAACTCCCTCCAAATTTTTGAACAAGAATCTTCATTTTCCTACCCTCTTTTTTTAAAAACAAATTATTTTAAAAATACATCCATCAGCTGATAGCCTTCAAAAAAAACGTTGCTCTTTTTAGCTTCAGCTTCGCTAAACTGACAAAAGCCATTTTGATTGATGCCATGCCCCATCATCGCTACACATACAGGATCAGAGATATGTTTACGCTGATTCACCGGCGTTGCGTGATCAGGTAAAACAACAACGCGAAAATCATCTCTTGTTTTAAAATGTTTAAGCACTGAGCCGACAATGATCTTATCAAATCGTTCGATAGCTGTAATCTTATTACGCAAATCACCGTTGTGCCCGGCTTCATCGGTCGCCTCTACATGCACAAAAACAAAATCGTTCTTCTCTAAAACTTTTAAGGCGGCTTGGGCCTTACCTTCATAATTCGTATCATAATAGCCCGTGGCCCCTTCTACATCAATAACATCCAAACCAATAATAATCCCAATACCTTTAATCAGGTCTACCGCGGAAATCACCGCACCTGTCAGGCCGAATTTTTCTTTAAAAGTCGGCATCGTGGGCTTTTGACCCTGTCCCCAGAGCCAAATCATATTTGCCGGATTTTCTTTTAAATCGATCCTCACTTTATTGATCTCATGAGGAGGTAGAATGCTGCGAGACCGTTCCATCAAATCAAGCAGCGGCTCAACACCTCTACCTTTAGGTAAATGTTTTCTAATCAACTGCGTCAAAATATCATGCGGCGGCATACAGACCACATTGATCAATTCCTGGACGCGATCAGTCTTTATTACCAAAAGATGTCTATAGCTAACCCCTGGATAAAATTTGACCTGAGCTGAGCCAAGATTTTTATTTAGAGTAGCGATGAGCGTCGCGGCTTCATTGGATGAAATATGGCCTGCGCTATAATCAGCCATTTTATCATCTGACACCGTTATGAGATTACATCGAAAAGCAACTTCGTCTTTTTCTAAGTCAACACCTAGGTGAGCGGCTTCCAAAGGAGCGCGGCCTGAATAATATTTTAAAGGATCATAGCCAAGAATGGAAAGATTCGCAACATCTGATGCCGGAGATAAACGCGACGGTATTGTCCTTGCCTGAGCTAAGAGGCCATTTTTGACGATTGAATCCATACAAGGAGTATCGGCAACTTCAAGGGGAGTTTTTCCTCCGAGCTGTTCCATGGGCTCATCCGCCATGCCATCAGGGACAAGCACAATATATTTCATAGACCCACCCTTTTCTCTAAGCAGCGTATTAATTTTTTAGCCATCTCAGCCCTGGAATACGACGCGGCTAAAATATTTTTTTTATCCATAACAAAACCAAGATACCCACGCGGCCCGAACATATTAGCGACAACCAGGTCCGCTCCATGAGCCTTCATCGCGTTTGACGCCCTTTTCTTTAAAAGACAAGATGAAATACCCGACTCCAGCTTAAACATCACTAAAAAAGCTTTTGGATTTAAACGCCGGATCTTATCGATTATTTTTGGTGCCTGCTTCAAATTCAAAATCAGTTTCTTCTTTTTTGAGACCATCTTGCCCGGAGTCCGTTTTACGACATAATCACTGACTGCCGCACAATGAAGAATGATATCGTATTTTGTTTTTTTAAGTTCACGGCTGACTAACCTAAAAAAATCATTAAAATATTTAAACGAAGAGATCCTGGCACGGCCTAAATAATCTATAGGCCCCACTGGGCCTAAAAATAAATCTACCCGAGCGCCGGCATCTTCGGCAGTTTTCGCCAACAGCAACCCCAGCGCGCCACTGGAAACATTGCTGATCACACGCACGTCATCTAAAGGAATCCACGTAGGACCAGCGGTGATCAAGATTTTTTTATTTTTTAAAGATCCCATTTTTTAGGTTTCTTAAAGTTCCATTAAGTTCCGTAAGGTTTCATAAAGTTACTTTAAAAAATGTGGAACCCCACGGGTTTACGCCCGTGGCACCTTTCTTTTTAAAGATTCCTCCCGTTGGGCGGAATCCTGCCCGAACGCCATTCATCTACGGCTTTACAACCGTGGCGTTCTGGATGCAGGACACCTTCAAAGAGCATAAAGCAACATAAAGAAACCTTCGCAACATTAATCAAAATCCTATCGCCTTTAAAATTGATTTTAACTCCGGCTTAAGCACTTTAGGACGTTTAATTGACTGAATAGCTCTATCAGGGTCTTTAAGACCATGCCCTGTTAAGATACAAACAATTTTTGTGCTCTCGCGGTTAACTTTTTCTTTTTTAAAAAATCCTCTTTGGGCTAACTTTAAAATACCTGCCACAGAAGCCGCGGAAGCAGGCTCAACAAAAACCCCTTCGTAACGAGCTAAAATCTTATATGCATCTAAAATTTCTTTGTCTGTCACCGACTCAATGAGCCCTCTTGATTCATCACGCGCCAAGACAGCCTGCTTCCAACTGGCAGGATTGCCGATTTTTATGGCTGTCGCTATTGTTTGTGGCGCTTTAATAATCTTATCTTTTACGATCGGCGCAGAACCCGCCGCTTGAAATCCAAGCATTCGAGGCAACTCTCCTGAAATTAAACCCGTCTGCTTATATTCCTTGTACCCTTTCCAATAAGCGGTAATATTACCTGCATTACCAACAGGGATGGCATGATATTGCGGCGCGCCTTCCAAATCATCACAAATCTCAAAAGCACCGGTCTTCTGGCCTTCGATGCGATAAGGATTTAATGAATTCACCAACGTAATCGGATACTTCGATGTAATATCGCGCACTAAATTCAATGCATCGTCAAAATTTCCTTTGATGGCCAAAACCGTCGCCCCATGAATCAAAGCCTGAGCGAGCTTACCCATAGCGATAGCGCCATAAGGAAGCAAGACAACACACTTCAACCCCGCGCGAGCTGAATATGCAGCAGCCGAAGCAGAAGTATTTCCCGTCGAAGCGCACATAACGACTTTTGAGCCCTCTTCTTTGGCCTTAGAAATCGCCATGGTCATGCCGCGGTCTTTAAATGAGCCCGTCGGATTCATCCCGTCATATTTTAAATAAACGCGACAGCCGACATTTTCACTTATAAAAGGAGAAAAGATCAAGGGTGTGTGCCCTTCATTAAGGCTCACAACCGGCGTCATCTCCGTTACCGGTAAAAATTTTCTATAATGATGGATCAGCCCTTTCCAACTCATGTTAAATATCCTCCATGCGAATCTTCACGGTACGTCCTTTAACAATCGCCAAGCGATCGATATCCGCAAGAGCCTCCCACAAATCTTTTTCTCTCGAATGATGAGTGATCATCACTACAGGCACGAACTTAGCCCTGCGCCGTTCTTTCTGGCCTACTTGGGCAATACCTATCCGATGCTTGCCTAAAATCCCTGAAATTTTAGCCAGAATACCAGGCTTATCTATGGCCAAAAATCTTAAGTAATACCGACTGACAATATCCTGCATGCGCCGGACTTTTTTAACACGCGGTATTGAAACCAATTTACAAGAATTATCGTCTTGAACCTCTCGGCCTAAATCAACCAAGTCACTGACAACCGCTGATGCGGTCGGAAGCTGACCGGCACCGCGACCATAAAAAAGCATGTCCCCTACAAGATCTCCACGGAACATAACCGCATTAAAAACACCGTTGACAGCGGCCAACATATGATTCTTCGGCAAAAGGGTCGGATGAACACGGGCTTCCACATCATCGCCGATCTTTTTCGCAATAGCCAATGGCTTGATCACCAGTCCCATTTCATCAGCATATTTGACATCCAACTCAGAAATATCAGAAATACCTTCACAAAATACTTGTTCCAAAGGAATCAACCGGGCAAATAATAAATAGCACAAAATCACTAATTTATGAGCGGCATCAATACCTTCAATATCTAAACGTGAGTTTCTTTCAGCATATCCTTTTTTCTTAGCACGAGCGAGAGCCTCTGAAAATGTAAGCGACTCCTCTCTCATCTTGGTTAAGAGATAATTAGAAGTTCCATTGATGATGCCAAAGATAGAATCTACTCGATTCGAGACCAATCCTTCACGAAGTGCTTTGATAATAGGGATCCCTCCACAAACAGAAGCCTCAAATTTTAACTGCTTATGATATTTTCTGGCAACCTGGAGAATCTCGCTTATGTCAGTTGCCAGGAGCGCTTTATTAGCGGTTACGACATGTTTATTATTTTTTAACGCACCTAAAATCAATTCTTTAGCTGGATGATGGCCGCCGATAAGTTCCACAACAACATCGATTTTTTCATGACGAAGCACATCGAGAGGATTCGCAGTAAAGATTGACGCCGGAAGCTTAAGTTTCTTTGCCTGCGCGCGCCTGACATCACAAGCCAAAACCAGATGAACATCCACGCCTGACCGCTGCAATATAAACTGACGGCGTTCACGCAAAACTTTCACAACTCCTGCCCCAATTGTTCCCAATCCGATAATTCCTACATTAATTCTTTTCACTGGCAAAACCTCCTAACATGCGGTCTTATTTATAAAAACGTGTTGATCATAGCATAAGACTATAACGTCCTAGGCCAACAAAAAAAGACCTAAAAACACGGCTCCGTCTTCGCTCGCATGGCCCGCGCCAAATAATCACTGGCCTTTGTTAAAATGCAATGATATGTCTGAAATTAATCCCGCGGCGCCGTTTAAAAGTCGGGGAGAGCGGACTTGAACCGCTGACCCCCTGAACCCCATTCAGGTGCTCTAGCCAAACTGAGCCACTCCCCGTATAAAAAATTTACGGGCGCCGCGGGAAACCCCATTTTCCTCGACTAAATTTTCAAAAGAACAATTCTCTCGGAACTGTTCTTCGCTTTGCGCAAAACTACGCAGATGCTTGAGAGCCAAACTGAGCCATTCTCCGGTATCATCTCTAGAATAAATTTTAAAAAATGTTACAAAAGTTTCTTAAGGTTCCTTTATGTTCCTTGAGGTTACATTGTATAAAACAACTTTAAGCAACCTTATGCAACTTAAAGAAACTTTAAGAAACATAAAAATCAAATCTTATACGAAACCACTTATTCAGCTTTTTTAGAACGTGTCATTAAAGATCTCACAGCGGCCTGAGGTGCTTTATTTTTAAACAAAACACCGTACACGGCATTAATAATCGGCAAATCAACCTTATATTTTTTTCCTAAAAGATACGCTGCTTTTGCCGTCGGTACCCCTTCAGCAACCATCTTCATATGACCCATAATTTTTTTTAAACTTGATCCTTTACCAATTTTTTCACCGACAAAATGATTTCGGCTTAAAGGATTAAAACACGTCGTTACCAAATCACCGAGACCGCTGATCCCGAAAAAAGTATCTTTTTTGGCGCCCATAGCCATGCCCAATCGCGCCATTTCCACCAACCCACGCGACAAAATAGCAGCCTTGGTATTCGTGCCAAATCCAAACCCATCAGAAATACCGCACGTAATGGCGATGATATTTTTAAGGCTCCCTCCCAACTCAACCCCGACCACGTCATCGTTGGTGTAAATACGAAATGCAGGCGTCATAAAAAGATTTTGTAACCGCGAACCGAATTCAGGATCTTTTGTCGCAACGACCGCTGTCGTCGGAATTCCATGCACGACTTCTTGCGCAATCGTCGGCCCTGACAAAACCCCGACTTGCGCCCCAGGCCAAACATCATGAACAACTTCCGACATACGCTTCAGCGTCTTGTTCTCTATCCCCTTGACAACACTGACAACCGAAATACGCGATGAAACATAGAATTCTGCGCCTCGCTCAAGAATACTTCTTAGATACTGAGAAGGGACCGCCAAGACAACCAGATCGCAAGACAAAGCACTTTCAAGATCTGACGTGATCCGAATCTCATGAGGCAGCTTGACGCCTTTTAAAAAATTCGGGTTGATTCTCTTTTTTTCCAATATTTCGGCATAATCAGCAAAGGCGCTCCATAGAGTGACATCCAATCCTTTTTTACTCAAAAGGATAGCCAACGTCGTCCCCCACCCGCCATCACCCAAAATTGTTATTTTTTTATTAAGGCCCACTAAAAAACCTCAACTAGTCAAATACAAAAAACCCCTTCAGAAATAGTAAATTCCTGCGGGATTCAACAGATATCTTACCTATTGGTGCGCATTATTTTACAATAAGGAAGGATTTATGTCAACTCGTTCCCTGAAAGGCTCTTTTTAATCGAATCTCGTAACCAATTCTTTGATGGCGCTTAAGTGCAACAAAGCTTCCTCTTCCCCGCGCTTGATCAAATCAGGCGCATGGTCAAAAGAAGCCCAATAGATAGCTGTCATATCCGGATGTAATGCCACATCAGACTGGCTTAAAGAATTTAATTGCGCCAAAGCATATTCCATGGATTGAAGGCTGGAAACGATCACGTCAAAAATGTTAGGTTTAAGAAATTCTTTCTTTTTAAGACGAAAATATTTAAAGATCTTATCAAACGGGGCGTTCTGCCCAGTGCCAAACACAAGCCCTTTGTTAATAAGTTCCCGCGTGCGCTCAATCTCTTCAGAACTCGGCAAAACATTAACGGAAATGATCTTCTTAGCCCCTGATTCAACCAAAACATCTGTAGGCAAGGGATCAAGGATCCCGCCGTCTATATAATAATTGTTAGCGATCTTATAAGGCTGAAAGACTCCCGGGATAGAAATGCTCGCCATTACCGCATCGCTCAATTTCCCGCTGTCAAAAACAACCTGACGCATAGCCATGCAATCACAAGCGACAACCTTAAATGCCTTTTTTACATTATGGAATGTTTTATCTTTAAGATATCTGTTTAAAAAAGATCGGATGTGTTTTCCGCGAATTAATCCATGCAAAGGAAAAGCTAGATCATCTAATCCAAATAGATAAGGCTTATCTTTATTCGATAAAACGATCTCTTCAACTTCCTTGGCGCTGTATCCTGAACACCAAAGAGCGCCGATAAAAGCACCGATACTGGAACCGCAGACAAGGTCAATGGGAATATTTTCTTTTTCCAAAACTTTTAAAACGCCTATATGCGCCAACCCCATTGCCGCGCCACTTCCCAAAGCCAGTCCCACCAAGGCTTCGCCTATTTGCCTTGTGATGCGACGGATGGTCTTGGAATAAGGATCGGCATAATTTTCATCAATCAGATAGTTGGACTTATCAAGGGATGGCAGCGTAGCAAAAATAGGCTGGTGAAAAATCGAAGCCTCTTCGCTGCGGGATAATCGAGGGCCTTTACCATGAACCACGCCTTCTTCTAAAACAATCAACTTGACCTTTTTTTTCACACTGTCATCGACCCAAAGCCCGGATTCAAGCATACCCTGCGTCATCTCATTGAGCAACGTCGAATTCGGAGACACAAGCCAATGCACCAAATCTGTCTGAGCCAAAAGCTTATAGGCCTCTTGGCCTAGATCTGAAAGCAAGGGAAGAAAACAATAATGATAGTCATTAACAAGCATGGTCAAAAGCGAAATGAGAAAAGGCACGAGGGCAACATCAATGGATTTAGTTCGAACAGACAAAACGTCAATGCCACTCGAATGATGGGTGATCTTTTGAGATACTTCTTCAGCGTGAACAAATACCTGCCTTTCAATAAAGGAGTTCGTATCCGATATGTCTAAAACTTGTGCGCTTGAGACATCTCGCCTTAGGATATCCACCAAAACGGCTTTCTTGCCCGTCTCTCGCTTAAGCCCTAAAGCCAGATTCACGGCATAAGTCGCTACCGAAATCCCCAGCCTTTCATCACCATAAACACCGATGATCGTACTCTCAAAAATAGTTTTAGAATGGGAGTCTTTTCTTTTAAGCCGGCGGGAAAGCATCTGACTTAAATCAATGGCAAGACGCGGTATACTTTTTAAAATCGTATTGAAATTTTCTCTTGGAATCTTAGCGACCACCGTATCATTGATAGCTCGCGCGCTGACTGAATGAGATTCTTCGGTCAACAATGAAATAAAGCCAAAATATTTTCCCCGATGGATGATCTCTAAAATCTCTTCTTTCTGGTCCCCTGGGGTGAAAATCTGGACACGTCCCGTTATAATAAAATAGAAGGCATCCGGGGGATCGCCTTGAGAATAAATGGTTTCACCTTGCCTGTATTCGGCGATTTCAAGAGTGTCAAAAACAAGACGTCTCTCAAAAAAATTTAAACCGGAAAAAAAAGGAATTTGTCTAAAAATAAGGGTTTTATCAAAAATATAATTTGGTCTGTTCATATTTTTTTAAAGCCTTTTGAGGAGGGGAATTTCTTTTGATAGACTTGATGAATAAAAAAGAGAAACCTTTAAAAAATACTACTTAATCTCTTTATCCGTTTTTTTCGTGCGTATTTTTGCGACTTCCCAGGAATAATCATAGAGATGCAGCCCCTTAGAGACTGCAATGATCTCACCATCATCAACGCCGATCATCTGAGCCATGTACTGCTTGACGAGCTCTAATCCCCCCAAATTCGAAGGAAAGCCGCCCCACAAATCCCAAGAGCGAAAATAAAGAATGAAATGTAATTTTCCGTTACGTATCCTGGTATCAATCAAACGCAGACACGGTGGATCTTGCAGCTTAATATCCGAAGGCATGCCTATTTCCATAACAGCCTGATTAGTGCCGAAACCCTCTTCTTTATAAATCCTGATCACTTCTTCGATCTGATTCACTTCCAATGGAATCTCGCGAACCAGTGAACTCCCGTTTTTAGCCTCTTTTACCGTCACTTTCGGATCAACGAGACGTTCCCCATACGTATAATCCTCGGTTGCTGTCTTGGTTCCGGTTAAAAGATAAGACAAGTACCCTTGGATATAATCCATATCCGTAGGTGCGGGAATATTTAATCCTTCGGGAATAATAGGAATGATCTGATGGGAAGGTTTGCGAACTCGGATAGTAACAAAATCAAACTCCAGCCTCTTGGCGCCTTTATAACTGCCGCGGGTGATAGTATAGACTCTGCCCTTATCAAGTATCGCCGACAGCGTCTGAAACCACGCATCATCTAAATCAAAGGCATCTATAAAAACCGGTGTCAAGAATTCATCCATCATAAATCAAGAATTATCCAATAATCCGTGCAATTTCGTTAATCAGCTCTTTAGGTTCGTAAGGCTTTGCCACAAAAAAATTCTTTCCAGACTCATGTCCTTCAAAATGTTCTTCTCTCTTAGTAAACAAACACGTAAGAAATAAAACGGGAATGTTCTTCGTTTTGGGGTCATCGTGCAGAATGGCGGCGATTTGAGACCCATCCATTTCAGGCATAAGAATATCTAAGATAACCAACGCAGGCGCTTCACGTTGAGCGATATGAATCGCATCGTGGCCGTTTGTCGCTGTCAAGACATCGTACCCGGAAACTTCTAGTCTTTTTTTTAAAAGTTCAAGGACGTCTGATTCATCGTCCACCGCTAAAATTTTTTTCTTCGCCATACGGTTCCTCCTGGATTCTAAAAAATATTTTAAAAAAACCTTGGAGAACAGCGTTCTAGTGAAGTTCCTTAGGACTTTAAGTCCTAAGGCTTCCTCCTTTAGCAGAAAATGCACAACACCATTCATTCTTTAGGGCTAAAAGCCTTAAAGAATTTCTGCTAAAGGATTAAATCCTCATGGCTATTAACATACTCGAATTATCAAACATTGGCAAGCGACTTCTTCTAAACCCCGTTAGAGAACTACGTTCTCTAACGGGGTAAAAATAAATAAGTTATCTTTTTAAAAAAACTTATTTACCGTTTCCGTTCTTCTTCGAACCACCTGAAACCCTTTTTTCAACTTCTCTCAAAAGCTCACTAACATCGTAAGGTTTTGCAATAAAATAATTTTGTCCGAAAAGATGCCCGCAGGCCTCTTCTTCGTGTTTGGTAAAAAGGCATGTCAGAAAAAGAATAGGGATATCCCTGGTTTTCAAATCAGCACGAAGAATAGAAGCTGTTTCAGAACCGTCCATTCCAGGCATCGCAACATCTAAAATCACCAGATCAGGACTTTCTTCCTTAGCTTTTAAAATAGCCTCGTCTCCGGAGGAAGCTTTCACAATGTTATAACCCACCTTTGTTAAGCGTTCTCCCAACAAAAGCAACACATCGGGTTCATCATCCACAATCAGTATTTTCTTAGGCATAGTTTTTAACCGTTTTCCCTCGGCTCATCTTTTTTTTGAGAAACTTCCAAAGCCATTCGAATAATCAAATGAAGGCGCTCAGGATCGTAAGGCTTTGTCAGAAAAAACTCAGCCCCTGCAGCCTTGCCCATTTCTATATCTTCCTTTTGAGCCAATACGCTTAAAAAAACAACGGGAATATTTTTAGTTTGATAATCGCTCTTCAGCTTCTTACACACTTCTATACCGTTAAAATAAGGCATCATAATGTCCAAAATAATGACATCCGGAGACTTTGTCTTGGCCAATTCTATTCCCGAATAGCCATCTTCAGCCACCATGACATCATAGCCAAAAGAAACGAGCCTGAATTTTAGTAAATTACGCAGCCCAACCTCGTCATCAATAATTAAAATATTTTTTTTCCGCTCGCTCATGTCGGTTATTCCTTAATGGGAATCGTAAACTTAAAAACAGATCCGTGGCCCAACTTAGATTCTGCCCAAATAACGCCCCCCATCGCTTCAACTAAATTACGACTGATATAAAGACCTAATCCCGTCCCCCCAGCCCTGCGGACAAGGCCGCTGTCAAGCTGAACAAACTTTCCAAAAAGCCGCGATATCTCACTCTCAGAAATTCCAGGCCCTTCGTCCCGTACAGAAAACTCTACAAAACCACCGTTCCTATAACAGGATAATGTAATTTTACTTTTTTCTCGTGTAAATTTCAAAGCATTGTTTAACAAATTCAACAATATCTGATTCAGTCTATCCTTATCCGCCATTACCAGAGGAAGTTTTTTTTCTAAATCTGTTAAAAAAATCATTCCATGTTTTTCAATTTCAATCTTCAAAAGTCCATAAACCTGATCAACCACTTCTGAAACATCGCAAGCCACAAGATTAATCCTTAAAAGATTAGACTGAATTTTTGAAATATCCAAGATGTCACCAATCAATCGGTTCAATCTATTAATATTTGAAAGAGCAATATTTAAACACTCACTTTGAGATTTTTTAATACTCCCCTGTGTGCCGTCAGCCACAATCTCGACACCTTCCTTAATGGCTGACAACGGCGTACGCAATTCATGCGAAACCATGGACACAAATTCCGCTTTTATCTTCTCTATTTTCTTACGTTCTGTAACATCACGCAAATTGCTCTGGATAACTTTTCTATTTTCAACAAAATACAAAGAAGAACGAATTTCAAAAACAGCTTCTCTGCCGGTACACGTCTTAATGCTCACATCATCAAAAAAAACCGACGTTGTATGCTTCAATTGCTCATCGATCTTTTCAAAGATATTGCTTGTTTCAAACAAAGAAATGACCCGACAATCCAGCCCTAAAATTTCTTCCCGCCCACACTCCAGAAGAAGCAACAAAGACGGATTCACATCAATCACAATCTTGGTTTCTGCGTCTCTAATTATTATACCATCCATAGCGGATTCAAACAACTTTCTAAACATTTGTTCTGAAACCTCTAAAGCGCGCGTCCTTTCTTTGATCAAAGTCTCAAGATCTTGGGAATACTTCCTGAGTTCTTCTTCCATTTTCTTACGGTTTGTTACATTCCTGGCAACATTAATAACACCAATGATCTGGCCCTTCTCATCTCTTAAAGGAGCAAGGGTTACATCTACAAAGACCTTATGGCCGTCTTTATCTTGATGCATATGAGTGGAAAGGATAACCTGGCCCTCCCTTACCACCTGATCAAAACCACACTGATCGCAGGACGGACAAAAATAAGATCGTACCTGATCACAAGTTTTGCCAACAACGTCTTCTTTCTTCAAACCAGCTTCGACAAGGAAAATCCTATTAGAATCAACAATTTTTTTATTATTACAATCAATAACGATCAAAGCATCGCTGATGGAATCAATAATATTTTTAGAAAGAGCGCGCTCATATTCCAAAAGCTCTACAGTTCTCTTTCTATCTGTAATATCTAACGCCAACTCCAGGACCTGTTCAACTTCTCCTTTTTCGTTTTTGATAGGCGAAGAACTGATCAAAAGATCCATGATCTTGCCATCCGGAAAAACAGTTCTTTCTTCAGCAGTCTGGATCAGGCCTGTTTCAAAAGTTTTTTTTGTCGGGCAACCATGGCATACATGATCTAAGAACCGGTAGACTTGAAAACACTTCTGTCCCTGATAAGACTCAATCTCTCCAAACCATCTCTCTGAAGTCTCATTGGCCCAAACAATTTCATAATCTTTATTGATTAAAAAAAGGCCTGCGCCGATAGAAGCCGCGATGGTCCGTAAGCGGTCTCTCTCATCATAAAGATTCTGCTCCATTTTTTTTAATTCCGTAATATCCTGAAAAATACCGTCAACATAAGAACTCCCATTTTTATCTTTCTTAAGTTCCGCCGATACAAGAGCCCAGAACGGCTTACCTTTCAAGGTCTTGCCCTGGATTTCTTCGTTTTGAACAATTCCATGGCTTTTCAATCGATTTATAAAATTTTCTCTATCGATCTTATTTTTATAAAAATCTGAGATTTGTATATTGTATAATTCTTCTTTATGCGCAGCATCTGTCAACTTCGCGAAAACAGAATTCACATAAATAAAATGGCCTGGATATTCAGGCTCTGTTCTGAAGATCCCTATATTAAGATTTTCAACAAGGTCCTCGTATTTTTTTTGCGATTCTTGAGAAATAGTCTCAAGCGCCTTACGCTTGCTGAGATTGATAGCAACTGCCAGGTATCCGACAAATCCGCCTTTTTCATTCTTCAAGGGCGTAAACGCCAATTCAACAGGCACAAGGTTTAAATCTTTATGCCTCCATGTCACTTCGCGTTCCTTGGCCAATTCTTCTAGAATGTCATTTCTCTGATAATCGGGCCAATCTATACTTGCGCCAAATTTTTTTGCCAAGGCTTCCTTGAAAGCGAAAACGTCAGCCTGTAAATAAGCTAAATCAAAAATTGGTTTCCCAATAGCTTCCAGAGCAGAATATCCCAGCATTTTTTCAGCACCTGTATTAAAAACCGTGATGACACCTTTTAGGTCAAGGGCTATCATAGCCACCTGAGTGGCGCCATCTAAAACTGTTTTTATCTTCGCATGGGCTTCCTGCAGCTTCTCTTCAAATCTCTTATGCTCGGAAATATCCTGGACAAGACCGATTCCAAAAAGAATGTGGCCCAAAGGATCCTTAACAGGAAAAAGTGTCATAGAGGCGTCGAAATTTCCGAACTTCGTCGCATGGACCATCTCCCATTGAAATGTCTTATTTAAAAAAACTTTTTGAATTTCGGCATCTAACGATTCAATGCCCAAGACAACCGTAAACTTCTTGCTCAACAGAGGATTTTTTTCATCGACGACCTCAGGCTTTAAATAACCATAGAGATTCTCAGAACCTAAATTCCAAAATATAAGACGCAGATCCCTGTCAAAACCAAAAATTGCATTCGGTGAATTGTTCAAGATGCCGCGAAAGGTCTCCTCAGACCTGGCCAACTCAGCCTCTGCTTCTTTCAAATTTGCCAAAGCCTTATTAAGATTGTTCTTTTGAATTTCCAACTCAATACTTTTTAATAAGAAAAACATAAGGAAAGCATGTCCAAGAACAAGAAGAACAAAAAACATCATTAGTATTAAAATGACATAGAGTCGAAATTCCGCAATCTGAGCCTCAACCTTTTTAGCATCTAGTTCAACGCCCAGCAAAGACACTACCGCGCCTTCTCTGTCCACTAAAGGAACAAAAACTGAATATGTCATCTCGAAATAACGTGATAGGCCGCCCAAAGGCATATCTACCGTAGGTTGTTTAGAATAAAAAGCATCTAAAATCGCTTTTTCAGGTACTTTTGAAGCAATAGGTGGTTGATAGACGTAGGGATAAATTTGCATTCGGCTACCCACCACAAACGATAATTGCCCTTGATTAAAAGCTACCAGGTATAAAGACCGCACATAAGGTGCCACATCAGCTAACTCCATCATGCGATGATGAACCTCAAGAAATTTAGGATACAAAGGGGTGTCCGCATAGCGAGCCGTCATAAGGCTTGAATCGATAGGGCCTAATGCATCCGCTAACAATTTGGCATCCGAAACAATCAATTGGATAAGTTGCTGACGCTCATGTTTATCTACTGTTACAACAAGCCGGTATCCAAGCAATAAAAATAATAAATACAGGATCAAAAAAGTCGTCACGATGTAACGGACATACTTAATTCCACGTACATTATGAAAAGCATTGTGCAAAGTAATGCGAGTCATAGCATAGAGAAAAATTAAAGCAATAACATTCAATAAGAAGCTTCGCATCACTAGAAGAGAAATGCCTAATAGGCCAAACGAAAAATCTTTTTTGAATTGAGGGGCAGATAAAAATCCTGATTGAAAGATAACATTCGAGATATCAAAAGCATAAAAAAAGAAACAGATAGCGACAAGACGATAGAAGATTTTGTTTTCTTGCGCCGTCTTCTGACTACTAAAGCGCCACAAAGCAAAACCAACTAATAAAAACCCGAGAGAACCTATCAGATATCTAAGCGAATCATATCGGTAAGTCCCAAAAGATTGGCCAAAGAAAAAGTTAACCAAGACAAAAACAAATGACACCAAGACATAAAAAGCTAATCGAGCCTTGATATTTTTTAGAATTCCTAGAGATTGTATTGAAAATTCAGAGAGACATGTGAATGAAAACACAAGAAGAAGACTGCGCACCCAAAACATAAAAAAAGGATCCCCGAAAGAAAGACTCAACATATCCAACCAAGTCCTTAATCCCTGGAAGAAACCAAAAATACTTAAAAAATGCCATGGAAGATTTTTTTTAGACCGTTCCCTAAGATAAAGAATCAAACATGCGGTGCCTAAAAAAAAGAAAGAAACGCCGTGGAATAAATAGATAAAATCAAGATTCTGCAGCAATATTTTTTGCATAAGACTTGGACTCTCTATTTGCTTAAAATATTAACAACAACGCAGATGATTTAATATGAGGACGTAAAACTAATGAAGAATTCCAAAATGATTCTAAAGATCCGGGGGATTCCCAGAGCTCAAATATAAATGCGAGAGATTGAAATTTGAGCACATAAATATGCACCGAAGGCCGCATCCAGTGAAATCCCGCCGTTCTTTAGGCTCAGACGAACCCGCAAAAACTTCATAAAGGTGCGGGGCCGTACTCGCTGCTCGGCTTATCCCTTACAGGGAGGCTTCACACTCCCCTCCGGGGAGGCTTCGCACTCGCCTCGCTACGCTCGTTACGACACCCACTTAAATTTTCATTATCTGAAAATTTAAGCGGGAGATGGGAATCGAACCCACATAACCAGCTTGGAAGGCTAGTGTTCTACCACTGAACTACTCCCGCAAACTTACGCCACTGAATCCTTCGACGCGGCTGACTTCATCAGCCTTGCTCAGGATGGTTCGACCTATGGTGAGCAAGTGAGCAAAGCGAACGCGTCGAACCACTACTCCCGCAAAACCTGGTACAACCAGACGTAGCTAAACGTGCAGCCCCGCTTTTGCGGGGCGAAACACTTTAGCGAAGTCTGGTGGACGGGAAAGGATTCGAACCTTTGAAGCATGTGTGCAGCAGATTTACAGTCTGCCCCCTTTAGCCACTTGGGTACCCGTCCTTAAAATATGACACTTAAAGCTGGCGACCCGAATCGAACGGGTGACCCTCTCATTACAAGTGAGATGCTCTACCAACTGAGCTACGCCAGCAAAAAACTTTATTTTAAAAAATCAAACCTTGACTCATAGTCTACAGCCAAAACAACAAACTTCTTTTGATTATTTTTAGCTGGTTTTAACCTCAACTTAAAAGAACTTCTATTTTTTATTCTATCAAGAGGAATAAAATAAACCTTTCGAACTTCAGGGCAATAAGCAGCTACAACATCAATGTCGTTTAATGAATAATGGATAACACTGTGGTTATTTGCGCTTCTTAAAGGTACGTCTATGACACCATTACGCAACGACACATATTTTACCTGAACTCTCTTAAAAATCCCGCCTTTTTCAACAACTAAATCATATCTATTGTCTTCACCCCAAGGAAAGAGCACATTAAAGCCTTTTTCCTTTAACAAAAATGTAACAAAAGCTTCGGCAATATCACCTTTTTGCTTTGTCAAGGCCATTTTTTCCCTCTTCCATCTTCTTTAAAGCCCTTGGCAAATACTCAATGATATCTGAGGCGATCATACCCACTTGTGTTTTATCTCGTGCCACTAAATCACCGGCTAAACCATGAAGATAAACGCCCCAACGCGCCGCTTCAAAGGCGGGCATGCCCTGCCCTAAAAAAGCAGCAACAATTCCTGACAAGACGTCCCCGCTCCCAGCTGTTGCCATTCCCGGATTTCCTGTTTTATTAATATAAAGTTTTCGCCCTGGAAAAGCCACAATGGTCTTAAACCCCTTTAATATTAAGGCCTTATTGTATCTAAGAGCAAAATCTTTTGCAACTTTTTTTCTTGAAGCCTGAATAGCAGCGCTCGTCACTCCTTCCATCCGTGCCATCTCTTTAGGATGAGGAGTCAAAACAATATCTTTTTTATTTTTTTTCAAAATCCCCAAGTGGCCGACAAGCGCATTCAAAGCGTCAGCATCCACCACCATCGGGAGTTCGTCTAAGCCGATGATTTTTCGGATTAATGCCTGAGTCGAAACATGTTGAGTGAGTCCCGGCCCGATAAGAAGACAGTGAACTTTTTTTAAAAAATTCTTAATCTCTTTAAAAGAAGAAAGACTTAAAGTTTTATCCGTTGTTTGCGCCAGAGACAAAACCATAACCTCAGGCGCTAGCCTTTTTGTTACAACGTCGTATATTCCTCGCGGAATCCCTAAAGTCACCAACCCTGCTCCCGCGCGGATCGCAGCGTTTGCGCACAAACACGCCGCTCCTGAATAACGCATAGAGCCGGCCAAAATAAAAACATGGCCAAAATCGGTCTTATGAGCGTCAGGCTTTCTGTGGAATAATCGCGCTGGCCACTGCATATTCATGCGTATGGGAAATTGACACTGTTATCAAGCGCCGCTTATTTTTTATCAGACAATACGGACGCCCGTATTTATCATTACAAATTTCGATATCTTTAAAATTAAGCTTAGGGTTCGTCCCATACGCCTTAAACACCGCTTCCTTAGCGGCAAAGCGTGCCGCCAAGTGCTGCATGGGAAATCGCTTACTATTAGAATAAGCCAATTCTTTTTTCGTAAAGATCCTATTTAAAAAAACATCTCCCCAGCGTTTGATCGCCGCTTCAAGACGCTTTATTTCAACTATGTCAATCCCACTACCTTTAATCATATTTAAGAAATAAGTTTTTTCATCTCAAGCACAGAAGCTTTGAGCCCGTAAAAAATCGAATGACAAATAATAGCGTATCCGATATTTAATTCATATAAACCCTCTAGACTCGCGATCGGTTTCACATTCTCATAGTCTAAACCATGTCCCGCGTTAACCAGCATGTTAAATTTTTTTGCGTATTGGACAGCCTCATTGATTTTTTTAAAATTCCCTCTTCGCGCCGTCGCTGTCTGGCTATTGGCGTAACGCCCTGTATGAAGCTCAATAATCCGCGCGCCGCAATCAGCTGCAGCGCGAATTTGTTTTTTGTCAGGCTCGATAAAAAGACTCGTCTCAATTTTATTTTCTTCTAAACGCCTGATGACGCGCGCAACTGCAACGCTCCATCGCACGACATCTAAACCGCCTTCCGTTGTCAATTCTTTACGCTTTTCAGGCACAAGGGTCGCTTGATCAGGCTTAACAGAACAAGCGATATTGACAATCGAAGGCGCGATAGACATTTCAAGATTCAATCTAATGCTAACTTTTTTTCTTAAAATCACAACGTCTTTGTCCTGGATATGACGCCTGTCTTCACGCAAATGAACAACGAGAGAATCCGCACCCGCTGCCTCACAGACCTTAGCCGCGCAAAGAATATCCGGAAATGTTGATTTCCTTAATTGCCGAAGTGTCGCGATATGATCTATATTTACACCAAGCTTAGGCATTTTTTTAAATTGTTCATTGTTAATTATTAATTGCGCCGAAGGCGCTCACTTAAACTCTCCGTTCACGTAAAAATAAACGACGATCGCCAAAATCAACGCGATCAATTTATACAATGGATAATGAGTAAACCATTTTTTAAGATCTGAAAAAATATTCAGAAAATTCATTTATCCCCTCTTCTCAAAATGTTCTTTTTTTATTTCCAATTTTATTTCCAATAAAGTTTTAAGTTTATGCAGAACTTCTTCGCTAGAAAGCCCCTGGGTCAATCGGCCGCCCACGGCCAACGAAAGTAATCCGGTTTCTTCGGAAGCGATCAAGACGATCGCATCTGTTTCCTCGCTCAAACCCAATGCCGCCCGATGACGCGTCCCCAGAGAATGGCTTAAATATGGGTTTTGCGCCAAAGGAAAAAGACAGCTCGCGGCTGCTATTGTGTTGCCCTGGACTACCACGCCTCCGTCGTGAAGAGGCGAAAGCGGCGTAAAAATCGTTTGCAAAAACTCAGGCGAAAGCTTGCCACCCAGTATCACTCCGCTATCGATGTAGCTTTTTAATCGATCTTCGCGCTCAATAGCTACAAGCGCGCCGATCTTTTTTTCAGAAAGCCAGCTCACCGCAGTAACAAGCTGTCTGATCAACTCATCTATCTCTTCCTCCTGCAATCCCGGGGCAAAAAGATGCGGCTGGCCCAACCGGGCTAAACCAAACCTAAGCTCAGGCTGAAAAATAACAATAATAGCGATTACGGATATGGCAAAAAGCTTTGTCAACAACCAATCTAAAGTATTCAGGCCCAATTTTTGCGCCAGGAAAAACGCAACCACTAAGATAAAAATACCCTTCCAAACCTGGCCGGCCCGGGTCCCTTCAAAAAAGATCATGATCCTAAAAAAAACAAACCAAAGGATCGAAATTTCTATTATTGGTTTTAAAACCGACCAATATACTATGAAAAAATTTACTATTCTCTCGCCCATTTTTTCCCCATAAAAAAATTATTTCTTTTTTTAGCGCGCAAGTATATCCACAAATTCTAAAACCTGTTTCATTTCGCGGACATCATGAACGCGGACAATGTCGGCTCCATGAGCTACGGCCATGGCACAAGCCCCAGCTGTTCCCCATTGCCTTTTGTCAACATCACATCCGAGAATCTTACCAATAAAAGACTTCCTTGACAACCCCACCAAGACAGGACGTCCCAAACTTTTGAAAACAGAAAGATTCCTTAAAATCTCACAATTATGCTCGACGGTTTTTCCAAAACCGATGCCCGGATCAACAACAATTTTCTCTAAAGCGATACCTGCTTCTTGGGCCCTGGCAACCGCAACTTCCAAAAAACCCATGATCTCACGCAAAAGATCTCTGTAGACGGGTTTTTGCTGCATCGTCTGCGGCGTCCCCTGCATATGCATAAGAACAACCGAGGCCTTAAAACGAGCGATCAGTTGAGCCATCTTTTTATCAAAACGCAAAGCGGAAATATCATTAACGATTGTCGCCCCGGCGTCCAAGGCGGCGCGAGCAACTGCGCTCTTAGTCGTATCAATAGAAACAGGAACGCGAACTTTTTTGACCAAGCGGGTTAAAATCGGCATAACCCGCTTAAGTTCTTCTTGTGTGGAAACTTTTTCAGCACCCGGCTTTGTTGATTCGCCGCCGATATCCAAAATATCTGCACCACTTGCAACAAAATCTTCTGCAAGTGCGAGCGTCTCTTCAATATCCCGCTTTAAAAGCCCATCTTGGCTGAATGAATCCGGCGTCATGTTAATAATTCCCATGAGCAAGGTCCGCCGGCCCATCCGAAATTTTTTATTCCCCGCTAAAAAAAAAGAACCCTTGCCTTCAAAATTTTTTAAAAGAACCTGGATGTCTCTCGCCACCTGACGTAATCCAAACGGCTGCTTTTTTAGTTTTTCAGATAAACCCACCAGTTGAGAAACATTGCCCATAATAAGACAATCCGTTGTCTTCTCTTTGCCCGTGAGCGCGCCGCGGCAAAGCGCCACGTCTCCTCCTAACGACAACATCTCTTGTTTTAAAATATTCGCCGAATAAGAAGCGACGCCATGAAGCTTGATCAAGCGCACAAAGCTTTTCTTAAGCATAATGCTCATGCCACCTTGATCCACACCTATTTTTTTAAATTCTCTGACAAGGTCTTCTGAATTCTGCGGGGAGAAAACATAGGAATTCATAAAAAGGATTTGATCTTTTTAAGCAAAGCCCAATATTTTCTTGACCTCTTCGCCGTCTAATACTTCTTTTTCTCTAAGCGTCGTGGCCAAAAGAATTAACTTATCTTTATTCTGCTCAAGCAAACCACGCGCCTGAGCATAACAGGTATCAATGATAGACTTAACTTCAGAATCGATCAGCTTAGCCGTATCTTCACTATAATTTCTTTCTTCCGACAAATTTTTTCCTAAAAAAACAAGTCCTTCTCGCCTACCAAGCGTTAAATAACCTACTTTTTCCGACATGCCAAATTCACACACCATGCGACGGGCCATCTGCGTTGCTACTTCAATATCACTCTCAGAACCAGTCGTAATATCGCTAAACTGAAGGCCTTCAGCTGCACGTCCACCCAGAAGCACGGTGATCCTGGCCAGAAGCTCTGATTTCAACATAATGTAACGATCCTGCAAAGGCAACTGCATGGTATAGCCTAAGGCCGCAACACCCCTGGGAATAATCGAAACCTTATGCAAAGGATCAACCCCGGGCATCAACAAAGAAAGCAAAGAATGCCCTGCTTCATGAAAAGACACAATCTCTTTTTCTTTTACGCTTATCACGCGGCTCTTACGCTCAGGACCCGCTACCACACGTTCGATAGCTGCTTCCATTTCTTTTTTACTGACGGCATCCTTATTATAGCGCGCCGCCAACAAAGCCGCTTCGTTACACAAATTAGCCAAATCGGCACCTGAAAATCCCGGCGTCTGACGGGCCAACTCTTCTAGATTTACATCTTCGCTAAGTTTAATTTTTTTCGAATGAACTTTTAATATAGCTTCACGGCCTTTAATATCAGGCCTATCTATAACCACATGTCTATCAAAGCGGCCAGGACGCAACAACGCTGGATCTAACGTATCCGGACGATTGGTTGCCGCGATCAAAATAATCCCTTCTTGAGGATCAAAACCATCCATCTCAACCAGAAGCTGATTCAATGTTTGTTCGCGCTCATCGTGCCCTCCCCCGATCCCCGAAAAACGCAGGCGTCCAACCGCATCAATTTCATCAATAAAAATAATAGCGCCACGGCCGAATTGTTTAGCGGCCTTGCGTCCCTGTTCAAAAAGATCTCTGACGCGCGAAGCACCGACCCCAACAAACATTTCAACAAAATCAGATCCGCTGATATTGAAAAACGGGACATTAGCTTCCCCGGCAACAGCCTTTGCGATCAAGGTCTTTCCGCAACCCGGAGGCCCCACCAAAAGGAGACCTTTCGGAATCTTGCCGCCTAAACGCTGGAACTTTTTTGGGTCTTTCAAAAATTCGATGACCTCTTGTAATTCTTCTTTGGCTTCATCGACTCCCGCCACATCCACGAATGTAATATGTTCTTTTGAATCTGAACCCAGACGCGCCTTCACCTTACCGAAAGACCATATCCTGTTCCCCACTTCGGAACCGCGATAGCTAAAATACCATAGAAAACCAATAAATAAAATAACAGGCCCAAGAGAAAACAAAATATTTGTCCATAAAGTTTTCCCGGGCTTAACCGAAAAATCAGGGGCATTGGTTCGTAACAACGCCAAAAGATCTTTATCATCCGGTGGGATATTTACTAGAAAACGCGTTCCGCTTGAAAATTCGCCTTGCAGGGTATCTTCAATCATAGAGACAGTGCGGAGCTTCTCGGGATTATCTTTTAAGACTTTATAGAACTCATTATAGGTCAGCTCTTTACGCGCCGCGGCCCCATTCTGAAAAACACCCATCAGGGAAAAAGTTGAAAAAATAAAAAGAAGCCAAAATAAAAGAGAAAAATTGGCTTTTCTTAAGTTATTAGGCGTATTGGACTTTTGCTTGTTATTATGATTTTTTTTCATAGTGTAATTATTATAGCCAAACCCTTCTTAAAATCAAGCCTTCATTTTTAATAAATCAGGAGCTTATTTCTTTTTTTTAAGACTGTAACACCATACGGCAAATGCACGCGGGAACCGTAAGGCCTATGCAGAATCAAATCCTCGATCTCTCTTGAATGCCTGAACGTCCACGGTTGCGCACCCTGATGCGCCGATTCTTTAAGAACTTTTTCTAAGACACGTCTTAAAACAAGACGTTTAAGAGCGATATCAATCTTTGATAGAGCCTGAAGGGAAATTTTAAAAACCCCTGCGCCACTGTCTAAATACATCGACAAGAAATCATCCGCCTGAGACTGAAGATAGGAATAATCAGCACCCACAAGAAGGACAAGGCTTGAAAGCGTCTCCTTGATATTCGGATTATATTCCTTTAAAAGGTACGGGAGCAGTTTTTTTCGTATTTTATTGCGGAAAAATTTCTCATCGAGGTTGGACTCATCAATACGAAAACGCATCTTAATTTTTTTAAGAAAAAATAAAACATCTTTGCGCTCTGTTTCAATCAACGGCCGCACAATATCAAAATTAGCCACGGATCTCTTTGGCAAAATCGCAGACAACCCATAAAGCCCACTGCCTCGTATCACGCGCATAAGCGCTGTCTCAGCCTGATCATCTTTTGTATGCCCAAGAACAATCTTTTTCGCCCTGATCTTTTTGGCAACACCAAATAAAAAATCGTATCGACGCCTGCGTAGATCATCCTCCAAAGAACCAATCCTCTTTTCTTTTTTCCAATCAATGACCCCACTGTAAAAAGGAAGATTTAAACTTTGAGCAAGGCCGCGAACAAACTCCAGATCCAATTTTGAATTTTTTCTTAAACCATGATCCAAATGAGCCACAGCGATATCTAAGCAATACCTGACATTTAACACACACAACGCCCGAAGAAGAGCGACAGAATCCGGCCCTCCGGAAACAGCCACAAGAACCCTCTCTCCTGTTTCAAACATCTGATAAGAAAAAATTGTTTTTTGAATTTTTTGAGTTAAAAGATTGTTCTTCGAGTCTTTCATTGAAATATCCAGTTATCTTTATTTTTTTAAAAATTTTATACCCCGCGGCCTATAAACCTGAGCCTTTAAAAGGCAGGCCTGCCTGCCGGCCCTTGGCTTCGACGCGAGGCGAGCAGGCGCGGATAGTTGTGGCCGCCCTGCTCATGGCAGGACTTCCTAGAATCACACTTAGGTTGGTCGCTTAAGCATTCCGCCTTAAAAGAACCCTTAGGCTAAAGCCCTAAGGTGGGCTCCATTTAAACGCTCTTTGCAGGCTTACGCGGAAGAGTCCCGTATTTGAATTGACGCTCGATATCCGGATGAGAGAAGAAATAAATCACGCCTAGATAATAAGAAAATGAAATAATGATACCAATAACAAAAAATTTCAGAGGGATATTAGACAACATTTCATCGGCTAATGTAATATTCAAGAAAATATTAGCCAGCATATTCATCACATGTACAGCCATGACGATTCTCAAAAATTGCCGCGCCCATTCTTTAAGCCGCAAAACACCGATCCCCGTAATCACCCATGAGCTAAAAATAAAAAGGTTTAAAAATGAAGAAAGCCAAAAAAGCGGCATGGACAATGTCTGTTGCGGCATCCCTTCCGTCATATCCAGGGTCCCACCTTTTAAAAACAAGAGGCTTAAGGACAAGATTAAAAGAAACGTACAAAAACTTCCAAAGGCGATCAAAGAGATCGCAAAAATAACAACACCTTTTGTCCGAACGATAAATTTATATACCATAGCGTTTGCTTATAATAGTTTCTTTATTTATATGACAAAATACCTCATGCACCCCTATCGGGAGAACGACTCACAACGTTCTTTTGACCCCCGCTTCCCTCTCGCAAGGATAAAAACACTGCCACCCCATAAAAACAAAGTGCTCCAAAATAATAGAGAATGAACGCTTAAAAAACGAACACCCACAAGTGAAATCGAGACAAACACGAAAGAGAGCAGGACTAATAAAAATTTCTTCTGGCCCAAAATAAGATCCGTATCAGCCGACAGGCTTAAAATAACATAAGAAAAAACAAACATCCAGGCCCATGTATAGGTCAGAGTGTATTGAGGTATAAGCATGGCCAAAAGGAAAAAAACCAAATATCCCAAACCACGGTAGGCCTTTCTCCTATTTTTCCAAACAGCCCAACAAGAAACCAAAACTAAAAATGCAGAAACAATTTTTATGATCCAATGGATCCAAACCGGAGAAATCAAATAATGAAAACTCCCTGTCTTGCCATAAACAAAGATGCGCCCCAGCGCGCTTGGCAAAGACTGGCTTGAAACGCGCAAATCAGTATAAGATTCATATGAAGTTGCAAAAGCAAAAGGTTTTATACAACGTAAAAACCATTGCTTAAGAAGAAAAATATTAAACTCGAATCCAAACACGAGAGAAGGTATCAGAAAGAAAACGAACAGAAACATAGCCACAAAACTCAAAAGAAAACCTTTCTTATTCTTAATAAGAAAGTAAAGTAAAAAATAAACGAGAGGAATGTAAACGGTCATCGCCCAGTTAAAAAAGAATGCTGACAACAGCATCCTGTTTTTCTCAAAGAAAAACAGGGCGGCCAACATCAAGGCCATGGCCACCAGCTTGGACTGGCAATTAGAAATTTCATATCCGATCATCGGAACTGCCAAAAGAAAGCTGATCATCATATGTTTTCTATCCGCCTCATTCGATAGTGAGGGAAAAAATTTCCACAAAAACCATGCGATCATAAAAAGAGCGAGAACTTCTGTTAAATACCAGGCCATTACCGAAGGCTCAATATCTTCATATTCAAGGTCAGAAAACTCTAGTGGAGAAACGTTCTTGCTTTTTAAAACATAAGGAGCCTGAAGAACCAGAAAACCAGGGGCATAACGATAAAGAGGCCTATCAGTATCACCGGGATATCTCTCATACGGAGACTGGTATTTTTTTGTCTGCTCTAGCCCGAAAAGAAAGATTTTTAAATCTTTTCCTCCTCTATCTTTCACGGCGAAACTCATCCCGATCAAAAAAATCAGGACAAATAACGCAAAAATTTTTTCCGAACGTTTGAATTTTTTAAACAAAAGGCCTCCCTTTTAATTTATTCTTGCAACCGTTTTTTAAAGAAAATACCAGGAAACATAAAGGGCGTGCGCTTTTGATATTGGACATACGCATCCGAAAAGGCACACATCTTTCTTTCCTCTAAAATAGCCCTGAAGACAAATAAAAAAATAGCAAAAAGAGCCAATCCAATCGCCAGGAAAGTTTGATACACGAAACAAAAACCAAATAACTGGATGATGTAGCCGGCATAAATCGGATGGCGCACAACAGAATAAGGCCCCGCGGTCACAACATCGCGTACTTCAATAAAAACAGAAAATGAATTTTTTAAAGCAAACAGTGCCCAAAAACTAAAAGAGACGCCCAAAAGCACGAGAACAGAGCCTAACGAAGCCATAAGAGCAACCCAAGCCGCAGAGATCGGCAAAAAAATAACATCCTTAGAAACATTATTGACCGCATTAAAAGCCACTAATGAAAAAGCGCTCACTAAAGGAATTAATATCTCAAAAAAACTATCCGAAGATCTGTAAAGATTCTTTCTTAATATCAGCCCGAGCATAAACGTAAGATTAAAAAAAATCAACAAGAAATCAGTGACATAAAAAGAAAGAAATCGTATTCCTGTAATGTCAGCCGAACCTGTCAGGAACTTATTAAAAATAAAAAAAGCAGACGGTGCATTTTGAACAACAATCCAGCTCTTAACACAGGAATAAAAAAAAGCCAACGGAACAAAAAGATACATTTCCAAAAATAAGGCCAATTTCCCGAAAAAAAATCTCCAAGCACTTTCAGCTTTCCCAAACAATTTCATATTTTAAACAACCTTTTTAGAACTTAGTTATTTTATTAAAACTAAAAGCATTTTGAAACGTTTAAGGGCCCTCAAGGAATGTGCTTGGTGCGCAGGCATAATGATCATTCCGCCAGAGACGACACGATGCCTCGCAG
Source organism: Candidatus Omnitrophota bacterium (assembly GCA_020052645.1). GTDB lineage: Bacteria > Omnitrophota > Gorgyraeia > Velamenicoccales > Velamenicoccaceae > JAGVOQ01. Next base: position 77,428 of record JAGVOQ010000031.1, read on the forward strand.
CAGCAATTGTCACCTCGGCCTCACCGTCTAAAATATAAACAAAAGCATCGAATGGAGCTGTGTGCTCGCTTAATCCCTGACCCTTATCGAACGAAAAAAGCGTAATTGTTCCAGTGCCCTTTTTTATGATCTCCTTACTGACAACGGAATTTTTCTGATAACTCACCAAATCAGCAAAACACTTCTTTTCCATAGCGATAGAGTCCAATCCAACTTAACATGACCTTAAAACAGAAGGCAACCCTTTAAACTTCAAAGATTGCCTTTCAGATATAATTAAAAAAATTGAGCATTATTTCTTCTTCTTTTTATCCATAAATTTCTCTGAACGGGAGCATTTAGACAAATGATCCCTGACCTGATCGGAATTCTTATCACCCAAAAGATCATCAAGACTACAACTCAAGACTTCTTCGTCCGAAATATCTTTCGTAACATCTTTCTTTTTCTTGTCCATATCTCTCTCCTGTTTAAATCCAAACAAAATTTTACTGACTTTTTGTCTATCGACTATAGGCTATAGGCTGATATGGTGACGGGGAGTGACCGCCATTAATGCTCCGGCGGTCATCCGCCGATATTTCAATGGCGGATGGATTTTTGAGCTCCTTAATGTGCCCTCAAACGAAATCCCGCTGTTCTTTTGCGGGAGAACCACACGCGTCTCGATAACAATGAACACTTTCAAAATGGTGACGGGGAGTGCCTGCCTGCCGGCAGGCAGGGATTTGAACTTACCCCGAATCTCTTCAACATACCTTAGCAAGTACGCACTCGCCAAGCGAAATCCCGCTGTTCTTTTGCGGGAGAACCACACGCGCCCAGATAACAATGAAGCGATCAATTATGGTGACGGGGAGTGGATTTGAACCACCGACCGAGCGGGTATGAGCCGCTTGCTCTACCAGGCTGAGCTACCCCGCCGTCTATTTCCTTAAATGCGATTCAAGTCAAACGTACAAAAAACAAAAAATCACAAGTATTCCAAATTCTATATCCGAAAAACAAAAGAAACACAAACATTAAAATCACAATTAAGTGTCTGTTTTTTTATTTAGAATTTAATTTGTGATTCAAGTTTTATCATTTGGATTTCAAAAAACGTATGACGTGCAACCTGTGACGTGTGACTATTTTATCTTGCTCTTCTTATATGCTTCTAAATACGAACCACAATAAATCGTTTTATTTAAGACCAGATCTGCGGTAATCAAAGAATTCATCAATTCCCCATCTAAGGGATCCAAAATAGCAGCATCTAATCCATAGGACTGAGCCATGACCAAAAATGTCCTGTTGATGAGACTACGCTCTTTGGAACCTTGAGAAATATTGCTTAAGCCCACTACTGTTTTTACCGAAGGCGTTGTCATCGATTTAAAGTCTTTGACAGACTCTAGTATATCAAAAAGTTGATTCTGAGCAACATTTACCGGTAATAAAATCGGGTCAAGATATAAATCCTGAACCGGAAATTCATATGCATAAGCAGCTTCAATGATTTGAGCTGCCAGCTCCAGCCTTCTATCTTTATTGCCAGGCACCCCTTTCTTGTCCATAGTCAAAACGATCAAAGAAGCCTGATATTTTTTTGCTAAAGGAATATAGAGATCAAGTTTTTCTTTATCCGCTGAAGAAGAATTAATAATACACTTAACTCGGGCACCTTTCAAGCCTTCCTCAATCGCCTGAATTTTTGTACTATCCAAGCATAAAGGCACATCCACTTCCTTCTGGATATTTTCAACCAGCCAACGCAAATCCCCGACAATATCACGCGACATCGGTCCACAATTAACATCCAATGCCTGAGCACCGACTTCAACTTGCGCGCCTGCTAAAGCCCGTATGTATGTCGCGTCTTTTTCTAGAAGCGCCTCTGCGACTTTTTTATACATCCCGTTAATCAATTCACCGATAATAAACACGAAGCTCCTTAATATTACATTTAAGCGAAGTCCATCGAAGTTAAAGATGAAAGTTCTTTAACGAAGATGGATACATTTATCTTTTCATCAAATCTTCAATTGCCTTTTTAACAATCCTGATCGCCTGGGGATGACGCATAGTCAAAATATCCGCGCCAGCCTGAAGCATGGCCAAAGCTGTTACCACTTCCCACATGATACCGCGCGTATCAGCGTTCCCGCTTCCTGGCCACTCACTTTCAGAGACTTTTGCTTCTTTAGCACGCCAGGCTTCTTGCCCCACAAAACAAATAAAAGGCATAGCTAACATTTTATCACCAGCCAAAGCTGCGTTGCGCGCCCGCTCCATAATGGAATACGCGTATTCCAAACCATAGCCTAAGGCCCCGATCGTCGGGTTGATAACGATCCTGTCTAAGGGCAATCCAATGTCTGAAATAAGAATATTGAGTTGTTTGGCAATGTTCACATCAATCGGCGATTCCGCAATGATATTGTGACCATCCGCTATACAAGCCGCGGTCAATGTTTTATAATTCTCCTGGACAACGTCTCCGAAAAGAAGCCTTTCTCCCTTAGTCGCTTCTGACACGGCAGACAATACATCATTATCTTTATCCGCCTGACCTGAACCTAATACGATCAGCGGCGTCTCGACTTTTTTAAGAAGCCCCTCAACCAATTCTACAGCCTCTTTAGATGTTTTATTGCCAAAATCAGGATGCGTCCCTTGAAGCTTCAAACAAATCAAATCTGCCCCAGCCTCACCCATCATTTCAACAGCCCAATCAACAGGCTTATCAGTCAAACCTTTAAGCGCGTTTTTTAGGACAAAAGGGCAATCGTCTTCAACAATATCCGATACTTCCGCCGCGATAAGAGGCGCGTGCGGAATCTCGCCTTCTTCAAATAAAAAAGGCATTGCGGATTGGCCGCCGACTTTTAGTATCTTTTTGCGCGAGCCGCCTGACGCAGCACAAGCACCCATCGTTAATTCATAAATTTTTAAACACGCCCTGTCCAGCACTTTTAATTCTTCAGCCATATCTCATCTCCTAACGCCTTAACATCTGCCCATATACCAGATCCTTTTTTTAAACTTTTCAATGACTCACCCTTAGAACTTAATAAAGCGACAGCTTTGTCAAAAGATACGCAAAAAACCTTATCAACTTTAAAAGACGATTTTAACGAAGCTACGCATCTTTTAGTCTTTCTATTCAGAATCAAAAACTTTTTCTTAGCAACGATGCCCAATTCCTGGATCAGATCAAGGATCCTTTGAGCTGACTTCATTCCTACAACCGTTTCATCGGAAACAACAATCAATTTATCGCAAATTCGGGTCGTCTTACGGGAAAAATGCTCCAAGCCTGCCTCGTTATCTATAACGATATGATCATAACTTTTAATGAGCTTGGCCATACAATTGCGCAGGACATTATTGATATAGCAATAACACCCAGGCCCTTCAGGCCGCCCCATCACCAATAGATCAAAACCACCTTCTTCTGAAATCTCACTTTGGATCTGAAATTCGATATAACTTTCTTTACCCATGCCCACAGGAACAACCTCAGGGTTTAAGGCCACTTTGTCCACAACATCGGCGATAGTCACCACATTTTTTACGCCTAAGGATTCTGCCAGATTACTGTTGGGGTCCGCATCCACGGCCAAAACAGACCCAAAACCTCTTTGAGCCAGCATCAAAACGATCAAAGATGACATCGTTGTTTTCCCAGTCCCGCCTTTTCCAGCCACTACGATCACGTCACTCATAATAAAATCCAATAAAAAATTTCCGCCGCAGGCGGATCAGCCTTCGGCTGAAACAATGAAAAATTAAAAAATTTAAATCTCTAGTTTTAGCTTCAATTGCCATATTTAACGTTAGGAAACCTGGCCATATCCGTATGCGGGAAAAACAACGCGGCCATATACTCATCCATATATTGAGGATCAGCAGACAATTCAAAGGTTGTAATATTTTTTGCAACCTCATCACAAATTTTAGAAGCCTGGGTAGACAATAAACTCTGCCTGGCACCGGCTAAAGAACTATTTCCGACAAAAATATATTTTTCCCTTACGACATCAGGCAATAATCCTATTTGGACGGAGCTATCAATATTCAAGGAAGTTCCAAAACCACCTGCCACAAAAATCTTTTTGATTTGATTAAAATCAATTTCCATGTGCCTGACCAAAATAGCGATGCCGGAATAAATAGCTGCTTTCGCCCGTTTAAGATTATCTAGATCCGCGTCTGTTACAACAATATCTTCTTCAACGCTTGAGTCTTCTTTAAAAATAACGACAAATTCATAGCCGCTATCTCCAGATCTTACGCGCTTATTTTTTATCGTCCTATTAATCTTTCCATTTTTATCTAATACTCCACAACGAAGTAATTCAGACAACAAAGCAATATATCCTGATCCACAAATGCCTCGGGGCTTATCTTGGCCTATTGTTCGAATCTCCACCTCGAGTGTATTCTTTTGTAATTTAACTGTTTCAATAGCTCCGCGCGTAGCACGTAAACCACACGTAAGGCCGCTCCCCTCAAAAGCTGGTCCTGCTGATGCTGCACAGCTCACCATCCAGTCAACATTGCCAAGAGCAATTTCGCCATTAGTGCCGATATCGATCAATAAGTTGATATCTTTGGATTCATGCATATCGCAAGCCACAACACCCGCTGTAATATCGCCCCCCACATAGCTAGAGACACCTGGTATGCAAAAAAGGAGACCTCTGGGATTAACTTTTACGCCGACTTCCGAGGCCTTAAACACAGGTACCAGATTCGCGACAGCCACATAAGGTTCTTGACGGATGAATGTCGGATCAATACGCAGCAACAAATGGATCATCGTCGTATTACCAGCAACAGATAAACACATCACATCATTCAAATCAATATCATACTCTTCAACAAAAGACTCGATCATCTCATTAACAACATCAACAACCGCATGGTGCAGCTTCTCCAGCCCATCCTCTTCCTGAGCATAAATAATCCTAGAAATAACATCCGCCCCAAAAGTCGCCTGTCTGTTATAGGTCGCTTTCGTTCCCAAGGTCACGCGTTTGTTAAGATCAACCAATTGAGCGCTGATCGTCGTTGTGCCTATATCAAAAGCGAAACCAAAATTCTTATCCGCCCGATCCCCGGGCTCAATAGAAATAATCTCAGGCGCAATCCCTTTATGCGCGACAGCAACTGTCACCTTCCAATCGCTGGAACGTAACAAAGCACCAAGTTTGCGTATATTGGCCAAGCCCGTCAAATGCGGCACTAAACCAATTTTTTCCTCGAGCGCACGCGCAACTCTTTCACAATCGCTTGTCTTATCGTCAAAGCTGGGCTTTAAAATCTCTAAATAAAATTTAGACACAAGCGGCGCGTAAGAAAAAATATCATCTCCCAATCGGGGTTTAGCTTCAAAGATATCTTCCGCTTCAGCGAAAACGCCACGCAGCCTTAATTTCAATTCATCCGAAGAAAGAGCGCTCAAATCGAGACGTGATTCATGCGGAATTTCCACTTCCATATCCGATTCAACCAATGTCTGACATGCCAAATGAATGCCGCGCCTTCTTTCTTCAAGAGATATTTTTCCTGAAGGTTCGCAATGGAGGTCGCCTTTCTTAATAATGACCTTGCACTTACCACAAACGCCGTCCCCGCCACACGCCGCATTCAAATGAATATGACAGGAAATCGCCGATGCCAAAAGAGTTGTTCCCTTTTCAACAACGACTGTCTTATTATCCGGAATAAAAAGAACTTTGCATTTATCCATGACAGTTTAAACAAAAAAAATTTAAAGATTCTTAAGATAAGACGGCAAACCCGCCGCTTCCCGGGGTCCGACCAGAATTTTCCAACCGGATTTTTCTTCCAAATCCCCGCTCATCATAGACACATAGCCGGGGATGATAAGATTTTTGTGACGCACTTTTTCTTCAAGCTTAAATTTAATCAAAGTATCAGCGACTTTTTCCGCATTGAATTTTTCAGCGGCCCATGCTGTCAAAACAGACATCCCTTCTGTATCAACGCAAATAAGATGACTCGGGATTCGACTTGTTTCAATCTCGCCTAAAACCGTGTAATAAGTAAGCGAAAAATTCGTCGTGATCAAAACAGGGGATCGGTCATCCGCGGCACCTATCGTATAAACAGCCGGTTCCACCTGTAAAGGTTTCTGAGGATCGGTAAAAATATTCTGCCGTAACGTCAAAAGAGGCAAAACATATTCAGGCTTCCGTGTTTTTAAAAGAACAATGCTCGCGTATTTAGCGATAAACATCGAAGCTTCTACCACCGATGCCGCCTCATCCGTCAAGTCTGCGATCACCATGGTCGGAAATCCAACACTGCGTTCGTTCTTTTTAATAGAGAGCCGACGTAATTGTGTTAACTGCCATAAATAATCGCTCATTTTTTCAGAATGAACATCTAAAACAATATCCGGGACTCTTGAAACGATTTTTTTTGTAAGGCTCGAAAGTTCAGAGACGCTGGACCCCCTGAATGCCAAAGGCACGCGAAAGTTTCCGGCAATCGTTGCAAAAGAATCCAACAGGCTATTTTCAGAACAATACACCAAAGGTTTTTGCGAGGCACAGATTTCAAGCGCCGTTTTTAGCGTTTCAGTTGTCTTAGGCATCAAGACAAGCCCCAATGTGGTTTTTTTCAAAAGAATTTTTAAAGCGTTAATAAACTTAGAATCTTTGCTCTTTGTTTCTTTTAAAGCCACCAGATTAACTTCAATCTTTTGCCCGACCCGCTCAAATGTGCACTTATTGATTTCCTCTATAGCTTTATTTAATTCAGATTCACTTAAAACATCCTCTAAGATAAATCCGATGGCCGTCGGGTGATGAAATTTTTCTTCATGACGGAACAGAACAGTCTCGTTTCCGATAGACGATTTAGCCTCCCCTGAGCCGATTTCAACTAAACGAATCGCAGGCTGTGACGCCTGTTCCAAAACCGCACGAACTTCCGGGGTAACAAAAGGACACTTATCCAAAGGAATCGCTTTCTTGGCCAGCTGCATCGCAAAAGCCAGACATGTCTGAAACCCGCATTTTTTACAATTTGTTTTTGGAAGAAGCTTATAGATATCTAATCCTGAGAGCGCCATTTTATCTCCGCTTTTTGTTGAACTTCTTTGATAATTTTCATAAGAGGCGTTTTGGTCAAAACCGCAATTTTTCGGCAATCATCGTACTCCGGAGACATGCGCCATCCCCCTGAAATCTTACGAACGCATTTGACACGGACTCGCATACCTTTAAAATTTAATATTTTAGAATTTCGCTCTAACTTCAAGCGCTCTACCTTAGAAAAGCGCACACCCAAGGTCGTCGTTTCTTTAAAGATAATTTCGGATATCTTACCTAAATTCTCCTCGCTTGACAATACGTTAAGCAAAAAACCCGGTCTTGTTTTTTTCATAGTAATATTTTGAACAAAAACATCCAAGGCCCCCGCTTGAAAAAGCCTGTCGAACACATATTCAAAAACCTGAGGGTTCATATCATCGATATTGGCTTCCAAACAATAGATAACATCCGTCTTAAGATTACTCAAAGAAGATTTAAGCTCCACCGCACGAACAATATTTGAACCGTCCGGCACCTCAAAGGCTCCAGCCCCGCACCCCACGCGGCCTACACGAAAAGTTTCTTTAAACTCCGGCTGAATCTGCCGTCCACAGGCACCCAAAAAAGCCAATCCTGTCGGAGTAAGATTTTCATGGTTGGCAGACGTAAAATAAACTTTTGAATTTTTGAGAAGCTCCATCGTGGCCGGCGCCACTTTCGAGCCCAAAGGGACATCCCCATAAAAAATTTGAGCCACGTCCAGCTTATCAAGTAAAATGCTCAATGATACGATATCCACAAGAGAATCAATTTCACCTAATTGATGAAATCGGATATCTTGATGTTTGTGACCATGAACTTTGGTCTCAGCGTTTTTAAGCACGCCGTAAATTTTTAATATATTCTGCTGAACCGCTTGCGACAATCGAGACGATCGAACAAGACGAACAATTTCATTAAAAGAATAGTTCCTCTCTTTCTCCACGCGCACATTCCATTTAAGAGCCCGCGCGTGGCCCCGCTGCACATAATTTTTTGATAAGACGTAACCTTTTAAATTTATTTTAAACAGTTCTTTTTTTAGCACCTCTAGAGATACCCCCAGATCCAACATAGCCGCGACCGCCATATCACCGCTGATCCCGCCGATCAAATCAAAATAAATATAGTTCATGATGCCTTTTTTGAAACGATAAGACCCGCGAAATAACCAGCACCGAATCCATTATCGATATTAACTACTGCGATGCCCGGTGAACAACTGTTGAGCATAGTCAAAAGCGCAGCCAGGCCTTCAAAACTGGAACCATAACCGCAACTGGTCGGTACAGCCACAACAGGACATTTTACTAATCCGCTCACAAGACTCGCCAAAGCGCCTTCCATGCCAGCAACGACAATAATAACAGAGGCATTCTTTAAAATTTCTTTTTTATCCAATATCCTGTGAACTCCCGCAACGCCAACATCGTAAATTTTTTTCACACGGCAGCCCATAAGTTCTAGTGTAACAGAGGCCTCCTCCGCGACCGGAATGTCACTGGTGCCTGCGCTAACAATCAGGACTTCATCGACTGATACATCCTTCTGTTTAGAATTTTTTTTAAGCGCCGGATAACAATACGCCGCACGGGCCTTTTTGTTAAAAATCAATCCTGGAATCTTTTTTTTAAGCGCGGGGTAAACCTCTGGAGCAAGACGCGTCAACAAAAGAGGCGTGTCTTTTTCTTTGAGCAGGGTTTTGGCAATGCAAAGGATTTCATCTTTTGTCTTGTGCAGACAGAAAATAACTTCCGGAAAACCTCTGCGTTTTTTTCGATCAATATCCACGCAGGCAAAACCTAAATCGACATATTTTTGGGCATTCATAATCTGACGATAAAATACAGGAGGCAAAAGATAACAACAAGAGAGAGAATATAAAAATCATTGCGGTACACGAAATCCCGGCTAGCTTCCAAGACTGTCCCTTCGATAGAAACAAGGGATTGATCAGGCTTGATCCTATCCCGAATCTGATCGAGCTGGTCTTTACGAAACCTTAAGTACACCCCTCCGACTTTATAGGCCGGGATAACGCCTTTTTCAGACAGCTCGATAACTTCTTTTTCGGTAATACTTAATATCTGAGCGACTTCTCGAATCGTCAACAATTTTGCCATTACCATAATATCAGCTTATCTTTCCAGCCGAAATCCACTCATCGACTTTTTTTCGTTCAAATTTCCAGGCAACCCCTTCTTTAAATGCAGGAATGCGCCCTGAAGAAGCCCAATCCAAAACAGTATTAAGGTCTACCTCTAAATATCGAGCCAAACCATCCGGATCAAAAATATCTCCCAACATCGAGCACTTGCCCTGGAAAAGCGCGCCTTCTGCAATGGCCAAAAGAGGCGCCTTCAGATTCCCATCAACGACAGCCGTATTTTTTAATACAACCCTTTTGGACGCCGTAATTTCCCCTTTCACGCGGCCAAAAACAATAATATCATCTCCAGTAATCGTCGCATCAACAATCGCGTTCTCGCCAATTTCAAGCGTCCCCTTCACTTCCAGGGTCCCCTCGAACTTTCCATTAATGCAAAGATGAACAGGCTCCTTAAAAGAGAGACTGCCCTGCATGGACGAATCAACTGTGATCATCTTCTCTTCAGTATCTTTCTTCCTGTCTCTGAGAGCCATGGACCCCCCCTTTTTTTAATAACGCATGTTCAAATTTTCTTAAAAATAGAAGAACGCCTAAAACTAAAGCAGCGACAAATATGGAAACCTTTATTAAACCGCATCCCACGCTTAAACCCAAGGCTGAAACAACCCAAAGACTCGACGCTGTTGTCAGCCCACGAACTCCTTCTGAGGAACGAATAATGGCCCCAGCCCCCAAAAACCCGATCCCAGTAACCACCCCTGCGGCTATCCTCGTAGGATCGACATTAGCTTGAGTCTTATATATATCAAAAACATACATAGATGTCAACATGATGAGGGTCGAACCAACACATACCAAAATGTGTGTGCGTAACCCTGCTTCATGCCGGCACAACTCCCGCTCCAAACCTATCAAACTGCTTAGAACAAAAGCAATAAATATCCTCAATATCATTTCACCATCAGTAACCATAATACCTCCTATCCCATCAAGGGATCTAAAGAATGAGCATGTTTAATCATCTTGGCTTTAAATAAACGCCCCCCAAGACTCGCAACCATTGCCGCATTATCCAAGCAATACGACTTACCAGCGATTAAGAGCTTGATTTTTAAATCAGCGGCGCGTGTTTCAAGCTTTGAGCGCAAATAATTATTGAAAGCCACTCCTCCGCCGACAACCAAGATCTTCGCATGCGCCTCCTGAGCAGCCCTAAGAGATTTACAAACCAAATCTTCAACAACAACTTCTTGAAACGAGGCGCAAAGATCTTTTGTCGTACTTTGCGACAAAGAACCGTACATCTTTACCAAATCACGCACCTTATACAAAACAGCTGTCTTGATACCGCTAAAACTAAAATCAAGACCATCGCCGCACTCACAGCGAAAAACGTATGCGTCTTTTCGGCCGCTTTTAGCTAATTTTTCAATCACTGGCCCACCAGGATAAGAGAGCCCCATGATTTTTGCAACTTTATCAAACGCCTCACCTGCCGCGTCATCACGCGTCGCTGACAGTAATTCTTCTTTTTTCATGGCCGTAACCTTATAAAGATTGGTATGTCCCCCTGAAACAACAAGGCCAACAAAAGGATATGAAATATCGTGATCAATAAAAGGGGCGTACAAATGCGCCTTAAGATGATTGATCGCGACAACAGGCACCTTCCAACCCAGAGAAAGAGCTTTAGCAAAAGAAATACCCACCAATAAAGATCCTATCAAGCCCGGTCCTTGGGTTACAGCGATAAGATCCAGATCTTTCGGGCAAACCCGAGCTTGACGCATCGCCGCATCAACCACTGATACGATTGATTCCAAATGAGCCCGCGAAGCAATTTCAGGGATAATGCCGCCATAAACAGCATGAAGTTTCAAACTTGAAGCCACCACATTAGAAAGAACAAATCGTGCATCCTTAACTACAGAAGCGCACGTTTCATCACAAGAAGTCTCAATGCCTAAGACATTCATATTCTTTAGTGAAGTTCCTAAGGACTTTAAGTCCTTAAGCTTCCTCCTTTAGCAGAAAATGCAGGACACCATTCATCTTGACAGGCTAAAAGCCTTAAAGGATTTATGCTAAAGGATTAATTTCTCTGATCCAAGTCAGCCACCTCGGAAAGATTAACGAACTGATAACCCTCGCCCTGCAATTGCAGAATCATTTGTTTCAAAACGGCGATGGTGGTAGGCCTATCATGCCCGATACCGATCGCCAAACCGTCTTGTTTTGCTTTTCTTGCTACTTCCAAAATCTGCTGACGTATATAAGATGGATCATTCTCGTTATCAATAAACACATCCCGTTTAAAAAAAACCATTTTTAAATTCTTGGCCACCGGGCGGCCCACACTTTTAGACGTCACAAGGCTATCTAAGAAAAAACAATTTTTTTGTTTCAGATAAGTCAAAACCACCCGCATCAAAGCAGCGTCTTCTGTGGCACGAGAACCCATATGATTACTTACACCTAAAGCATGAGGCACATTCTCAAAAGCTTCGTCCAAAAGAGACAAAATTTTCCTCTTATCCATTCCGCTCAAGAGAGTATTTTCTTCTAATCCATAATTTTCCTTATTCTTAGGCTCCATAGGCATATGAATGATCACATCTTTGCTGGCAGTATAAGCTAATTTAGCCACTTGTGTAGAATACGCCTTAAAAGGCAAAATCGATAAGGTCACATGAAAATTATTTCTAGTAATAAAATCACTATTTTTAAGATTATATCCCCAATCGTCAAGCACAATGGCGATCTTTCCGACAATCTCGCGCGGTTTTTGTTTTTCCTTTTCCTTCTGTGCCTCTTTCAATTTTTGCGCTGTAACTACTTCTTTTTCCCAAACCTTCAATTCTTTGGTAATTTTCTGATAACGCTGCGCCCTGCGTTGCGCCAGAAGATGAAAAAGCAGAACAGACTGAACCAACACCAGGATAGATAAAATAACAATAGCAAGATTTTTAAGATGATTCATTTTTCTTTTATATTTTTATACACAGCCGTTGACTTTAGCAGATCAATGGCACGCGCGAGCTGAACATCTTCGCTGGATTTTTTTTCAACAGGCGCAGGCTTAGGAACTTCGGGCAATTTTTTCCCTTCGACTTGTTCAAAAATTTTTTCAACATACTCCTCTTGTTCTAAAGACTTCTTTGCAACATTCGCGTTTGGTTCTACGACGACATCAGGTGTCACGCCTTCATTATGGATCACATGGCCGCCAGGTGTGTAATATCGGCTTGTCGTCAGCTTAATAGCAGAACCGTCTCTCAAAGGCAAAACAGTCTGCACAGACCCTTTGCCGAACGTCTTGGTACCTATGATAACAGCGCGCTTATGATCCTTTAAAGCCCCGGCTAAAATCTCACTCCCGGAAGCACTGCCGTCATTAACTAAAACGACCATGGACAACTTTGTATCGTTGTTCCCGAAATTCGAACGATATTCTTCGCTTTCTTTTTCATCACGAGATTTGATCGAAACAACAAGCGCCCCTTTGGGCAGGAAGCGCTCTGTCACGTCAATAGCGCGGGTCAAGAGGCCTCCGGGATTATTCCTTAAATCCAGGATCAAACTCTGTATGCCTTTATTTTTCAAATCAACTAAAACCCTGTCTAAGTCACGAGGCGTATCTTCTCTAAATTCAACCAATTTTAAATATCCTATTGTCCCATCAATAACTTTTACATCTTTGATATCTTTTACATCGATCTGCGCCCTTTTGAGTTTAAATGAATACAATCTATTGTCTTGCTCGCGCCACACGACAACAGAAACTTCAGTGCCTGGTTTTCCGCGTAATTTTTTTACGGCTTGATTTAACGTAAAATATTTAATCACCGTCGAATCAATCTTCACAATTCGATCATTCGGCTTAAAACCCGCTTCCCAGGCAGGCGTCCCCTCCATAGGAGTGATAACGGTTACCAGGCCGTCTTTGATCGTGATCTCGATCCCTATACCGCCAAACTTCCCCTCGGTATCGATCTTTAAATCCTCAAATTCCTCTGGAGTCAAAAACTGACTATGCGGATCAAGGTTAGAGACCATCCCCTGAATTGCACCATAGATCAAATCTTCAGGCTGGACAGCTTCCACATATTGACTCTGAACAAAAGTCAGCGCGTCGGCAAAAAGATCCAATTCCTGATAAGTCTCATCTCTTTTTGTCTGATCAATAGCTGAAATGGCGAAAGAAGTTAACAAAAAAAGACAGACGAATATAGCGAAAAAAATGGAGCCCACCCGAGCTAAAGCCCAAGGTTCCTTTAGGACGCGGGGTATAAAAAACTTCTTTAAATTTTTCGTCATTGCTTTAACCTTGCCGCGATGAGATCGCGCAACATCTTGGGGTTCGCCTTTCCTTGTGAAAGCCTCATCACCTGTCCCACCAAATACATAAGAGCATTTTCCTTACCCGCCAGGTAATCATCAACTGATTTTTTATTTGCGGCAACAACTTCTTCAATCATTTTTTTAAGCTCATCCGTATCCGAGACCTGAGATAAATTCTTTTCTGAAATGATCACATCAGGATCTTTGGAAGTTTCCAGCATTTGGAACAAAACATCTTTTGCCACGAGATTGCTGACAGTCCCATTCTCAACCAAGGATATTAAACGCACCAGACGCTCAGACGTCAATCCCAAAGCGCAAATTGAAACATTTCGATTATTCAATTCAGCAGAAATCGGGCCTATCAGCCAATTGGCGATTTTTTTATGTAGAGGCAAGACCTTCAAACACGCTTCAAAAAAATCAGCTAAATCTTTATCCGAGATAAGAACCGAGGCCTCTTTCTCTAAGAAACCAAAAGAGTCCATAAAACGCTTGAGCCGCGCTTGTGGCAACTCTGGAAGACTCGCGCGAATTTCTTCGATTTCCTTTTGAGCAAAAGAAAAAGGCGGCAGATCCGGTTCCGGAAAATAGCGATAGTCGTGGGCCTCCTCTTTTGAGCGCATAGAAAACGTCTGCTCTTTTTTTTCATCCCAAAGCCTTGTTTCCTGGACTATTTTCTCCCCACCCTCTAGGCATTCAGTCTGTCGTCGAATTTCAAAACTCAAGCCCGCTTTCACGGCCTTAAAAGAATTCATATTTTTTAATTCAGTCTTAACACCGAGTTTTTTCTCGCCCTTAGGCTTTAAAGAAATATTTGCGTCACAGCGTAACGACCCCTTTTCCATATCACAATCCGAAACATCCAGATATCTCAAGATCATTTTCAGGTCGGTTAAATAGGCATACGCTTCTTCAGGGGAAAACAATTCAGGCTCGCTGACAATTTCTAAAAGAGGCGTCCCGGCACGGTTGTAATCCACGTAGCTAAAAGGCTCAGACTCTGAATGGATAAGCTTACCCGCATCTTCTTCCATATGGACCCTCGTGATTCCGACGCGTTTCTTTATCCCGTTATTTTCAATATCTAAAAACCCGCGTTCGCTCAAAGGCTTATCAAACTGTGATATCTGAAAATTTTTAGGCAGATCCGGATAAAAATAATTCTTGCGATCAAACTTAATATAATCTCTGATGGAACAGTTAAACGCAAGAGCCACCTTGACAGCGCTTTTTAACACTAAAGCATTTAAAACAGGCAATGCGCCCGGCAACCCGAGGCAGACAGGGCAGATATTAGTATTTTCCCTGACGCCAAAAACATTGGCGCAGCCGCAAAAAGCCTTCGTGGCTGTATTGAGCTGAACGTGAACTTCCAATCCTATAACTGGTTCGTATTCCATAGTTTTATATTTAAAATTGATCTTGTCTTAACATCACAAGTTCAAAAATCACATGTTTAATAACTTATATACAAGAAACCCTAAACACTAAACTCTAAATCCTAAACAAACCCAAAATCTAAAAGTTTAAATTTAAAAAAATATTTTTGTTTTGAGTTTTGTATTTATTTAGAGTTTAGTATTTTGGGTTTAGAGTTTAACCTTATGACCTTATGACGTTGTGACCTTTGTACTTCTTTACAACTTCGGCTTCTCTTTATGCCAAGGCGTATTCTGTTCATACTGAAAAGCTAACCGATAAATATCCTCTTCTCCAAACGGCTTGCCAATAATTTGCATCCCGAGTGGCAAGCCCTTCTTGGTAAAACCACACGGCAAAGATATCGCCGGTAAACCCGCCAAGTTAACGGAGATTGTGTAGATATCAGACAAATACATGCTTAAAGGATCATCCATCTTCTCGCCGATCTTAAAAGCCGGCGTGGGTGACGTTGGAGTTAAGATAACATCAAAATCACTAAAAACCTTATCGAAATCCTGCTTAACTAGGGTCCTCACTTTTAAAGCCCTTGAATAATACGCGTCATAATAGCCGCTAGACAATACATAGGTTCCCAGGATAATCCTCCGCTTAGCTTCAGCACCAAACCCCTGGCCGCGGCTCTCTTTATACATAGAGATCAACCCTTTCGAATCATTATCATTACCAGATTGAGCTCTAAAACCGTACTGAACGCCGTCAAAACGCGCCAGATTCGATGATGCTTCAGCAGTCGCAATAATATAATAAACCGCAACAGCATACTCTGTGTGAGGCAAGCTGACTTCTTTAAAAATAGCTCCCAGAGACTCTAGTCTTGCCTTGGCTTCTTCCAAAGAAGCACGCACTTCAAGGTCCATGCCTTCAACAAAATATTCTTTCGGGAGTGCGACACGCATTCCCTTAACATCTTTTCCTAAAATTTTTAAATAATCCGGTACAGGCATCGGCACAGACGTCGAATCACGCTCATCATAACCTGCGATTACTTTTAATAAAAGTGCGTTATCTCTGATATCTTTTGTGAAGGGTCCTATTTGATCCAAACTTGAAGCAAAAGCAATAAGTCCATAACGCGAAACGCGTCCATAGGTCGGCTTCAAGCCCACAACGCCACATAAAGATGCTGGCTGACGGATAGAGCCGCCCGTGTCCGATCCCAGGCTCATGATCACTTCATCAGCTGCCACAGCCGCTGCAGACCCACCACTTGAACCTCCGGGCACACAATCAAGATCCCAAGGATTGCGCGTCGGGTAAAAACAGGACGTCTCGCACGAAGACCCAAAAGCAAATTCATCCATATTTGTTTTTCCAAAAATGATAGCACCGCTGTTTTTAAGTTTTTCAACCACGGTCGCGTCATAGGGCGCCCTGAATCCTTTTAAGATGCGCGAAGAACATTCCGTCAAATCACCCTTGCTACAAATATTATCTTTAATGGCAACGGGGATTTGAGCCAAAGGCCCATCTGCATCTTGTCTGATTTTGACTTGATCAAAAAAAGGAGTCCGCGCAAACGCCCGAACCTTAGATTCCGTCTCTTCATAACGAATTTTCACATCATTCAAAATATCTGTCGGAGTATTTCTTCCAGAATCAAGAAGATTTTTTAATTCGTGGGCTGTTAAAAAATTTAATTTCATTCGATTACCTTTAATGAGCGCTTAACTTATGGAATATTTACATGACATAAGTTAAAAACGCGAATAGATCCTTGACATTTACCTTCAATGAAATAATAGGTAGATGTCAAGGATTATCTCGGGCAATAGACTTATGTTCGCTTTTGCTCCATAAGCCTAGCCCTCGATGACTTTCGGTACTTTAAAAAATTGGCCTTGTTTTGCAGGGGCGCTATCCATAACAAGCTTCGGATCCAAAGACGATTTAACGATATCAGGCCTCGTGACATTTTTAATATCTAAAACATGCGCAGCTGGCATGATCGCGCTTACATCAAGCTTTTTAAGCTGATCGATATACTCAAAAATGCCTTCCAATTGTTTTTGGAAATGTTCGATTTCGCTCTCGCTCAAGCCGATACGAGCCAAATTTGCGATATAACGAACATCCTCTTTGGATATGGCCATACTTTTGATCCTTTTTTGTCGTAACTTAATGTCTTATATAGTTTTTCACTATATCATTGCTCGTATGAAAAGTCAAAGATTGTTCAAGA
The DNA here is from genome assembly GCA_020052645.1 of Candidatus Omnitrophota bacterium. Lineage (GTDB taxonomy): Bacteria > Omnitrophota > Gorgyraeia > Velamenicoccales > Velamenicoccaceae > JAGVOQ01. The sequence continues at coordinate 94,595 of JAGVOQ010000031.1, forward strand.
GGTTTTATTTAATAAGCACGCAATAAAGAATTGCTTAACTGCGCGAAATCGCTAAGCTTAAGTTCTTCGGCACGGCGCTCACAAAAAAACTGAAAAGGCAATTCTTTCAAATCGTCCTTAGACACCAGCGTTGACAAAGAAGTGTAGAGCTTCTTCCTTCTTTGACCGAAAGCTGCCCGGACCACCTTAAAAAAAAGCTTTTCAGATTTTACGGTAAAACCTCTCTCTTGAGGCGTTTTTGGCTTAAGCCTCAAGAAACAAGAATCAACCTTTGGCGCGGGCCAAAACGATCCTTTTTTGATTTTAAAAAGGACTTCAGGCGTACAAAAATAATTCGCAAAGCAGGTCAAAGAACTATAATCCTTGGATCCGACGCCTGCGGTCAACCTTACACCTACTTCTCTCTGTACTGTAATAAAAATATCATCAACATAACTTATGCTATTAAAAAGATGCTCCAGTATAGGCGTTGTGATGTAATAAGGGAGATTGCCTATAATTTTAAAGCTTGAGATCGCGTGAAGACGAGCATATTTTTTGATATCGAATTTTAAAATATCTTTGCAGATAATTTTAGCGGAAGGATTTTCTTTTGTTTCTTCTTTTAAAATTGCACAGAAGCGCCTATCCACTTCCACCGCGACAAGTCGACGGACTTTTGGCAACAACTCAAAAGTCAGGGCCCCCATTCCGGGGCCGATTTCTAAAATGCTCATTTTTTTAGATAACGGTATTGCCGCAACAATTTTTTTTATTATATTTTTGTCGTTAAGGAAATTCTGGCCGAATCGCTTGAGAGGCGTTAAGAATAAATTCATTTCGGAGAGCATTTTGTCCACAAACAAGCCAGGCGAAGCGCTTCTTCCATTGAATGATGATCGGCGATATTTTTTCCTGCGATATCAAAAGCTGTGCCGTGCAAAGGCGACGTTCTAATAAAAGGCAGGCCGATCGTCACGTTAACACCTTTTTGAAAAGAAGCCATTTTAAAAGGAATCAGTCCCTGGTCATGATACATCGCCATAACTAAATCAAACTCACCCTGACGGGCTCTGCGAAAAATCGTATCAGCCGCAAACGGCCCAAAAAAATATTCTCCACGAACTTTATTAAGCTTCTTGATCGCAGGAATAATAGAAGCCTTCTCTTCGCTTCCAAAAAGACCCGATTCACTGGCATGAGGATTCAAGCCACAGACAGCGATTGAAGGATTTTTTATTTTTACGATATCTTTTAAGAATTTTAATACGAAATCACCACAGCGTTCAATCTTTGTCTCTGTGATCGATCTTATGGCATCTTTCAACGACATGTGCCGAGTCGCTAAAACAACTTTAAGCGCATCCGAAACAAAAACCATCTCAACATGCGAAACGCCAAAAGCATGCGCCAAAAACTCAGTATGCCCAGGCCACAAGAAACCTGCGCGGGCTACATGCTCTTTAGATAAAGGCGCAGTCACCAAACCATAGCACTCCCCTTTTTTAATAAGATTCACCGCGACCTTTAAATATTCCAGAGTCGCCTGAGCTGTTTCTTTAGAAGGAGCTCCGGGACTAAAATATTCAGGCGTTACATTCTTTAGATCAAGCAGACGGACATTCTTTTGATTCTTAAAACCGTAGCGCGACAAAACAAAAAGATCCCCGCAAACGTAAAACGTCGCATCCTTGACATGCTTCAAAGCGCCCAAAGCCTTGACCAAGACTTCAGGGCCAATGCCGGTGGGTTCCCCCATGCTGATGGCAATACGGATATTTTTTTTCATTTGGAATCTCGTATAGAAATATACGCTTTATCTTTAAGGCTCTCAACCCATTCCTTGAGCCGCACGATGGTCTTTGCCTGTTCAAGTTCTGCGGAAATGACATCTTTAACATTTTCCAGAGGCTCTCGCAAAGACGGAAGGCGATCTTTAGCAAGGAAAATATAAAAACCATCGTTGACTTCAATGGGCTTTGAATACTCGCCGCTCTTTAGCTTAAAAATAACATCCTCTAATTCTTTTTTCAACTGGCCACGGCTGACTTTTTCAAGGCCGGCTTTTTCAGAATAAGCTTTAGCAACCTCTTTAAAATCACGCCCTGCGGATAACTCTGTTTCAACTTTTTTTAAAGTCTCTTTCTTCGTCACAAAAATTGAATCAACCTCCAAGGTTTCAGGGGTCATGTATTTATCCTGATGCTCATTGAAATAATCCGTGATTTCCTTAGGGCTTATATTCACCTTATCCTTAACTTCTCGCTGTATAAGGGTGTAGATCATAAACTGATTCCTAAACTTCTTCTTCAATTCCGATAAACTCAAGCCCTCACTTTTGAGCGCTTCCATAAAAACAGCTTCACCGCCAGCTCTTTCTTTCAAATCTTTAACACGGTCATCAATAACGCTTTCATCGATCTTTAATTTTTGATCCTTAGCCTCCTGCAAAATCAGACGATCTTCGATCATTCGATCTAAACAAAATTTCCTAAGCTCCTCTTGAGTTTTATCGGCAGTCTCCGGGGCCTGCTCCATCGCCGCCAATTTCACAAAAGTAAGCAGCTCGCCTTCTGTAATGATGTCCTTATTGACGACAGCGACAATCTTATCCAACTGCTCGGCGCCGACACTACTTGCTAAAAATAAACTTAAAATAATCACAAGAACAAACTTAAATTTCATGTTTTGTATCATCATTACCACCTGCCTTAATGGGTTAAACTCTTATTCAAAGTTGAAACAGCATCGCGTAACAAGCGGCAATACAAATCAAAACCAACAGCTGAAATATGTCCATGCTGCTCGACGCCCAATAAATTACCCGCTCCCCTTATTTCAAGATCCTCCATAGCAATCTTAAATCCGGATCCTAACGCACTGTACTCGCGAATAGCCTCTAATCGTTTTCTTGCTTCCATAGACAAAAGCTTTCCCGAACGCACAACAAAATACGCGTACGCCTTACGCGTAAACCGACCCACGCGCCCGCGCATTTGATGCAAATCCGCTAACCCGAAACAATCCGCATTATTAATAACAATGGTATTTGCATTCGGCACATCGATCCCCGACTCAATGATCGTCGTAGACACTAAACAATCGATTTTATTATTTAAAAAATCGACCATAATTTTTTCTAATACGCTTGAGGCCATTTGACCATGAGCAAATTCGATGCGCGCGCCTTTTGGCGCAAGGCCTTTGACCACATCCCGCACCTCTTCAATATCTTCAACCCGATTATGCACAAAATAAACCTGGCCCTTCCTACGCAGCTCGCGCTCAATCGCCTGTTTCAACAAAACCTTGTCATATTCGACAACGTGCGTCTCGATCGCCATCCGGTTTTCCGGCGGCGTATTAACTACGGAAATATCCTTGACCCCCATCAGCGACATATACAGAGTACGCGGAATAGGCGTTGCCGTTAAGGTCAATACATCAACCATCGACCGCATCTCTTTAAGCTTTTCCTTTGATTTCACGCCAAACCGCTGCTCCTCATCTATAACAACAAGCCCTAAATCCTTAAAACGTATGTCTGAAGAAAGAAGTCTATGGGTACCAATAACAATATCGACATGTCCTGTCGCAACTCCGTTGATGATAACTTTTTGCTCGCGAGATGACCTAAAACGACTGAGCATTTCTACACGCACAGGAAAAGCTTTTAACCGTTTTAAAAAATTTTGGTAATGCTGTTCTGCCAAGATCGTCGTTGGAACAAGGATCGCAACCTGCTTATCATCCATGACGCATTTAAAAGCCGCGCGCATAGCGATTTCAGTTTTGCCATACCCCACATCCCCGCACAGAAGCCGATCCATAGGATACGTTGCCTGCATATCTTTCTTGGTTTCAATGAGCGCTTTTAACTGATCCTCTGTTTCCTTGAAAGGAAAAGTCTTTTCGAAATCCGCCTGCCAATCTGTATCTTTTGAGTAAGAGAAACCCCCCAATGTTTTTCTTAAGGCTTGAAGTTTTAAAAGATCCAACGCTACCCTAACGGTCGCCTTCTGCGCCTTAAGTTTTGAACGCCTCCACTCTCCTGAACCCAATCGATGGATGAGCGGCTTATGACCAAAAGAGGTATATTTCTGCACCAGATGCATCTGGTCTACGGGAACGAAGAGCCTGTCTTCTCCGGCATAGCGAATGACCATGTGATCTCGTATGCCCCCGTCGCGCGTCACTTTCTCAAATCCTAAAAAAATCCCGATGCCATGCTGCTGATGAACAACATAATCACCTTTTTTTATGTCAACGAACGTATTAAGCGGAAAAACCTCTTTAATTTCTAAAGCTGCCTGACGACGCAATATTTTTTTAGGCAGCAAAATAACGATTTTGTGATTCCAGAAAGGCTTACCGGTTGCAAGACTATAACTTTCAATCGAATGAATGAGGTCATTATCCCACTCGATCCGAACCGGATATTCAAACGTTGCCGGAAATACATCGACAATGCCGCCGCGCCTCGAAAAATCCCCCTCTTCCGCAACCTTACTTTGATGCTTATACCCGAATTTCAATAAATGAGCGGCAAACGACTCCATCGGGATCGTCTGTCCCTCGAAAAATTTAAACGTACTAAAACTTATGTCCGAGGGTTCTTCTTCGCACTTTGTTAGATCATCATCTGATAAAAGTGTCATGATGATTATCGTTCTATTTTTTCAAAACAACATTTCAAAAAAAACATTATTTCTTTTTCAACCAGGTGTGACACATAAGAACAATCGGACTGGCGATAAAAATAGTCGAATAGCACCCAATCACGAACCCGAACAATAAAGCCAGCGCGAAAGAATTTAAGATCTCGCCACCCAAAACATACATGGACACAACCACCATCAATGTCGCAAAAGAGGTAAGAATGGTCCGAGCCAAAGTCTGATTCAATGCCAGATTAATAACATCTTTTAAGCTCAATTTAAACTTTGAACGCATCAATTCCCTGACACGGTCATAAATAACAATAGTATCATTGATGGAATAACCCGCGATGGTTAAAAGAGCTGTTACAATCAAAAGGTCTAGCTGGCGGCCGAAGAAAACAATAAAGCCGGCGGCCAAAATAACATCGTGGAGCAAAGCAAAAACGCCTCCAAAAGCAAAATCAAAATGCTTAAATCGGATAAACACATAAAAGAGAATACCCAGTAGCGAAAAAATGATCGCCTTTAAAGCCTTCTCCTTAAGATCGCGACCGACCGTAGGGCCGATTTTTTCAATTCTTAA
>JAGVOQ010000037.1 GCA_020052645.1 Candidatus Omnitrophota bacterium
AGAGTAATAAAAAGAGTTATTTTAACGAAGGCTTCTAAAAAGCCTATTGAACAAAAAAAAGAACAGGCGCCTCTTTGTGGAGAAATAACGCATTATTTTCCGAAGGTGCGTGCAGCTGTGGTGCAATGTAAGAAGAAAATTTCAATTGGGGACGCCATTAGGATTAAAGGAACTTCTACTGATTTCCGACAGACAGTAGGTTCTCTGCAGATAGATCGGTCTGCGATTACTACGGCTAAAAAAGGTCAAGAGGTGGGTTTGGAAGTTATGCAGGATGTCAAGCCAGGAGATATGGTTTATCTCTCGGTATAGGGTGGATTACAATATATTACTCCTTGAAAAGGAAGGGCCTATCTTTGTGATCCAGATGGGAAAGGGGTAAGGAAAAAAACCATTAAATAGGCAAAGTTAAGAAATAGTGGAATAACTCCTGGCCTAACCCAGAAAGGGTAGTCCTACCCCATTCCACATAAGGGTAGGGACTTAACGCTTGTAAATTTTCTCGCCAGCACAATTGGGCAGAAAATTTACTAAGCAGGCTGCGGAGTTAATCCAGAAGGGATAGACCTAACCCAATTCCTAATAGGGGTAGGGTCTAATCCAGAAGGGATAGACCTTACTGGTTCCATATAAAGGAAGGGTCTAACTTTGTAACACAGAAAGTGTAGTCCTTCCTGGTTCCAAATAGAGGAAGGGACTAAGGAATAAAAACCATTATAAAGACAAAGTTAATATGGCTAAATATTATTTTAGAGTCGCGCAGGTTATGGACTATGATGATGTTTCTAAGCATCTCATGGTTGTTGGAGAGTTGACAGGAGATTGTTTTTCTTGCCGTGCGATTGGCATTGATTACAAAAAAGAAAAATATTGCCCTCAGTGTAAAACTGATTTTCGGTTTATCTCTTACCGCAAAAGTTCGTTAAGCATAAAAACGGCCCAAATCGCCCGGTTGTGCGAAAGAAGACCGGATTTGACGTATGTGGAATATGATGATATTAAGGAAATCGATGACCGCCTTAAAGCAAAAAACTTTTTTAAATGAAGAACCATGAAAAAAAATAACAAATTTTTTTATATGTTTGTTTTGGTTCTTTTCGTATTTTTACTGGTTTTTTTCATTTTTATGTGTTCTGCCGACGAAAAAAAGAAAATGCCTGAAAAAACCGCTGTTCCTTCGAAAACTTTGGCTGACAATGTTTTTAAAAAAGGCGAAACGATCATTTTTGGTGTTTATTCAAAGGGAATAAAAGTTGGATCGGGGAAAATGGTCTACCATGGCATTAAGAATGTAGGTGGGCAAGATTTGCAGCACATCACGTTCAACATTTCAACGTTTTCAGTAAAAGATGAAGAGGATGTGTTCGGTTCTTTGGATTTTTCCTCGCCTGTTGTAATCTATCGCGATGTGCATCTTTTTGGACGGCATGAAATTATTCAGGAGGAGTACGCGACTGACGCAAGGTCCTTGAAAATATTAAAAAGCATTAACAATAAGCCCGTGCCTGAGGTAGTGGTCCATTCTAAAGAACCCATGACGAATGTGCTTTTATTGATTTATTCATTACGAAATGAAAAAACTCTTAAAACAGGAGCTTCTTTTAAGATTGTTTTGCCTACTCAGGCCTTTGAGCTAAAGGTCCAGAGTTCACGAAAGATCAAGGTGCCTAAGGGGAGTTTTGATGCTGCTTATTTAGAAAGTTATCCATCCAAATATAAGGTTTGGCTTGATTCAGGCAAAGAAAAGCTTCCTGTTCGCATCCAGGGTTTAGCTGCAGGAGGCATGATGTATCTAGCTTTAGTTGACGTATATTAGGACGATTCCCACCTTCCCCCTTCTTTCAAAACCTATTGTTAATAAAAGAGATTTGTGTTAAAATTAACCTTTATGAGTAACGCTAAAAGGGTAATGCTTCTTTATATTACAGAGCGGTCCGGGCATCATAGCGCGGCGCTTGCCATCAAGAAGGCTATTCTTTATATGAGTCCTGAGTCTCAGGTGGCGTGCGTTAATGCCTTTCGTTATGTTTTTCCCTTTGCTGAAGTGGTGATTAATAATTTGTATCTGGCTGTTATTAAAAGAGTTCCAAAGATTTGGGAAAAAATGTATGATAATCCTAAATTTGTCCGAAGAACGTCCAAGATTAAAGATTTCATTCATTCTTTAGGCACCAAGAGATTGAAAAAGCTCATCGATGATTTTAATCCCGATGTTGTCCTCTGCACGCAGGCTTTTCCATGTGGTCTTGTCGCTGAATACAAGAGAACTTATTCTTCCAACGTCTCCCTTTTTGGTGTCTTAACAGATTTTGCTCCGCATGCCTTTTGGATCCACGATGAAGTGGACACCTATATAGTTCCTGCCGATGAAACAAAACAGATGCTTGTTGAAAAAGGGGTCAACGAAACAAAGATTAAAACTTTTGGGATCCCTATAGATTCAAAGTTTGCCGAGTCGAAGGATAAAAAAGAACTATTTGCCAATTATGGCCTGGATCTAAATGTCCCTGTTGTTATGGTCATGGGTGGAGGCCGGGGCCTTGGTCCGATTAAGCATTTGTTAGCAGAATTGGATGAAGATGAAAAAAAATTGCAATTGATCGTTGTCTGTGGCCTTAATAAACGTCTTTTTAACTGGATCAATAAAAGACGATTTAAACAGCGCGTTTTAACATTTCTTTTTACTGATCAGATCGATTCATTGATGTCCATGGCGTCATTGATCATCACCAAGCCCGGAGGCATTACAACGGCTGAATGCCTGGCTAAAAAATTGCCCATGATCATTATGTCTCCGATCCCGGGCCAGGAAGCAAGAAACACACAGATACTTAAATCAAATCACGTGGCGTTGCAAATTGATTCTCCTTGTGGTGTTCACTTTGCTTTAAGATCCATTCTTTCGGAGATCGTCGATCAGAAAAGTTCAGCTAAATATTTTGACAATATTGAGCGTCTTAGCAAACCGCGATCTTCATCGCAGATCGCTCAACTTGCCTTGAACCCATGATCAATTATATTTTATTTAGAACGGGTCACCTCTTATCAATTTCTCTGCCGCTAAAGGTTGCTTATGCTATCGGAATTACATTTTCCCTGATCAAGTACTATGTTTCTCCCCGTGACAGGCACGCCGTTTTGGGTAATTTAAAAAAGATTCTCCCCATAGCAGAGCATCATAAGATTCGCATCTATGCCAAAAGAGTTTTTGTTAATTTTGGTAAATACTTGGTGGAATTTTTTAGATTTTCTTATTTATCGAAAGATGGCTTAGGTAAGGAAATCACTATTAAGGGCCTGGAAAACGTTGAGAATGCATTGAAAAAAAACAAAGGCGTCATAGTGCTAGCGGCTCATATTGGAAACTGGGAATTGGGCGGAGTTTTTATGGGTTTGTTGGGGTATCAGATTTCAGGCGTAGCTTTACCGCATCGTAATCCTTTAGTGAACGCGTTTTTCAATAGTCAGCGAAAAAGAATGGGCAAAGGAGGGATGGATGTCATTCCTTCATCGGGCATGGCGATTCGCAGGGTTTACGAGGCTCTTCGAAAAAATAGGATTGTGGCAGTTGTCGGCGATAGGGATTTTACGGCCACGGGGAAGCTTTTGCCATTTTTGGGCGCGACAAAGATCATCCCTCGCGGACCGGCTGTTTTAGCCATGCGTACAGGGGCTACGATTGTTCCGGGTTTTGTGTTTCGTCAGGGAGATAATACTCAAATCCTCGAATTTTTTGAAGCCCTGCCGGAGTTTAAAAATGAAGATGAGGCTATTGAGGCGTGCGCGCGCGTGATTGAACAAAAAATCCGTCAATATCCGGATCAATGGCTGATGTTTCGGGAGTTTTGGAAAGAATGAAAATTTGTATTTTAATGCCTGCTTTTAACGAAGAGAAGACGATTGAGCGTCTTGTTGGGGATATCCGTGGGTATGGATACGATGTCTTGGTGATTGATGATGGTTCTAAAGATAATACGGCAAAATGCGCCAAAGCAGGTGGCGCTGAAGTTATTGTCAATGATGTCAATCTTGGAAAAGGGATGACATTGCGAAAGGGTTTTGAGATTTTATTACGGAGAGACTATTATGAAGCGATTGTTGTTATGGATGCAGACGGACAACACTTGCCTTCAGATCTGATTCATTTTTCCTGGGAATACGAGAAGTCTCGCGCCGGAGTTATTGTCGGGAACCGCATGTTTAAACCTAAAGGTATGCCTTTGGTGCGTTGGGTTACCAATAGCTTTATGTCGTTTATTTTGTCCAAAAAGTGCGGTCAGCCTATTCCGGATACTCAGTGCGGTTTTAGACTGATTGATAGTAAAGTATTAAAACGTATCAATTTAAAAACAGAGCGGTTTGAAATTGAATCCGAGATTTTACTGGAGGCTGCAAAAAACGGTTTCTTGATTGAATCTGTCCCGATCACAAGCGTTTACGATGGACAGGTGAGCGCGATACATCCGGTCAAAGATACGATTCGTTTTTTTAAATTTATTTTTAAAAATAAAGGATAGATTAAAATTCCGGAGGATTACATGGCAAAGATACTGATTATTAAACTTGGATATTCAGAAACACTTGATAAAGACATAAGTACGACAACCAGCCTTGGTGATGTTTTACGCACGACGGTTATCTTGAATTATTTGAAAAATGATCACGTGACATGGCTGGTGGACGAGAGGGCTTATTCTTTACTTGAAGGCAATCCTCATATCAAAAGAATCTTGGTTTTTAACTTAGAATCAGTTCTTCAACTTCAGCGGGAGCGTTTTGATACGGTTATTAATCTTGAAAAAGGCCCTGGGATTTGCGCTTTTTCTGATTCAGTCAATGCCTGGCGGAGGTTTGGTTTTAGATTTGACGCAGAACGCGGTATTGCCCAGGCGTATGACGGCGCGGAAAAAGTTTTGGATTTGTGCTGGGATACGGAAAAGAAAAAGGGGAATTTGAAATTTTGGCAGGATGCTTTGGCTTCTATGATAGGCAAGAATTGGAAGGAAGACGAGGAATACATTCTTGGATATAAGCCTAAGTCACAAGTTAAATTTGACATAGGATTTAATTGGGTGGCTGGAAAAAAATGGTCTAATAAATCCTGGCCTAAAAAACATTGGCTGAAATTAGAGAAGCTTCTGAAATCGAAATACACCATTTCCTGGCAAAGAGGGCTGGACAACATCAATGATTATGTGGATTGGATACATTCTTGTCGTATGATCATTACCAATGACAGCCTGGGGATGCATTTAGGGCTGGCATTGAAAAAAAAGATCATCGCGTTTTTCGGGCCGACTTCTTCGCAAGAGGTTTTTCTTTATGGCCACGGGGTTAAGATGTTACCCAAGACGCCGTATAATTGCGTTCCCTGTTTAGAATCGGCATGCAAGAAAAAATTACATTGCATGGAATTCATTAAGCCTGAGGATGTCCGTGATCATGTGTTGAAATTGTTGCCACTTTTAAAGAAAAAAGCATGAAAGATTTTTATCGAATAGATAGCCATAAAATGATTTTTCACGTGGACAGAGTTGCTTCTTGGCTTCAAGGAAAGACAGTTTGTCCTATCTATTTGGAAATTGCGCCTTGTGGAAGTTGCAATCATCGATGTATTTTTTGCGCTGTTGATTATTTAAATTATAAGACGTCGTTCTTAGATGTTGACATTTTAAAAAATATGATTCATCGCGCGGCGGCGTGCGGTGTAAAAAGCGTTATGTATGCTGGTGAAGGCGAACCGCTGCTGCACAAGAACATTGCCTCAATAGTTGAAGTAACAAAAAAAGCCGGTATTGATGTGTCGATAACGACAAACGGCGTCTTCTTGGATAAAAAACTGTGCGGAAAAATCTTAAAACACTTGAGCTGGATCCGGGTTAGCCTGAATGCGGGGAGCGAAAAGAATTACGAGAGAGTCCATCGTGCGCGTCCCGGAGATTTTTTACGAGTTTTGGATAATCTTAAAAACGCTGTTTCTATTAAAAAGAGGAGCAAGCTTAAAACCGTTATCGGAGTCCAGCTGTTGTTGATCCCTGAAAATGTTGGTGAAGTCTTGTTTTTAGCAAGGGTTTTAAAAAAAATCGGCGTTGATTATTTGACGATTAAACCATATTCGCAGCATCCTCTAAGCGGTTCACGCCTTCATTCGGGTTTTGCGTATCAAGACCACGCGGCATTGGAAAAGAGATTAAGGCAATTAGAAGATAAAAATTTTAAAATTATTTATAGATTCGATACGATGGAACGATTGGGGAAGACCAAAGATTACGAACATTGTTTTGGCCTTCCGTTTTGGGCTTATGTCAATGCCTGTGGGGATGTTTACGCCTGTAGTGCTTTTTTGGGAAAGAAAGAATTTATCTACGGAAATATCTATCTTTCAACCTTTGATAAGATAATAAAAGGGGCCCGGCGAAAAGCCATACTTCATAAAGCGGCAACGCGGCTTGATGTCAATAAGTGCCGTGAGGTTTGTCGTCTTGATAAGATCAATAGCTATCTAAGGGAGCTCAAAGATCCCGGTCCGCACGTTAATTTCATCTAACAAAGAAAAAATGGACAATATCTCTATCCGTCAGATCTATCAGACATGCTTGATAATCCGTCTTTTTGAGGAACGCGTTGTGGCGCTTTACCCCGAGCAAAAGATGCGTACACCTGTTCATCTATGCTTAGGGCAGGAAGCCATAGCCGCCGGTGTTTGCTTTCATCTAAAACTAAAAGATTATTTATTTACAACGCATCGATGCCATGGGCATTGTATTGCCAAGGGTGTTTCACTGCGGGCGATGATGGCTGAATTCTATGGAAAACAAACCGGGTTGTGTTCGGGCAAAGGGGGATCAATGCATTTGGTTGATCCTGAGCGCGGGATTGTCGCGACGTCCGCGATTGTCGGTGGCGGTATTCCTCTGGCCGTCGGGGCAGCTTTGAGCGTGAAATTAAAGAAAGAAAAACGTGTCGTTGTTGTCTTTTTCGGTGATGGCGCTGTGGATGAAGGAGTTTTCTATGAAAGCCTGAATTTCGCGGCTTTAAAGAAATTACCGATTTTGTTTGTTTGTGAAAATAATTTTTATGCCACGAATTCTACTCAAGAATCCCGGCAACCTCTGGATAATATTTTCGAACGGGCAAGAATATTTGGTATCCCCGGTTTTCGTTGTGACGGCAACGATGCTTTAAAGGTTACGAATCTGGCGGGACGCCTAGTGGCAAAAGTAAGGCAGCAGAAAGGACCCATGCTTTTGGAATGTCGAACATACAGGTGGAAAGGACATGTAGGCCCTGATTGTGATTCTGAAAAAGGATATCGGCCCAAAGATGAAATAGATGCCTGGATCCGTAAGTGCCCATTAAAAAAACTTGAAAAATATTGTTTGAAAAAAAGAATTTTGACCATAGAGGGAATTGAAGAAATTCGCTTGAAGTTGTCTAAAGAAATCGATGAAGCTGTTGAGTGGGCCCAGGAGGGTCCATTGCCTTTAAAAGCGGATGTGACACAGAACGTGACTTATGGGGATTAATTATGCCTTGGACTAAAGTAGCTGTAGACCATGCGACTGGTGAATTATCGATGAACGCAGGCCCTGGAAACGGCCGATTGCTGACGTATGGCGCGGCATTGCGTGAGGCTCAATATCAGGCGCTCAAACGAGATGACAGAGTTTTTTTAATGGGAGAGGGTGTTGATGATTCTGGTGGGATTTTTGGTTCAACATTGAATTTGCATAAAGATTTTAAAGGCCGCGTTTTTGATACTCCTATCGCTGAAAATGCGTTGACCGGTTTTATAAATGGTGCAGCATTGACAGGCTCAAGACCGATTCTTGTTCATATGCGCATGGATTTTATGCTGCTTAGTTTTGATCAGATATTAAATCATGCAGCTAAACTTTGCTACATGTCTGGCGGAAGAGTTCGCGTGCCATGGGTTGTGCGGACTTTAGTGGGACGGGGATGGGGGTCAGCGGCCCAGCATTCACAAAGTCTCCATGCTTTTTTCATGCATATGCCGGGAATAAAAATTGTTATGCCGTCCTCGGCCTATGATGCCAAGGGATTGCTTTTGGCAAGCATTGCCGATGATAATCCAGTTGTTTTTGTTGAACATCGTTGGCTCTATGATTTAAAAACAGATGTGCCTAAAGATGAGTATTTGATTCCTTTAGGGAAAGGTTTTGTGCGTAAGAGCGGTAAAGACGTGACAGTCGTTGCGTTGTCGCTCATGGTTTTAGAATCTCTTAAAGCTGCCGATAGTTTAAAAAAAGAAGGCATAGATATCGAGGTCATTGATCCGCGCACACTTCATCCTTTTGATGAAGAAATTGTCATTGAATCCGTTAAAAAAACCGGGCGTTTGATTATCGCTGATCAGGGATGGAAAAGCGGTGGGGCTGCGGAGATTATCGCCGGCAGGCTTTGCAATAAAATCAGGCCTTATTTAAAATCGGATATTGGTTTTGTTACTTTGCCTGATGCGCCGACACCGAGCAGCCCGGCTTTAGAGGAAGGGTTTTATCGCAATGCCAGAGACATTGTTTCATGTGTTAAGGAAACCTTACGATGAATAAATTAAGCGTTATTATGCCGGCCTTGAACGAAGAAGCCAATATCAGGGAAGCTGTCACTGGTGTTTTGAAGGCTTTAGGAGATTTAGGGATTGATGGTGAAGTTCTTATTGTCAATGATGGCAGTACGGATAAGACGCAAGATATTGCGCAAGGCTTGATGGTTGAAAATTCTGGTAAAGTTTTTATTGTTCGGCATGAGAAGCCGAAGGGCATCGGCGCTTCTTTCTGGGATGGCGTGGATCAGGCGCGTGGGGATGTTGTGGTGATGATGCCCGGGGATAATGAAAATGATCCGTTTGAGGTTTTAAGATATTTTAAGTTATTGGCGGATGTCGATATGGTTGTTCCTTTTCCTCTTAACAAGGGCAATCGGTCTTTTTCAAGGAATGTTGTCTCATTTCTTTTTCGCTCTATCATCAATATGACGTTTTGTGTAAATTTTAATTATACCAATGGAACTATTTTGTATAGAAAATCACTACTTAAACAATTAAGCAGCCGTTCTTACGGATTTTTTTATCAGGCGGATATCTTGATTCGATTGGTTAAGCAGGGATATCTTTTTGCTGAAGTCCCTTATAAGATCAATGCCAGAAAAGGCGGAGTTTCTAAGGCGTTAAGCTTAAAGTCATTTTTAAACGTGACAAAAGGATATCTGAAACTCGTTAAAGATTATTATTTTTCTTTTAACCGAAAATCTTTGTTTGTTGATTTATGCGATGATTCGCAGACAAAAGTCAGAAAAGACGATCACTTGGGATAATTTTATCTTATGGAAACATTAATTCTTGATGGTCAAAAATTAGCTTGGCATAAAGAACGCGTGGACGCGTGGCTAAAGGGGGAACGCATTGCGCCTATTACAATTGATTGTGCGTTGACCCGCTGTTGTTCTTATCGGTGTGTCTATTGTTATGGAATGCTCCAGGCTAATGATGAAAAAAAGATGACGCGAGATGTTATCTTTAGATTCTTAGATGATGCCGCCGAAATTGGTGTTAAGGCCGTCAGTTTTGTCAGTGACGGAGAGAGCACGTGTTCGCCTCATTTTTATGATGCTGTTTTAAGGGGAAAAGCTAATGGGCTTGATATGGCGGTGGGGACAAATGGTGTTTTGTTAAAAGAAGAACGCCTTGAAGAGATCTTGCCGGCATTGACTTATATCCGTTTTAATATGTCTGCTGCTGAGCCGAACCGGTATGCTCAAATTCATGGATGCAACGAGCGCGATTTTGATCAAGTCTGCCGTATTATTCGAGAAAGCGTGCGAATAAAAAAAGAAAAATCTTTAAACGTAACCATCGGGCTACAGATGGTCTTTTTGCCGAATTTTGTTGATCAGGTTATTCCTTTAGCCAAGTTAGGTAAATCATTGGGGGTGGATTACCTTATCATCAAACATTGCAGTGACAATGAAGAAGGGGCCTTGGGGGTTGACTATTTAAAATATCTGGATTGCGTGGATGTTTTAAAAGCTGCGGAGGGCTTCAGCGAAGGTGAATATATGGTGGCTGTGAAATGGTCAAAGATCTTAAGTGAGGGGAAGCGCCGCTATTTTAGTTGTTTTGGCCCGCCGTTCATCATGCAATTTTCCGGCTCAGGGCTTGTGGCTCCTTGTGGGATGCTTTTTAATACGAAATATGCAAAGTATCATATCGGCAATATTGCTGAGAAGTCTTTTAAGGAGATTTTTAACAGTGAGCGTTATTGGGAAGTTTTAAAGTTGATCGCCTCAGATCAATTTGACGCGCGCTCGATGTGCGGGACGCTATGTTTGCAGCATAAGGTTAATGAGTTTTTGTGGGATCTAAAGCATGACAAGGCGATGCTTGAGACACCGCTAGGCCAACCACCTGCACACGTTAATTTTATTTAAAAAATTTTAAAAAGAGTAACAATGATGGAAAAAAACAATGTTAATAACTCGGAATTAAAAGCACTGCAGATACCGCTTGAATATAATTATATCGCGGCATTCCTGACGTTTGCCTGTAATTTAAAATGCAGCTATTGCATCAATCATTATGAACAAGGGGTCATTAAACGACCGATGATGACAGGTAAGGAGTGGGTTCAGGGGTTAAACCGCATCAACTCGCGCGATGATCTTCCTGTCACGCTTCAGGGCGGCGAGCCGAGCCTTCATCCTGATTTTATTTATATCCTTAATAATCTAAAGCCTGAATTGAATATTGATATTTTGACTAATCTTAAATTTGATATTGAGGATTTTATTAAGAACGTCGATCCTAAGCGCATCAAAAGAAAATCTCCTTATGCCTCCATTCGTGTCAGTTATCACCCTGAAACTATGGACCTCAATGAGACTGTGGCTAAGGTGTTAAAAATGCTGGATGCGCATTTTTCGATCGGCATTTGGTCGGTCATGCATCCTGCTTATGAAAAAGTGATTGAAGAGGCTAAAGATAAGTGTCTTAAGCTCGGCATAGATTTTAGGGCAAAGGAATTTTTAGGAGAATATCAGGGCAAGCTTTATGGTTGTTATAAATATGAAGGTTCATGTTTAAAGCAGTTTAGGAAAAAGGTTCAATGTAAGACTTCGGAATTTTTGATGGATAGCCAGGGGAATGTTTTTAGATGTCATTCGGATCTTTACTCTGGCGCAAGTCCTGTGGGATATATTTTGGATCATCAGTTTCTTATTGAGGATAAATTCAGGGAGTGTATTAATTTCGGGTATTGCAATCCCTGCGATGTAAAGGTGAAGACCAATCGTTTTCAGCAATACGGATACACCTCTGTTGAAATAAAATAATTATGATAAAAAAACTGATAAAAAAATTTACAGCCGATTCATTGTTAAGGCATAGCAGTATTGTTTTTGTTTCGAGCATTTTTGTTAATTTTTTGAGTTTTGTTTTCTGGTTGATCATGGTACGCAAGCTTTCAGGGGAGGAGTTCGGGATTCTCAATGTCCTGGTGTCCATGTTGTGTTTTTTTTCTGTTCCCATAGGTGTTTTATCAACGGTGATCACGCGCTACGTTTCTAAATTCATGGCGCACGATAAAAAAGACGAAGTGATCACTTTTCTGGTTCATCTGGCCAAGGTGTTGACAATATTTTTGGCAGTTTTCCTAATTATTTTAATCGGAGGGCGTTATGAGATGGCTCGTTTCTTGAAATTGACTGAGACGCACTATTTCATTGCGATCGGTGTTGGGCTCATTTTTAGCGTTTATGCGGCTTTGACCGTAGGCGCGCTTTTGGGATTGCAGAAATTTGAGCAGTCGTCTTTAAATGGTGTTGCCTCTGGACTGGCAAAATTTATTTTTGCTGTTTTATTCGTTTATTGGGGATGGAAGGCTTATGGGGCTCTTTGGGGTTTTGTCTTGGGTTCGGTTATTTCTTTTTTGCTTTCTATTTTTCAGATTCCCACATGGCTTAAGAATTTCAGAGAATTAAAGGAGAAAATTCCTTTAAAGTACAAGGAGATTTATGGTTATTTTATTCCGGTAGCCATCTATGCGTTAAGTTTTTTTTCTTTGACAAATATCGATATCATACTTGTTAAGCATTATTTTTCGCCACTTGATGCAGGCCGTTTCTCTATAGCGCAGTTAGTCGGTAAAATCGTATTTTATTTCCCTGGAGCCATCGGGCTTGTTATGTTCCCAAAGATTGTTGATTCTCATGCCAAAAATGACGACACAGGGGCTATTGTAAAGAAATGTCTTTTAATAGTCAGCGTTTTATGTGGTTTTACAGTTTTAATCTGTTCGTTTTTTCCGGCTTTTATTTTGAAAATTTTATCGGGAAAATATCAACCAAGTCTTGATGCACTGGTGATCCTTTTTGCCTTGAATGCCTCGGCATTTGCTTTAGTCAATATTTTTTCCCTTTACAATCTTTCAGTTCATAAAAAAAACTTTATGGTGATATTGCTTGCTATGGCTTTATTCGAAGCGGCAGGAATTTGCCTTTTCCATAAAACACTTGAGTCTGTTTTGATTGTTGGGCTTGCGACAGCTTCGATCCTTTTGTATTTTGGTTTTAGGTCTGTGTGGAGAGTTAAGCTGTGATAAATCTAAAAGAAAAAATATCTGTTATAATTCCTGCCTATGAGGAAGGGGCCTTGATCAGGAATACACTGCTTGAAACTATAAAAACTTTTAATGATTTCTCCTGTGACTATGAAATTATTCTTATGGACGATGGTTCAGGCGATGAGACATTTTGTGAAGCCCAAAAACTTTCGTTGGATTATCCTCAGCTTAAAATCAAGAGAAATCCAAAGCAATCCGGCAAAGGCCGGGCCCTGAAGAAGGCTTTTCGCTATGTTGAAGGCGCCTATGTTGTTTTTTTGGATGCGGATCTTGATCTTCATCCAGGCCAGGTGCAGACGTTTTTTGATATCATGCGCTTGGATAACGCGGATGTTGTTATCGGTTCCAAGCTTCACCCAAACTCTGTTGTCGCGTATCCTCTGATGAGGCGCATCATTAGTTATGTTTATTATTTGCTGATCAAAATTCTTTTTGGGCTGCCGTTGCGCGATACGCAGACCGGCTTAAAGATTTTTAAAACACATGTTCTTCGTGAAGTTTTTCCAAGGCTGTTGGTTAAAAAATTTGCTTTTGACCTTGAATTGTTGGCAAATATTCAGCACTTAGGTTACAAAATCGCTGAAGCTCCGATTGTCTTAGAACCGAAGCGAACCTATGGCCGTATTGGTTTGAAGGCTATTGCACAGACCGGTTGGGATACATTGGCCATATTTTATCGTATGAAGATAATGAAATATTATGACAGGCCTTTAAAAAACAAAGAGAATGAATGAAAATTTCTATCATCATAGCTGTTAAAGAATGGAATGATTTTTTAAAAGAGAGCATTCAACGGTGCTTGCATTTGTCTTACTCAGATTTTGAAATACTCATATTGCCGGATACTGAATTTTCGTATGATCATAAACAAGTAAGGGTGTTGCCAACAGGGCCTTGTCTGCCTGCAGATAAGCGGGATCAGGGCGCTCGTGTGGCTTTAGGTGAAATACTTGCTTTTATTGATGATGATGCTTATCCCGCGGAGTCCTGGCTTACGAACGCTGTCAAGAATTTTGATGACGCAGAAGTGGCAGCAGTCGGAGGCCCGGGCGTGACCCCGCCCACGGACTTCGGAGAGCGGTTGGCCAGCGGCCTTGTGTATGAATCATTCTTGGTGAGTGGAAATTTCCGATATCGCTATCAAAAAGGCGCAAGGCAGGTGGTAGAGGATTATCCATCTTGCAATCTTTTGATTAGAAAATCAGTTTTCTTAGAGTTGGGTGGTTTCAAAACAAATTTTTGGCCTGGAGAAGATACCATTCTTTGCCTAGAGATCACAAAAAAATTAAAGAAGAAGATTGTCTATGAACCTGAGGCAATTGTTTTTCATCACCGAAGAGCCATATTCAGCGGCCATTTAAAGCAAATAGCCAACTATGCCATGCATCGCGGATATTTTGTTAAGCGGTTTCCTGAGACATCATTAAAATGGCAGTATTTTATTCCATCCGCATTTTTATGCTGGCTTATTATCGGGTTCTTTTTTTTAGGTGTGCAGTGGATGTCATTGCTTTATATTTTTTCTTTAATTTCCTATTTTTCTTTTGTTTTGCTGGAGTCTTATCAAAAAAATGACAAAAAAATGACTGCGTTTGTTTTTAGCGGAATTTTTTTGACACATGTTTATTACGGATATTATTTTTTATTTGGGTTGGCGCAGCCAAGATTAAAAGAAGAAGCTAAAAAGGGGTCTTCGTGAAAATTGTTATCGCCTATCCGCCGCTTGATAGAACTCAAGGCGTTCCTTTGCTGTCCCAGAACAGGCAATTTCAGTATTTTAACGAGCCGACATACATTTATCCTGTTGTGCCGGCCCAGGCAGCAACTCTGTTAAAAAAGGCCGGTCATGAAGTTGTTTGGTTGGATGCTATCGCGACGAATCTCAGTCTCGAAGAATTTTTTGGGAAAATTAAGTCTGAAAAACCTGATCTCATCGCCCTGGAAACAAAAACCCCTGTTATTAAACAGCATTGGAAAATTATCAACGAGCTTAAAAAGCTATCGACTATTGATCATAGACTATTGATTGTTTTATTCGGTGACCACGTCACCGCATTGCCCGAGGAATCATTTACAAATTCGAGCGTAGATTTTGTTTTAACGGGCGGTGATTATGACTTTTTACTTGTTGCTTTATGCAATTTTTTGAATCATGGACCATTGACTATCGACCATCGACCATTAGAAGCAGGTATTTGGTATCGCGACGGCAGAGATGTCAAAAATACGGGGCTTTTTAAGTTGAATCACGATCTTGATTCGATCCCGTTTATTGATCGCGATCTTACGCAATGGTCTTGTTACGCGACGCATAACGGTAATTTTAAATGTACGCCTGGCACTTATATTATGGCCGGACGCGATTGCTGGTGGGGAAAGTGCACTTTTTGTTCATGGCCGACACTTTATCCGACGTTTCGCCAAAGAAGTGTTGAGAATGTTTTAGATGAGATTGAATCCCTTGTTTCCCTCTATGGGATTCGCGAGATTATGGATGATACAGGATGCTTTCCTGCAGGGGATTGGCTTGATCGTTTTTGTAAAGGCATGGTTGCGCGCGGATTGAATAAAAAAGTCATTCTTGATTGTAATATGAGATTCGGGGCTTTGAATAAAGCTCAATATTTGGCCATGAAAAAAGCGGGTTTTAGACTTGTTCTTTTTGGGTTAGAATCAGCGAATCAAAAGACACTGGATAGGATCAATAAAAATGTTACTGTTGAGAAGATTGTTGAATCTTGTCAGGAGGCCCGCTCGTCAGGATTGTATCCTCATATTACGATCATGTTCGGATATCCTTGGGAATCGTATGAAGAGGCACAAAATACGCTGAAATTGGGTCGCTGGCTGCTTAAAAAAGGCTATGCCTATACGGTTCAGGCTACGATTGTTATTCCTTATCCTGGTTCGTTGTTATTCGATGTTTGTCAGAAGGAAGGTTTGTTATTAACTCAGGATTGGAATGACTATGATATGAAAAAGCCTGTGATGAAAACATCTATGGAGAATGTAATATTGCTCAAGCTTGTTCAGGAAATATATAAAGTAGCTTTTAGCCCTGAGTTTGTTTTAAGAAGGATGTTTTCCATCAGAAGTCTTTCTGATATCAAATATTTCGGCCGTGGAATAAAAAAAGTTTTTGGTCATATTCTCGATTTTAAATAAATAGATGTAGGGCCGTTTAAGGTGATCAGTAAAGTGCAAAACTTTTAAAAAATCAAGGAGGAGTTCATGGAACAGAGACAGACTTATAATTCAAAAGAAGAAGACGTTGATTTAAGGGTTTTTTTAAAAGTCCTTAATAAACGAAAAAAACTCATTATGACCGTATTTTTTATAATTGTGGCACTTTCTCTGCTTGTTAGTTTTTTCGCACCAAAAGTTTATGAGGCATCTTTTGTGATTGAACTCGGACGCATTGACAAAATTCTGATCAGTAAGGGCGAGACGAGAGATATGGTCCTTAATCAGAATTTTATTGCGTCAATTTTAAAAGATTTAAAGTTGAATATGGATGTCGAGACTTTAAGAAAATCTATTAATTTTAAAGATACAAACAGCGAATATCTGCTTGAAGTTGACCTGAAGTGTTCTGATGCTGATGTTTGTTTAAAACTAAGCGATGCGATTGCCTCGCGTTTTGTAGAACAGGGAAAAAAAATTTACAAGGATAGTATTTCGTTTTATGTCGGGCGCCTTGCGGAGTTGGATGCTGCTATTAGTAATGTGCAGCGAGATATTAAGCGATCGCAGGATTTGATTTCTACGCTTGTCCTGGATAAGACTCTTTTATCATCCGATTTAACCTTTAAAGGGATTCTTCTGCAAAATACTTTATTGGGACATGAAAACAATATTATTGTGCTTAAGAATCAGAGGAATGATTTAAGGCTCTTTTTAATGAAGACTAAAGATTTCAATATTTTTGATTCACCGATGAAGCCACAAAGTTCGATGGGTTCCGGAAAAAAACAAAAAGTTCTGGCAGGCGCATTGGTTGGGCTTTTATTTGGTGTTCTTCTGGCATTTTTTGTGGAGTATTGGCAGCAGGAAAAGAAAAATGGCTGAAAAAAATGATTTTTAAAAATAAAAAAATACTGGTTACGGGCGCAGCCGGATTTATAGGTGCCAATCTTGCGCGATTTTTTTTAAAAGAAGGCGCGCAGGTATCTATATTAACGCGAAAAGAGTCGAATAAATGGAGAATAAAAGATATTCTTAAAAGCTTAGATGAGCGGTGTGTCGATATATTGGAATATGATAAATTAGAGAAGACCGTTCGAGCAATCAGGCCTGAAATTGTTTTACATACGGCGGTCTGGGGAGGATATCATTTTCAACAGGATACTGAAAAGATCATGAAGGTTAATGTTTTAGGTACCTGCCATATGGCTAGGGCATGCCTTAAAACCGGTTTTCAAGCTTTTATCAATACAGGCAGTTCATCGGAATATGGTCTCAAAAACAGGGCCATGAGCGAGAAGGATTGTCTTGAGCCTGTAACGGATTATGCCGTTGCAAAGGCTTCTTCAACCTTGTTTTGCCAGGCTTTGGCGCAAAGGCTTTGCTTGCCTTTTGTAACCCTTAGGCTTTTCTCAGCCTACGGTTATTATGAAGATCCGACGCGTTTTATCTCGTCTGTTATTGTGGATTGCCTTAAAAATCGAAACCCGAAAGTTTCTACGCCTGAGCCTGTCAGGGATTTTGTTTTTATCGAAGATATCGTTCAAGCCTATGTTCAGGCGATCAGGATGCCTCATAAGCACGGAGAGATTTTTAATATTGGAACCGGAAAACAGCATAACCTGGGAGAAGCCGCTCAAGAGATCTTTAAGCTTACCGGAGGTAAGTTTAAAGCATTGTGGGGGAGCGTTGATAATACGCGCATAGAACCAAAAAACTGGAAAGCCGATATTTCGCTGGCCTTAAAATCTCTTGACTGGCAGCCTGAGCATAATTTTAGACAGGGTCTTAAAAAAACAATCAGTTGGTTTAGGGAGCACTTGGATTTGTATGAATAAAACAATGAATATAAAGCATATTGTTCGTTTTACCCAAGAGATAAGAAAAGATATTTTGAAATATCATGCAAAGACAGGCAGGTCGCATGTCGGATCATCTTTATCTTGCGTGGATATATTGATCGCTCTATATTTTGGAGTGTTGAATATTACGCCAGGCCGCGCGCAAATGAAACAGAGGGATATCTTTATTCTCAGTAAAGGCCATGCTGTAAGCGCGCTTTATGCTGTCTTGACTAAAAAAGGCTTTATGAGCAAAGATTTATTTTGGCATTGCCTGCTTCCGGGTCACTCGACAAAAGATTGCGTGCCTGGCATTGAGGTCTCAACAGGCGCTCTTGGACATGGTTTGCCTATAGGTGTTGGATATGCTCTTGCGGCAAGATTTGATAAGAGTCGAAGCAGGGTGTTCGTGCTGATGAGTGACGGTGAATGCAATGAAGGTTCTGTTTGGGAAGCCGCGATGTTCGCCGGCCATAATCGCCTGGACCATCTGGTTGCGATCATTGATTATAATAAGATTCAGGCCCTGGGAAGGACGCAGGATGTATTAGACCTTGAGCCTTTGCGTGATAAATGGGCTTCGTTTGGCTGGGAAGTTAAAGAGATGGACGGGCATGATGTAAAGAAAATGATCCGGGTTTTAAAAGAAGTCCCTCTTAAGAAAAATAAACCCAGTGTATTTATTATGCACACCATAAAAGGCAAAGGGGTTTCTTTTATGGAGGATAAGGTTGAATGGCATTACAGGTCGCCTAATGAAGAATTGCTGAAGACGGCTTTGAAGGAGTTGAGTGCGCCATGAGAAATGCGACCATACAGGCGGTGATAGAGCTTGCCGAAAAAGATAAGAATGTATTTCTGTTGACGGCTGATCTTGGATTTTCAGTTTTGGAGGATTTTCAAAAGAAATTTCCAAAAAGGTTTTTTAATGTGGGAGTTGCCGAACAGAACATGATGGGTATCGCGGCGGGATTGGCGCTTTCCGGGAAAACAGTCTTTGTCTATTCCATCATACCTTTTGTAACGATACGCTGCTTAGAACAGGTCAGGAACGATATTTGTTATCATAACTTAAAAGTGAGAATTATCGGTATAGGAAGCGGTTTATCTTATGCTCATGACGGCTACACGCATTACGCGACTGAAGATGTTGCGGTCATGCGTTCTTTGCCGAACATGACGATTGTCTGCCCTGCGGATCCGCTGGAAGCAAAAGCGCTCATAAAATCTTCAGAATTCTATAACGGCCCGATCTATATTCGTTTGAGCAAGGGGCGAGATGTGTCTATCCATGCGAAACTGAATTCTTTTAAGATTGGTAAGGGAATAGTATTGTCGAAAGGGACCGATGCTACGATCGTGGCATCGGGCAATATTTTAGCGCAAGCCAAAGAAGTCTGTGAACATTTAAAAAATAAATTTAGCGTCGGTCTCATCAGCCTACCGACTTTAAAGCCTCTGGATGAAAAGCTCCTTTTGCAATGCGCGCGTAAGACAAAAGCCCTGTTTACCATTGAAGAGCATTCTGAGATAGGGGGTTTGGCAAGCGCTGTCGCGGATATCTTATCGAGAAATAATACAGGTGTTTTTTTTAAGCCGTTCGCCTTGCCGGATGCCTTTATAAAAACAATTGCTGATCAAAAGGAACTGTTAGATAGACACTCTTTATCAGCGCGTGCGCTGACAAAGAGAATTTTAATTGTATTAGAAAAATTGGGGAAAAAATGAACGTGCTGACTAAGATAAAAAATAAGATTCGCGATTGTTTAAAGATAATTTGTATTTCAAAAGAATTTGATTTTATCAATCGCGCAAAACTTGTATGCAACACTTGCTTTCCTCGCAAAGTGAAATGTTTTTTTCAGTTTTCGACGCCTGAAGGTATCCGCATCAGGCATGCGAATGAGATTCCGGTTTATGTTGATGATTTTATCTGTGGCGATATCTTAGAGCCGCTCTATTTAGATAATCTAAAGTCTAAAGAGCATCCTGTGATCATTGATTTGGGTTGCAATTCCGGGATTGTAGCGGAATATTTGATGCGGATGTGCCCTGGGGCGCGCTATTTTGCTTTTGACATGATGAAAGAATGCGTTGAGGCAACGAGAAATCGTCTGTCAAAATTTAGCGGTGTATCTTTTTACAATTTTGCTTTAGGGAATGAAAATAAAACCATTGAATTGACTTTTGACTCTACGACCGACAGCGCTAATTCACTCTGTAACAATGGCGGTAAGAATGTCCGAAGCGTTGAAATGCGAAGGCTTGATGATGCAGGGATCTTTAAGTCTATCGATACGGTCGATTTACTTAAGATCGATGTCGAAGGATTTGAAGAATCGGTTTTGGCCGGAGCGCTTAAGACTATTCAGAAAAGTAAATTTGTTGTCATAGAACTTCACCTGGAGCGTCATTGTAATGATTATTCTTATGTTTCTAAAATTTTGTCACAATGTGGGCACGTGTTGTATAAAGTTAAGGCGCGTAATCTATATTTTAAAAAGTCAGTTTGAATATGATCATGAAAACAAAAGAAAAAATTTATATTGCAGGGCATGTTGGGCTGTTGGGTTCAGCGGTTTTGCGGTTGTTAAAAAGTAAGGGTTTCAATAATCTTATCGTCAAAACGCATCGTCAGTGTGATCTGTTAAGCCAGCGGAGCGTTGAGTCTTTATTTAAAAAAGAACGTCCGGATTATGTATTTTTATGCGCGGCAAGAGTTGGCGGCATCCAGGCGAATATTTCTTATCCAGCTGAGCTCATGTATGAGAATAGCACCATACAGAACAACGTGATTCACCAGTCTTATGTGCAGGGTGTCAAAAAACTGATCTTTTTTGGCAGCTCCTGTATTTATCCTAAGGAATCACCCGGAGCTATCAAAGAAGAAGACTTGCTTTCAGGTCCGGTAGAGCCCACGAATGAGGCTTATGCTATGGCTAAGATCTCAGGGATTAAATTATGCCAGGCCTATGATGCGCAGTTTCAAACAAATTTCATTACGGCTGTCCTGGCTAATATGTACGGCCCCTATGACCATTTTGATATTCGGGATTCGCATGTGATTCCTGCGTTAATAATGAAATTGCATAAAGCTAAAAAAGAGAATATGCGTAGCTGTGAAGTCTGGGGCAGTGGAAGACCCGTGCGTGAATTTCTCTACGCTGATGATGCGGCAGATGCTGCTTTTTTTCTTATGCAGAATTATGACCAGCCGGACATTATAAACGTTGGGACAGGCCATGGTGTGTCTGTAAAAGAATTGGCATTTTTAATAAAAGATACCGTTGGTTTTAAAGGAGAGATTGTTTTTGATGCGACAAAACCTGACGGGATAAAGAAGAAAATTTTAAATGTTTCTAAAATAAACGGTTTGGGCTGGCGTGCACGTGTTCACCTTAAAGACGGCATCAGGCGCACCGTTGGGTGGTTCTTGAAGTACCAGAAAGCTTTGTAATGAATTTGACGCTTACTGAAAAATTTTATAGATCTTTTTATAAGATTCGCAGAGTTGAAGAAGAGATTATCCGTATTTATCCAACGGATAAAATTAAAAGCCCTGTGCATCTTTCTATAGGGCAGGAGGCTGTTTCTGTTGGTGTTTGCCAGGCGCTATCTTCTCAGGACGTTGTTTTTGGCAGTTACAGGGGGCATGCTATGTATCTGGCAAAAGGCGCGGATCTGAAAAAGATGATTGCTGAGCTTTATGGCAAAAAGACCGGATGCGCTAAAGGAAAGGGCGGATCCATGCATCTTTCAGCTGTAGAAAAAGGCGTGATGGTGACTTCGGCTATTGTGGGCACGACAATCCCAGTTTCCGTAGGTTATGCGTATGGCTTAAAGCTGAAAAAATTGAGTGCTTGTGCTGTGAGTTTTTTTGGTGATGGGGCTGTTGACGAAGGCGTTTTTCATGAAAGCATGAATTTCGCTGCATTAAAAAAACTTCCGATTCTATTTATTTGCGAGAATAATCGTTATGCCATACATTCGCATCAACTGAAGCGTCAACGCTACGATAATATTTGGGAGAGGGTTAAAGGCTATGGGATTTTTTCAGAAAGAATAGAAGATGGGGATGTATTTAAAATTTATGATTTTGCAAAAAAATACATCGCGAAAATTAGAAAAAAAGAGTGCGGGCCTATTTTTTTGGAATGCCTGACGTGCCGATGGAAAGAACATGTGGGGCCGAATGACGATTTTCATTTGGGCTATAGGTCAAAAGAAGAAGTAGATATTTGGAAGAAAAAAGATGAACTAATCCGTCTGAGGTCTTTATTGAGTTCAAAAAAAGCCGAACGCATTGAAAAAGAGGTAGAGGGCGAAGTTGAAAAGGCTTTTGCGTATGCTGAAAAGAGTGAATTCCCAGGCGAAGAAGAGCTTTTAACAGATTTATTTTTTGAGAAAAAACAATGAAGCGTATTTTAAGCTACCCGGAGGCTATCCGGGAAGCCATAGAATGTGAAATGGCAAGGGACGCCTCAGTCGTTGTTATAGGCCAAGGCGTGGATGATCCTAAGGCTATTTTGGGCACGACAAAAGGTTTGGTTGAACGTTTTGGGCCTGAGAGGGTATTTGATACGCCTTTGTCAGAAGATGGCATGACAGGTGTTGCGTTGGGATTGGCTTTGGCGGGTTTACGGCCCATCCACACGCATATCAGAATGGATTTTATTCTTTTAGCCATGAATCAAATTGTGAACATGGCTGCTAAAATGCGCTATATGTCCGGAGGAAAAGTTCGTGTGTCGATGGTTATTCGTGCTACCATCGGCAAAAGCTGGGGGCAGGGTGCTCAGCATTCTCAGAGCCTTTATCCGATGCTTATGAATATTCCTGGATTGAAAATTGTAGCTCCGGCAACTCCGTATGATGCCAAAGGATGCATGATTGAGGCTGTAGAGGATCATAATACGGTTCTTTTTATTGAGCATCGATCCCTTTATTATCAAAAAGGTCCTGTGCCGCAAGGCCGATACCGGACCCATTTTGGTAAGGCTCGGATTTTAAGCAAAGGAGGTGATATAACTCTTATTGGTATATCTCAGATGGCGATTGAGTGTTTAAGGGCGAAAAAGTATTTGGAAGAAATTGGTGTTAATGCCGAAGTGATAGATTTAGTTTCATTGAGTTCTTTGGATATGGAGACAATAGAGTCATCGATCAAAAAAACAAAAAAAGTTGTCGTTGTTGATAATGCGTGGATGCCGTGTGCTGCAGGTGCTGAGATTATTTCTAGATTAGTGGAAAAGGGGCTGCTTGAAGGTGTTGCAGCGCAGCGTATGGGGTTTTCTTTTGTCCCGTGTCCGACAACGCCTTCATTGGAAAAATATTTTTACCCTGATGCTAAGAAAATCGCGTTAAAAGCAGCGAATATGATTTTCCCTCATCGCAAGGGTTGGAAGCCAAAAACTGAAATCAAGATTGAAGAGATTGAATTTAAAGGTCCGTTTTAGGAGGAAGAGGTTATGAAGATTTTGATCACGGGTATAACGGGTTTTGTCGGAAGCCATCTGGCAGAATATATCTTAAGTTTGAAGGAAAAGCATAAGGTTTTTGGTTTATGCCGCTGGCGCAGTTCGCGCGATAGCTTGGATCGGGTTTATAATAAGGTTATTTTAAAAGAAGCCGATCTTATGGATCTAAGCGCTTTGATCCGGCATTGCAAAGATGTGCGACCGGATGTAATTTTTCACTTGGCCGCGCAGAGTTATGTTTTGACGAGTTTTAATGCACCCATTCAAACTTTATCGACGAATATTATCGGAACAGCCAATTTGCTTGAGGCGGTCAGGATCACCGGCATTGATCCTATTATCCATATCTGTAGTTCTTCGGAGGTGTATGGGCAGGTTGAAAAAAAAGATATTCCGATAAAAGAAGATTGCCCGTTAAGGCCAGCGTCTCCTTATGCGGTCAGTAAGGTCGGGGAAGATATGATCGCATTCCAATACTGGCTATCTTATGGAATCAAAACGATTCGCACGAGGATGTTCACGCACACAGGACCGCGTCGAGGCGATGTATTTGCCATGTCTTTTTTTGCCAAGCAGATTGCAGCTGGTGAATTGGGTTTAGCAGCGCCTGTTGTCAGGGTTGGGAATTTGAAATCGATCAGAACATTCTGTGATGTTAGAGATGCTGTGAGGGCTTATTGGGTGATGGTCCATAAATGCAAACCTGGAGAAGTTTATAATATTGGAGGCAACAGGACCATGACGATCAAAGAAGCCCTGGACGCTTTACTTTCTTTTTCTACTAAGAAGTTTAAAATTGTAGTTGATCCGAAATTGATAAGGCCGTCTGACGTAACTCTGCAGATCCCTTGCACGGATAAGTTTAAGAAACTTACGGGATGGAAGCCTGAAATTGCTTTTGAAAAAACTCTTAAAGATATTTTGGATTACTGGCGCCTGGAACTTAAGCGGTCTCCCTGGAAGGCCATTACAGTTGTTCGTTAAAAAAGGTGAATGTATGTATAAAGGAAAAAAGATATTAGTGACAGGTGGCACGGGGTTGATCGGCAGGCCTCTTGTTGAAATGCTTATTGATCAGGGAGCGAATGTCAGGGTTGTTTCTTTGGATGATCCATCAAGGGCTCACCCAAAAGCGGAATTCATGCGTTTAAACCTTATGGATTTTAGTAATTGCTTGAAGGCCTGTCACGGCATGGATTTTGTTTTTCATCTCGTCGGTATCAAGGGGTCTCCGGCCATGACCGCAAAAAAACCTGCGAGTTTTTTTGTACCCACCATCAGTTTTAATATCAATATGATGGAGGCAGCCAGGCAGAAAAGTGTTCAAAGGTATTTATTTACAAGTTCAATCGGTGTGTATGCTCCGGCAGAAACATTTTATGAAGACGATGTATGGAAGTCGTTTCCTTCAAACAATGATAAGTTTGCCGGTTGGGCTAAACGCATGGGTGAATTGCAGGCTGAAGCGTATAAGATTGAATATGGCTGGGATCAAGTGGCTATTGTCAGGCCTGCCAATGTCTATGGTCCGTATGATAATTTTGATCCGAATAACGCGATGGTTATCCCTTCATTAATCCGCCGTGCTTGTGACGGAGAAAATCCTCTTTCTGTCTGGGGGGATGGCAGTGCTATCAGAGATTTTATCCATGCTAAGGATGTGGCGCGCGGCATGCTTTGCGCGATGGATAAAGGTTTGGGCCAGGTTATAAATTTGGGCAGCGGTATCGGTGTCAGCATAAAAGAGATTGTTGATATTATCGTTCGAAACATGAAAGACAAGCCACAAGTGATCTGGGATACAACGAAACCATCCGGCGATAAGAAAAGACTCATGGATGTTTCACGGGCTAAAGGCCTGGGATTTGAACCGGAGATCAACATCGAAGAGGGTATCCGTGATGTCATGCAATGGTATGGGCAACATAAAGATGCTGCCATTACCAAGAGATATAACGTATTCAATGAGGAAAAATTTGTCTAACATCCCACTTCTTACCACAGGGACTTCAAGCGGCATGGGTAAATATATCTATGAGCGCTTGGGCGGTGTGTCTTTGACGCGCAAAACATTTTGCCGTGAATTTCAGAAATTGGAAAAAAAGGGCGTTGGCACCATCATCCATTGCGCGTTTAATTCAAAAAGAGGGATCAATGCGGACACCATTCATGAATATCTTAAAGACAATATATTTTTAACTAAAAAATTGGTGCGGCTGCCTCATAAGTTTTTTATTTTCTTTTCTTCTGTTGACGTATATCCGAAAGACGGGAAAAGGCATTCTGAAAAAGAACTCATTGAAATCGATGCGATAAAAACGCTGTATGGAGTTACTAAACTTGCGTGCGAAGCAATCGTTAAAAAAAATTGTAAGAATTTTTTAATATTAAGATGCTCCGGCCTGTTGGGAGCTACGGCTCGATGCAATAGCTTGACGAAAATACTTAAAGGATATTCATCTTTGACGTTGAGCGGTGATTCCAAGTTTAATTATGTTCTTCATGCGGATGTTCTGAATTTTATAAAAAAGGCCCTAGAACATAAAATAATGGGTGTTTACAATCTAGCTTCTGCTAAAAACATGACATTGTCAGAGATCGCTAAACTTTGTGGCAAGAAGATAAAATTTGGAAAATATCACTATGATTGCGGGAATGTTGATAATAGTAAAGCAAGCGCTTTGGATTCGGCTTTTAAAAAAACAACCAGAGAAGTTATTGAGGAGTTTGTCAAATAAAATGGCTAAAAGAAAACTGCTGATTTGTGGTGCGACTGGATTTATCGGCAAGAATCTCGCGCAATATTTTGCGCAAAATCCTGATTTTGAGGTTTTTGGAACTTATTTAAAATCAAAACCTTTGGCTGACTTAAAGATAAAAATGATCAAAGCAGACCTGACGAACAAAGAAGATGTTGATCGAGTTGTTAAGGGTATGGATGTTATTATTCAAGCTGCGGCAACCACGTCAGGGGCTCGTGATATCATTGAGCGTCCTTATTATCATGTGACAGATAACGCGGTTATGAATTCGCTGATTTTTAGATCGGCCCATGAAAATAAGGTTTCCCATGTAGTCTTCTTCAGCTGTACGGTTATGTATCAATCTTCGGATGTCCCTGTTAAAGAAACTGATTTTGACGCTAATAAGGCTATATTCCCTAGTTATTTCGGTGTTGGCTGGACAAAAGTTTATATTGAAAAGATGTGTGAATTTTTTTCTAAAGTAGGCGGTACGAAATATACCGTTATCAGGCATTCTAATATTTATGGCCCTTTCGATAAATTTGATCTGGAAAAGTCTCATGTGTTTGGAGCGACCATGACCAAGGTTATGAAGGCTTTTGATGGGGGTTCGATTGAAGTTTGGGGCAGCGGAGAAGAAGAAAGAGATCTCCTTTACATTGAAGACCTTTTAAGTTTTGTTGAATTGGTATTAAAAGGGCAAAAAGATGGTTTTGGTCTTTTTAATGTTGGATGTGGTTGTTCGGTGAGCATCAATGATCTGGTCAATAGTATTATCAAGGCTTCGGGGAAGAAGATCAGGCTTGAACATAATTTATCCAAGCCTACGATCAAGACCAAGCTTTGCCTGGATACTTCTAAAGCCCAAAAAATGCTGGGATGGCGCCCGAAATATTCTCTCGAAGAGGGAATAGCAAAAACGATTGTATGGGTTAGGGGGGAATATGGTTATTAGCAGGACTCCTTTTCGAATTTCTTTTTTTGGAGGTGGCACAGATTATCCTTGCTGGTATAGAGACAACAGTGGTGCGGTGCTTTCAACGACCATTGATAAATATTGTTATGTGACGTGCCGTAGGCTTCCGCCTTTTTTTGAATACAAACACAGGATCGTGTATTCGAAGTATGAGCATGTTTCTAAGATTAACGACATTGTTCATCCGGCAGTGAGGGAAGTTTTTCGTTTTATGAAAATCAAAGAAGGCTTGGAAATGCACCATGACGGGGATCTTCCTGCGCGATCAGGCTTAGGCTCGAGTTCTTCTTTTACCGTGGGCCTTTTGCACGCCTTGTATGCCTTAAAAAGTAAAATGGTTACAAAGAAGCGGTTGGCTTTAGAGGCTATACATATCGAGCAGGAGATGATCAAGGAAAGCGTTGGTTCGCAGGATCAGGTTATTGTTTCTTTCGGCGGGTTGAATAAAATTGATTTTAACGGAAACCATAATATTGAGGTCAGGCCTGTTATTGTTAAGTCTGGCCGACGGCAGGAATTAGAGGACCATCTTCAATTGTTTTTTACGGGGTTCTCGCGGATCGCCTCTGATATTGCCCAGGATAAGATTGCGCAGATTCCAAAGAAATCAAAAGAACTCATTGAGTTGAAGGGCATGGTAGATGAGGCTGTAGGCCTTTTAACCGGTTCAGGTTCTTTGGATGGTTTTGGCAAAATGCTGCACGAAAGCTGGAAAATCAAAAAAAGCTTATCTAAAAAGGTTAGCACTGGCCAGATTGATAGTATTTATGAAAAGGCGATGGCGTCAGGTGCGCTCGGAGGAAAGCTTTTAGGAGCCGGAGGCGGTGGATTTATTTTATTTTTTGTCAAACCTGAGCGAAAGGAAGCTTTGAAAAAATCATTGAAGCAGCTTTTGCATGTGCCTTTTCATTTTGAGACGACGGGCAGCCAGATTATATATT
This sequence comes from Candidatus Omnitrophota bacterium, assembly GCA_020052645.1. Lineage (GTDB taxonomy): Bacteria > Omnitrophota > Gorgyraeia > Velamenicoccales > Velamenicoccaceae > JAGVOQ01. The sequence goes on from JAGVOQ010000037.1 coordinate 27,801, forward strand.
ACAGTGAAAGCGGAGTTTAAAAGTGAAGATTAATTTTGGGACTGTTACAATTACGCAAAAATCTAAAAAACTTATTGCCGAAGCCATTAAAGCTAATAGGTTTTCAAGCGGTAAAAATGTTAGGGTTTTTGAAAAAGAGTTTTGCCGTCTGATTGGGACAAAAGAAGCGGTGGCCGTGAGCTCAGGCACAGATGCTGATGCGCTGGCCCTTGCTGTTTTATATGATTTTGGCGCAAAGCGGGGTGACGAGATCATTATTCCGGCTTTATCTTTTGTTTCAACGGGAAATGCGGTATTGCAGGCGGGATTTATGCCTGTATTCGTGGATGTTGAACGCGACACGCTTAATATTGACCCATCCCTCATTGAAAAAAAGATTACTAAAAGAACTAGGGCACTCATGCCTGTCCATTTGATGGGAAAGCCCGCTAAGATGGATGAAATCAATAGCCTTGCCAAAAAGTATAAGCTGGCGGTTATTGAAGATGCTGCTGAAGCGCATGGGGCTCAATATAAGGGTAAAAATGCCGGTGCTTTAGGGGATATGGGTGCATTCAGCCTTTATATCGCTCATATCATCACGACGATCGAGGGCGGGATTGTTACAACGAATAAGCCGGCATTTG
>JAGVOQ010000023.1 GCA_020052645.1 Candidatus Omnitrophota bacterium
AATGTAAGTTTCCGTTATTGCTTCATAAAGCCAATCCTCCTCTAAAAAATTTTCATGCTCAGGATGTCGCACATAAGGCAGATGCCCATGCAACATCAAACACAGATACCCTTTATGCATATTGGATTTTTCCTCTCGCCTGCTGTATCGAGGCTTCTTTCCTTGAATAATCCCGCTTCGATTAAAAAATCTAAGTACTTAAGGATTACGCGTTGTCCTTCTTGTCACGATCGGTGTGATTGTTCGCTTCTCATTGATCTTCGCTGATCTTGCCACCACGGAAATCTCTTGCTTTCCGTCAGGAAGGGCATACCGAAGAGTGAATGTTCCGTCTTCTCTTAACGTGATAGGTTTGCCCTGGACAGTTACTTTCGCATCAGGTTCAGTGGCTCCATAAACGACAAGCTCCGTATCCACAACCAACCAAAAAGAACCTTTTTCTTTTGGTTGTTTTACCGGCGAGCTCACGCCCATGGAAGCGATACCGCGGGAAGTCACATCTTTTTTCAATCTCTCCTGCCACAGTTTACCGACAGAACCTGAGACATTAGGCCCTAAACCAATCGACATACCATAGAGCCTGCGAAATTCATCATCAGGGATCATCCATTCTTCATCGGTAATCCAGGACGGGCCATCCAAAGGTAGAGAAATAACATTGGAACGCGCAATCATGATAAAGCGGCCATCAGGCAAAACAACGCCTAAGTCAATGCACCATGATGTACCAGGAGCACCAAAATTCAAATACCAATTTCGGGCATCTGGATCAATGCCTGTATCAAAAAAATGATTCGCATTGGACCCGTCAAAATTAATATAGCTGACATCATAAGCCCGCAAAACCCAGCGACCACGCTCGAAATCTTGTTTATATTCTGCTTTTAATTTATTGATAGTGGCTGTACGCACATCCCAATAAACATGCGCCCACCAAGGATCTCTCACCTGTAAAACAACAACATCCTCATCATAGCGTAAGGGCAATTCACCAGGCTCATCCTGAACCGAACTCCTAGCCTCAACAGCCTGTTGAGCAAACGGCAGAGTGGCGCCGGTATAATACTTGGATTGCTCGGCCTTCATTTGTTGAAAATCAAAAATTGATTTCTCACCTGATGACTTTTTTGCTTTTGACGCCTTTGGCACTACGATAAGTTTCTTGACTGCAAGAACTTTCTTTTTAAGAGTTTTCTTGAGTCCGTTCTTCTTTTTTACGACAGCATTCTTTAAACGACTTGACTTGGTAGCCTTTTTTTTCACTAGGCACCTCCTTAATCCCTACGTTTTAAAAATTTGCTTTCGATAAATGTTGAGATCTTTTTTTTAAAAAAATTTTAATCTCAAAGAATACGGATCACTTAAATCTATTTCACCGGCTTTAATTTATCGCATTCCGCCGCAAGTTTGCGACAGCCTTCTTGTTCTTGAGCCATTTCATCGGATAAAGCGACGATTTTTTCTTTATCTAAAGCCAAATCTTTTTTAAGATTTTCGATCTGGCTCAGCAACCTCGCACGCTCATTTTCCATCTTGAGCATCGCTTCTTCCGTTTCCAGCCTCTTAGCCAATTCTTTATGAAAATTTTTCTTCAAACCCGAAAACGAAGAAACAATGAGAACCAAAACGCCTAAAACGCCAACGCCGATAAAAACAAAAACCAAAACCCCTTTAACGCGCTCTTTAATTTTCACAAGGAGTAATTTATTTTAAATTCTCTTTCGGTTCAATCACTTCAGGCTCAGCCGGAGCCACTTTTTTTAATTGTGGCAAAATAACGATTTCAACGCGTCTATTTTTACGACGGCCTTCTGCGGTATCATTGGAAGTAACAGGGCGATATTCTCCATAGCCTATGGCCGCTAATTTTTCAGGGGACACCTGTTTCTCTTCCAGGTAATGAAGAACGCTGATCGCCCGGGCCGTTGAAAGTTCCCAATTGGATTTCCAGCCCGAGTATTTGATCGGCACATTATCCGTATGCCCCTCAATCCCGACATTCAAATCAGAAGCTTTTGTATGAATGACAGAGGCGACTTTATCCAAAGCATTGAACGCCTCAGTCCTGATCTTGGCTTTTCCGGAATCGAAAAGAACTTCATCCAAAAACGTTATAACAAGACCCCTATCTTCCATACTCAAACTAACACCCTCAATCCCTTTAAGTTTTCCCTCGAGCTCTGACATGATCTGAGCCAGACGGTCAATTTCCTCCTGAAGAGATTGAATTTTCTCTATGTCGGACTTTCTACCTTTTTGAAAAATAACCGTACAGCCAACCGTGTTCAAAAGAAAAAAACACGTCAATAAAATCACAATAAAAAATGCGCTTTTTTTGGTGAACATTTGAATCCTCCTTTAATGAGCATATAATTTATGGAACACTTTCGTGACATAAATTATCGGTGCGAATTTCTTAGCCTCTTTTTTAAACATCTTTGGCGGAATCCCGTCATTGATCTTAAAATCATGGCGGGAAAATCCCTCACCTTTTCAACATTCAATGTGATTTTAATTTCCCTGCAACTCCGCTTAAATTTTAAAGGTACGGGATCAATCAAGCCCGTAGCTTACGTCATATAAAATTCCGTAAGCAATGTCCCTAAATGACTTTTTTTACATTAACACAGGGGCAAATGCTAGTCAAGTTGAAAATTGGAGAAAGGTCTTTTAACGAAACGACTTATTTGAAAAGGGTTTCTTCTCGTCCCGAACCAATGGAAACGATATGAATGGGCGCTTTACATAAATCTTCAATAACTTTGAGATAATCCTTAGCGCAAACAGGCAATTGTTTATAACTTCTTATTTTGCTAGTATTTAATTTCCAGCCGCAAAATTCTTTGTATACCGGCCTGGCCTTCTGCATTACATCAAAATCATTAGGAAATTGCTTAAAAATCTTTCCCTTATATTTATAGGCCACGCAGATCTTTATTTTCTCCAGATCATCTAAAACATCAAGTTTCATAACGGCCAGGCTATCAACTCCGTTAATCAAAACCGAATGAGCCACCATCACAGCATCAAACCATCCGCAACGACGAGGCCTACCCGTAGTAGCCCCAAATTCACGGCCCTTAATACGTATATCCTCGGCTAATTTTTTATTAAACTCCGTGACAAAAGGCCCCTCTCCCACGCGTGTCGTATAAGCCTTAACAACACCGACAATTCTATCAATCCTTGTGGGCGGAACACCACTGCCGGTGCAAGCGCCTGCCGCTACAGCGTTAGAAGATGTTACAAAAGGATAGGTCCCAAAATCAATGTCTAAAAAAGTCCCCTGAGCTCCCTCAAAGAGAATAGCCTCCTTTTTCGCAATGGCCCCATTAAGCAAAACAGCTGTATCGGTAATATATTTTTTTAAAAGACGGCCTACTTTTAAATACTTATCGTAAAGTTCCTGAAACTGAAAACCCGAATGTTTAAAAACTCTTCTAAAAATCTCATTCTTCTCTTTTAAATTGTCTTTGAGCTTTTCCTCCAGGAGGCGAGGATTCAGCAAATCGCCCATACGAATGCCGCAGCGCGTCACCTTATCCGCGTAGCAAGGCCCTATACCGCGACCGGTCGTTCCGATCTTATTAGACCTTACCTTCTCACGCAATCCATCCAAGATCCGATGATACGGAAAGATAACGTGAGCCTGATCCGAGATCTTGATACGATTCTCTAAAGTAATGCCTTTTTGACGCACCATCGCCATCTCTTCCAAAAGGACTAAAGGATCCACAACAACACCATTCGCGATCACGCAAATTTTATCTTTATGGAGGATCCCCGACGGTAAAAGATGAAAAATGAATTTAACACCTTCAACCACAACGGTATGACCGGCATTATTGCCGCCCTGATACCGTACGACATAGCCCACATCTTTAGACAAAACATCAATAACTTTACCCTTACCTTCATCTCCCCACTGCAGACCAACAAGTATAGTATTCATAAGATTTTTATTTTGATTTTCTGGGATCAGGGAACCGGCACCAGGCATCAGTCAAAGCTTTAACTGTTACCCGTTGCCTGCTACCTGTTGCCCGTTTACGGTGTCATTGTAAATATTTTTTGCGCGATATCCGGATAGGTCGCTACAAATCTCAACTCATCTTCAACAAGAGGTTTCTGATTATGAACATTCGCATAACGCACCAACTCCAAAACACGAGCCGCTTCCGCATCATCCTTAAAAACGACTTCCATTTTATCATAGACATTGCGGAATCCCTTGATACCGGAGTATTCACCCGCCGTGATCTGGCGACCTGTATCAATGATCTCAGGGTCTCCCCGGCCCAATTCCTCAAAATCATAAAGCTCATAATTACGCCTGTCTTTTAAAGCGCCATCTGCATGAATGCCAGATTCATGAGCAAATGCGTTGGCTCCGATACCAGGTTGATTAATAGGAATGGGCACACCAAACGCATAAGAAGCGTATTTGCATAACTTCCAGGCCATTTTTAAATCAAGGCGATCATCTAAAAGATATTTACCTTGAATCCCATTCGCGTACTTCATCGCCAAAATACAGCTAACTAAATCCGCATTACCAGCGCGCTCCCCCATACCGTTGATGCATGTATTGACATAAGCATCCACCCCTACATCCAATGAAGCTTTTGCGCCCGCGATAGAATTTGCCACAACCATACCCAAATCATTGTGACAGTGAATCTCAATAGGAAGCTGAACTTCCTCAGCCAATGCTTTAATGCGCTCGTAAATGGAAAAAGGACTGTCACATCCGAGCGTATCACAATAACGAATTCTGTCGGCCCCGGCTTTTTTGGCACTTGTTGCAAACTCTATCAAATATTCCAGGCGTGTTCTAGACGCATCCTCGGCATTAACACCAACGGACTTAGCGCCTTTCTCTTTGGCCAAAACAACCGCTTCCGTCATTTCCTTCAAAATACCCTTGTGATCGAGTTTGCCTTTAAATTTATTCATGATCATCTGATCAGACGTTGAAATTGACAAATTAAGATATTCAAGTTTTGGGAGATTCTTAAAGGCCGTTGTTACGTCATCGCACGTGGCCCTGAGCCATCCGCTTAAACGTAGTGGTGCGATCACGCCTAAACGAGCTAATTCAAGATTAGCATTCAAATAATTAATTTCATGACGCGTCACCGGAAAACCAAACTCCGATTGAGAAACACCCATTTTATTTAAAAAGATATTGATCATTGTCTTTTGCAGCTTCGAAAGACAGATGCGCGACGTCTGGACACCGTCTCTGTTGGTCACATCAAGAATATAGACCTTACCTATTTTTTCATTTTTCATCATGGCCTCGCTTTTCTATTTTTTATTTTTTTCACCTTGCAAAAGATGGACATCTCCACAGACAATCTTTTCAAATTTTTCCAGTGACGGAATCTGAACCATCCCAAAGATTTCCGTATTATCTAAAACAAATGTCTGGTTTTTGACAATCTCAAGCTCCTCGTTCATCTTAATGACTTGCAATAAGGCTTGCGTTCCCTGTCCTGAAAGTACGCAGGCTTTGATCTTCCCAGGATCCAAATTATTCTGAAGAGCGCAATTCTCCCATAATCCCGATGACTTATCAGAAGAACGGCAAATAAGATAATCCATTAATTTGTCCGGCTCGTTCTCATCAATACAAGCACACCTCTTAAATTCTTCCACCTCAGGCACTCCGCCCTTAGACATAATTTCATTGCTATCGCTAACAAGGGCCAAATAATGAAGCCTCAGGCGAATGTCAGGACGTTTCACACTGAAATCTTTCAATAATTTAAATAAAGCCGGAGTGCTATCCACAAAACTTAAAAATACATCCAACCTTTTAGAGATAGCCGGACGCCCTACAATATAAGAAACGCCGGCATGGGTTGACTTAAACCAATAGAAATCTTTACCTTTTTCTAAAAGGTTTTTAAAAGAATCAAAGGACTCTGATTTTTCAAAGTCTTCATGAAACAGATATACCGGGAGCATGGTTATTTTAAATTCCTGAATAATTTTTTTTGCTTTTGGATCATTCGGCGATAAATAATCAACCTTAAGAGAACCAGTAATCTTTTTTATGTTATCTAATATTTCCTCCACATGACAAGTGCGACACGCTTTAGGCCGGATCACGGTCAAACGCACTTCAGGTGCGAGAGCATAGTCACACTTGGCTTTTTGAGTTCCCGGATCCTGACATTGCGCGACTACCCCTGGCTTAACCATACAATCAGTTTTTCTAAAACAAAGCGGCAGGAGAGCAGCTACATCTTTATCATCCGCAATATCCGATGTCAAACGAATCATTTCAAATTCTTTTTTTACGACCCTGGAACCAGTGACGTTGAGCGTCAAAACCCCAAGCTGCCTGGCCTGCCAACAGGTTTTCAAAAATAAGACACCATTTTCTTCCGTGATATTCACCGAACCAAAAGAAGGACCACCGTTGATCACAACAGAAATCCCTCGAACCTTCCTAACCAGTTCCTTGTCTTCTTCGGAGCTTAACGAACTTAGCAGAATGATAAAATTAACGCCTTTCCCTTTAAGCTCTTTGATTCTTTTTTCTAAAACATCTGACAAGGACTGATTCTTTTTAAGTGGGTCGACAGCGTTATCGCGATCCGTCAGGCCTAAGATACCGACTCTTATTTTTTCAAAACTCTTGATGGCATAAGGATGCAATTCATCGCGATTCGAGGAAACAAAAGGCAAAGCCGCATGCTTCTTAAAAAATGCGTCGCCGAAAACAAAATCATGGTTTGCTGCAAAAATCACATCCGTTCCCATAAGCGCAAGCGCTTTTAAATAAATATCCGTACGAAATTCATCAGCCCCTAAATTCAAGGCATTCTGATCCTCAAGCCCTGAACCCGCAAAAGAACCAACTTCCACGGCCAGGACATTCTTTGATTTTTGGCGCAGATTCTTGAATATCGTAGCCCGACGAGAAACGCCTCCTTCAGGAGAATAAGGGCAATGACATGGATAAAGGCTTGCGTAGGATTGTCCGGCAAAGACAACTTTTACTTCCTCGGCAAAAAGCTGCCCGTCCCCAAAACAAATAGCAAAAAAAAGTACAGCTAAAATTCCTATTAGAGTTTTAGAAAAATTTGATCTCATCTTTTTTCCATGCTCCTTAATTTTGCCTATAACAAGGTATTTTTTCTTTACAAAATTAATCCCGCAGCTTGTGAAGTAAATTTTCATGCCCATTCATGCTGGCGGGAAAATTTACAAACGTTCAAGCAAGGGATCGCGTTCTTATACCTTATTTTGCCTATAACAAGGTATTTTTTCTTTACAAAATTTTGAGCACCTCAATACCTTATAGAGTGAAATCCTGCAAAGAAGGGATCACGTCCTTTTTTTTAATTATAAATATTAAAATAATTACAACTGAACAGCTTTAACAGAAAGAATATGTTTAATATTTTTTATCTTTTGAATAATTTCCTGAGTGATACAAGTATCGACGTTTAATACCGTTAAGGCCTTCCCGCCCTGTTTCTCCCGGCCGAAAGACATAGCGGCAATATTAATATTATATTCACCGATCAATGTTCCCAAATTCCCGATGATGCCGGCCTGATCCCAATTATGCATAACAAGCATGCAGCCAAAAGGAACTGCCTCAACAAAAAATTCATCGATCTTAACAATCCTAGGCTCACTCTTAGTGAAAAGCGTTCCGGCAATACGATGGGTTTCTTTATCCGTCTTTACTTCCAGAGAAATCAAAGTCACAAATTCTTCCACCTGGGACGATTTAACTTCCGTAACCTTGATGCCGCGTCCTTTAGCCAATGTCAAAGAGTTGATGAAATTCACTGTATCCTGTAGGATCGGAGAGAGCAATCCTTTCATCAAAGCCATGGTCAACGCCGCAGTATCATGTTTCGTGATGTCCCCGCTAAACGTGATATTCACTTCATTGATAGCCCCTTCACAGAGCTGACTTGTAAAACTTCCTAATTTTTCACACAGATTGATATAAGGATGCAATACATGATAGGTTTCAGGGTCTACCGACGGATAATTCGCGGCGTTACGAATTCCTTTGCCCAAAAGCGCGTCCGAGATCTGATGAGCGATCTCAATCGCAACATTCACCTGAGCCTCTTCTGTTGATGCCCCTAAGTGCGGCGTTAAAACAACATTGTTAGCGAATTTGGAAAGCTTCAAATCTTTTGGCGGCTCCTCGGCATAAACATCAAAAGCAGCGCCTCCCACCTTCCCAGCCTCTAAAGCCTTAACAACAGCTTCTTCATCAATAATCCCGCCTCGGGCGCAATTGATGAGACGCACGCCGGCCTTCATCATGGAAATTTCCTTATCGGAAATCATATTCTTTGTTTCTTCCGTGATAGGCACATGGACAGTGATATAATCGGCATTCTTATAAATATCTTCTAAAGTTACCAGTTCGACGCCCATTTGATCCGCCACTTCCCTTGAAAGATACGGATCATAAGCCTTCACGCGCATGCCAAAAGCCAACGAACGTTTAGCAACTTCCATCCCGATACGGCCTAATCCGATGATACCAATCGTTTTATTATAAAGCTCAACACCCATAAAATCCTTGCGCTTCCATTCATTTTTTTTCATGGAAAGATCAGCGGCCGGAATATTGCGCGACAGCGACAAGATAAGCGTCATCGTATGTTCCGCCGTTGAAATGGTGTTTCCGCCGGGCGTATTCATAACAATGATGCCTTTATCGGTCGCGGCCTTAAGATCAACGTTATCCAATCCCACTCCTGCGCGGCCGATAACTTTCAGCTTTTTGGCGGCCTCAATAATCTTCGGCGTCACCTTGGTGGCGCTGCGAACAACAAGGGCGTCATATTCACCAATAATTCCAATAAGTTCTTCAGATTTAAGGCCGGTTTTCACATCTACAATAAAATCTTTATTGGCTTTTAAAACCGCGAGTCCTTCTTCAGACAATGAATCGCTGACTAAAATTTTATACATGAGATCTCCCATTTTCTTTAAAACTAAAAAATCGGTTATTTATTTTGCCAACACTTCCTCTGCCGCTTTAATCCCTGCGCCGAATTCAAAAACATAGCCCATGCGCTTCAACACTTTCTCTAAACAGGAAATACCTAAGATAATATCAAATTCACTGATATAGCCCATATGCGCCACACGGATCAATTTGCCTTTCATTTCACCCTGTCCGCCGGCCATTGTCACGCCGAATTCATCACGCATCGTCTTAACGAGTTTTTCTCCGTCGATCCCCTGGGGCACCTTAACCGCGGTAACCGCGTCAGAGCCGGACGATGATGAAAAAAGCTCCAACTTCAAACCTTTCATCGCGGCGCGCGTTGCCTCAGCCAATTTATGATGTCGTTTAAAAATATTCTCCAATCCTTCAGCCAACATCATTTTAAGCGCTTCGTTAAGCGCAATCACAAGCCCTATGGCCGGGGTATACGGTGTATCAGTTTGTTCCCAGGCTTTTTTGGCGACCTTCAAGTCAAAATAATATTTAGGACACTTCGATGTCTCGGTAAGTTTCCAAGCCTTGGGGCTGACGCTGATCAAACCCAGTCCCGGCGGAAGCATGAAACCTTTTTGAGAACCGCTCACCAAAACATCCACACCCCACTCATCCATTTTTATATCAATAGCGCCTAAACCGCTGATGGCATCCACCACCAAAACCGCATTGGTGGCACCTACAACCTCACCGAATTTTTTAATATCAAAAGTCACTCCCGTCGACGTTTCGCACAGAGTCGAAAAAACAACTTTAATCCCGGGTTCTTTCTTAAGATATTCCGCAAGCACTTCCGGATCCAAAGCCTTGCCCCACTCCGCTTTAACAACAACAGGCTTAATGCCATAGGCTTCACATAACTCTGTCCAGCGTTCTCCGAATTTTCCTCCCTCAATCACAAGGGCTTGATCACCCCAAGAAAGTAAATTAATAACTGCAGCCTCCATGGCACCGGTCCCTGATGAAGATAGAATGAATACATCATTACTTGTCTGGTAGACTTTTTTTAAATTCTCTCCAACCTCTTTTAAAATCGCCTGGAACTGCGGCGTCCGATGATGGATGATGGGCCGCGAAAGCGCTTCACAAATCTCAGGCGGCAAAGGCGTTGGTCCAGGTGTTAACAGATAATTCTTCTTCATAAAAAACCCCTCCTTAACTTTGCCTATATAATGGTTTCTTTTCCCTACAAAGTTAATCCTGAAGTCTGCGTAGAAAATGT
>JAGVOQ010000013.1 GCA_020052645.1 Candidatus Omnitrophota bacterium
CTTTAGATAAAATCTTAACTGTTCAACCATCCGCCACAAGTGCTTCGGCGGATGCCCGCTGATGCTTTAGTAGCGGGCACTCAGCCACCTCTCCAAGAAAAAATTACAACGTAATTTTTTTTCTTCGGCAATACTTTAGTCCTTCTTCTTTAATTTATTGCCGAAGCTAAACACGCTATATGCTAACTAAAATTCATTGCTGTGACACAATTGATATAACAAAAAACAAGTTTCCTAAAAAATCCTAGCTCTTCCGCTCAACACTCTTCGATATCTCTTCTCTTGTTAAATCCAAAGACGCCAATGCTTCTGTTGAATTTTTATTATAGAGATGGAAAAATTGAGCCACATCATCCATCTTGCTGATATCTTTATGATCTAAGATCTTGATAATTTCTGACCGCATAGACAATTCCTTAATAACATCTATGACCGACATGCCGCTGGCACGCGCAATTTTATCACGGAAAACCGATGTTGGGCTCTGCTCTATAAAAGCCCTCTTCTCATAATCATGTTTCCAGACCGTTGAAAGAAGAACCTTTTTCTGCTCAAGCCCGGCGGTTTCCGCAATTTCATACACAGTTCTAAAGACTTCATTTTTAACATGAAATTTAACTAGAGTGATAAAAACATCTATTAAATTCACAAGAGTTTCGGGAATATTCATGGGTTCATTTTGCAAACGAATAATGGCTTCGCGTGCGGCAGAAGCGTGGATCGTTCCCATGCAGTATTTTCCGATGTTCATAGCGGTCATTAAATCTTGCGCCTCTTCCCCTCTGACTTCGCCGACGACAATCCTTTCCGGCCTCATGCGTAGGCTATTTTTCACCAGATCAGCCAATGTCACATCTTCTTCGCTTTCTAATCGCGACCAGCTATCCTGCGAAAGAGTGCTTAACTCTAATGTATCTTCAATAATAACAAGCCTTTCTTTTTCCGGAATAAACGCCAAAAGAGCATTTAAAAGCGTGGTCTTACCGGCGCCTGGCGCCCCTAAGATCAAAAGATTGGCCGGCCTGATCGACATCCCTTCAATATACAACCACAGCAAAGCCGCCATCTCACAGTTCATCGTTCCTTTTCTGATAAGCTCAATGATGCTCAATGGATTTTCCTTGATCTTTGTAATCGTGATCTGAGGTCCAAAAGGAGACAACGCGATATTCACGCGCCCTTGAATATTAGCCAATTCAAGATTGTTTAATTTTTTCAAACTCGAGCGGCCAGAAAAAACAACCAGCTTTTTTATAAACACATCCAGTTCTCTTTGGGACTGGAATTGCTTATCCGTTTTTATAAGGCCTCGATATGTATGATGGATATAAATCGGATGAAGAGAATTAATAATAATGTCTTCCGTGTCCGGATCATGCAGAAGCTCTTCAATAAGCCCATATTGGAAAAAGCCGTCCAAGAAACGTTCCCGTTCGTCTTCGTTGGATAATTCGCTCAAAGCCTGACTTTGCATAAAAGAATCTTTAGCGGTTGCCCCATAGAGCTCGGAGATGATGCCGCTGACGACATCTTTCTTTTCACCCGCGGACTGCAATACATTGATCCTCCCCAAGAGCTTGTCTAAAATCTTCGCTTCAACATCGATCTTTTTTCTTTCCATGCCGCCACCTTTCCTTGCGAAAAAATTCTTAAGATCTCTTTTTTAAATACTCCTCGAACTTCCCCCAGAAAGGGTCAGTCAGAGGATGGTCGAGTTTAAATTTTTTATTTTTTTTAAAAACAAAGAGCCCTTCCTTCTTTGGCGTTACAACGCCCACAATGCTTGAAGGAATCCCTTCTTTCTTTAAAGCTTTAACAACGCTTGCGGCCTTATTTTTTCGTACCGTTGCCAGCAACGTCCCCTCGCTAATAGAAACATAAGGATCAATACCAAAACACGCGCAGGTCTTTTGAACCTCATCCTGCAAAATCATGTCGTCTAGATAAATCCTCATCCCAACCTGACTATGGTCAGCGATCTCAAAAAGGCCGCCCAAAACTCCTCCTTCGGTCGCATCATGCATAGCGGTCACTCCACCCACAGAGGCCGTAATCAACGCGTCTTCAATCGTCGACATCTGATAATAGACATCCTGCGCTTTTTTAACAAAAACAGCGCCATATTTCTCTTTTAAAAATTTCGGGAAATACGCGGCCATCAATCCCGTTGTCTCGATCGCAGGGCCTTTAGAAACAATCACCAAATCACCCACACGCGCACGAGGAGAAATCAGCTTTTCTTTTTTATCAATGCCAAAAACAGTCGCGCCGCCCACAAAAGGATAATTACATCCGGCATATCGTGCTGTATGTCCGGTCACAACGGTTATCCCGAGTTTTTTGCACTCTTTATCGAGCGCCTTCCACATTCTGACAAACTCCGATTCCGTCATTTCAGGAGGAAGATTTAAATCAATGGCCAGATAACGCGGCTTAATTCCGCTAACCGCCACGTCGCTCGCCAAAATATGGATCGCAAACCATGTAGCTTTTTCTATCCCTAATTCTCTGGCAATATAAAAAGGATCTGTAGATAAAACCATCACCTTGTCGCCTAAATTCACGACGCCAAAATCGATTCCTGCCTGAGGCTTAAGAATAACCGAGAGATCATCCTTGCCGAGCCTTGGATAAACAATCTTTTTAAAAAATTCTGGATGGATCTTTCCTAAAGCCGCTAATTTTTTCATAATGCATTTCTTATGTTTTTAAAGGCAGATACTCCGCTCGCTACTCCCCTTGTCGAATCGTTTAACGCTTGAGCACAAAAAATTTAATTTAGCGAAATGCCGTGTGTAACACGGCGCGCTTTAGTGTCCGCCTTTACACTTTGGTGCGGCGCCGAAACCAGAGCCTTCGACACTAAATACATTAAGGTGCGGGCACTCCGCTCGCTACTCCCCTTGTCGGGTCGTTTAACGCTCGCTTTAGTGTCCGTAAATTTTCCCTTATCGGGAAAATTTACGGAGAGGGAGAGATTCGAACTCTCGAGGGACCGAAGGCCCCTGCCGGTTTTCAAGACCGGTGCATTCAACCGCTCTGCCACCTCTCCTAGGAAAAATTAAGAAGTAATTTTTCCACTTCGGCAATATTTTAGCTTTTCTTCCATAATATATTGCCGAAGCTAAACTCGCTAAATGCTAACTAAAATTTGCTCTTGAAACATTCAACTTTTCTTCCCTGGTTTGTTACAAGAACCCAAACATTAATGTTCCAAGCCTACGCCACTGGCCTGTTCTCAACATCAAAAAGCTGCCTAAACGAAGCCGTATAAATAGCACCCGCGATCTCAGTCGTTCTTTTCCAAAAATCTAGAAAGAAAAATTCTTTAGTTAAAAGAGTGAATGCGCCCGCGATGATCAGCATATTGACGATATAAATAATAAACATCGAAAAAAAGTAATTTTCTTTCATTGCCCCCGCTTGCTTTTTCTTAAGCGCGTTGGCCGTAAAAACAAAATGCATGGTAAACGTAAAAGCAGCGATAAAAACAAAATATTTAAAGAAATCAGCGTCTTTTAAGATCAATGAAGCCACATAATAAACAACAAAAGACAGAATGGTAAAAATTGGAACACAAAAACCAGCCATTTTAAACAGAGGTGAGAAAAACCCCAAAGCCTTTTCGGCGATTTTTTTACCCGTATCGAACACTTGAGCCGGCTCATATAAAAGAATATGCAAGATCAGATACGAAACAACACCCCAGCCAAAAGCTGACACCAGCGAACTCTTTAATAAACTTAAACTCTCCCAAAAAGCGACGGTGATGCTGATAGCCACAGGAAGCAGTAACAGTGCAAAAAACAATTTAAGAATTCCTAAAAGTTTATCTTTCATCCCGTTAGACCTCCTCGATTAACAAAAAATCTATAATCATTCTCTCGCCGGCTAAATTAGCTTTCAGCCGATTTTTCAAATACCTTTTTCCCATTCCCGGATGTAAAACCAAGGTCTAACGGGATTCAATTTTTTCAAGCCCCCTCATATAAGAACGCAGGACATCAGGAACAACGACGCTGCCATCCTTTTGCTGATAATTTTCTATGATCGCTATCACCGTACGCGCCAAGGCCACACCAGAACCGTTTAAGGTATGGACAAATTCCATCTTTTTTGTTTCTTTGCGGCGAAAGCGGATATTGGCCCGACGCGACTGGAAATCGATAAAATTAGAACAACTGGAAACTTCAAGCCACGCGTCCAAACCCGGCGCATAAGCCTCCAAATCATAACACTTCGTTGCCGCAAAACTGATATCCCCTGAAGCAAGCATCACAACGCGATAGGTCAGCTCCAAGGATTGCAGCACACTTTCCGCATTCTTAACCAATTTTTCCAACTCATCAAAAGAATCTTCAGGCTTAACGAATTTTACAAGCTCCACCTTATCAAACTGATGCACACGAACAAGGCCCTTCGTTTCTTTTCCGTAAGATCCGGCTTCACGGCGAAAACACGGCGTGTACGCCGTATAATACAAAGGCAAATCCTCTTCGGCCAAAACCTCGTCGCGATGAATATTAGTCACCGGCACTTCAGCGGTCGGGATCAGAAAAAGATCATCTTCTTTTAAACGATACATATCATCTTCAAGTTTCGGCAACTGTCCTGTCCCCGTCATCGAAGCCCGATTCACAAGAGCCGGCGGCCACATCTCCTGAAAACCATGTTTGGTCGCATGCAAATCTAACATAAAATTGATCAGGGCGCGCTCTAAAAGCGCACCAGCCTTTTTATAAAGGATAAAACCAGAGCCGGAAATTTTTGCGCCCCGGGCAAAATCCACAATATCTAAGTGTTCACAAAGCGCTGTGTGCGATTGAGGCTTAAAATCAAATTTTTTGGGCTCGCCCCACTGACGCACAATCTTATTATGCGTCGGGTCACCCACAGGAATCGAGGCATCCACCATATTAGGAATCATGAGCAAAAGCTTTAAAATCTGCTCTTCTTTATTACGAAGCTCCGTTTCAAAAATATCGATTTTTGAGGCCACTTCTTTCATGGAAGCGATTCTTACCTTAGGATCTTTTTTTTCTTTTAAAAGTTTTGTGATCTCGTCATTAGCCTCATTTTTTTGTCGGCGTAGATCATCTAAGTCCAGAAGAATTTTTCTGCGCTCTTCGTCAAAAGCGAGCAATTCATCCAAAGACATCTTAGTGCCACGCTTACGAAGAGAGGTTTCCACCAACTCCTTATTCTCCCTAATAAATTTCATATCCAACATAATATCTCCTTAACTTTGCCTATATAATGGTTTTTATTCCTTACAAAGTTAGACCCTACCCCTATTAGGAATTGGGTTAGGTCTATCCCTTCTGGATTAACTCCGCAGCCTGCTTGGTAAATTTTCTGCCCAATTGTGCTGGCAAGAAAATTTAAAAGCGTTAAGGCCAGGAGTTATTCCACTATTTCTTAACTTTGTCTATTATAGGTTTTTTACCCATCAAAGTTAATCCCGAAATCTACGCAGAAAATATTTCGTAGAAAAATTTTCAAGCGTTCAGATGAGAGGATCACTTTTTTAACCCTTTATAACTCCAATAGGTCGCATTCGAGCAACGCGCCTGGCAAGCCCAGCGCTATGCACAACATCAACAACTTCATTAACGTCTTTATAAGCCGAAGGCGCTTCTTCTACCAAAGTATCATGACTGGTCGCCATGGCAACGATCCCCTTGGCTTCAAGCTCTTTTAAAAGTTCGCGATAATCAACCGAGCGCTTCGCTTCATGACGCGATTTAATGCGGCCCGCTCCATGACATGTTGTGCCGAACGTCTCTTCCATCGCGCGCTCTGTCCCAACCAAGAGATACGAATTCCTTCCCATATCCCCGGGGATAATGACCGGCTGACCTGTTTTTTTATATCTTTCAGGCAAAGCCGGATGTCCCGGGCCAAAAGCCCTTGTCGCGCCCTTACGATGAACACATAACAACTTTTCTTTTCCTAAAATCCTATGTCTCTCTATTTTTGCGATATTATGCGCCACATCATAGATCAAAAACATCCCAAGCTTTTCCCAGGACGAACAAAATATTTTTTCAAAAACGACGCGAGTCAAATGCATAAGGCATTGCCTATTATTCCAGGCATAATTAGCCGCTGCCCGCATCGCCGACAAATACGCTTTACCCTCTAAAGATTCCACGGGCGCGCTTGCCAGCTGCCTATCCGGAACATTAATATTATATTTTGCCAAACACTTCAGCATCACCCGGAGTGAATCATCACAAACCTGATACCCTAAGCCCCGCGACCCGCTATGGATCATCACCATAACCTGACCCAAATCAAGATTAAATGCATCTGCCAAATCCCTGTCATAGAGCTGATCAACAACCTGAACTTCTAAAAAATGATTCCCTGAACCTAATGTCCCTGACTGGGTTTTTCCTCTTTCATAGGCCCTCAAAGAAACCGCTTCAGGATCAGCGCCTTCTATGGCGCCTCCCTCTTCTGTCACATCCAGATCATCGCTAACCCCATAACCTTTTTTTACAGCCCAGCCAGAACCTTTTAATAAAATTTCTTTTTCATCTTTAATCGTAGCCCGGATTTCACCTTCAGATCCAAGGCCGGCAGGAACAGTATTGAACAAACCACTGACAAGATCTTTGAGCCGAGGCCTGACATCTTTTTCTGTTAAATGGGTGCGCACGAGACGCACGCCGCAATTAATATCAAAACCAACGCCGCCGGGCGAAACAACGCCGCCTTTTTCAATATCTGTGGCAGCAACGCCCCCTATAGGAAAACCATAACCCCAATGGATATCAGGCATACCTAAAGATGCCCCAACGATCCCAGGCAAAAACGCGACATTAACCACCTGTTCCAAGGCTTTGTCTTTTTTAATATCTTTTAGGAGTTTTTCATCGGCATAAATCAAGCCATCAACACGCATGCCTTTTTTATAGCTCTTCGGGATGCGCCAACGGTAATCGTCGATTTTCTCTAGAACTCCCTTCCAAAGATCAATCATATCAAAAATCCTCTAAGCCTTCAGTCATCAGCTATCAGTCTTCAGCAAAATCTTTTGACCGATGACTAAAATCTAAAAGACTGACGACTCACCTTACACATCAAATATAATACGCGCCTGCCACCGGTTTCTTATTCTTTCAACTTTTAGTTCATGATAGGTCACAGCCTTGATCTCATTCTTTGATTCAAAATATTCGCCATCAAATGTTTCTAATAAAACTTTCGCCTCAAGCGTAGTTCCATCGATATTTAAGGCCTTAATCCTATGCAGGATAAGATGTTCTGTTGAAAAGTGAAAAAGTAATTCATCAAGCCAGGCCTTCAAGAGATCTTCAAGAATTTCTTCATCCTTCTGAATGACAACATCTCTCAAAGCGCTAGTCGCCCTGTTCTTTTTTTTGGCAACAAGGACACTGAACATCGCCAAGGCCGCCGAAGTAAAAAGCTCTTTCAAAGAACCCCCATAAACCAAAACCGCGATATCCGCTGTATGTTCCACAAACACAAATCTTTTCATAAAATGAGGTCACGATTTTTAAGATAGCTTCGAACGGATAAGTTATGTTCATCGATATTTTATAACTTATGTCGCTTGAGCTATCTTATCAATAAATATTCATAGCGTCAATTAAGGTTTCGCACCCTGTGCAAGGAGGAGTTCTTAATGGGACAAGGTCAAAAAACGAACCTTGCGGCGCAATGCCGCAATCGAGGGAAAAATATGATCAGCGTTCTTCAAATAGCCCTCAGGCAGAGAGGTTGCTAAGGCCAGACAAGTCAGGCGGGCACGTTTGGCCGCATAAATGCCAAAAGGTGCATTTTCAATCACAACCGCTTCTTTTGATTTCAGGCGCAATTTTTTAAGAGCTAGGAGATACGGTTCCGGATAAGGCTTGCCGCGTTTGACTTCATCTCCGGTCACCGTCACGCTAAAAAGATCAAAGAGGCGTTTAGGCAGGATCCTTTTGACTTCATGCCGTGAAGTTCCTGTCACTAAAGCAAGACTCAAGCCCTGATTTTTTAAAAAATCAAGAAAATTCAGGGCCCCTTTAACAAAACGCTTTTTAATAATCTTCTTAAACATCTTCTCTTTTTTTGTCAAAATACTTCTAACGTGTTCTTCAAGAAGCTTTTTTTTATGCTGTTTAAAAATTTCTCTTACCGTGACAATCCCCGGTTGGCCTTCACGCATATAGATTTCGCATTCATCGACAGCAATACCCTCTTCTTCAAAGACCTGCTTCCACGCCCGAAAATGAAAAGGCATGGTGTCGGTAATAACGCCGTCCATGTCAAAAATAACTGCTTTAACGAGTAATTCAAGCTTTTTCATAAAGAATGGCTGTTTTTAAAATTCTTTTCGATTATCGATTGAGAGCGATAAAATCCGGCGGCGCTATTGATAAAGTAAACCCCGTTAGAGAACTTCGTTCTCTAACGGGGTAAAATTTAAAACGATTCTTTTTCTTGTCCTTCACAACATCGTGCCAATAAAAATAAAAAATCAGATAACCGGTTGAGATACACAAGAATGTTGTGATTTTTTAAATGCTTCTTCTTGAATAAGGCCGTGGCCTGCCGTTCGGCTCTACGCGCGATGGCTCTGGAAACATCGATGCTTGAAGAAATGAAGCTTCCCCCGGGTAAGCAAAAAGCAAGCTTACGGCATCCGTTTTTTGATTCCAGAAGTTCGATCAATTCTTCCAAGCGCACGATATCGCAAGAATTCAACAGACGCTTTAACTTATTAACAAAAGGCGGTCTTGTTGACACCTCAGCACCTATCACAAAAAGATCTTTTTGTATTTCCGCCAAGCAGACCTTCATTTTTTTATTTTTGAGCAGACTTTTAGACATCCCTAAAAATGAACACAGTTCATCCAAAGCGCCTCCCAATTCAATCCGAGGATGGTTCTTGGCCACGCTGCCGCCCCGGTACAAAGAAGTCTCCCCCTTATCGCCTCTTTTTGTCACAATGCTCTTCATAGGCTTCTATTATATCCCAACCCTCAACCATTGAAAATCTGTTTATTGTATGTTATATTTTAATCGGCCACGGACCTCTTCAACATGTGAGGCAAAACGTGGCTTTTTTTATTAATGACCGATTCCCGGAAGACATGCGCAGATTCAAGCGCATCAAGATCAGCTCGCCCATTGAATACAGATTCTTAAATGACAATCGATACCAGAATACCCTGATCTGCGATATCAGCGAAGGCGGTATTTGCTTCTTAGCTGACGGCCCTGTGCCGCTGGGCGCATATGTTTATTTCCGCGTCAAACTCAAAAACAGGCCGCAGCCCATTTTCGGCATTGCCCGTATTGTGTGGGCCGCTCAAGAACCCTATTCCATGCAACATCGGGTGGGCCTTGAATTTACAGAGATCGGCTCAATTTCAAAGGCCGATATCTGCACCCTTATCCAGGAACAAAAATCTTCCTGCTACAGCTCCTAAAACACTTGGTTTAGAAACCCTTGCCATCAAAAAATTCTTCCTTATTTTCATAAAGATACTGCAATATTTCCAATTCCTGCTTGTCAAACCAGATAGAATCACACGAAGCACATCGATCAATCTCAATCGGATAAGAATAAACAAAAAACTGACGCCGCATCTTTGAGCGGCATTTAGGACAATCTAATATCCAGGCGTTATTCATTTTCGTACGCGTTATCCCAAGGTTAAATTTCTCTTTTTCCTTCATAACAACACCCGCCAAACGCAATGTTTCGTCAGAAAAAACCTTATCAGCCCTAATCAAAATCCGACTGATCTTATCCTGGCCGACAAAAGAACCTTCGCAACATGAACACCTCCAAAAAGGCGCGCCTTCATAACTCATCTCAATTAACGGAGCTCGACAATGAGGACAATCAAAATCGTTTTTTTCTCCCCGTTCTTTAAACATCTCAATCAAAGCGCCTTCTTCATAAGCATGTTTAGTCACGGCATGACCTTCAGGCGTTACCCATGTGTCAGGCTTTACAGCCTCTATCTTCATTAATTCCTCTAAAGAAAACGGGCCGCACCATGCATCATTTAAAAAAATAGACCAACGCCCATGAGTTGAAAATATTCCTTCAGCACTTTTCGTTTCCGGCGAAACAACAGGAGAAACTCTCTTAAAATTTTTTAAGCGCTCCTCTATTTGCTCATGTGTCAAATGCGCCATATCCGCCAAAATAGCAATTCTCTCATCTATCGGCGGATGCGTGGAAAAAACATCAGAAATAAATCCGGAGGCGTCATCTAAAGAATTCATCTTAGGGTTCACTATAAAAATAGATTCCATTCTGGCTTCAGGCAACCCTTCGCCCCGCCATCGGCTTGAAATCAACTCAAGGGCTTCAGCTAGACTCAAAGGGTCCCGCGTGAGCCTCACGCTTAACGCGTCAGCCCGATACTCTCTTTGTCTTGAAATAAACGCCCGCATCAATTTGCTCATAAAATTCATAAAACCAATCACCAGATAAACTAAACCCGCCAGGCCTGCGCCACGCCCACGCAAGCCGCGAAACCCTGAATTCATTTTCATAAGAATAGTTTCGTAAATCTCCGATAAAGAACAAATAACTGTTGTTGAAAGACAATCACCGCTTTTAATATGCCCAGCCTCATGGGCGACCACCGCCTCCAACTGACTTCGACTGAGACGCGCCAATAAACCTTCTGTCACTCCTATACAAGCGCGTTTATTAAAATCCTGAAGCGCAAAAGCATTCATCCCGGCGCTCGGGATCACAAGGGGTTCTAAACGTGTGCCGCCGATCGCGACGCTCACTTCTTCAACAATATTTTTAAAAACCTGATGATACGCGTCTTTCGCATCAAGAGGCTCAGCACCAATCACTAAAGACATTTTATCAATCAAATTGCTGGTTGAAATCGTCCAATGACAAAAACCGACTAGAAGCGCTATTAGGAAAATAACAGCGATATGATTTAACGGCGGCCAAAAAAAATATTTAAAGGAGATCTCTGATCTCAGCGCGTAGTTTTCAACGACGAACAGGATTAAAAAAGCTGTTAAAAAGTAAAACAATATAATAAAGACGAACAGGAAGGAAATAACGCGGCTTTTCTTTTCTTCAATATCTATAAATGAAAAAGGCATAAAAATAAAAAGGTTAAGGCTAAGACTTAAGGTTAAGAATTTCCTAACCTTAACCTAAACCTTAACCTAGATATCTCTTAAAGCTGTACTTTAGGTACTTCTTTTTCTGACTTGTCTTCAATCTGGAAAAAATCTTTAGCGGTAAAAGCAAACATTCGAGCCACAAAGACAATCGGGATCATTTGGATCTGAGTATTGTATCGAGCGGTCTCATCATTGTAGTACTGGCGCGCGAAGGAGATCCTATTCTCTGTCGATGTAAGCTCTTCCTGAAGCTTTAAGACGTTTTGATTCGCTTTCAATTCCGGATACTTCTCAACAACAGCGAATAAAGAGCGCAATGTCTGACTTAAAAAGTTCTCCGCCTCGGACTTATCTTTCATACCGTTGGCCTGGACAGCCTGACTTCTGGCTTTGATGACGCATTCTAAGGTATCTTTTTCATAAGCCATGTAGCCTTTGACAGCTTCGACTAAATTGGGAATAAGGTCATGGCGGCGTTTTAATTGGACATCAATCTGAGACCATGCGTTTTCAATTCTCACCTTTAATGTCACAAGCATGTTGTAAATGATGAGAAATCCTATCAACACAAGAGCTAATAAGACCAAAAAAATGATTAACACCATAACCACCTCCTTCGCGAGCCCCACCACTGTGAAAATAATCCGGGGGGCGAGTGAACTCTTAATTCCTGTATTTTTACAGGAATTAACTCCGAATCTTCCCTCCTTAATGTTATTCTTAAAAGAAGATATGGAGCAAAACATCTACTTAAATTTCTTTTATTGAAAAAATACGGAGTCAGTTTTTTCAAAAACCCCCTACCCTTATGAAAAACTTAGGGGGGTGAACGAACTCCTCGTCTTCCGTCTTTTATGTCTTTTTAGATGAAAACGAGGAATCATTCTCCTTAACAAATAACCTATTTCTTCTAAAGTATATATTTTTTATCCTTCTTTAAAGGATGCTTTTGAATTTCTTGGGCAATCGCCTTCGAAAGACCGGGCTTACGCAGCTTATAATACATATAATTCTTATAGCTTTCCACCCCTGGCTGATCAAAAGCATTGATATTCAACAACTCTCCTTCAAAGGCTGTGGCAAGCTCAAAGAAAAAAAGAAGCCCTCCCCACGTGGCAGGAGAAACTTCAGACATAGCAATCGTACAATTAGGCCTGTTGTTTAAAACCAGGGCCCACTCCGTCGCTTCCTGGGCCAGAGCCAATAATTGACCGAAATACTTCCCTGACAAAATACCATCAGGAGTTGGAACCTTGACATCGTTCTTAAAAGACTCAACGCGGATCATGGTTACGGTCTTATCATTTTCCCCTTCGACATTATTCTGCTGGATTGAATGTAAATCTGTAGTCCCGCGCGCAGGCACAGGTGTGCGGCCAACACCGCAAGCACGCGCACCATCCAGGCTCCAGGCCTCGCTGCCGTCGTTTAAGACCTTGACCTTGCGCGTAAATTTTTTTCCAGTACTTTCAGCCAGCAACTGACAATACCAGTCTGCTGTTGATTTCAACGATTCGGTAAAAGGCATAAAAACAGCGATGCGCTTATTTTTCTTTTTATACGCGAGGAACTGAAGCGCCGCATAAAGATACGCGGGATTCTTTAAAAAATTCGCACTCGAACAGCGATCAGCCATTGCCGCGGCACCAACAAGGACATCCTTACAGTCAATGCCCATGATCGCCAAATGCAAAAGGCCCATATTGAGTTCAGAAAATCGCCCTCCCACGCCATGCATCAGAGGCAATGCCCGAAAACTTAATGGATCCTTTTTTTGCTCTTCATGGACTCTTTGACGCAAGCTGCCGGATGCTGGATCCGTAATAGCGACGATCTGACGGCCATACGTCGAACCAACGTTGTCTTTAAGCCATTGGGCAACAACCTCAAAAACAGCCTTTGTTTCCGTCGTTTCTCCAGATTTTGAAATAACAACGACAAAGGTTTTTTTAGAATCCAGATTTTCCAACAAAACGTTTAACGGGGTTGGATCCAGGTTATTGCCTTCAAAATATATTTTTGCGCGTTTCGAACGTAGCGTTGCGAACTCATTGTAGTAAGGAGGTTTCAACGCCTCTTGCGCTGCCTTTAACCCAAGGTAAGAACCTCCGATTCCTAAAGATAAGACATTATCATAATTAAAAGCGATCTCATCTCCTAAATCTTGAATTTTTTTTATCTCAGATTCCTCCTGATACGGCAACATCGCCCACTCAAGATTAAGCCGCAAGCGGCTCGTCGGATTCGACAAAACAGAACGCAAATGTTTATGCGCCTTTAACGCGGTCTTGGAAAATTGCTTAAGCTCGATTTCAGTAATGCCATGCTGACGGCCGATATTAGAGGCCAGCATATTGTTAAAATCAAATTTGATATCGGGCATATTCTCCTTTAATGAGCAAACACTTTACAAAGTGTTAATGAATGTAAAGTGCAGCTTGTACATCTTAATTGAACGAGTGTCTGTGGTTTTAAACACCTAGATGTCCAATCTTGTGAAACCCAGAACTAATTTTTTATAAAAATTAGTTCTGGGCAAAATTCAGGCAGGTAGCTTATGAAAATATCATTTTGCGATATTTTCATAAGCTACGCCTTCATTTTATTTTACAAACAACATTTCCCTATACTTCGGCAAATCCCAATGCTCGTCGGAAATAACACATTCTAGGAGATCAGCGTGTTTGCGGATATGCTCCATCAACGGCTTTAAGTCCGTAAAGAAATGCTTGGCTTTTTCTTCTTCAGGAAGACTATGCGTCTCTTCCAGGAATTTCATCATGCTTTGAGCATTTTTTCGCACATAATAGATCATCTCCGTCACTTCGCTCAAATGCGTCTTTAGATCCTCAAGAGCCGGCTCCTGAACTTTTAAGCCAGCCTTATCTTTTAAAGCGACGATAGAATCAAGATTATGAGCCAATAAACCCTGATAATCAAAAGCATTCGGGACAATACAGGCGTTGACCATTTCATTCAACGTCTTAGCTTCAATTTCAAGAATCTTAATATAACTCTCCAGCCAGATTTTATATCTGGAGCGAAGCTCCTCTTTTGTAAAAACTTTATATTTTTCACAAACAGCGATATTCTCCCCCTTTACCAACGCCTTCAAGGCCTCTGCTGTCGACGGTACATTAGGCAAACCGCGCTGGGCCGCCTCTTTCTTCCAGTCGTCAGAATAATTATTACCCTCAAAACGGATCTTCTTGGTATCGCGGATCAAATCAGCGATCACTCCTAAAACAGCGGTGTTAAAATCTTTGGATTTTGCCGCATCGGCTATTCGTTCCCGCACATAATCAAGAGAGTCCGCAACAATCGTATTAATAAACGCGATAGATGTTGAAATGTTCTGAGAAGAACCAACGGCCCTGAATTCAAACTTCGAGCCCGTAAAAGCAAAAGGCGATGTTCGATTCCGATCCGTCGTGTCTTTATTAACCAACGGCAATCCCGAAACGCCCAGGTCCACAATATCCTGACGGCTGATCTCTGACTTTTTGCCCTTCTCGATCCTATCCAAGATATTTGTCAACTGATCGCCAAGAAAAACAGAAATAATCGCCGGCGGCGCTTCGTTAGCCCCCAGGCGATGTTCATTACCGGCATGTGCGACGCTTGAGCGCAATAAATCAGAATATTTATACACAGCCCTTAGCACACTCGCCAAAACCGCCAAAAATTGCAAATTACCTTCAGGCGTTGAACCGGGATTCAAAAGATTATTTCCCTTATCATCAGCAAGCGACCAATTGAGATGTTTACCGCTGCCGTTAACGCCGGCAAAAGGTTTCTCATGTAATAAACAAACCATGTCATGGCGTAAAGCTACTTTCTTCATTAGTTCCATTAAAAGCTGATTATGATCTGCGGCGATATTAGACTCTTCGAAAATCGGCGCGAATTCATATTGATGAGGCGCCACTTCGTTATGGCGCGTCATAACAGGAATCCCAAGCTTGTAAGCTTCCTCACCCAACTCGTACATAAAGTTGATCACACGCTCCTTAATAGAACCGAAATACTGATCTTCCAACTGCTGGTCTTTCGGTGATGCGGCGCCCACCAATGTGCGGCCTGTTAAAATAAGATCCTGGCGCATCTTGTAAAAATTCTTATCAATCAAAAAATATTCCTGTTCAGCGCCGCATGTTGAACAAACTTTTTTGACTGTTTTATTGCCGAAAAATTTTAAGAATTTAACAGCAGATTGATTCAAGGCTTCGATGGAACGTAACAGCGGAAGTTTCTTATCCAAAGCGTATCCGTGATAAGAGACAAATATCGTCGGAATACAAAGCGTTTTGCCAAGCTCGCTTTCGATAATAAAAGCCGGACTTGAAGGATCCCAGGCCGTATAACCGCGCGCTTCAAAAGTTGTGCGAATACCTCCTGAAGGAAAACTTGAGGCATCCGGCTCGCCCTGAATCAACTTAGAGCCCGAAAACTTCTCAATCACCTTGCCGGGGCCGCTAAACGAAATGAAACTGTCATGTTTTTCCGCAGTCAAGCCCGTCATCGGCTGAAACCAGTGTGTGTAGTAAGTAGCACCCCGGGAAATCGCCCAATTCTTCATGGCATCCGCGATTTCATTGGCCTGGGTCAGAGTGATCTGTTTTCCTTCCTCGAGCCATTTTTCAAAAGCTTCAAACGTCTTTTTGGAAACATGCTTGCGCATTGTCGGAATGCTAAACGTGTTAATGCCAAAATAGCTGGAAACTTTTTTGGGCTTGTTTACAGGAACAAACTTTTTACTCTCAATACTCTTCAACATCTCTTGTCTGACGCTCATTGTTAATTCCTCCTAAATAAATATCTTCAACACCGTTGTCGAAGAAAACGGTTTTGTGCCCTTTAGCGGCACTTGTTGTTGATAAACTCTTCCATTCGATCAAACGCTTCTTTTAAATGGTCAAACGAAGAAGCATAAGAAATTCGAATAAACCCTTCTCCTTCAGGACCAAACGCGGTCCCAGGGACAACAGCGACCCTTTTTTCTTTTAAAAGCTTTGACGCAAAATCAACCGAATTCAAACCGCACGATTTTATGGAAGGGAAAGCATAAAAAGCCCCTTGAGGCTTATGGCACTTCAAGCCAATTTCATTAAGCCTACCAACCACAAATTCCCGACGTCGATGATATTCACGGATCATCTCATCGATGGGTTCGCGTGATCCTGCCAAAGCTTCACAGGCGGCCATCTGCGACATAATCGGAGCGCACATGATCGTATACTGATGGATCTTAGTCATCGCAGCAATTATCTCTTTTGGGCCGCAGACATATCCCACACGCCAGCCTGTCATAGCATAAGTTTTTGAAAATCCATTTAGATAAACGGTCCGTTCGCGGGCATTGACAAGCGTCGGAAACGCCGTATGATCAAAATCATAGGTTAGATCTCCATAAACCTCATCGGAAATAACCAAAAGATCGTTTTTAACAATGATTTTACATAAATCTTTAAGCTCTTTTTTTGTATAAGAAACCCCTGTTGGGTTACAAGGATAATTCAACATGATGGCCTTAACATCGGGTGTTATATTTTTTTCTAAAAGTTTCGGCGTAAGTTTAAAGCCTTGTTTTTCCGTCAGAGAAATATACACAGGCACGCCGCCTGCCAATTCTACCATGGGGCCATAGGAGACATAACAGGGCGAGCACACAAGCACCTTTTCGCCCGGGTTCAAAAGAGCGCGCATCGCAACATCCACACCTTCGCTCACACCCACGGTTACAAGAATTTCGTCGTTTAAATCATAAATAAGGCCAAAGCGTTTCTTTAAATCCTGGGCAATATACGTCCTCAACTTCACCAGCCCTTTGTTCGACGTGTAAGACGTGTATCCTTCCTCAATGGAATAGATAGAACTTTCGCGGATATGCCAGGGCGTAACAAAATCAGGTTCTCCCACGCCTAAGGAAATAACATCTTTCATCCCCAACACCAAGTCAAAGAACGCCCGTATGCCGGAAGGCTTCATGTTCTGCACAACGTTAGATATAAGGTTCTTTTTCATCATAATGTTTCTTAAGGTTACCTTATGTTTCTTGATGTTCCTTAAAGTTACAAAAGCAACCTTAAGGAACCTTATGGAACTTCAAGAAACGTTCAGTAACTTAATATTAATACGATATCGCCAATCTCTTGTCTTCTTCTTTAGACTTCAAATTCATCCCGTCTTCTTTGTATTTTTTTAATAAAAAATGCGTCACAGTCCCCCGAACATGCTCCATAGGAGAAAGCTTTTCCGCCACAAAGCGCGCTACGGTTTTTAAATCTTTGCCCTCTACGACCAAAAGGAGATCATAGCCGCCTGACAAAAGATAACAGCTGACCACTTCCGGAAAACCATAAATACGCTCTGCCACTTTATCGAACCCTAAATCTTTTTGAGGAGCGACCTTAACTTCGATCAGCGCGCGTACTTCACTGCCCTTGACATCAACCACCTCTTTGTTAATGATCGCTTTATAACCTAAGATCATTCCTTCTTTTTCATACCTACGAATCTTCTTTTTTACGTCGCTGAGTTTGCTTTTGGTCATCTTAGCAATCTCTTGCGGTGCGATCCTTGCATCCTTCTGCAAAATTTCAAGAATTTCATCCATGGAAAGCCCCTTTCTTTATAAGCGCGTTCTCTATAAAATAATCATAATTGAAAACTTGGTATCCTCTTTATGAATTATGGCCTCATTTGAAACAACAGATTAACACATGCTCGACGACAGGTCAATCAAAAACCTCTTCTAACGATACCAGTTCGTAATAGGCATCCGGCGATCCTTTCCAAAAGCCTTCGGCGTAATTTTAATCCCTGGAGGCGCTTGGCGGCGCTTGTATTCATTGGAATCAACCATCTTGACAACGCGCAAGGCAACACTTTCAGGAATCCCACTGTGCGCCATCTCGCCGACACTTTTATCCTCTTCCACATAAAGCTTGAGCACCTTGTCCAAAAGGTCATATTCAGGCAGACTATCAGAATCCTTTTGGTTAGGCCTTAACTCTGCGGTCGGCGCTTTATCAAAAACACGTTGAGGAATGACCTCACGTCCGTCTTTTTTATTCTTATACGCACTTAATTGATAGACAAGCGTCTTTGGCACATCTTTGATCACGCCAAAACCGCCGGCCATGTCGCCATACAGCGTACAATACCCACAGGACACCTCGGATTTATTGCCGGTATTAAGCGCCAAATACCCAAATTTATTTGAAAGGGCCATAATGATATTGCCCCGAATCCGGGCTTGCAGATTTTCTTCCGTGATATCGGCGGACCGCCCTGCAAAAACTTCTTTAAACAATTCAAGATATTTTTCAAAAATGCCCTGAATAGGGACTGTTTTAAATTCCATGCCTAAATTTTGAGCTAACTTTTGCGCATCTTCTTTTGATGCGTCGGACGTAAAACCCGAAGGCATAGAAACACCAATAACATTCTTTGGGCCTATGGCATCCGAGGCAAGTGAAGCGACAAGCGAAGAATCTATCCCTCCGCTTAATCCCAAAACGACTTTTTTAAAATTATTTTTACCGATATAATCTCTTAAGCCAAGCACAAGCGCTTCATAGACTTCTTCGAACGTATCTTTACTTTTAAAAATACCCAAAGGCGCAAGGGCCGGCTTATCCACGCAGGGATCCTTTAAAAAAATTCGCATCTTCTTATTCGTTGGTTTCAAAGAAATATCCGTTATCAGAAGTTCTTCTTTAAAGGCCTGGGCCCTAGCGATCAGGCGCCCTCGATCATCTATCACCATGCTCTGTCCGTCAAACACAAGCTCATCCTGGCCGCCGACAAGATTCACATAAGAAACAAAAACATGGTTAGTCCTTGCTTGTTCCTGCAAAATCTTCTGACGCATCAGGCCTTTACCCATATGATACGGCGAGGCATTGATATTAACGATTAGCCGCGCACCCTGGCAAGCCTGTTTTTTAACAGGGCCATTGGCGTGCCAAATGTCTTCGCAAATATTAAAACCAATAGCATTTACACCCACCTTCACAACAGGAAATTTTTTTCCGGATTCAAAATATCGTTTTTCATCAAATACGCCGTAATTGGGCAAAAAAACCTTGTGGTATACCTCGCGTATTTTTCCCCGGCAAACGATGGCCACCGCGTTATAAAGCGCCTTCTCTTTCTTGTCGACAAAACCAATAACCGCTGCAATATCACCGACTTGACGTACGACATTTTTCAATTCAAAAATATTATCCTGAATAAATTGCGTTTTTAATAAAAGATCTTCCGCCGGATAACCCGTAATCGCCATTTCCGGAAAAGAAATGATATCTGCTTTTTCTTTTTCGGCTTTTTTAATCCACGCAATGATCTTGTCTCTATTACCGGCAAGATCACCGACAGTCAAATTCACCTGGGCCAGCGCTATGCGAATAGATTGCTTAGTCATTTTTCCGGCATCGGGCATCTGGTAACCGGTAACAGCAAACTTATTTTCTGTTACCTGCTGCCTGATCCCTGTTCCCTGTTTTACAGCTTTCCCTTCATATCATTGCTCAAAATAATCGCTTCCGCCACTTCGCGCATGGTCTTACGACTATCCATACTGAATTTTTGGATCAGCCGATAAACCTCTGGTTCATCCATTTTTCTTTCCTTCATAAGTATTCCCTTGGCGCGCTCAATCAATTTTCTGGTCTCAAGTTCTTCCTGTATCACTTTAGTCTTAACCAAAAGCTCTGTATTTTCAATAACAAGAGCAGCTTCATTGGCAACCATAGTCAATACTTCCACTTCGTGTTTAGTAAATTTGTGCGGTTCTGACGTATAGAGGTTAATGACACCCATTACTTTTCCTTTAACGCTTAAGGGTACGCACAAAAGAGAACAGATGCCTTCTTTAAACGCAATTTCTTTATACTTATAATCTTTCTCTTTTAAGATATTATAAACCATGGCGGGTTTATTATCCTGCACCACTCTCCCGCTGATCCCTTCCCCAATTTTAATCGGGGGTTTCTTCGTGTAGGCTTCAGAGACAGTTTGCGTGGCACGGATAACAAGCTCATTCTTTTCATTTAAAAGCATCAGTGAACATAAATTTGACCCAAGAGCCTGTGCAGAAACCGTTACGATAAGCCTCAAAATATCTTCCAGATATAAATCCGATGTAATCGCCCTACTTATTTTTGACAAAGCTTCAAACTGTGCCTTAGACTTAGTTATTTTTGCCACGTTTACCTCCACAGGCCCTAACACAAACACCACAAATGTATTGGCCGACAATATTTTGTTTCTGAAAACTCTTTAATTTTTCCGAGCAGTCTTTGTATTTAAAATTTTCTCTTTCCTTTTGGATAGCGCCACAAGGACAAGCGCTCACACACGCAAAACACGAGCCGCAATCTTTTTTCAACGGTTTATCGGCCTTTAAAGGCATATCTGTCAACACCGTCGCTAACCTAAATTGCGCACCGAAACGTTCACTCACCAAAAGATTGCTGCGACCTATCCAGCCGATTCCCGCCAAGTAACCTATTTTACGGTGCGACAGATGCGCCCGCTGCAATTCCCAATCAATGATCTGCGATGCAGGGATGGGAAGAGCTAAAAAACCTTTTTTTTCAATCCATCCGGCAACCATAAAGGCCAACTGATCCAAAAACATATTGGCCGTACGATAATGGTGAAAATAAAGCTTGGTCGGTGCCTGATCAATTTCGGATAACACAAGCGACGAAAGCCGAACCCCTAAAACAACGGCCCTGTTGATCTTTTGTTTTGTCTTTTCGTCTAAAATAAAATCAGCTTTCACTGATGATACATCGGCAACACCAAAAAGATCAGTGCCCAAAGATTGGCTGAAACTTTTTAATTGACGATAATTCTGAGCGATCGATGCCATGATTATGCGAACCTTACCGATGGGAAACAAGTTTATATGGGCGTGCTCGTCTCATCCGCAGTTGTCCCGTTGTTGGAAGCCCTAATCACGCCGCCTGTATCTGTGTAAAAAGTCCGCACACCTGTGATATTAGGAACCGTGGGAACAGCTGTAACGCTAAAAGTTGAATTGGTTGAAATAAGAGAAAAATTGTAACCTTGCTTGGCCCCGGATGCCAACACGCTATCAATATAGCTTGGGTCGCACGTAGATAAATCAGTTAAATTAGACGGATAAACCGCATTGGTTGCCTTATAAGTGATGGTCGCCCAATTAATGGTTTTTAGGCTTGTGACAGCTGCGGCTTCATTCGCCGTAACCCTTGATCTTAAAACAGCAGGGATAGCGATGGCAGCGATAACAACAATAATAGCGACAACGATCATGATTTCAAGAAGCGTAAACCCCATTAGAGAACTTTGTTCTCTAACAGTCTGCGCTGATCGGAATTCTATACCCCCATCGACTGATGGCTGCTGATTGAAATCGACAGTTTTCTCTAACGGGGCAAATCCTTTTTGGGCCCATTGAGGAGAAAACAACTTCTCCAGCCGCATCAAAAACCCTTTTTGTGGGCTTTTTTTACGGAACCTCCTCATAAATCTCTCCTTTTTATGTGTATCGAGCAAATTAGAAAAATTGTTTAAAAAACTTGGAACATATATATTAAACCACAAAGTAGCATAAAAAACTACAAAAACAAAAGAACCTAAAAATAACGTAAGTCTTTTACTGCTATAGCACTTTTAGGCCTGCTCACGGCCTCTTTTATGAAAATAGACCGAAAGAAGTGAGATAGCCGCAGGCGTTACACCGGAAATTCTTGCAGCCTGCCCTAAAGAAACAGGTTTAAATTTATCCAGCTTTTCTGCAATTTCTTTTGAAAGCCCCAAAATATTCTTAAAATCCACTTCTTGTGGAATCTTAATTTTTTCGATCCTTTTAAAACGAGCAACTTCCTCCAGTTGGCGATGGATAAAACCCGCATACTTGATCTCTATCTCAACCTGGCAGACAACTTCATTATTTTTTAAAAAACTCAACTTTTTAAGCTCTTTGAGACCCTTGATATCTTCCCAACAAAGCTCAGGTCTTTTAAGCAACTCTTCAAGCGTAGCAGATTTTCCTTTTTCCGGAATCCCCCGTTTTCTTAATATCTTATCCACTTGACCGGGTTTAAGCCGTATTTTCTTTAAGGCCTCGACACCTTTCTGGATATCCATATTCTTCTCTTTGAAAATCTTATATTCTTTTTTACTCACAAGCCCCAAAGAATATCCAACAGCGCGTAATCGAAGATCCGCGTTGTCTTCGCGTAAAATCAAACGATACTCGACGCGCGACGTAAACATACGATAAGGCTCATTAGTCCCTTTCGTGGCCAAATCGTCTATCAAAACACCAATATAGGCCTCATTCCTGCCTAAGACAAAAGAATCTTTTTTCTGCACACGAAGAGCGGCATTCACCCCAGCAACAAGCCCTTGAGCGGCTGCTTCTTCATAGCCCGTTGTTCCATTGATCTGGCCGGCAAAATAAAGATTTTTACAAAGTTTTGTCTCTAAACTCAAACGCAATTGCGTTGGATCTGCATAGTCATATTCAATCCCATAGCCGGGTTTTAAAACTTTGGCGCGCTCAAGCCCGGGGATCGAATGGATCATCCTTAATTGAATATCTTCAGGCAAACTGGTCGAGATGCCATTAGGATAAATCTCGTCGGATTCAAGGCCCTCAGGTTCAATAAAAACCTGATGACCGTCGCGTTCGCCGAATCGCATAATCTTATCTTCAACAGAAGGACAATAGCGCACGCCCGTAGCTTTAATCTTACCTGTATAGAGCGGTGAGCGATCAAGCCCAGAACGAATGATCTCATGTGTCTTTTGATTCGTATGAGTGATAAAGCAAGGCACTTGCTTGCGCGAAAGCTTCTTAGTAGAAAAAGAAAAAGCCTTCGGGAATCGATCACCGTCCTGGCGGATCATTTTTTTATAATCGATTGTCTTACCGTCCAGGCGCGGACATGTCCCTGTTTTAAACCGGCTCAATTTAAAACCAAGACTTTTTAAATTTATTGACAATTTTATCGCCGGATTTTCTCCCAACCGCCCGCCTGGAAAATGAGTCAACCCAATATGAATAAGGCCATTTAAAAAAGTACCTGGGGTTAAAACCACTGTTTGAGCAAAAAAACATTCCCCGTCAGACGTCTTAACACCGCGAACCTGAGATGCCTCTACAAGAAGCTCTGTAACTTCGGCTTCTTTAATTTGCAGATTTTTCTGAGATGCGACTAATTTTTGAATATATTTCTTATATTTAAACATATCCTCCTGAGCTCGTGACGACCTAACAGCAGGCCCTTTGGAAGAATTCAAGATCCTGAACTGAATACCACAGACATCAGCAGCACGTCCCATGACGCCGCCAAGAGCGTCGATCTCTTTTACCAATTGCCCCTTGCCAATACCGCCTATAGCAGGATTACACGACATGGCCCCGATTGTATCGCGCGTCATGGTCAAAAGTAAAACACGACACCCCATGCGCGCCGCGCTCATACATGCTTCAACGCCGGCATGGCCTGCCCCTACCACAATGCAATCATATTTTTTTATCTTCATAATACCTTAAATCAAAAAAGGACAGATCGCGTTGTTCCGATCTGTCCCCATTGACACTTAATAATCAATTTTTGTACGCGCTTATTCTTTGGCTAATTTTATTAAAAGCCCCATCAAATCTCTACCTAGGATTTCACCCAGAGACCCTTCGGCAGCGGCTTTTTCAGAAAAACTCATGGTTCCGTCGGATTTGATCTTTCCGCCGCAGATTAGCAACGGAGCAGGATCCGCCGAATGCGCCTTTAAGGCGCACGGCGTTGAATGATCCGCCGTTACAACAATAATGCAGTCGCTCATTTTTAAATGCGGCAAGAGATTCGCGAAAAAATACTTGTCAATAGCCTCAATGGAAGCCTTTTTCAATTCACAATCACCGTCATGCCCTGGCTCATCCGGACCCTTAATATGGATATAAAGACCGTCATAATCATTGATCTTCTGCAACGCAATCTTCGCCCAAACCGCGTAATCCACGTCCGCGTGCCCGGTACGCGAAGGAACATCTACGATAGAAATTCCCGTTAGAAGGGCGATGCCTTTTTCAACCGGCATCTCGACAAAAGACCCAAACTTAACTTTATAAAGTTCAGCCATGGGAGGAAATTTCGGCAAATGATCGCCTGCATCTCGGCTTAAAATAACATTAGCCGGAACTTTACAGTCAGCCACACGCTTTTTATTAATCACTGCTTCCTGTAGAACCTGATGTGACTTCAATGTGAATTCATTCAATAGATTCGCAGCGTCAATCGCGGGTTGAGATTTTTCATAGCCCGGCATGGGCTTGGACTCATCCACAAACGGCTCAAATTTTTCTTTGGCTAAACCAAAAACTCCTTCGCGGTCATATGCCGGATCTGAATTGGTGATCCAGGCTGAAAGCTGTGTATGCATGGCGCGAATAACCAGGATGCCCCGGTGACCGATCGTGCTTTTGAATTCAAAGGTCGCGTTGGTCAACGTAACTTTAGAATTGATCTCCTTAGCTAAAAGCTCTGCCTCTTGAGTGCTTAAATTTCTCCCCACGCGCCGGTCTTTTATTGTTTTGCCGTCATCTTCAACTGTAGCAAAGTTGACCCGAAAAGCCACATTGCCGTCTTCCACCTTCAAACCTTCCGCAAAAGACTCCAATGGCCCGCGGCCAGTATAGTATTTATGCGCATCATAACCCAAAAGACTGATTACAGCGATATCAGATTCAGGGGCAATGCCTTTAGCCACCGTATAAACAACGCCGGTCTTTCCCGCACGCGCCAATTTATCCATATTGGGCGTTAAAGCAGCTTCCAAAGGAGTTTTATTTCCTAATTCTTTTAAAGGCGTATCCCCTAAGCCGTCTAACACAATATAAAATATTTTCTTCATTAAAAAAGCCTCCTTCATGAGCCCTGCTCCTTTAAAGTTAATTCAAACAGGGCGAGTGAACTCCGGATTTTCTACTTTAATTTCTTAAATATACAAAATACGGAGTAAAGTTCCTTTTCCTTCATGAGCCCGCCATTGGAATAGTGGCGGGCGAGTGAACCCCTGATCTTCTTTCCTTATAATCTTTCTAGTTGAAGAACAGGGGTAATGTATTCTTCAGGTCCAATTACCCTTTCTGAATTAGACCCTTCCCTTGTATGGAATAGGTTAGGTCTACACTTTCTGTGTTAAGCAAGGGATAGCGTGCTTATACCTTGATTTTGCCTATACGTGAGTACTTATTTCTTCCAAAATCCACCCTTCTTCATTAAGTTGTGTATTCTAACACTCTAATCAAGGGGTGACAAGAGAAAATTCCTTCCAGATACTGTCTAAGGGAAAATTAACAGGCATCCAAAGCCTTACATCCATATACCGGGATATATGGATCATTGAACAGCTGTAAACATCCAAAAAGCAAGAATAAAAGCAACGACAAAACCATAAATGCTCGTCCATAGTGGCACCGGCAGCTCGCATACTTTAACATCCACTTTAAAATATAATCTTGCCACATGCATCAGCCCGACAACAAAAAAAATAATTCCTGCCACAAATAACGCCGCATCTTTCATAAAGACTCCTTCGTGAACCCCTTGCCCTAATGAAACTAACTTA